>JAZUOX010000032.1:0-75147 GCA_045604905.1 Clostridia bacterium
AAAAGTTGTATCAAAGGAGTTTTTCAATGCTCAGCGTTTTTATAAGAACTTCTGTTCTTTATCTGTGTGTGGTAGTTGAAGTCGGATCGTAGCCATGTCGTTCTGTGAGCCAAGGAGTTGATTTATGACATTGTCTTCCTAAGACCGCTTGGCCTCCGACTTAAAAAGTTGTATCAAAGGAGTTTTTCAATGCTCAGCGTTTTTATAAGAACTTCTGTTCTTTATCTGTGTGTGGTAGTTGCACTGAGGCTTATGGGAAAAAGGCAGCTTGGCGAGCTTCAGCCCTCGGAGCTTGTTGTTGCACTGATGATTGCAGATGTTGCAGCAATACCTATAGAATCTGACGGGATTCCCATACTCCGCGGAATCATCCCGGTATTTACTCTGGTGCTTCTTGAGTTTTTACTGTCAATGCTGGTTTTAAAAAGCGTTACTCTGCGGAAAATCATCACAGGAACTCCCACAGAAATTATAAAAGACGGAAAATTTGACGAAAAAAAGTTAAAGAGACTCCGTATAACTTTTGATGATGTAATGGAACAACTGCGACTTTCCGGCTACAGTTCTATTTCCGAGATTGACGGCGCCATTATTGAAACAAACGGGCAGATGTCAATTATTCCAAAGGAAGCCAATCGCCCTTTGGTCTGTGGAGACCTGAATCTGTCTCCGCCGCAGACACATAACTCCCTTGCCGTTATCTCCGACGGAAAACTGAGAAAATCAAATCTCGCAAAAGCAGGCTATGACGAAAAGTGGTTACGGTCAAAGCTCAGAAGCTACAATATACAAGACTACAGTAAGGTTGCTTTTCTAACCATTGACAACAATGAAATATCTTTACAGATTAAGGAGTGTTTTAAGTGAAAGCAGTTATAATTTCATCAGGAGACGGGACAAGGCTCCGCCCTGTCACATGCTCTGTTCCGCATTGCATGCTTCCTGTTATGGGACGTCCCGTCATAGAGCATACAACAAAGATTCTATATCGTTACAATATAAAGAATATCGGCATTATGTCAACATATCTGACAGATGAAATCAAAAAACACTTTTCTCTGCTTGAAACTTCTGTGGAATTTTACCCCCCGGAAAGCCTTGCGCAACTTATAGAAAAAGATGACCTTCTTCTTATAAGTGACAGCATTATTACCGATATTGATCTGGAAGAACTCATCTCCGTGCATAATCATAGCGGAAGCGATGCCACCGTAGTGTTGAGTCACTGCTCCCGTACTTTTCATTATGGAATTTTTTGCACCGACAAAGACGGATTTGCGTCAGCATATAACCCTTTCTGCGACTTTACCCAGGTTATCGGCACTCCGTTTATGGGAATTGCAGTTATAAAAAAGGGGACAAATCTTAACGATGTTAAAAGCCTTCCTGTTTTATGCGAAAAGCTTCTGAAAAACAAATACAGCGTATATTGCCACACAACCTCCTCTTATATCGCGGACATTTCAGATTTTGACAGTTACAGGAAATGCTGCCGTGATTTTATGGATAAAAAAATAAGACTTCCCTTCCCTTGTGAAGAAAAAGCTCCTTCTGTATGGATAGACGACGGTGCCACCGTTATGCAGGGCGCAATCATTACGCCGCCCGTATATATAGGGAAGGACAGTTTCGTAAATAAGGGCGCTCGGGTAGAGGCATATTCACAGATTCTCAGAAATGTCACGCTGAACTGTCATTCTGATATAAAACGCAGCATAGTTATGGACAACACATATATTTCTGAAGGTGTATCCTTGCGTGGAGCTATTCTGGGAGAGAACTGTTTTATAGGAGAGGACTGTGCCGCATATGAAGGCAGTGTTGTAGGCTTTGGCACAAAGCTGGGAAACCGTTGTACAGTACGCACATCTGTCCATGTATGGCCCGATAAATTCATCGAAGATGGCACTGTTATAAATAATAATATAACCTGGGAAAACACAACGCGCAATACTTTACTTTTCCCCGGAAAAGCCGAAGGAATTCTGAACAGAGAGCTCTCTCCTGAATTTGCAGTGGCACTGGGGCGGACGCTTACGCATCTTATCGGCAAAAAAATTGCTGTTTCCTGCGAAGATGACGGTGCCGGCCTTATGCTGAAAAACGCACTCGTATCAGGTATTCAATCAGGAGGAGGAAAAGCGTATGATATGGGCGAGCAACCCCTCCCAATAACCAGAAGTGCCGTCAGATTTTACGCACTTGACGGTGCTGTTTCAATGTCTGTAAGACAGGACAAACTGCCTGCTTTTGCGACGCTTGATATTATAAATTCTGACGGAATCAACCTTGACAGAAGCACCACAGAAAAACTTGGTCAGATAATGAAAGATGTGCCTGCAGGCAACTGGTCTCAGTTAAAAATATCATCTCCGGAATTTTTGTATGAATACAAACTTTACTACCTTAAACGGCTTATAAATTCCACATCCGGAAAGCCACTTGGCAAGAATATCCTTATCCACGCTCCGTCTGTATGGGCTAAAGAACTTTTAAAGAGTGCCGCTAAAGACCTTCGCTGCAATTTTGTTTTCACAGATATATCCGACAAAGACGCCTTCGGCAAAAAATTGACAGAAGGTAAATTTGACTTTGGAGCAATATGCGATTACCGATGTGAAACACTGACTCTTATAGCAAAAGACGGTTATGTACTTTCGGAGTTTGATTACTGCGTTATGACATCTCTTCTCATAATGAAGATTTTCCCTTCTTCCATTATTTGTGTTCCGGAATCATGCCCCGATAATATAGATTCACTTGCAAAAAAATACAAGGCAAAAATCATCCGCACAAGTCTTAATCCGCCTCATCTTATGACTGAGCTTTCAAAAAGCAACAACAAAATGTTTTTGTACCAGTTTGTATTCCGATTTGATGCAGTAGGCTCTATAATAATTTTGCTTGATTTACTTCATGAAAACACTCTCACAATTGAAGAACTTTTGTCTGAAATCCCACCGGCAGAAACATTTACAACAGAAATTGACCTTCCCAGGGAAAATCAGTCTCTGGCTTTCAAGCATCTTTATACACTTCGCAAAACTGAAATTCCTCAAACCGAGGATTCTGTCAGAATTAATTTTGAAAACGGTTGGGTAATGATTGTAGGTGACAAAGATCGTTCTCTTTTAAAAATTATCAGCCATTCACATGACAAAGAATACGCTCGTGAAATTGCTGATATTTGCATAGATGACATTGCAGATATATAATAAATTTACGCAAATCTTTTCAAGCTAAAAATCAGCGGAGTGAAAACTCCGCTGATTTCATTTATTAACTGATTTTCTCAGATTCTCCATTTTCAAATCAAGTTCCGCACTCATTTGAGCGCATTTATAAAGTTCCTCTGCCATTTCCTCTGTAAAATCAACATCTTTTTTATATCTGAGCTGATGCTCAAGCGTTGCCCAGAAATCCATTGCTATGGTTCTCAGCTGAATTTCAGCACGCATAATCCGCTTTTCATGAGCAAGAAAAATAGGGATTGCAACAATAATATGCAAGCTCCGATACCCATTAGGTTTAGGATTTTTTATATAATCCTTCATTTCTATCAATGTTATATCATCCTGCTTCAAAAGAGCATCCGCAATCGCATACACATCCTCCGGAAAAGAGCATATTACTCTTATGCCGGCAATATCGTTGAGATTCTCTTCTATTGAAAGAATGTCATTGGGCAGGCCTCTTCTTTCAAGCTTCTCTTTAATACTCGGCAAAGATTTAAGCCTTGATTTTATGCTGTTTATAGGATTGCGGTCAAACTCCAGCGAATATTCTTCGTCCAGAACTCTGAGCTTTGTTTCAATTTCCATTATAGCACATCTGTAATAACTCATAAGCTTCATATAAGGTATAGCTGCGTCCTGCAATTGTTCAAAAATTTCTTTATTCAACTGCATTTTTTCCGCATCGTTTTTGTCATTTGGTTTCAATCTTTTTTTCTCCTTTTTCTGAAAGTTCTTTTTTTACGATATCCTCACGCACAAGTCGGTATATAACAGCAATTAACGGTACTCCTATGAGCATACCGCCAATTCCTGCGATTCCTCCCCCTATTGTGATTGCAGCAAGCACATACACTGCCGGAAGTCCCACTGATTTTCCTACTACTTTCGGATATACCAGATTGCCTTCAATTTGCTGAAGCACCACGATAAAAATCAAAAAGAGCAGTGATTTTATCGGAGATACTGTCAGAATCATAATAGCACCGACTATCGCACCTATATATGCACCGGCTATCGGAACAAGTGCAGTGATTCCGATAAGCACACTTATCATCCCGGTATACGGAAATCTGAGTGATAACATTCCGAAAAAGCACATTACTCCGAGTATTACAGCTTCGGCACACTGTCCGACTATATAGTTGTGAAAACATTCATCCGTCAGCTTTGCAATATGATAAATTTTTTCTCTTATTTTTTCAGAAAAATAAGTAGAAGCAAATCTTTTGATATGAGTTTGAAGTTTTTCCTTGTTCAAAAGAAAATATGCAGAAAAAACAAATCCCAATACAACCGTAACCACAACTGAAAATACAGAATTCAATGCGGATGCAACTACCATTGTCACATTTCCGATTCCGCTTGTAAGAGTTTTCAGAGCATCTCCTATATATTTCTGCCAGTCAATTTCTTTAAGGGATGATAACGATTTTTCCGGCAGAATTTCCGCTATGATTTCACTGTTGAATACTTTTTCAACAATAGGCGGAATATCGCTTATCAGCAATCTTACACAAGCAATAAGCTCCGGTACAACAATAACTATTACACCGGCCACTATCAGCGCCAAAGTAAGAACTGCCGCCAACAGACAAACCGGTCTGCGTGTTTTTACAACTGCCTTGCTATCGGCTTTTTTTGAAAAATAGTGTCTCTCATAAAAATGCATCAAAATATTAAGTACATATGCCATAAAAAATCCTGCTACCAACGGAGTCACTGCTCCAATTATCCTGACTGCAATTTTTTCTATGTTACTCCAGTAATTGAAGCATATAAGCAATGCACTAATAAGCAGAACAAGTTTTATAACCGGCTTTTTGCCCTGTTTCATAAAATCACCTCATAGGTCAATTATATAAAATATTTCCATTATAATCAAGTTAAATACTTTTTATTTACAGTTAATTTATTTTTGCATCAGGCAGAAAAAAACAGTTTCCCGAAATCCGGGAAACTGTTTTTATTCAATAATATCAACGATAACCTTTTTTCCGTCTCTTCCTGATGCGGCACGCATAACAGTTCTGATTGCCTTGGCAATTCTTCCCTGCTTGCCGATTACCTTACCCATATCGGAAGGGTTGACACGGAGTTCAAGGAGCTGAGCATCTTCACGCTCAATCAAAGTAACGTTGACTTCGTCGGGGAATTGTACAAGAGGTTTAACAATAACCTCAAGAAGTTCCTTCATCTGATATCAACCTTTCTTAGTCAACTATGCCGTTCTTCTTAAGAAGGCTCTTAACTGTGTCAGTAGGCTGAGCACCGTTAGCAATCCACTGCTTAACCTTTTCGCCGTCTACAGTGAATGTTGAGGGCTCTGTAAGAGGATTGTAAGTACCAATCTCTTCGATGAATCTACCGTCACGGGGATAACGAGAATCAGCTACTACTACACGGTAGTAAGGAGACTTCTTCGCACCCATTCTTCTGAGTCTGATTTTTACTGCCATTTTTTTCACCTCCGAAAATACAGATTATGTTAAAATAATATATAATAACTTTCGTTATTAACTAAAACTTAAATGGGAAGCGCATTTTCTTCATCTTTTTCGGATCAGAAAACATCTTCATCATTTTCTGCATTTCTGCGAACTGTTTAAGGAACAGATTTACATCCTGTACACCAAGCCCGCATCCTGCCGCAATTCTTCTTCTTCGGCTACCGTTTATTATTTCGGGATTTTCTCTCTCCGCCTTTGTCATAGAACAAACAATTGCCTCTGTCCGTGTGAACTGCTTATCATCAAGACTGACTCCTTTAAGCTTTGAACCCATACCGGGTATCATACCGAGAATACTTTCAAGAGAGCCCATCTTCTTCATTTGCTGAAGTTGATCAAGATAATCGTTAAGGTCAAACTTCTGTTCACGGATTTTCTTTTCAAGCTCTTCTGCCTTTTTCTCATCAAAAGCTTCCTGAGCTTTATCAATAAGTGAAAGCATATCGCCCATGCCGAGAATTCTTGACGCCATACGATCGGGATAAAAAGGCTCAAGGTCTGTAAGCTTTTCACCCATACCGACAAACTTGATATTTTTACCGGTCGTTGCTCTTACGCTGAGTGCTGCACCGCCTCGGGTGTCACCGTCAAGCTTTGTAAGAATAATTCCGTCAATTCCGAGCTGTTCATCAAAGCTTGCTGCAACATTTACAGCATCCTGTCCTGTCATCGAGTCAACTACAAGAAGAATTTCCGTAGGATGAACACTTGTCTTTATATTCTTAAGCTCATCCATCAAAGCCTCGTCTATATGAAGACGACCGGCTGTATCTATAATAACTGTGTCAAAACGCGATGTGTCACAATTTTTAACAGCATCTGTTGCGATTTTAACGGGGTCTTTTTCATCGTAATCTGCATAAACTGTAAGTCCCAGCTGCTCACCTACAACTTCAAGCTGCTTTATAGCTGCAGGTCTGTAAACGTCACATCCTGCAAGCATAGGTTTTTTGCCTTGCTTTTTAAGAACTCCGCCAAGCTTTGCCGCTGTTGTGGTCTTACCTGCACCCTGCAGACCGACAAGCATATAAACTGTCGGAGCTTTAGGCGCAACTGCTAGCTTTGACTGTGCACCGCCCATAAGCCAGACAAGTTCATCACGAACTATTTTAATTATCTGCTGACCTGCTGTGAGACTTTCAAGCACTTCACTGCCGGTTGCTTTCTCAAAAACACGCTTCTCAAATTCTTTTACAACTTTATATCCGACATCGGCCTCCAAAAGTGCAAAGCGCACTTCACGCATTGCTTCCTTTATATCTTTTTCGGTTACAACGCCCTGACCTCTGAGCTTTTTAAAAGTTTGCTGAAGCTTTTCACCTAAAGATTCAAAAGCCATTATTCTGCTCCGTTCTCGATAAACTGAATTTTACTGAGTATTTCATCAGAAAGAGAATCAATCTCTCTGTTCTGTGAAAACTGTTTATTTACTGCTTTTATACTGGAAACGCACTCCTCAATTTCCGCAATACGGCGGAATGTTCCTATTAGATGAAGCTTAGACTCCATCTCATCCATAACCGCCTCTCCGCGCTTTATAAAGTCGCGCACACCCTGACGGGATATGTCCATAATTTCTGAAATTTCACCGAGAGAATAATCTCTGTCGTAGTAATATTCCATCGCTTCCGCCTGCTTATCAGTGAGAAGGCCTTTGTATATGTCAAGCATTTCTGTATATATAAGGTTCTTTTCCATAATTTTCGCCTGCGGCTGCACCTCTTTTCGCATATTTGTAAAGTGCTTTTGCTTTACAACAATACTTAGTATACACACGTTTTTTCATTTTGTCAATACTTTTTAATACTTTTTTTAAATTTTTAGCAAAAAACACTTGCATTACACATCCTGTTGTGTTATCATAATATGGCACAAAAATACGCACATCGCCTGAATGGTACCCTGTGCCCCGAAAATAAGGGGTTGGTGCACATGTTGATGGCGGTGGAGGTGCTGCCGGGAGCTTATGACATGGGCTCGGTGGTAAAAAACTAAATAAACGGAGGTGTTTTAACATGTCAGTTATTGCTATGAAGCAGCTTTTGGAGGCAGGTGTTCACTTCGGTCACCAGACAAGAAGATGGAACCCTAAAATGGCGGAGTATATCTTTACAGAACGTAATGGTATCTACATCATCGACCTTCAGAAAACAGTAAAGAAAATTGAGGATGCTTATGAATTCATTCGTTCAGTTGCAGCAGACGGTGGTGAAATTCTCTTTGTTGGTACAAAGAAGCAGGCTCAGGAAACAATTAAGGAAGAAGCTATCCGCGTAGGTATGCACTATGTAGATGCAAGATGGCTCGGCGGTATGCTTACAAACTTCAAGACAATCAAGAAGAGAATCGAAAGACTCGCTCAGCTTCACAAGATGGAAGAGGACGGCACATTCGATCTTCTCCCCAAGAAGGAAGTTATCGGCCTTCGCGGTGAAATGGAAAAGCTTGAAAAGTACCTTGGCGGTATCAAGGAAATGAAGAAGGCTCCCGCAGCTATTTTCATTGTTGACCCCAGAAAAGAAAAGATTGCTATCGCAGAAGCAAAGAAGCTTAATATCCCGATTGTTGCTATCGTTGATACAAACTGCGATCCCGAAGATGTTGACTATGTTATCCCCGGCAATGACGATGCTATCCGTGCGGTTAAGCTCGTAGTTTCAACTATTGCTAACGCTGTTATCGAAGGCAGAGAAGGCAAGCAGGAATCAGTTGAAGAGGAAGACGAAATCGATATTACACTTGAATAAGAAGGGAAGTTACTGATATGAATTTTACAGCTCAGGACGTTAAAGAATTAAGAGAAAAAACCGGTTGCGGTATGATGGACTGTAAGAAGGCTCTTTCTGAGACTAACGGTGATATGGACAAGGCTGTTGACTTTCTCCGTGAAAAGGGTCTTGCTACTGCAGCTAAGAAGTCAAGCAGAATTGCTTCAGAAGGTATTGTTAAGGCATTCGTTACAGACGATAAGAAAATCGGTGTACTTGTAGAAGTTAACTCAGAAACAGACTTTGTTGCTAAGAACGATGAGTTCCAGTCTTTTGTTGCTAAGGTTGCTGAAATCGTTGCAGCAGAAAATCCTGCAGATGTAGACGCTCTTAAAGCTCTCGCTTACGGTGCAGAAGGCACAGTAGGAGATGCTCTTACAGCACTTATTGCAAAGATCGGTGAAAACATGAACCTCAGAAGATTCGCAAGAGTTGAAGGTAATGTTTGCACATATACACACGGTGGCGGAAGAATCGGTGTTCTTGTTCAGGCTGAAGGTAGCCTTGATGACGCTGATGCTTATGAAGCAGCAAGAGATGCAGCAATGCAGATTGCAGCTATCAATCCTCTCTACCTTTCACAGGAAACAGTTCCTGCAGAAGACCTTGAGAAGGAAAAGAATATCATCCTCGCTCAGATGAAAGAAGATCCTAAGAACGCTTCTAAGCCTGACGCTATCCTTGAAAAGATGCTTGGTGGTAAAATTAACAAGTTCTACGAACAGAACTGCCTTCTTCAGCAGGAATTCGTTAAGAACGGAGATTTTAAGGTTGGTGCCTATCTCGAATCAAAGGGTGTTAAGCTTGTTAACTATGTAAGATTCGAAAAGGGCGAAGGTCTTGAAAAGAAAGAAGAAAACTTCGCTGATGAAGTTGCTTCAATGATGAAATAATTAATTTTCAAGCAGGGACGCCGCAGAAAATTTCTGCGGCGTTTTTTTATTTAGCTATTGAAATAACATTTCTTTTATTATATAATATAATTAGGAAATTATTGTAGGAGGTTATACAAATGAACTTTTTTGACGAATTAGCTGCTTTCGACAGTGAAGTTTCTGCCGCTTGCGGAAGAGAGCTTGCACGCCAGCAGCACAATATCGAACTTATTGCTTCAGAAAACATTGTATCAAAGGCAGTTCTTCTTGCTGCAGGTACAGTACTTACAAACAAATATGCTGAGGGTTATCCCGGAAAGCGTTACTACGGTGGATGTGTACATGTAGACGAAGTTGAAACACTTGCTATTGAAAGAGCAAAGAAGCTCTTCGGTGCAGAGCACGCAAACGTTCAGCCCCACAGTGGTGCTAATGCAAACCTTGCAGTGTTCTTTGCATTCTTACAGCCCGGTGACACAGTTATGGGTATGAATCTTGCTCACGGTGGACATCTTTCACACGGTTCACCCGTTAACATCAGCGGTAAATACTTCAACATCGTTCCTTACGGGGTTGACGATGAAACAGGCGTTATTGATTACGATAAAATGAGAGAAATCGCTCTTGAATGTAAGCCCAAACTTATCGTAGCAGGTGCAAGTGCATATTCAAGAACAATCGACTTTGCTAAATTCAGAGAGGTTGCAGATGAAGTTGGTGCTATCCTTATGGTTGATATGGCACACATTGCAGGTCTTGTAGCTGCAGGCCTTCATCCCTCACCTGTTCCCTATGCCGACGTTGTTACAACAACAACTCACAAAACACTCCGCGGACCCCGCGGCGGTCTTATCCTTTGTAAGGAAGAATATGCAAAACAGATTGACAAGGCAGTGTTCCCCGGAACACAGGGCGGTCCTCTTATGCATATTATCGCAGCAAAAGCAGTTGCATTTGGTGAAGCTCTTACTGATGAATTCAAGGAATATCAGAAGCAGATTATAAAGAATGCAAAGGTTCTTTGTGATGCACTTAAAGAGGAAGGCTTCAACGTTGTTTCTGATGATACAGACAACCATCTTATGCTTATTGACCTTTGTCCCTTTGACATCACCGGAAAGGAAATGGAAAAGAGACTTGATGAGGTTCATATCACTGTTAACAAAAATGCAATCCCCAATGACAAGCAGAGCCCCTTTGTTACAAGCGGTATCCGCGTAGGTGCTCCTGCAGTAACTTCAAGAGGATTCAAAGAAGAAGAAATGAAGAAGATTGCAAAATGGATGAAGCTTGTTGCAACAGATTTCGAAGCTAACAAGGATAAGATTACAGAAGAAGTTTGTGCACTTTGCGAAAAGTTCCCGATTTATTAAAGTTTGCCTCTTCATTTATATCACACATATTCAATTCGCTAACATTCACTTTAGTTGAATATTGTTTAATAAAAAATACACTTCAGTTAATCTCTGAAGTGTATTTTTTTATTAAAAAGCTCAAATACTGATATATAAAGTCTGTTTTTTTGAAGAGGATTATATGTCTGTATATAAACGTTGTTATTTTATTTTTTTAATTGGTGCCATAGGATATTGTTTACTTGAAATTCTGTGGAGAGGGTACACTCATCCTTCAATGGGGATTGCCGGCGGAATTTGTCTTATAGGAATTTACTATATAAATACACTTCTATACAGGAATTCACGGATTTTGCGTGCAGCTATATGCAGTGTTATGATAACTGTTACAGAGCTTTTATTTGGAATATTTCTTAATATAATTCTTAAACTTAATGTGTGGAATTATTCTAATCTTCCGCTGAACTTTATGGGACAAATATGTATACCATTCTCTTTTATGTGGTTTTTAATCAGTTATATTTTAATAATTATTATCGATAAATTTCTTATCAAAATCCAAACTGAAAAAGAGCACGGATAAATCCGTGCTCTTTAAGCTAGCTCTAAATATAATTATGTAATTGATTAAATTACCACTGCCAGTCAGTTGACATTTCAGCAATCTGCTCTTCGATAATTTCAACTTCAGCAGTAACCTTACCGCCTGTGTTGTTAACAAGAGCATCAGCAGCAACCTTAGCACTTGTCTCAATTACATCAACAGTTTCAAGAGCTAATGCTTCAATTTCGGGTTTAACATAAAATTTCATCATTCATTACCTCCTGAAAAATTAGTTTCTCTTATTAGCTTTATCAGCTTCATCTGTGAAGTGTTCATTTCCGTCAGTTGTAAGGAAAATAGCACTTACGCTTTCAACAGTCTTTTCCTCAAGGTAGCCGATGTTGAATGCTGCTGCAAACTGAACTGCACCTGCTGTGTGAGGATCAACGTCCTGAGCTGTAGAATATCTTCTGACGTTTTCGTTAGAAAGCTTGAAGCCCCAAATCATCTTATCAACTGTAAGACCTTCGGGAATGTTAACAGTAATAGCTGCACCGAATCCAGGCATCTTACCATTTGCACTCTCAGAATGAGTCATGATGATTTCATCACCAGCAAGCTCTGTAGCAAGTGTGATAACCTTAACATCTGTCAAATCGATATCGTTACCGATAAGCTGAGGTCCGTCTGTAGCTGCGCTACCAACATAGATATCAACTACAGTTTCAGCATCCTTAATAGCGATATCTTCGAATGTTGCTTTACCATCTGCATCAGCCTGCTTCTGGTCGATATACATGATATCAGCCTCTGTAGCGTCTGCAACTGCAACATCCTTTGCTACGATGAGAAGAACAACCTGCTCGTTAGCACCAACGTTAATAACGTTAGCATCGATAAGCTTTGTTGCCTTTTCACCTGTTGCTCCACCATAATTAGCGAAAGCTGCTGTAGACAGGAGCAAGCACATTACTGTAGCAAGTGCAACTGCCTTCATAAGTTTCTTCATTTTAGTTTCCTCCTTCTAATAATAATTATATTAAATTAATTTAATGCGAATTGGACGACAAAAAGTGTATAAAACACCTCATTGTCTTTATACAACACTAATTATACGCTTGTTAACAAAATATTGCAAGTGTTTTACAAAAATTTTCTTCGTCAAACCGATTATTTTGCAGAAGGGTTTTTGTGCATTTTTACCAATTTACTTTACACGGACAATCATAGTACCGTTTACTCCGTTAGGAGCATACCCTACAATCTCGGTTTTTCCTTTAGAAACTCCTTTGAGTACACCTTTTTCATCAACTGCAGCTACTGAAGGATTGTCTGAAACCCAAACTATTTCGTCCTTTGAGTCTGACGGTGTTGTTATAGCACGCAGAGTCTGTTTTTCGCCTACTTTTATTGTAACATCACCCTTGGCAGAGCTACCTTTTATACCAACTTCAACCTCGGTAATGTCAGAATCACCGTCAAAAACCCTTATAAGTTTTCCGTTTTTATCAACATAACCGCCGCCGCCTTCTATATCCAGACCAATATGAACATAGCTGTCGTCAGTCATAGCCGTAATAACAGTTATACCCTCTGCAACTGCTGTTATCTCACCCTTCTGAGAAACTGTTGCTATATCTTCATCTCTGCTTTCCCACTTGACATTTTCAACATTCTTCAGAAGCTCTACCTGATGCTTATCGCCAACTTTCATATCAATTCTTGTTTCTTTAACAGCAAGCTTTTTTGATGCACTTGTACACGCAACAAGTGAAACAGTGGCAAGAACAGCCAAAACTAACGCAATTATTCTCTTCTTCATTAGAATTTCTCCTTACATCAAATTATAGAATTGCCTTTATTATACTATACATCTTTTTCGCACTTTTTTCAACTGTTTTATAACAAATTTTAAAAAAAAGTATTCCGGATGTTTTATTCTCCGGAATACTTTCGTTTTATTCTGTTTTGATTTTAAACAGAGCTTTTGTAATGCCAGCCAGAATTGACGGTAGCTTCATAACAACAATTTTCATAACTTCGTCCTTTCTACATTCTCATAAGCGTGCAGCCCAGCACTATTACCAGGGCGCCCTCGATAACGGCAAGCAGCCAAACCGGAAGCACCAGTGCTGTAAAAATCCCGGCTATGTACGCCAGGGTAAATATACCGCACGGCCGACAATAGTTTCTTTTTTTCAATCAGGCACCCCCTCTGTACTATAATACGGAAGAGATGTCAATTTTGTTACTCAGCTTCTTTTTAGTCAAACAAACTTACCTGTGCACTTTGAGGGATGCCATTAAAGCATCCGAATTTTTTAAACAATTCAATGTGAGTTTCACTGACGCTTGTCCGCTGCTTGAAATCATCTATTGAGAAAAACCTTCCGTTTTCTCTTGCGTCGGCAATTGACTGTGCCGCCTTGTCACCAAGTCCCGCAATACTGTTAAGAGCAGGCAATATTTTTCCGCCTATATCAAGATACTTTGTCGGATGAGACATATATATATCTACCGGCATAAATTCAATTCCGCGGGCGTACATTTCATTAACCACTTCCATAATAGTAAGGGTCGCTTTATCCCTGGCGGACGGATCCGGCATAGCCTGCAGTTCGCGCATCTTTACCAGCAGATTTTCCCTGCCGGTTGCCATTGTTTCATAATCGAAGGTGTCCGCTCGAACTGTATAGTATGACTGGTAAAACGCCACCGGATAATGCACTTTAAAGTATGCAACTCTCAGAGACATTGTAACGTATGCCGCTGCGTGAGCTCTGGGGAACATATACTGGATTTTGTTGCAGGATTCTATGTACCACTCCGGAACATTATGTTCCCGCATTTCAACCTCATCCTCCGGCTTTAGTTTTTTACCCTTACGCACTTGCTCCATGATTTTGAAGGCTCGCTCCGGCGGAAGTTCACGGTTAATCAGATAAATCATAATATCGTCACGGCAACAAATTGCATTTCGCAGTGTACAGGTTCCGTTCTGTACAAGAAGCTGCGCATTGTTTGTCCACACATCTGTTCCGTGAGAAAGACCTGAAATACGAATCAGCTCACCCAGTGATGTCGGTTTTGTGTCAACCAGCATCTGTCTTACAAATTTTGTACCAAACTCCGGCACTGCAAATGTACCGGTTTCACTGCCGATATCCTCAGGCGTTACCCCCAGAGCTTCTGTATTAAGGAACAAACTCATTACCGCCTTGTCATCAAGGGGTACTTGTGTCGGGTCCACTCCCGTAAGGTCCTGAAGCATACGGATCATAGTCGGGTCATCATGTCCGAGAATATCCAGCTTCAGCAGGTTTTCGTCAATGCTGTGATAATCAAAGTGAGTAGTTATAATTCCGCTTTCTGCTTTCTCCGCAGGGTGCTGAATGGGCGTAAACTCATGAATATCATGACCTTTGGGAAGAACGATAACACCTCCGGGATGCTGACCTGTGGTGGTCTTTACATTCATAACACCTTGTTTAAGTCGTTCCACCTCGGCACTGTGGATATTTAATCCCTTTTGTTCAAAATATTTACGAACATATCCATATGCAGTTTTTTCGGCAACGGTACTCACAGTACCCGCGCGAAAAACATAACCTTCACCGAATATTTCTTCTGTATATTTATGAGCACTTGCCTGGTTTTCACCGGAGAAGTTAAGGTCAATATCAGGCTGTTTGTCTCCTTTAAAACCAAGGAATGTTTCAAAGGGAATGTTATGCCCATCTTTCACATAAGCACTTCCGCACTCAGGACAGTTAGCATCGGGCATATCGTGTCCCGAGTCGTACCGCTCGTCATACACAAATTCTGTATGCTTGCATTTTGGGCAACGATAGTGGGGAGGCAGGCTGTTAACCTCTGTAATCTGTGCACAGTACGCAAGGAAAGATGAACCTACACTTCCTCGGGAACCAACAACATACCCTTCCTCCCTTGAGTGTTTAACAAGCAGTCTTGCTATATTGTACAAATCGGCATACCCGTTACCTATAACGCTTTTAAGTTCTTTCTGAAGTCTGTCCTCTACCTCCTGTGGCAGCGGATTTCCGTAAAGATTTTCCGCAGTTTCACGGGCGATGCGTTCTATATCCTCTGCACTACCCTCAATTTTTGGAGGGAAATTACCTTTGGGTACCGGGCGTATATTTTCTATCATATCCGCTACCTTATTTGTATTCGTGACAACTATCTCGTATGCCTTTTCCGGAGGAAGATAGCTGAACTCGTCAAGCATTTCCTGAGTTGTTCTGAAATAAAGAGGTGCCTGCATATCGGCATCATCATAACCCTGTCCTGCCTGCAGAATCCTTCTGAATATTTCATCACGTTTCCGAAGAAAATGCACATCTCCCGTTGCAACAACCAACTTTCCCATTTTGTCCGCTAGTTTTATTATTCTACGGTTAAGTTCACACAAGCCCTCGCGGTCAGGAACAGTGCCGTTACGGACAAGATAATCGTTATTTCCGATTGGCTGAACTTCAAGATAATCATAATAAGAAGCTATTCTCTCAAGTTCATCATCGCTCGCTCCGTTAAGCATTGCCCGGAAAAGCTCGCCTGCCTCACAAGCAGAGCCTAAGATAAGTCCTTCACGGTGTGCATCCAGAACATCTCTGGGAATAAGAGGTCTACGGTAGAAATGCTCAAGATTTGATGCACTGATAAGCTTATAGAGATTTTTAAGTCCTATAAGATTCTGAGCAAATATAATTATATGATATCTTTTTGTTTCTCGGGCAAGCGGAGCCCCCGCCTCTATAAGATAACCCTCGCATCCATAAAGAATTTTTATGGTTTCGTCCGCTGTGTGGAATGCTTCGGGGAAAGCCTGCACGCAACCGTGATCTGTAATTGCTATAGCAGGGTGACCGTACTTCATTGCCTGCTTTACAAGGTCCTTGGCACTTACAACAGCATCCATAGCAGAAGATTTGGTATGAGCGTGAAGTTCAACCCTTTTAACCTCGGCATTATCTTTTTCTTTTGGCAAAGAGTAAGGAATAATATCCCTTGCCATTATTGTAAGTTCGTGAGAATATCCGTCCATCTCCGCCTTTCCGCGCAGAGCAACGGTTTTTGCATTTTTAAGCGCTCCCTTAACCTCGTCAGCTGCCGGAATGGGTACAAAACACTTGGCTGTGATTGAGCCCGTGTAGTCTGTTATAAAAAATGTAACAAGAGCTTTTTTGATTTTCGGAATTTCTCTGATATCTATTCCGAAAACATCACCACATATCATAGAATTTCCGGAATAACTGTCGATATCTTTTATTTCTGTAATATCATTAGGTGTAAAAGCTTTTCCTACAAGTGCCCCCTCCGCTGCGACAGATACTATTTTTTTCGGAGTCTCAACCTTTTCTGCACTAATAGGCTCAAGATAAGTTTCTACCGTCATTTCATCGCAGTCAAAAACTACTACTTCTTCCACATTAAAGTTTCTTCTCATTAAATCTGATATTTTTCTGTCGATACCCTCATCCTGAAGTAATTCCTTGTTTCCGTGACGCAAAGTTATTTTAACATTACCATCACTCTCGTTTATGTAACAGCAATCAAATATAGCCTTATAAAAAGGTTCTTCTTCTCCAAGCTTATCAACGCAAAACTTTGCGCAAGTGCAAACATCGGCATTTTCAAGGTCAAAAGAAACTTTAATCTCAAAATTATCGAGTTCATACTCTTTTTTAACTGTTTTGCAATACTCCTCTATAATGTTACTTTCAACAACCGCATCAAGCGTGATATACACCGTTACTGCGCGATTTTTCGCATCAGCATTGATTTTTGACACCGTTGCGTCACGCAGTTGTTCCGGACAGTATGCATTTGGAAATGTAGTTTCTAAAGTGTAGTTTTCCATCACATATCCTCAATTTCTTTAAATAATTCATCTGCTGCACGCTCTATCGGAACTTTTCTGAGCGACTCTCCTCTTTTAAAGAGCAGTGCTTCTCCGATTCCGCATGCCATACCTATATCTGCTTCTTTTGCCTCTCCGGGGCCATTTACTGCACATCCCATAACTGCAACGGTAATATTTTTTTCAACATTTGCAAGGCGTCTTGACACCTCATCAGCTACGGGAATCATATCAACTCTGCATCTTCCGCAGGTGGGACAGCTCACAAGCTTTGCCCCTGTGCGAAGCCCTAATGCACGAAGAATTTCTATGCCTGCAGTAATTTCTTTTTCAGGAATTGCAGTAAGAGATACACGCAAGGTATCGCCTATTCCACGAAGGAGCAGTGCTCCTATGCCGATGCTGTTTCTGACCACACCTCCATACTCTGTACCCGCTTCTGTTACACCGATATGCAACGGATAATCAATCATATCAGCAATTTTTTCGTATGCTGAATACATAGTCTGAATATTACTTGATTTTATAGAAAGAGCTATGTCGTAGAACCCACAGTCTTCCAACAATTTAATATGCCCAAGGGCACTTTCACACAGGGCATCTGCCGTGGGAGAGCCAAACCTTGCAAGAATATCTTTTTCAAGAGATCCGCCATTGACTCCTATTCTTATAGGAATGTTTCTTGCACCACATTCGTCCGCAACAGCCTTTACCCTGTCCGGAGAGCCGATATTTCCGGGGTTTATGCGTATTTTATCCGCGCCGCCCTTTGCACACTCAATTGCAAGCCGATAATCAAAATGGATATCTGCCACCATCGGAAGAGAAACCTGCTTTTTTATTTCTGCAAAGGCTTTTGCTGCATCCATATCAAGCACCGCAAGACGCACAATGTCGCACCCAGCATCGTGGAGTCTGTTAATCTGCGCAACAGTTGATGCGATGTCTCTGGTATCAGTATTACACATTGACTGTACCGAAATCGGTGCATCTGCACCTATTTTTACATTTCCTACACTGATTTGTCTTGATTTGCGTCTTTGCATTTTACTCACCCTTTAAAAGTTTGTATTCTTATTCTATCACAAATATAAGTTTCTGTAAAGAAAAAAACAAACGGTTGGATTAACCAACCGCTTGTTTTATTTCAGTTCTGATTACTTGAGAACATAGAACATTTTAGCTGCTGCAGTAGCTGAACCGCTTCTGATATAAATAACCATCGGTTCTTCATCAGTCTCAACAACTTCCATGCTGTCGCTATACTCAAGATCGCTTCCGTCAAAGTGATAATATGCTGTTGAATTGTTTACACTTACAGTATTCATATCATCACTTGCATCTTCGCCTTCACCAAATGAAGTAGAAACATAAATCTTATTTTCATCTGAATTCTTTTCAAATGCCATTGCATAGTAAACATAAAGGTCATTTCCGTCTTTCTCGTGCAACATAAGGCCATCGCTTTCTTCATCGATATCCTCACAATCGAGATTGAGGTTTTCCTCTCCTTCGCTTGCATCATAAATCATTTCTATTGCAACAATTTCCTTATTTTTTCCTTCAAGAAGACGGATAAGGTCACCCTCTTCAACATCACTTGCACGAACCCAACCCATATCAGTATCTACATAGAATGTGGATTCGGAAACAGTTCTCTTTGTCGGTTCTGTTTCACCAACTATGAAGCCTGTTATTTTTTCTCCGGTAAGACCTTTTGTAACAACCATACAGGGTGAAGAACCGGTCATAACATGAGACGGATTCTGTCCGTATACAAGTATAAGACTCGGAACCTTTACTTTACTGTCCACATCAGCTCCGAAAACTTCAATTTGTTTTGCAGTTGTGCTTGCAAATGCTTTTGAAGCTGTCATAACAGCGTATTCTTCCACGCTTGTTCTGTCATCAGGAACATACATAATAACAGTAGAGCTTGAAAGTGAATATGTGTTTCCGTTTATCTTAACAGAAGTTGTTGTGGGTTTAACTTTATCACCGGTATAAAGTTCATTCACACAGAACATATCGTTATTTCCGCCCTTATCTGTTGCGACTGTATCAATAATGCTCACTTCTCCGCTGGAAAGCGAATATTTAATGGGCTGACAGTATTCTTCCTGTTCAAGGCTGTCAATAAGTTCTAACTCAGCAACATCCTCCAAGGCATCTTTTACTTTATTTGCCTTGATGCTCTCACCGTCAAATTTAACCTTATCTTTGAGAGTGTACTCAACATAGTTGCCGTCTTTCTTTATAATGGATATAACATCTTCCTCTATATAACAAACGTAACCCAATAAAAGGTTGCTCTGTGCAGCAGCATTATAGTTAATAGCTGCAATCTGACCTGTGTAGTCTAAATAGTAAGAATAGTTATCTCCCATTTCGAAAGGAGCTTTCTTATCGTTGCTTCCGCCACCGTCTTCATATTCATAATAATCGTTTGTCAGGTAAAACTCTTCGTTATTAAGTTCAACAAGTCTTTCCTCGTTCATTGTTGCTGTAACTTTACCGCTCTTTGCACCGGTTGTTACATACATCTGTCTGAGAATAGGACCACCGACATCGGGAGACTCAAAATAGTTGATTACACTGTAAGAAGAAAGTGACAGTGAATCAAACTCTTTCTTTGTTCCGTTTACATAAATCTCAGGTTTGTTTTTAGAGCCTGAAGGAAACTCAAAATAGTCTTCTCCGTTATATTCATCATTGTACTTAAGATAGATTCTACCGTTACCGGTATTTTTGCTATAGCTGTTTACAACCATAACATCAAATGAAGTAATATTTACAACATCTGTTGTTGAGTTTACTTCAATGTAACCGTTTGTAAATCTATCCTCGAGTTCAGTAAGGTCGTCAATATATCCTACTTTACCATTGTAAATGATAGTATAATCATTTACATTTACATCTCTTTTCTTGCTTCCTTCATAATAAGAAATTTCGTTTTCATCGAAAGGACGGATAACCTGCGACTCTTCTATCTGAACGATTGAATTGTTTGCTTCATCAAGGCTTACGATTGCATACTCATCTTTTGCGTAGTACGCAATAATCTTCTTACCTATGAATTCATTCAGATTAATGCTGCCCATAAGAGAATTTGAAATCTCGTATGTCTCAACATCATCACCGGAAACTTTGATTTTAATTTCATTAACTTCAAGTTCGGGATCTTCACCGTCAAGTGATGTGTAATAGTTAGCAACCAGAGTTCCTGTAATCTTTTCTCTTTCATCGTACTTGTCACTTTCAACAGAGCCGCCACCCTTGTTATAGGATGTCTTACCGTCTTCGGTTGTTGTAGCTTCAAGTTCGGGAACATCATAAGCATTACATGTAAGAATTGCAACAGTGCTTCTCTTTGCAGGGCTTTCAACATTGGCTTCTACAGCACCTTTTGTAATACCGTTTTTCATAGCTGCACTTATATAACCTGATGACCATGTAACTGTAGTTGTGCCGATTGCTACAAGTCTGTTATACTCGCTGATTGCGATAGGCTCATAACCAACTGCGCAAACAATCATCTTAACAGCCTGCTCATAAGTAACAGGGTCTGCCGCTCTGAATGTGCCATCCTCGAAACCTTTGATAATTCCTGCTTCTACTGCAGCCTGTACATAAGGACGCGCCCATGCACGGGTAGAATCATTGTCAAGGTCTGAAAATCCTGTAACTGCATCTTCAGGAAGGTTGCTTCCAATTCCCTTGAATCTTGTAATAACAGCAGCAAATTCTGCTCTTGTAATTGTGTTATCAGGCTTGAATGTGCCATCTTCGTAACCTGAAATAACATTGTAGTTCACAAGCTTCTTTACAGCATCTTCAACAAGTGATCCGCGTTCAATATCTTTGAACCCGGTTATTGAAGCAGGTTTCGAAACAGATTCTGCTTCAGTCTCTGTTTCAGCTTCTGTTTCTACTGTTCCTGTTACTGTTGTTTCTTCATCTGCAAGAACAGTGAAAGACGATACAGCCATAACAAAAACAAGAAGCATCGCGAGAATTGTTCTCATCTTTTTCATAATATCTCTCCTTTGCAAAAATAATCCCAGTTTGCAAATTTATTTTACATTGTTTCACGTAATAAGTCAATAGTTTCTTATTTACAAATGGGTTAAAAAGTGGAATTTCGTTCAATTTTTATCCTGATATTTTTTTATTTTTTTGTAAGCCAGATACAAATTTCCTGATATTCCCAAAATTATACAGATTAAGGCAACTATTTGGGAAATTCTTACACTTCCGAGATAGAGGCTGTCTGTCCTGAGCCCTTCAACAAAAAATCTGCCCAGACCATACCACGCTATGTATGAAAAGAAGGTAAACCCGTAAAAAGGTCTCTTCTTCTGAAGGATAGAAAGAATAACAAATCCCACAGTATTCCACACTGACTCATAAAGGAATGTCGGATGCACCGGAGCACCTCCGTTTATACTCATACCAAGGAAATGACTGCAGGCATAACCGTACGCCTCAGCATTGACAAAGTTTCCCCATCTGCCGATTGCCTGACCAATTAAAAGACCCAGACAGCATATATCAAACATTTTGAGAACACTGAGTTTTTTTATTCTGCAATAGATAAATGCAACCAGCACTGCACCGATAATTGCTCCATAGATTGCAATACCACCCTCCCAGATTTTAAAAATATCCGAAAGGTTGTCCTTATAATTTTCCCACTGGAAAATTACATAATATGTACGGGCAAAAATCACCGATACGGGAAGTGCCCACAAAACGATATCTGTTACAGAGTCGCTGCTTTCTCCCTCTTTTTTTGCAATAAAGCTACAATAAATAACAGCAAGCAGGATACCTAGTCCTATCAAAATCCCGTACCAGCGTACGCCGCCTAAAAAAGGCAGATCAATCGCCACCTGATTTATGTCAAAGCTGAGCCCCAGCTTTGGAAATGAAATGTTATTTACCATTTTTCTTTTTCGGCAATACTATCGAAGTACTGCACTGCTCCTCACTGAATAATTCTTCTATGCGTGCCTTTACCATATCGAGGGTAAGGCTTTCGCATATAGAAGCATAATCAAAAAGATTTATGCCTCTGTGATATGCAAACATATAATCGTTGCCGAGGTTTGTCACACTGTCAAGCATTGACATAAACTGTCCGCAAAGAACTTTTTTTGCTCTTTCAAAGCTTTCTTCGTCAATTCCGTCTCTCAATGCTTTTTGAATTGTTTCAGAAATTTCTTTTTCAAGTTCTTCGATTTTTTCAGATTCACCAAAAAACGCAGCATATCCGCAGCTGTCCTCATACTCATAAAAAGAGGAAAATGTTCCGTTTATAACGCCACTGTCATAAAGCTTTTTGAAAAAGGGACTGCTTGCCCCGAAAAGCACTCTGAGGATACAGTTCGTCAGTGTTTCACGACGAAGCATTTCATCACTTGTACCTCCTACGGACGGATCCTTAAATCCTATCATAAACATAGGAACAGGAATGTCAAACTCAGCTTCTATGCGCCTTTTAAAAGCCTTTGTGCTTTCTTTTGGGAAAACCTGAGTTATTTTTCCGTGAGGCTCCTGTGTTTTTATACATTTTTCAACATAGCTGAAAATTTTATTTTCATCAAGGTCGCCCACGCAGATAAGCGCCATATTTGACGGATGATAGAAAGTGTTATAGCATTTATAAAGAAGCTTTGGTGTAGTTTTCATGATTTCTTCAACAGAGCCTGCAATATTCACTCTTACAGGGTGCTTTTCATACATAGCCTCAAGGCAGTTATACATACAGGTTTGCTCTGCATCGTCCTCATACATTCTGATTTCCTGCGCAATAATTCCCTTTTCTTTTTCTACATTTTCTTCTGTGAAATAAGGAGTCTGGACGAAATTGAGAAGTATTTCAAGATTTTCGTAAAAATATTCAGTACAGCTGAAAAGGTAATTTGTTACGCCAAAGCTTGTGAAGGCATTGGCACTTGCGCCATACTTTGAAAAATCGTTGAAAGCATTGGTGCCGTCAGGCTGTTCGAAAACCTTGTGTTCAAGGAAATGCGCAATGCCGTCAATAACTCTTGTCGTCTCATTTTCTCCGGGAACTACAAATTCTGTATTGATTGAGCCGTACTTTGTGCTGAATGTAGCATAACTCTTTTTAAAACCTGGCTTTTTTATGAGTATAACCTTAAGTCCGCTTTTGTGTGTTGCGGTGAGAATTGTTTCGTCAAGAGTGTCGTAATGTGTTTTTGTAAAAGTCATAATCTCACTCCTTATCTATATAATAAACGGTATCAAGCGTCATACCCTTTGCCGCCTGAACGATTTCGTCTTTTGTTACATTTTCTATTTTCTTTGTCATTTCTTCTATTGAAACATCGGTACCCAGGAGAATCTGCATTGTATAGTATTCTGCCATGGCACTTATGCTGTCAAGATTGGATTCATAAGCAGAAACAAGCTGTTTTTTTGCAAAATCAATCTCTTCATCAGTAAAATTGCCATTTATCATTTCGGTTTGCTGCGCCATGATTTCGTCGTATGCTTTTCCGAACTTTTCAAACTCAACACCACTTCTGACAACCATAATTTCCTTGAGGCGGTCGATAGAACTGCCCACATAGTAGCAAAGGCTCAGCTTTTCGCGGACATTGTTAAAAAGCTTACTTACGGCACTTCCGCCGAAAATAGAGTTGTACACAATGGTTGCCGGGTAGTTATCCATCGAGGAATTCTCCCCGCATCTGAAACCCATACAGAGTTTACCCTGAGTAACATCCATTCTGTCGGTGATACTCTTTACATCCCCTGATTTTGAAACGATTTCTTCCTTTATTGTTTCGGGATTCCGTTCACCGAGAGCTTCCGCTAACTGCATAGCGACAGTTTCCGCTTCTGTCTCATCGAAATTTCCGGAAAAGATTATGTCGACTCTACTTTCTTTAAGTATTTTTTTATAGTGAGCATAAAGTTCTTCCACAGTAATTTTTTCAAGTTCATCTATATAGCCCATGGGATTAATTCCGTAGGGTTCATCTTTACACATTTCTTCCTGGAGGCGAAGCACACTGTAGCTTCGTTTATCGTTTTTCTGTGCAAGGATAGCATCTGCTATGTTTTTCTTCTCAACAGAAACTATGTCGTCTGAAAATCCTTCACCGGTACCGGAACAAAGTGCTACATCGTAAAGCAGTTCCATAGTTTTTTTAAAATTACCTTTCTTTCCGAGAGCGCTGTCGCTTACTGATTGCACGCCGATTTTTACAATCTGCCTTTCTCCGTACTTACTTGCAACAGAAAAAAGAGACGCACCGTAGAGATCCTCAAGAGCTTCAGAAAGTTTTGTAAGCGTCGGATAGTTTTTACTCTGCATTCTGAGAACAGATGAAAGGAGCGTGTTGAGTGTAACCTCTCCCTTATCAAGCGGGCGGTGTATCATCATATATGCACGCTGTCCTTTGAATTTTGTATCTTTTATCATATAAAGGGTTATTCCTCTTTTAAGTTCTTTTTTAATCATCCGGATTCTTCCTTTCCTATGTAAGAGGCGATATGCCTCTTATTTATTATCTGTCATTTTATCCACTGCATTTTCAGTACCGTCGATAACATCCTTGGTGGCGTCTGCAGCACCGTCTGTCATATCATTTACGCCGTCTTTAACATCGTCAATGACATCTTTGCTGTCTTCAGCCATTGAATCATCTTTCATCGAATCGTCACGGTTTTCGTCAATTATACCGTCCCCGTCGTTAATGATTCCGTTTTCAGCAGAGTCACCCTTTTTGTTGTTTGAGCATGCAGCGAAAATAAGGGTTATTGCTGCAAGCAGGCATATAAGTTTTTTCATAGACAATTTCCTTTCTTTCTAAGCATAATTGAGCCGGAACAAGCATATTTTAATGCTGCATGCTCCGAATATATGCTTTTTATATGCCTATTATTTCTCTTTTTCTCATAAATAACCGAAAAACGCATCACATTTTTTTAACGCCTTTCATAATTTATTACTGTAGGGCGACCTACTTGATATAGATACTGAAATCTGAAAGGAGCTTATTTATGTTCTTTGGTAATAATAACTGCGGTTGCGAATGGATAATCTGGGTAATCATCATTGTGCTTCTTCTTAACTGCGCTTGCGGCAACAACGGCAATAACGGCTGCGGTTGCGGTGCTTGCTAACCATTCACTTATAAAAGAGGGCTGTGACGAAAGTCACGGCTCTTTTTTATTTTAATTTTTGGGGAAGCTTACTGTATTTCCCATTGGAGCAGGCGATGCAAAGGATTCCCAACAAAACGCCTTGAGCTTTGCTATGTTGCCTGATGTATTATCCACGGGAAGCATCAGTTCAATAGTTGATCCTGCGGGCACATCCTTCGTTTTCACATACATAAGTCCGCAGAATTCATTGTTTTCAGAATATTGACCAAGTACGATTACTGTGTCCCCGTTTGAGTTATCGTTTGTAAATGAAACCGATGCAAAAAAGCTTCCCGCGGGAATTGATTCAAGGGCGCTTCCCGATTTGTCTGTCAGAAAGATTGAATTTATATGGTAATCTGCAGCTTCCTCAATAGTAAATGAATATTCCCACGTACCACCATTAACATCTGTTCTAATATAATATTTCTGACCTGCAACAAGTTCATAAATAATACCGAAATTGTGTCCTGCTGCGTAATCGTTGTTGAATTCCAACTGTTTCTGGTTACTGTCATATAACCAGCCGTATGTATCATTGCTGCCTATTGTATATAAACGATATTTTTTTGTAGCGGACGGCGTGAATTCAAAATACCTGTCTTCCATTATTACTTGAGTATCATTAACCGCATATTTTCTGTTTTCCTTGACGATAAATGCATCGTCAAAGCCTGTACCCTTTCTGTCTGTCCACTCCGCATAAAGGGTTGTCGCATCACCGTAGTATGGGAATGAAACTGGGTCACTTATAAATTCCGCACTTTCATTCCACCCAAGGAATGTTTTATCACCATTTTGAACTGTCGGCATTTCAAAAACTGCATAATTCGTAATATCAGGCAAAAAAGCATCGCAATTTGTTACAAAGCTGTATGTCTTATTTTCCACACCAAATACAGTTTTTGAATTTGTAAGAGTTTCGTTTCCGCTTTCAATCTGAATTTTTTCCCACTGCGACTTACTTCCTCCATAAAATACAGTTTTTATTTCTTCACATACACTAAACGCATCGCTCTCGATATAAAGCAGTTCTGCCGGAAGACATACATATTCCAAACTTACACATATACTGAATGCCTCCGCGGGAATAGTCGTCACTCCACTTCCAACAGTTACATTTTTTAATTTGGAGCAATAATAAAATGCGTACACCCCGATGCCTGTTACTCCGCTGCCAATTGTTACATCAGTCAAGCCGGTACAATTATAAAATGCATACGCACCGATGTTCGTTACTTCCTCAGGCACTACCAGCTTGGTAATCAGTTCGCCGTCAACATATAAGGCATTTGCGTATAGTATCGGATTAGCGGCGTCATTTTCAAACTTTATAGAGCACCACGATGCTATATCTGTTATTTCCACCTTTGTCAAGCTCGTACAATTTTTAAATGCGTTTTCACCGATGCTTGCGACATCACTACCGATTGTTACGTCAGTCAAACCGGCGCAATTATAGAATGCAAAACTGCCGATGCTTTCCACACCTTCCGGCACTACCAGCTTGGCAATCAATTCGCCGTCAACATATAAGCTTTTTGCATATCTTATCGGATTGGCGTAGCTATTTCCAAACTCTATAGCGCACCATGATGCTATATCTGTTATTTCCACCTTTGTCAAGTCCGTGCAATTTTTAAACGCGTTTTCACCGATGCTTGTTACATCACTACCGATGGTCACACTTGTCAAACCGGTGCAATAAGGAAACGCAGTTTCCCCTATACTTGTTACGCCTTCCGGTATAACAAGTTCAGTAACCGGTTTACCGTCAATATAAAGTTTTTTTGCATAGTTTAGCGGATTAGCGGTGTCATTTTCAAACTTTATACCGCACCACGATGCTATATCCGTGATTTCTACCTTTGTTAATCCCGTACAATTATCAAATGCAGAATTTCCGATGCTTTCTACTCCGCTGCCAATACTTATATCGTTTAACCCGATGCAACTTAAAAATGCATATTTGCCTATTCCTGTTACTTTTTCCGGAATTGTTATACCTGTCAAGCCTGAGCATTCCGAAAATGCAAAGCTACCAATACTTGTTAAGCCTTCCGGCAACGTTATACTTGTTAAAGCGGAGCATCCCCTGAATGCATAATCACCGATGCTTATTATGCCATCGCCAATAGTTATATCTGTCAAGTTAGTACAATTACAAAATGCATTTTTGCCAATACTTTTTACACCTTTACCGATATACACATTTGTCAATTCTTTGCGGTTTATAAATGCATTTTCTCCTATACTTGTCACGGGACAGCCGCCCAATCTGTTGGGAATGATAAGCTCACCATCAAAGATGTTTCCCCCGGTAACTGTAGCCTCACCATCAGAAACAGTATAGGTAAAATCCCCTTCCGTTTCCGCAGAGGCACATGCCGCACCAAATACAATTAATGCAAATGTTATTATTGTGGTTAAAAATAATTTTCTTTTCATTATTGTTTCTCCTTCACGGTGTTTATAGAGGATATTAACATTCTGCGGATTTGTCCACAGTTATTTATTATAACCTTATATTCCTCATTGTTAATGTAGCCTGTCCTATTAAGAAGCTCCAGCCAATACTCCGATTCATAACATTCTTTCAGAGCAATTTACATTTTAGAAATAAAATCCGCAGAACTTTGCGCATACTTTGATTCGTGAATATTGGCACCTATCGAAGTTCCCGAGCGCATAAGTTGATTTGTTAAAACGCTTTCCCGCTTCGTTTCCTTAATATTTTTGCACATGTTTATGATTTCAACTGCAAAATCTTTTGCTCTGTCAAGCATTATACTTTCTGCCATATTTTCACTTCCGTTCAATTATATTCAGCTAAATTTTGAACGCTGTTCAAAGCTAAATTATTCCGCTTCGCTTCATAGCTAAATTGTTTTTTCAAAACAGCTAAATTAAATTCGCCACATAGCTGACCGAAGGTCAATTTAGCTACGAAGTAATTTAGCGTGCTTTTGCACATTTAGCTCGCCATAGCGAATTTAGCTGCATTGCATCAGCAATGCAATTTTTCTGCAAAAATACGAAGTGCTTTTCCGCGATGGCTTACTGCATTTTTTTCTTCAGGTGTCATCTCGGCTGTTGTTTTATCGTATTCTTCCATATAAAATACGGGGTCATAGCCGAAGCCGTTTTCTCCGACGGGGGCGTGATTTATTCTGCCCTCACACTCGCCGCGTGCAGTAATTATTCCGTCGTCACTTACCATTGTAATTGCACAGACGAAACGTGCAGTTCTTTTTTCGTCGGGGATATCCTTCATATTTTTTAACAAAAGCTGTACGCGACCTGCGTCGTCATACCCTTCACCGCCGTAGCGTGCAGAATACACCCCCGGTTCACCGCCAAGTGCATCAACGCAAAGACCGCTGTCGTCAGCAATGGCAGGTATACCTGATATTTCGTAAATAGCTTTTGCTTTAAGAAGGGAATTTTCCTCAAAGGTAGTTCCCGTTTCTTCTACATCTATATCTATACCGGCTTCCTCCTGACTTATAATCTCAAAGCCTTTGAGGATTTCTCCGAATTCACGGAGTTTATTTTTGTTTTTTGTAGCGGCAATTACTTTCATACTGTTTCCTCCAATATTCTACGAAGCGTTCTTAAGAATGCTTCCGTTTGCTCTTTTGTTCTTTTTGACGGTCCTTTAAGCCGTCCGCCTGCATTTCTCACCTTTTTTGCAACAAACCGCTGCATTAAAAGGGAATCAATGTTTTTGTCGGTGTATTCAAGTCCGTTCTGATTTATAATCCTTGCCCCTCTTGAAAGTCCCATTGCGGCAAGAGCATAGTCCTGGGTTACCGCAACATCGCCTTTTTCGAGCATATTCACAAGACGAAAATCTGCACTGTCGGCACCTTTTTCCACAGTAATTGTAGTTGCACCGTCACGCTCTATCTGATGCGAGGTGTCGCAGATTATAATACATTCTTTTTTGAATTCCTTACATAGTGAAATTGTCTCATTCACCACAGGACAACCGTCTGCATCTATAAATATTTTCATAGGCTTTCCAGCTCCGTATTAAGCTCCTCCCACTCTGTCATCATATCTTCCTGGGATTTTTCTTTTTCTTCAAGAACGGTACTCAGTTCAGTGATTTTCTCAAAATCACTGCCTGCACTATTTATAGCATCGTGAAGCTCTTCAATTTCTTCTTCACAAGCGGAAATTGCATCTTCAAGACGTTTGATTTTACCCTCCAGCTTGCGTTTTTCACTCTGAAGCTGTTTCTGTTTCTGATAATCGTTGGGCTCTTTTTTCTGTTTTGTTTCGGTAACTTCAACAGCTGCATTTGCCATAATTTTATTTACATAATCGTCGTAATTCATATTGTAGCAGTTAACCGTTCCGTTTTCAAAAGCAAGGATTTTGTCCGCCATTTTATTTATCAGGTAACGGTCATGGCTGATGATAAATACTGTTCCCTCAAAATTTTCGATTGCAGCCTCAAGCGCTTCCTTAGAGCGTATATCAAGATGGTTTGTGGGCTCGTCAAGCAGCAGAAAATTCGCCCCTGTGAGCATTATCTCAAGAAGAGAAAGTCTTGCCTTTTCGCCACCTGAAAGTGTATTTGTGGATTTAAAAACATCATCACCCTTAAAAAGGAATGCTGCAAGAGCACTTCTTACCTGCGTCCTGTCCATTCGGGGATATACATCCCACAATTCAGACTCCACATCTTTTCCTCCGGAAATGTCACTTCTGTCCTGGTCATAATAAGCACAGTCAACATTAGTTCCAAAAATCACGCTGTCTTTCGGTGCAGGGACGGTGCCTTTTATCATTTTATACAATGTAGATTTTCCGCATCCGTTAGGTCCGAGAAGGAATACCCTCTCCCCGCGCTTCACTTCAAAGCTGACATTTTCAAAAAGTGCCTTGTCCCCGTATCTCATAGAAAGGTCTTTTACAAAAAGCACATCGTTACCGCTTTTTCTTTCGGCAGTAAAGCGGAAACGTATTTTTGATGTGTCCTCTTCGGGTTTTTCGAGAGTTTCTTCAAGACGGTCAATGCTTTTTTGCTTATGTTCTGCAGTTCTTATATTTCTTTCACGGTTCCAGCGCTTCTGCTGTTCGATTATTCCCTCAATACGCTTTATTTCAGCCATTGTATTTTCATACTTACGCTCTGCCGCAAGTCTTACCTGCTCCTTCTTCTCCACAAAAGTAGAGTATGAGCCTGTATAAAGGGAGATTTTGCGCATTTCAAGTTCTATTGTAGTATTTGTAACCTTATCAAGAAAATATCTGTCATGGCTGATTACAATAAATGCCTTATTGGAGTTTCTGAGAAAATCCTCCAGAAACCGTACCGAATCGATGTCAAGGTGGTTTGTAGGCTCGTCAAGAAGCAGGAAATTCGCTTCCGAAAGAAGCGTTCTTGCCAGAGAAAGCCTTGTCTTTTGTCCTCCCGACAGCGAATTCATCGGAAGATTAAGCTCGCTTTCTAAAAAACCGAGTCCCAGGAGCATACTCCTCGTACGGCTACGAAAGGTAAGTCCGTCGTTACGGATGTACTCTGTATTAAGAGCTTCCTGGCGGTTAATAAGACGGCTCAAATCCCCCTCACCTTTTTCAAGGGTAAGGCGTATCACTTCCATCTCTTTTTCTATTTCAAATAAACGGTTAAAAACCTCAAGCGTGTAGTCATACGCTGTGAGGCTGTCAGATGATGGAGGAGTCTGTTCCATTACGCCAATTTTAATGTCTGACGATTTTACGATTTCACCGTCAAAATCCTCTTCCCCCGTAATAGTGCGAAAAAGAGTGGTTTTCCCCACTCCGTTCGCCCCGATAAATCCCATCTTTGTATTATTTTCAACATTAAATGAAACGTTCTCGAAAAGCACTCTTTCACCAAAGCTTTTCGATACATTCTGTAATGAAAGTAAGCTCATTAGTTTTCTCCGTAATATTCAAAATACCATTTTGCGAATCTGTTAAGCCCGTCTTCTATTGATGTTGACGGTTTAAAATCAAAATCTTTTTGCAATTCTGTTACATCGGCATATGTCTGATAAACATCACCGGGTTGCATTGGAAGATACTCTTTTTCTGCCACTTTGCCAATTGCCTTTTCAAGAGTTTCGATAAAATACATAAGTTTTTCGGGGTTGTTGTTACCAATATTGTAAACCTTTGCACAGTCTCCGTTTTCGTCAGGCTTGGGAGGATTAAGAAGCATATTCATAATTCCCTGAACAATATCGTCAACATAAGTAAAGTCACGGTACATATCGCCGTTATTGAATATCTTTATAGTTTCACCGCGCATAATTTTCTGAGTGAATGAAAAGTATGCCATATCGGGTCTTCCGTAAGGACCATACACTGTAAAGAAACGAAGTCCTGTTGCAGGAACACCGTACAGATGACTGTAAGTGTATGCCATAAGCTCGTTTGACTTCTTTGTTGCAGCATAAAGGCTTATAGGGTGGTCAACATTGTCTTTTGTTGAAAAAGGTGTCTTTTTCTGATTGCCGTACACAGATGAGCTTGACGCATACAAAAGATGTGCCACAGGGTAATGCCTGCAAGCTTCAAGAATGTTGTAAAATCCTATAATGTTGCTTTCAATATAGCTACCGGGGTTGTCAATTGAATATCTTACCCCTGCCTGAGCCGCAAGGTTTACAACAACATCCGGTTTATAAGTAATAAATAGGTTGTCCACCGCCTCTTTATCTGCAAGATTTCCTTTTATAAATATGAATTTCTTAAACTTTTTGAGAATTTCAAGGCGGGCATATTTAAGGTTCACATCATAATAGTCGTTAAGGTTGTCAAACCCTATTACCTCACCGCCCTCCTCAAGAATCCTTTTAGAAAGGTGGAAGCCTATAAAGCCTGCGCTACCGGTTACAAGTATTTTTTCTTTGCCTGTATATTTTATAAAATCTGCCATAACAATCTCCTTTAATCACGGAAATACAAGTCCCGTGTATAAACTTTATCAATAACATCCGCAATTTCTTCATTATATCTATTAGCTATAATTACATCAGAAATACTTTTAAACTCTTCAAGAGATTCAATAACTCTTGAATTAAAGAAGTGTGTTTCTTTAAGTGTGGGCTCATAAACTACAACCTCTATACCCTTCGCCTTAACTCTTTTCATTACACCCTGAATTGAGCTTTGTCGGAAATTATCAGAATTTGCTTTCATTGTAAGACGGTATATTCCTACAATTTTAGGATTTTTCTCTATAATTCTATCGGCAATAAAGTCTTTTCTGGTGCTGTTTGCATCAACAATCGCACGGATAATATTGTTTGGTACATCATTGAAATTTGCAAGAAGCTGCTTTGTATCTTTTGGCAGACAGTATCCGCCGTAACCAAAAGATGGATTGTTGTAGTGAGAGCCAATTCTTGGGTCAAGACCCACACCCTCGATAATCTGTTTTGTATCAAGACCTCTTACCTCTGCATAAGTATCAAGTTCATTAAAAAATGATACCCGAAGAGCAAGATAAGTGTTAGCAAAAAGTTTTACAGCCTCCGCCTCTGTGGGATTAGTGAAAAGCACCGGAACATTTTCCTTGATTGCGCCCTGCTGTAAAAGTGATGCAAATACACTCGCCTTTTCTTCAAGAGTTTTATTTTCTTTAGGAAATCCCACTATTATTCTTGAGGGATAAAGATTATCGTAAAGTGCTTTTCCCTCCCGTAAAAATTCAGGTGAAAAAATGATATTGTTACAGTTATATTTTTCTCTTACTTTTTCGGTATAACCAACAGGTACTGTTGATTTTATAACAATAATCGCGTCAGGATTAATCTCTGTTACAAGCTCAATTACACTTTCAACTGATGACGTATCAAAATAATTTAATTTAGGGTCGTAGTTTGTAGGTGTCGACACAATAACAAAATCAGCATCTGAGTATGCTTTCTGTGCATCTGTTGTCGCGGTAAGGTTAAGAGGTTTCTCGCGAAGATACTCCTCAATTTCATTATCTACAATAGGAGACTTCCCGTTATTTATCATATCAACCTTTTCAGGAATAATGTCTACAGCCCACACATCATTATTCTGGGCAAGCAGAATAGCGTTTGAAAGTCCTACATATCCTGTTCCTGCAACTGTAATTTTCATTATAACATTTCCTTTCAATTAAGTTTTGCACCGTCTGCGGTTTATGATGATTGCTTTTTTAAAGAGAATTGTGTAGTGTTTTCCAGAATACTGCTTAGAAATCTCTACAACACATACCTATCTGATTATTTCATTTTTCCGTAAGCATACTTATGTTTTTCAAGATACGACAATTTTCGCATCTGAGCCATCCATTGTAAGACTTCCGCAGTATGTTCGCCAAAAGCCCCTTTTCCATGAGCCATCTGTGAAAGCCATACGCTGCCACCTGAAATGTTTATTTCAATGAGAACAGGATTTTCGTCTTCATCAATTGTGAAATCCCAGTTCACTACGCCTATCTGCGGAATTATTTCATGCATTCTTTTTGCTGCCGACAATACTTCTGGAAACAGGTCAATTTTATATCCTTCATATTGGAGATTTGTATCGGGATGAAATTCATACTCATCCTTAAATTCTGTAAATGCAGTTTTATGTAATGTTCCATCATCATCAACAGCAATAAACATACCGCCTGCGTGCGCATTATCTACAAAGTTTCCGCCACGGCCAATACGCATAATAGCCGGCAAAAGTCTTACCTTACCATTCCACAAATAAGAGATTACCCTGAATGTATTTACACTGCCGGAGTATATATTTGTAATACTCTTATGACATTTTATCAATTTCTGTACTACAAAATCCTGACCCATCTCTTTTATTATATCATCCATTTTTTTGCCTGAGATGAGGTCTGTTCCTTCGGATACATCTATTACAAAACAGTTTACACCGCTGCCCGTGTCAACAGATGGCTTTATGAATGCTTTACCGATATTGCAAAGAATCTCTAATACTTCTTTTTTATCAACAAACTGATTATTCTCGTCTCTGAAGCTTCCTTTTGTACGGCTTATTATGGTTTCGGGGATACGCACACCTGCACTCTGTGCAAGATACTGAAGAACATTTTTATCACTGAAAACAAAATTGTACGACTTATTTAAATTCATATATGCCTCAAATTCAGGTATATACAGAAGTTCCGGGATGTATTTTTCATCAAAATTTCCCGTAAATGCCATAAAATGGCGGTGCCAGGTGTACGGTATTTTTTTTCCGTAGTTTTTCTTATAAAAATTGTCAATTTTATTTTTCTGGTCTTTTGTCAGGTTAATCTCACTGTATATTTCTACACGTTTTTTGTTTTTGTATTTTCTTTTTTCGTTTCGATGGTCTAAGGCAGTCCTTATATTACCGCCTATTTCTCCTCGCGTAAATGCCAAAAACCTTTTTAAAACCGATTTTATTTTTTTAGCTATCATTTCAAATACTCCCTTTTACTGTACAGCATACAGACCGAAAAATATTCTTTACAGTTTTACACCATCTGCGCTATGACAGAAATTCACACTGAACTTACCTTCAAGTTCGGGGAATTCCTTAAGATACTGCGAAGTAACATTATGTGCTATTTCTTCTTTATATTCAGGATTTATAAGCGCCATTGCACAGCCCTTGAATCCTGCACCGCTGAAACGTCCGCCATAAATACCGGGGGTTTCCAGCATAATTTCGTGGATTTTCTTAAGCTGAACAGAGCCTGTTTCAAAATTATAGATACTGCTTTCACCACTTTGAAAAACAAGCTGTCCGAATAATTCAAGGTCGCCTTTTCGCCAAGCTTCTGCGCCATTTTTTACACGTTCAAATTCTGTATAGAAATGTTCTGCTCTTTTTCTCCAGTTTTCGGGAAGTTTATGTTTATACTCTTCAAAGACTTCTCTTGGCACATCACGAAGAACAGAGTCCTCGAACTTGCCATACTCCATACCTGAAAACGCCTTAAGTGCATAGGAAGCACTTTTCAGTTCATCTACACGCATATTGAATTTACTGCCTACAAGACTTCTTTCAAGTCCGCTGAAAAACACTGCAAATTCAAAGGGAGGCATATCCTTATGCTTTGGTATAAGCTCATAAGAATCATCCTTTGTGTCTATTTTAAGAAGATGATCCTTCTTTGAATAAACTTCACATGACTGGTCAAGCTTGCCCACACTTACTCCGACAAACTTATTCTCTGCCCAAAGAGCAGTTTCCACAATTTCGCCCTTTGAAAGAATTAAGTTATTTGCACGACAAAGCGTTCCGAGAAAAGCAATAATTACTGCAGCAGAAGAAGACAGGCCACCAATTGGAAGACTTCCCTTTATATGCGCTTTAACACCGTACGAAAGGTCGTAATTTCGTTTAAGAGACGCTACAGCCCCACGGAGATAGTCTGCCCAGTCGCCCTCCTTTACAATATGCTTATTTATAGAGAACTCAACTTTTTTCTCAAATTCATTACTGGTAAGAACTATGCTGCCATCTTCAGTTTTATCGTATTCAATTTCTATACCTTTATCAATAGCAAATCCGCTTACGATTCCATACTGGTGATCACTGTGCGCCCCGAGAGGACATATTCTGTAAGGGCAAAAAAACTTTTCACTATACATAATTTCATTTTCCTTTGCTATATAATTTCCATTTCTTCCATTAGTTTCATTCTGGAGTCAATGATTTCATTAGATTTTTCTTTATAATTAAGGTCTGATATTTTTCGTTTTCTGCAAACAAGTTTCTTCAGCACGTCAAACATCCGGTGGATATATGCCACAGGATAAAGCAAAGAGGCTTTCTCAAGATAAGTATATCCTTTTTTTATGAGATAACCTTTTTTGGGCAAAAATACACTTTTTACAATACTTTGCTTCCTCTTTTTACCAAGTTGTTCATTAAATTCATCGGAAGACATATCTGAGCGTATCTTAAGAAAGCTCTCATAGAAGCCGCTTCTTTCCGCTTCACCAAATCCGAAGCTTCCACCTGTTTCTATATCTTCAAGAATTTTATCGCTGAAATGTGTTTCGTATGTATCCATCTGAAGTCCAAAATATTTTACGCCTATACCAAGCACATTTTTTATAAAGGTGTCAAACTTAATTTCTTTCAGTACTGAAAAATATTTTTCAAAATCGATTTTATCTTTGTTGGCATTTACAAACGCAAGAAGGTCCGTAACCTGCCTTATTCCGCAGCCTTCTTTCACAAAATGCTTTATGAGATGCGCGGTAAGGAAATTAAGATTATCCTGAATTCCCAACGAATTTACCGAATAGCCGTTTTTTGTATCTGTTTTTACAAAAGGTTCTGTAACTGAGAATTTGTTCTTAAGTACAATATCACCAAGCATTTTACTGTAGAGTGTAACATGCATTTCTATAAGCCCGCCGTTTTTGTCATATACTTCAAAATGCTGACTTTCCTCGGCTCTCGGAATAACCGTCATCCCCATATTTTCAAGCACCCGCATCGCCTTTTTTTCGTCTTTGGGATATACAAACATATCTATATCCCCCGATGCTCTGAGATTTGGCATAGAGTAAAAGCTTGCTACACTGACGCCTTTCAGGACACAGCAAGGTATGTTTTCCTTCCCAAGATTATCAGTTACCTGCTTGAGACAGTACATCTTCCTCTCATTTATGGCAATAGTCTTGAGAAAAAGCATTTCATACTTAGTATCAGAAAACGGGATTTTCTCCGAAACAACAGGATAAACAAGCGGGAAAACCCCTTGTTTCACCGCAGTTTCACAAACTTTTTCCACATCTGTACCTTCGGTTGGTATATATTCAGTTCCAAACACTGAACGCCCGAGAACCTTCAGCATCGCTTCAAACTGCACTGTCATAAAATCAGCCCTTTATTACTGTTCCGGGGAAAAGATGCTCCCCGTCTTTTATCTGTGCACTATCCCACAGAACAACACCTTGCCCTACGTGGCTATAGCGACCAATTTTGACATGATGATCCACAATTGCACCGGTATTTATTATTGCAAAGTCTTCAACTCTTACAAGAGTATTTATGGATGTATTTTTAAGAATAACACATCCCTTTCCGACAGTTGCATAATTACTGATATTTGCTGATTTATCAATAACAGTCATATAATTAAGGTAAGGGTGCTTTTCTGCTATTTTTTGTCTTATCGCGGGAGAACCTATAGAAAGCACAAAATATGTGTCTTTTTCATTGAACTTTTCCGCGTCATCAATTTTGCCCAGAAGCGGGTAGTCAAAATTGCCGTCACAAATCTGTCCGTCATCTAAAAATCCTTCTATGGTATAATCTGCGTAAAACGGATTTTCGAGAATCGAGTCAATAACAACGGTTGAAAATGTGCCTGCACCAATTATAATAATCTTTTTCATTATCTTCCCTCGTACATCTTTTTGTAGTAGTCTTTGTATTCACCGCTGATGATATTCTCCCACCATGGTTTGTTTTCAAGATACCACTTAATTGTAAGTTTTATACCGTCATCAAACTTTGTAGCCGGAAGCCATCCAAGCTCGCGGTGAATTTTTGCAGGGTCAATTGCATAACGCATATCATGACCTTTTCTGTCGGTTACATAAGTAATGAGGCTTTCGGGTTTATCAAGCTCTTTGAGTATAAGCTTTACAACCTCAATATTAGCTTTTTCGTTATGACCGCCTATGTTATAAACCTCACCCACTCTGCCGTTATGGATAATCAGGTCTATTGCACTACAGTGGTCTTCAACATAAAGCCAGTCACGGACGTTAAGACCTTCGCCATATACGGGAAGAGACTTGTCCGCAAGAGCGTTTGCTATCATAAGAGGAATAAGCTTTTCCGGAAAGTGGTAGGGTCCATAGTTATTTGAACATCTTGAAATTGTCACAGGAAGGCCGTAAGTTCTGTGATATGCCTGTACAAGAAGGTCTGCTGCCGCCTTCGAAGCGGAGTAAGGGCTTGAAGTATGAATTGGTGTTTCCTCTGTAAAGAAAAGGTCGGGACGGTCAAGAGGAAGGTCACCGTATACCTCGTCAGTGGATACCTGATGATATCTCTTTACACCGAATTCCTTTGACGCATCCATAAGCACCTGTGTACCGAGAATGTTTGTTTTAAGAAAAACTTCCGGTTCTTCAATACTTCTGTCAACGTGGCTTTCTGCGGCAAAGTTTACTACAATATCAAACTTTTCTTCTAAAAAAAGCTTTCTTACTGCATCACGGTCTGTAATATCACCCTTTACAAACTTGAAGTCAGGGTTTTTCATTGCGTCCTCAAGTGTTTCAAGATTGCCTGCATATGTAAGGGCATCAAGACACACAATCTTATATCCGGGATGCTTTTTAAGCATATAATATACGAAATTACTGCCGATAAATCCGGCACCGCCTGTAACAAGAATTTTCATAAAATTAACTCCTTTGCAACATAATCAAAATTTATTTATCCTGACTGTTGATATATGCTTTATAAAAATCATCACCTGAAAAGTTGTAAAAGCCTTTGCTTTCGAAAAACTTCTTCGCATTTTCTTTTGCCAGCACAGGACCGCACATTACCTGCTCGTAGTCGCATGCAGGGTGTGTGTTAATTTCGCAAAGCTTCATTCCGTCTTCGGTTATTATAACGTCAAATCCCAGATAGCTGAGTGATGATATATGGTCACAAACTCTATAAAGCATCTCTTTTACATACTCCCAGTTCGGAAGACTCTTACCTCCCCAGACATAACCAGTATCAGGATGCTTGGAAAGAATTGTATTCCCATCTGCACAATATTTCTTGTAACGGATAGCAAAGTCATTGTACTTGCCTGTTTCAAAATCGAAACCTACACCTACGCCACCGGAGGATAAATTACTTGCTCCACCGTTGACCGATGTTCCGAATCTCGCATAAGAAACTATGCAAGACCACTTTGCCTTTTCAGAAAACTTTTCAACAGGTTCTTTAACCATTATGACTCTTAATGTACATTCGCTGTTGCCCCAAACTTCAGCAAGTGCTGAATTCTGACCGGCATACTCTGTAACAATATGATTTTGAAGATTGTTAAGAATTTCTTTATATCTCTCCTCATCAATAATCACATTATTTTCATAAATCCCGTCATTTTTAAGCTCTAACTTGATAAACCCTAATCCGCCTGATGTTCCTGAATTGGGTTTTATTGCAAGTCTTCCCTTTTCCTTTAACAAATTATATATGAAATTTTCATCCTTTTCAATATGTTCAGGAGCATCAAAAAGATAAGTATAGTTTCCGTCATTTTCCACATACAGATAATATTCCGGCATAGATGCCTCGCATCCGCAGCTGTTTAAAGTATATTTTAAAGACAGCTTATCATTAATCCATATTTTAAAATGGTGATTAAGCGGATGTGACATAAAATAGTTGTAATCAGGAACATAATTGCGGTAATTGTCTTCATTCAATCCATAAAGCTTTATTCTTCCAGGAAAGAAACCTCTTCGCATAGCCCATTCTTTTTCTTCATCCGACATATCAAAAGCAATCTCATCGTCACGAAGTTTCTTAACGAACATTTTCGTCCATTTATAGTCCATTCCATTTTCTCTTAATAATTCAGTTAATACATCGTAATTTGTCATAACGTTCCTCTTTTCGTAATGAATTATACCAATCATTCCTCAACGACAGACAGGATGTATTTTCCGTATTCTGTCATTTTAAGTTCTTCTCCAATTTCACGAAGCTGTTCTTTTGTAATAAATCCTCTGCGATACGCAATTTCCTCAATACATGAGATATACATACCCTGAACAGTCTGCACCGTCTGAACAAACTGACTTGCCTGAAGCATACCAGAGGGTGATCCTGTGTCAAGCCACGCCATACCGCGGTTAAAAAGAGTAACTTTAAGATTACCAAGGCGGAGGTATTCGTTATTCACTGCTGTGATTTCAATTTCGCCACGAGCTGAGGGTTTAACATTCTTTGCTATTTCAATAACGCTGTTATCGTAGAAATAAAGTCCGGGAACGGCATATTTTGACTTGGGATTTTCAGGTTTTTCCTCTATTGATACAACATTGAAATCCTTATCAAATTCAACAACACCAAATGCTCTGGGGTCATTTACCGGGTAGCCGAAAATTGTTGCACCCGTATTATTTTCCATAGCAGAGCGTAAAATCTTTGTGAAATTCTGTCCATAGAAGACGTTATCACCAAGAACAAGACATACACTGTCATCACCAATAAATTCTTCTCCAAGTATAAAGGCATCGGCAAGTCCACGAGGACTGTCTTGAACTTTATATGTAATGCTGATACCAAGCTTTTCACCATTTCCCAGGAGCTTTTCATATACAGGAGTATCCTCAGGAGTAGAAATTATAAGAATTTCTCTTATTCCTGCCAGAAGCAAAGTTGAAAGAGGATAGTATATAAGGGGTTTGTCGTAAATGGGAAGAAGCTGTTTTGACACTGCCTTTGTCATAGGATAAAGACGGGTTCCCTTTCCGCCTGCAAGAATAATACCTTTCATCATTTTCACATTCCTTTATTTTAAAATAATATCACATATTCTGTCTACATCTTCTGTGGAGAGGTCTGCATACATAGGAAGTGTAAGTACATTTTCCGAAATATGCTTTGCTATTGGTGTTTCTCCCCTGAACTTGTCCTTATAGCAGGAAAATTCGTTTGTAATGGGGTAAAAATACTTTCTTGCAAAAATATTTTCTGCTGAAAGCCTGTCCGCTACCTCATCACGGTTATATTTATACCCGTCAAACTGGGCGGGGAAATATGCGTGGTTATGGGTTACTCCCTCCTGCACGGGTGACAGCTTTATACCGTCAACACCGGAAAGTCTTTCACGATAACGGTTTTCTGCAATAGCTCTTTTCTGAAGTTCCTCATTTATATGTTTAAGATTGCAAAGTCCCATTGCCGCTTGAAACTCATTCATTTTGGCGTTTGTGCCCAGCATATCCACACTTTCAGGACCTGTTAAGCCAAAGTTGCGAAGGGAATTAATCTTTGCTTCAAGTGATTTGTCACTATATGTAAGACACCCGCCCTCAATAGTGTTAAACACCTTTGTTGCGTGGAAGCTGAACATGCTGACATCACCAAAAGTACCGATTCCCTTGTCACCCACTTTTACTCCAAAAACGTGAGCCGCATCATAGATAACCTTAAGATTGTACTTTTTTGCGATAGCATCTATCTTTTCCACGTCGCACACGTTTCCGTAAACGTGAACAGGCATAATTGCACTTGTTTTGTCGGTGATTAATGCCTCTATTTTATCTGCATCAATGGTGTATGTGTCAGAATTTACATCGCAGAACACCGGGGTAAGACCACAGTCCACTATTGCATGAGTTGTGGATGCAAAAGTAAACGGAGTTGTAATAACTTCACCACTTAGACCTAATGCACGGATTGCAATGCAAAGCGCAAGATGTCCGTTAGTGAAAAGGGAAATGTTTTCTGCACTTAAATACCCTTTTACTTTTTCTGCAAAGTCGTTATGTATTGGACCTGCATTTGTAAGCCACCTTGATTCAAATATAGGTTTTATCGCCTCGCAGTATTCTTCGAAAGAGGGCATACTGGAGCGGGTAACATTTATTCTTTCGTTCAAAATTTTCACCTTATTTCTTAAGAGCGAGTTTTACTATTTCGTCCAATAATTCAGGGAATTCTATTCCGGCATAGCGTGCTGAATCCGGAAAAAGACTCATCGACGTCATTCCGGGAATAGTATTTATCTCAATAACATAAGGGTTATTATTTTCGTCAATTATTACATCCACTCTTGAAAAGCCTCTGCATTCAGTTGCGCCGTAGGCATCGAGTGCAGCTTTTTCAACAGCTTTGTATGTAGCTTCGTCAATTCTTGCAGGGATAATGTGCTGACACATACCCTGTGTATACTTTGACTCATAGTCATAAAATTCATTTTCAGAGGTAATTTCAATTATCGGAAGTGCACGGTAAATTTCATTTCCGATAATCGGAACGGTAAGCTCAGTTCCTTTAACAAACTCTTCAACAAGGAGCTTATCACCGTACTTTAATGTGTCTTCAATTTCTTTCTCCAGATGTTCTTCGTCATTTACGATGCTGACACCTATACTTGATCCCTGACAGCACGCTTTAAGAACAACCGGCAAAGAGAAGTTTTTAAGTATTGTTTCCTTTATATCATTATTAAAAGATTTAAACTCCATAAACTTCGGTGTTGGAATATTGTGATTTACAAGAATTTTTTTTGTAAGAATTTTATCCATACAAATAGCACTGGATGCAACACCAGGGCCCGTATACGGATAACCCATCCATTCAAGCATACCCTGAATGCATCCGTCTTCACCGTATTTTCCGTGAAGGGCAAGGAATACTACATCAGGGTCAATTTCCTGTATTTTTCCTATGGTTTCTTTCGTTATATCAAGGGATTCTACATCGTAACCTTTTTCTTTGAGAGCTTCCGCCACAGCACTACCGCTGCGGAGAGAAACCTCTCTCTCGGTTGAAAGTCCACCCATTAAAACCAATACTTTTGTCAATTAAAACACCTCTGTTATTGTCATTATGTAAGATCCGGTTCAATAAGAAGGTCATGCCTCATAATATCGTCACCATTGTCTCCTATAACCTTTATTCTGCCAGCTATAATATTATGCCTTGTTTTTAATTCTTCTGCCGTTTCTGCGCACACAGTAAAACCTCCAACACGGTCACCGCTGTTTTCAATTTTATCAAACTCGGCACCTTTCCAGACAAAGAGATAGTAATTGTCCATTATACCTTCTTCTACGAGTTCATCAAAACCCTCTAATCTATCAAAGATACCCGGTTTGCAATAAATAAACTCATTCAACAGATATTTTGCAGCAGTTTCTTTTTTTTCATAATGAGGCTTTATTCCAAGTGTCAGATCTACAACGGCTTTTATAACATTAAATCCTGAAGATTTTTCTATCATAATATACTTTACACCACCGCCTGTTCTTGCACTGAACTCAAGTACATTAATGGTATTACCGTCAGAAATAGCCTGCATCAGCATAGGAGTATTTTTAAGGCCGAAAGCATCTGCTATTTTCTGTGCGGTATCTTCTATAAGCCCCATAACGGGCTCCGCTTCTTTTACAGGATATCCGCCACGGAAAATCACAAATTTATCGTTATCTGCAATTTTTTCCGATTTTGATACGGAAAGTATATTTGCCTTCCCGTTTTCGACATATATATCAACACTTATTTCAACACCGGATACAAACTCCTCTATAACGGCTGTATTTGTACGGCTATATTCAACTGCTTTTTCAAAGGCAGGCTGAAGTTCTTCAAAATTCTGCACCTTTTTAACACCCTTTGAACTGTTACAGTCAACAGGCTTTACAATAAGCGGATATCTTAAATGAGATATTTTATCCTTATCAAGTTCTTCAAGAATAATATGCCGTGCTGTAGGTATTTCATTCTTTTCAAAAACTTCCTTCATATATGCTTTATTCGTTACATTAAGTGCCGTTTTATAATCTATATAGCAAGGAAGACCTATTTCCTCAGAAACGCGCGCCACAGTAAGAAGAGCCTGATCTGTACATGCCGTAATTAAAAAATCTACTTTTTCTTTTTTCGCAACTTCTCTTATACCATCAACATCAAGGGTTGAAACCTGATAGAATTTATCTGCATATTTTTTTGCAACAGGCTCAGCATAGTAGTCTGCAAGCAGAACTTCTATCCCTCTGCTTTTAATCTCGTTTATAAGTTCAATCTGCGGAAATCCGCCAGCTAATACAAGTGCTTTCATTGTTTTTTCTCCAATTTTTACTATTTTCTTTTTACTACCTTTTTTAACATATTGAATACATATCCGAAGGATTCATTTCTGGTAAGCGCGGATACACCTATATACACAGCTGTACCTATCAAAACTTGAACGCAAAGCATCAGAATAGGTGAAAACTCAAACAATCCCACAAGCCAAACTATTGCCATCATTAGTGTCAGCGGTATTATGCCGTTAAACAAATCTTTTAACTGTTCAAGATAGCTATAACCTATCAATTTTTTGTTTGGATGAGCATTCACTACACTTGCAAAAATTGTAGTGAATATTCCGCTCACTGCAATTGCTATTACTCCAAGCCTCATAACCGCCACAAGCACAACAATGCCTACGACCTTTTTTATTATCTCAAGTTTAAGGAAAATATCGCTTCTTCCAATTGCATTTATTGCTTGTAAATTAGCTGTATGTATAGGTCTGAATGCAAATACAACACAAGCAATCTGCAAAAACGGAACACACGGAAGCCACTTATCTGTAAGAAGCAACTTTACAAACGGTTCCGCAACAAGTGCAAGGCCCGCCATCAGAGGCATCATTATGTAACTGCTTATTCTTATAGAGCGGCGAACCATCGCTTTTACCTGTTCTTTGTTGTCCTGAGTATTTGACATAGCCGGAAAAAGCACACTTTGTATAGAAGAATTTATATTTGTTACAATAAGATTTGGGAAATTTCTGCCCTTATTGTAATAAGCCAAATCAGCCGATGTATATAGCTTGCCGATAAAAAGGCTACGCAACTCATTATATCCGGTATCAAGAAGCGCCGAACAAAGGAGCTTCCATCCGTAAGAGAAGAGGGTGCTTATTCTTTTAATTGAAAACAGGCATTTCGGTCTCCACTTTACGGTAAACCACAAAACAATTGTGTCTGTAACGGAATTAGTCATATACTGACCTACCAGAGCCCAGATTCCAAACCCTTTATAAGCCATCACAATGCCTACAACTGCTGATGCAAGCGTTCCGCCAAAGGTTGACCAGAAAAATCTTTTAAACATCATTTTCTTTGAGACATAGGCGTGCTGTACACTATTAATTCCGGCAACAATAAGTCTTAACCCCATAACCCTCAATGTAGGTTTGAGGATTGGCATATTATAAAACGATGCAATATATGGAGAGGTAAAGAAAACCACTATATACATTACGATTCCCATCAATATATTAAAGTAAAACACTGATGAAAAGTCTACATCATCTGCATCCTTTTTTTGTATAAGCGAGTTTCCGAATCCGCTTACGACAAACACGTTTGCAAGAGCTATGAAAATATTAACAATGGCAATCGCACCGTAATGCGTAGGAGACAGCAGCCTTGCTAATACAATCGACACAATGAATGTCACAAGCTGAGCAGATATACGCTCTGCAAATTTCCAAACAAGGCCGCCTATTACTTTATCTCCTATCGTTCTATTTTCCATATTCAGTCCTTCCAATCAGTTAAATTCTTTAAAAAACGTCTTCCACGCTCCAACTGCACTTTCTCTGCTATACGGAAGTACATTTTCGCTCATATTTTCCGGATAATCTATCTTCTTTAAGAATTCTTCAATCGGCATATAGTCCAACTCGTCCACACAACAATGAGGAATATTCTCAATATCAAAGGTTTCCTTTATTTCTCCGGTCCTGTTAATGAACAATTTCTTTTTTAAGAGCAACAATGCTGCTACATTTCCCAAAGCATAGGATATATCTCCGTCAAGTATTGCAACATCCATTTTATTCAGAAATTTCATATACTCATCATACGGCATAAAATCCTTTATTACTGCAATATTTCCGGGGTTATTATCTTCTATATACTTTTCCACCTTCTCCTTATAGAATTCGTTGCCATAAGAAAGAGGAACATATATTTTTATGTTATCACCATATTTTTCAAGTTTTTTCAAAACTGCTATATGATTGTCGTGATCCCATGCGTTGTGTCCTACAAGAACATTAAAATTATCATCACACTCTTCATTTTTCAAAAGTTCAAGTATTTCTTCACGTTTTCCCATACCATACGGCATTCTGAACACGGGAATGTCCTTTAATGTTTTTCTAATGGCTACCTCGTCTACTTTATTTGCAATTGCAAACGCGGCAAACCGTGATACCTTGCCAATATAAATCTTATTCAAAATCTTTTTTACGATATTTTTGATGATGTCACCGGTTTTACACTTGTACCCGATACTACCTCCCCAAAACCGCAAAATTATTTTTCTGAGATATTTCTTTTTTATTTTTATTCCTTCGCTGACAGACAGATGACCATGCACGATAATCCAGTCACACTGTTCTGCATATTTGTTAATAAGACTTGATGCAGTTTCATCATAAAATACGTTCGAAAATTCTTTCGCAGCATCACTAACTTTTTTGCCACTTGTCACAAACAGATGCTCATCCTTATCAAAGACATCACTTCTGGCATTCACAATCTTTATAAGTGGCAGATTAAATTTAATTTCATTCTGTAGCAATATGTGTATGTACTTGGTCTTGTAACATTTTTTCATAATCAGTTAGTCCCTTCTTCCAGTTTTTCTTCACTGGATACTGTTTCTTCATTTTTTGTTTGTGTATAGATATTAGGTGAAATTGCAAACATTATTAAAAACCAAAAAGGGATACTAACCCAAAATTCTGAAGAATAACAAAGTCTTGGTATGGAAAGGGTAAATAAAAGAATAAGCATTGCTACAATGTCTTTATTTTTAATGTAGTCAAACACAGTCTTTTTTATTGACTTCCACACCACAAAAAGTAAAGGTAAAGATATAATTATCCCCAGGTCATACCACATCTGCAAAAACAAATTGTGCGGATATGAATAGCGTCTAAAGCTTTTATAAGTAATAGAAGCAACTCCATTTCCTAAAAGATAATGTTCTTTGATTCCTTGAAATACAAATTTAAATAATTCCTGTCGTCCGTTAGTTATATCTCCGCTGCCGATTTTTCTTACGGTCTTTGTCACAAAGGCTAATTCTACATTTACAGATTGCAGCCATTTGTGAAATGACAATATTATGCTTTCAATATTACCTATTACAAGGATGGCTGCAATTCCCACAGCTAAAGTTATAAAAACATTTCTACCGGTGCTTTTTTTAATATTACCATCAGAATCTGCTCTATGCATTACAACCATGATTACAAAAACTACCAGACTTATAATAGGGCCACGGTTTCCCAGGAGTATTACCTTGAGCAAATAGTATACATTTATTCCGTACCCGAGCCATAGCCAAAAACCTGCTTTTTTGTGGTAATAAATGAAATGAATTGCAGCTGCAACAACAAATGGCAAAATATTATATGTTGTAGACATACCGATAGTTTCATAATCTGCCGTTACTGATTTGAAGAAATCATTTGAAAAGGGAATTATAAGCGTTGAAAAAACCATCATCCATTTTAATACTGTCTCCACATTTATTTTATAGAAGGATATATATATGGGTATCAAACAGTATACAAACAATTCTTCATAATGCAGTGTGGTTTTTCTCATAGCGTATTTGTAACAAATTATGATACTGACTATGTAGTACACAAAAAGCAGTGCTTTTTTATCCATATTGAGATCGTTTTTCTTATCAGAGATGAAAAAATGCAGCACAAGCATAGCCGCAACCGGAACAAGATTCATTATCATAATTCCGTCACTTTTTTTAAGCAAAATTCCCATCATATGGTTAAGTCCCCCGAGAGAGAGCATATATGCAACTAAAAAAGATGGGATGTAATTTTTCTTTTCCATGTTAAAAAACCTTTCAAAGAATTTATTTTCTTTTCTTCAGCGTCCAGAAATTCTTATTTATAAACACATACGAAAATATTGATTCGATTACGCAAGGAATTCCGTACAAGCCTAGTTTAAAGCTTCTGTATTCCTTGATAAATTTGCCGATTTTTCCGGAGCGCAAAAGTCTCATTATTACGTTCACATAATTGGAGGTGATAATTTTTCTCTGTTGCTTTTTACCGAGAGTTTCAATATATGGCATCATTTTCTCGATATAATGCACGCGGTATTTTTTTGCAGTTTCGTAATTTTGTGGGATATTTCTGTACTCAAGATACCCTCTTACGCCAATAACATCTATAGCGTATACTTTATATTTATGTGCAATTTTCGCTGTAAACTCCCAATCCTGATGACGTCTGAAGCTTTCATCAAATCCTCCTACTGCGTCATACGCCGATTTCCTTACAATAAGTAAGCTACTGCCGATAACAACATTGTGCATCATGACATCATAAAACAGGCTTCCGCTTTTTGTTTTATGATAATTCTTTACGAAAGTATCTCCTCTGTATTCTTCTAAAGAGCAATATGTAAGTGCATACTCATCACCCAAATTTTTAAAATGCTCCATATGGGTCTCTATATTATGTGGAAGGAAAATGTCATCGTCATCCAAAAGCCCGATAAACTCACCCTCAGCCACTCTTGCACCGGTATTTCTTGCTGCTGAGCCGTTTTTATTCACTTCATGCGTTATATATCGGAAATTCGGATATGCTTTAAACTCTGCCAGAGCTTTTTCTGTTTTTATCTGTTCCTCCGAACCAAGTCCGTTGTCATCAACAACAATTACCTCAACATCTTTGTAGGTCTGCTCCAGTACACTTTTTACGGCTCTGCCTACTTTATCGCTTCCGTTATATGAAGGAATAACTATGCTTACCAGTCCCTCTGTCATCGAAAACATCCTCTCATATCATATATTTATATAGCTGCCAAGAGTATAGTCCCATTCTTCCGGCTCAAAAGGAATTAAACCGCTCCAATGGAAAAATGTTATTTCTCCAAAGTAAACTTTTCCGTTTATATCATAAAAATCAATTCTGCTTTGCTTAATCCCCTTGGAAAGAGTTCTGGAAAGTTCAATCATTTCTTCGAAGCCATCCGGTTTTTTCAGTTCTCTGTCTGCATTTGGATGACCGTTTGTAAATGGCAAATGATTAAACTCCATATCAAAAAAGTCAAACCTTGTATCATGCGGTCTGTCTGTTGCAATAAACATAACTTTAGGTTCACCATCAAAGCAAAAAATCTTGTAATCCTTAAGCTCTGTTCCCGATTCATCCACCATATACTTTTCTGCTATTATTCTGGGTTTAACATTTTTGTAGGGCCATTCTCTGCCATCCCAGTAGTAGTTGTTTTTGAGGGATGCGTTTATTTTCTCCTTTGCTTTTCCGATATCCAGCTTTTCTTTGTCTTTACATATTACAAGACCGCCACTGTCGTGAGTACACTTTAACACAAACTGATCAGGCAATTTACCAAAATCAATCTCATCAAAGCTGTCCCAAACACCTAAAAGCGGAATAAGATACTCTTCCCCAATTTTTTCTTTTATGTATTCCCTGACCTCATACTTATCAACCATTTTTGTATATTCCGGGTTTCTGTCGTGAAGCTTCAGCCACTGCAGTTTTTCGTTGAAAGTCTGAGGGTTTTTAAGATTAGGGAATTTTTTGAAATGAGAAAAATATTTAAGCCTTATATAGGTTTTATCAGGTAAAAGCCTTGTAAGTTTTTTAATTATTTTTTTTATTTTCATAACCTGTCTCCCTCTATAACCCTTGTCCATTGGCTTATAATATTTTCTGTTTTAAACCGTGCTGTGCTTTCCTTTGCATTTGCGGCAATTTCGTGCCTTAGGGTATCATTTGTTATAAGCTCTTCAATTGCTTCTGTCAGCTTCTTCTCATTTCCGACCGGCACAAGAATTCCGTTTTTCCTGTTTTCTATAACTTCATCAGAACCTGCACAATCAGTAGATATACACGCAAGTCCCATCATCATGGCCTCTAATAAGGCATTGGATAACCCCTCAAAATCAGAGGGAAGAACAAACAGCTTTGCATCGCAAATCTCCTGATGAACATTTTTTACATTCCCCTTCAGGAACACCTTATTTTCAAGTTTTAAACTCTCAATCAATTCTTGCAGTTCATTTTTTAATGCGCCGTCTCCGTATATTTCCAATACATATTCCGGGTGTGATTGTAAAATATGCGAAAAGCTCTTAATCAGCATAGTATGATTTTTTTGTTTTTCCAGTCGTCCGACGCAAACTATCTTATTTTTGCAATCTTCTGCGTCCTTGCTTATCTGTATGGGATTGCCTATTACAGCAGAGCGTTTCTGTATATTTTCAGAATAATATTTCTTTGCTCTTTCTGTCTGAAAAACAACACAATCGCAACGTTTAAAAGAATAGTTGATCAGTTTTTGAATTAAAGGATTTCTTTTTACTGCCCCGGGATCTACTCTTTCACTGGTTATATGTCTTGTTTTTGCCAATTTACAAGCTACTCCGGCAAAAACGCTATTCTCCGCAATAAATGAAACCACTACATCCGGAGTTTCTTTCTTCAGATATTTAGTAAGTTGGTATGTAATAACCGGTGCGTTCTTTTTATTATTTTTGTTGTATTCAGATAAATTTACGATTTCAATTTTTTCATCGAGTTCATATCCGATTATGTTATGCCACAACATCACTATGGTTACACGCCAACCGTTATTTACATAATAATTCCCCAATATAGATACAACACGTTCTGCTCCGCCTCTTCCCATTGAGGTAATTACAAACACCATTTTTTTATTTTCCTGCATAGTTTTTTCCTTCTTTATTTTACTTTTTCAGGTAAAATAAATTTATCTCCTAATTCGAAATCAAAATTATCAGGTTCAAACTGAACATAGCCTGTCCATGGATAAAAAGTCATTTCTCCAAAATACACTTTCTTATTTACCCAGTATAAATCCACCCGTACACAAGGGAAATCTTCTGCCAGTTGTTCTGCAATATCACGCATTTTGAAAAAGCCTTCCGGTATCGGAATATCATTTCCGACTTTTCCGCAATCAGTACCTACATCAATATAATTCCAGTCGCGATCGTAAATAGCTCTTTTATGACCTTTAAATCTGTCGCAATCGAAAACCACATAATGTACTTTGCCGTTAAAGCAGATGAACTTATAGTCGTTTATCCCGTCAAAGGGATTTTCGTTATCCTCCAAAAATTCCTCTGCTATTATTCTTGGTTTAACATTTTTATACGCCCATTCTCTTCCCAACTCATAAAAAGGGCATTTAAGCCAATCATTCAGCTTTTTCTTCGCTTCAGCTACGTCAAGAGTTTTTTTATCTTTACATAAAATATTTGTCGAACTTCCGTTAGTAGTTTTTAAAACAAATTTGTTTGGCAATTTATCAAAATCAATTTCTTGCGGATTTTCGTAACAACCGTAAAGAGTGCAAGCTATGTCTGACAGCCCTTTCTCCTTAAGATATTCCCGGACACGGTATTTATCTGCACAAACACCCATCTTTTCTGTTCTGTAATATAACTTATACCACTGTAATTTTTCAGTATAACGCTTTGGATTTTTAAAATTGATTTTTCTTCCAAGCTTTATTCTGTATTGCAGACTGATCATTAATTTATCGGGCACAAATTTTAAAACTTTTAATATCGCAAACCTGAATTTTTGGCTTTTAAATATTTTTTTATACCCGTTCATAACACCGTTCCTCCACAGCACATTTTTCTAATTCCTTCATATATTCCTTTACAACAATCTGTCTGTCAAATTCCTTTTCGACTTTTCTCCGTCCGGCTTGTCCCATAGTCTCTTTTTCACTATAGCTAAGCAAAAGAAACTTTTCTATTTTTTCAACTAAATCCTCTGTACTTTTTTGCTTTACAACAAACCCGTTTATTCCATCATCAATCACTTCTCTACAGCCACTGCGGTCTGTGGTTATTATAGGTCTGCCACAAGCAGATGCCTCAAGCAAAACATTGGAAAGACCTTCAGGGTAATATGTAGGATGAATTATACATTGTGTATCCTTTATTACAGTACGTACATCACGCACCATACCGTGATATACAATGATTCCTCTGTTTTGCAAATCGTTAAGTTTTTCTTCATAATCCTCTTCACAAAATCCGCAAACATGAAATACAGTATTCGGGTATTTGTCGTGTATTTTTTCAGCCGCCTCAAGATACTGGTCTGCACCTTTTTCTTTCATTATGCGAGAGATAAATGCAAACTCAACAGTATCCTTTTCGGGATAAGGAATAGGTTGAAATTTTTCAAGATTGACACCCGAACCGGGAAGAAGTCCGTGTTTTCCAAGTGCAATTTTCTTTTCAATAAAGAAATTCATATTTTCTTGATTCTGGAAAAAAACTTTTTGAATTTTTCTAAAAGCCAACTTATACAAAAGCACTGTAAACTTTTGCATAATTCCTCCATTTTCAACAGCACTTCCAAGTCCTGTTATATTTGCAACATAAGGAATCCCCATTACTTCACATGCCATGCCTCCGTATATGTTCGGCTTAATGGTGTAGGAAAACACAATATCAGGCTTCTCGTTCTTAAGTATTTTGATGTACTTTAACAATAATCCGAAATCTTTCACTGGATTAGTTCCATGACGAGAAACTTCTGTTTCAATATATCTGCAGCCTATAGCTTCCAGTTCCCTTATTTTTTCACCGTCGGGAGAAGAAATAACCACATCGTGACCTGCTTTACGCAGTGCTTCAACAAGCTCATATCTGAAATTGTAAATAACAACATCGTGATTAACTAAAAATAATATCTTTTTCATTTTGACTCCGTTCTCTTCAAGCTCTCTGCAAAATCTACTATACAATAGTTTTCTTTGTAGCTACTCATACTTTTTTCGTAATAAAAGTCACCAAAAACCTTATTTACAATATTAATTCCTTTGAACAGACTGACAAAGGGGTTAAAAATTCTCGGAAAATATATCTTTTTTCCACATATGCTTGCAATTTCTTTTACCATATCGGCTGTCTTTACATATTCTGTGTTCTGCGGATAAAAAATACCTTTTTCGTTATTATCTGCAATTAGCCTTACAAACTCACACAAATTCTCTATATAAAGCATACTGCGTTTATTCGGATAATCCGGAAACACAGGGGTTTTCCTCGCCAACGCAGCAAGACGCGGATAATTACCCTTTGATCCTTTTCCATAAATCATAGGAGGGCGGATGCTTACAACATTGAAACTTTCATCCTGAAGTGTATGTATCCCCTCATCAGCTTTCAACTTACTGTCTCCGTAAAAATTATCAGGTGCAGGTACCGTATCCTTATTGATATTACAGTTCTTTTTTCCGAACACTATGGCGCTACTCATAAATATAAACTGTCCTACGCCTTCCGCTTTTGCTTTTTTCGCTGTTTCGACAGTTAAATCTGTATTTACGCAATAGTATTTTTTCTTTACCTCTTGGCTTGCTTTCCCTGTATCTGAATGTGCAATCCCTGCAACATGAAAAACCGTATCATATCCGGAAAAGCTATACTCGCGCCAACTACCGTCTATCATATCAATAGTATCAACGCTGTATCCTTCCAGTTTCTTTATATGATTTTCAAAGGACATTCCTATGTAACTGTTTGCACCGGTTATCAGTATTTTTTTCATCTTGATTCAACCTCTTCTTTTTGTTTTGACATTGTACCGGTACCGCCTTCTACAACTCCATCACGTTTAAGAACATAAAAAACCGATCCCCAAAACATTTTCACATCAAACCAAAAAGACATTTTTTCAACATATTCTCCGTCAAGCTTAGCTTTCTCTTCAATTTCCAGTTCATCTCTGCCACTTATCTGTGCAAGTCCCGTAAGACCGGGTTTAACATCGTTTGCACCGTATTTATCTCTTTGGGCAATAAGATCATCCTGATTCCAGAGTGCAGGTCTTGGACCTATGATACTCATATCTCCGACTAAAATATTAAACAACTGCGGAAGCTCATCAATAGATGTTTTTCTGATAATTTTTTGCCACTTGCTGAGCATATCTTCTGCCTTAAAAAGGTGTGTTGGCATATCTTTCGGAACCTCTACCGGCATTGATCTGAATTTCAGAATATTAAAATAATTTTTATGTATTCCCACCCTTTTTTGTTTAAAAAACACCGGCCCGGGCGAGTCTATTTTAATAACCACTGCTACAATAATCATCGGAATCATCAAAACCACAATTCCCAATAAAGACAATATTATGTCAATCATTCTCTTGAAAAAACGAAAACACATAATTACTACTCCTTTGACACAATTATACAATTATATTATATAGCAATTGTTCATTTTAGTCAACATAATTTTATACACGGTATACAATAACATAGAAGCTGCGGCAAAATGAAATTCATTTTACTGCAGCTTCTTATTACTCACAATTTTTAAGTTCTTCTATTGCAAATTTTGCATACTCTGACACATACTGTCCGCGTCTTAAAACAACGGCACTCTGTCGTTTGTAAGGAGTGTTTTTTATTTTGTATATTTCTACCTTATCCGTCTCTCCCTTAGCATCAATAAACTGCTTTGGAATAATGGTTGCGGCACTTCCGCTTTTCACAATTTCCCACGCTGTGGCGACACCTGTAACAGTAGCATATATCTCGGGAGTTATTCCGGATTTTTTACACAGAACATCAAAAAGTTTACGCATTTCCTGCTCTTTTCCGACAGTTACAAAAGGTACATTTTTTGCTGCTGAAAGGTCATTTATTACTCCTTCTCTGTCAGTTTCCATCAATGATTTATATCCTTTAGGAACAGCCAGCACAAGCTCATCCTCACAAAGAGGAATTGTCTCAAATTCCGGATTATCTATGGGCAGATTCATAATTGCAAAATCGTATTCTCCCTCTGAAAGTCCCTTTTCAAGAACCGAAAGACCGTATTCCAGTAAAACTACCTGCAAATCCGGAAATTTATCCTTTAATGATTTAATAAGTCCGGGCATCATGTATGAACTACGGAACGGAACAGCACCAATAACAAGCTTTCCCCTTTCCCCTGATTTATACTTTTCTACAGTTTTCAAAAGGATATCTTCCTCGAAAAGAATATTCTTCGCCTTTTCTATAAAAAATTCACCTGCCGGAGTAATTGAAAGCGGACTTGTGCTACGATCAAACAACTTTATCCCAAGCTCATTTTCAAGAGCTATTATCTGTTTACTGAACGCAGGCTGTGAAATATTCAGTTTTTCTGCCGCGGTGGAAAAATTTCTTGTTTCCGCCAAAATAACTGCAATATGCAGTTGCCGTGAGTTCATCATCTTCACCTCAACTTAAGTATACTCTTTTCCACACTACTATGCAACAAGTTTTTTTGAATTTTAATATTGACAAAATTTTTTAGCCGTGTTATATTATAACTATCACGGAATGGTTATTATAACCATTTTAGAATAACAGGAGGGATTAATATGCCACAGGCATTCCTTTATTTAGGTATTTTGCTGCTTGTTGTAATTGTATGGTTTTCACTATTTAAGAGACCGGTTTACGAAGCAATACTTCTTAGTTTCATAGTGCTTCTTACAGTAAGCGGCACATGGGGAAATATCTGGAGTTACATAGATTCCGGACTTTCCACCAATCTTATTTACTCAATGACTTCGTTTGTTGCTATGTCGATAATTCTTACAAAAACAAAGGTTATTGACAGTTGCGTCGCAATTATTCTTTCGCTTCTCGGAAGAATCAGAGGTGGCGCAGGCTACGTATCTGTTATTGCATCAAGCTTTATGGGTGCACTTTCAGGAAGCGGTCCCGGAAACGTAATGGCAACAGGAACACTCACAATTCCTGCTATGATTAAGTCAGGCTTCCCTCGTGAACTTGCCGGAAATATTGAAAGCAATTCAAGCTATCTTGGAAATATGATTCCCCCGTCATCAAATATTGTTGCGGCAATGGGCGCATTTGTTGCACTTTATCCTGAAAGTAACCTTTCACAGGGGCAATTCTGGATTGTTCTGTGGGGAATATCTTTGTGGTTTATCATACAGCGCCTTGTAATGGTATGGGGATTCTGTAAATATTACAAGGTTGAACCTATGACAAAAGATCAGCTTCCTAATCTTAAAGAGGTATTTAAGCAGGGATGGCAGGGACTTTTGCTTCCTGTTATAATTCTTCTTCCTTTCCTTTTCGACTATCTTTTCAAAGATAATTTCTTTACCGCACGTCTCGGTGCAGCAGGTGCCAAGGCACTTTCAAGTTCATTGCTTCTTTTCATTGCAGGTATTTCCGCAATGTATGCTTGCCTTATAGCAAAGGATAAGAAAGTGGTTACTCCCGCTAAAATTGCAGATATGTTTGCAAATGGCATTAAGTCAATTTCACCTGCAATTGGTGTGTGTATTATCGGTTATATGGTAGGTGCGCTCTTTAAAGATATGAATGTTGCAGAAGAAATGGAAGCGTTTATAGTATCTATGCACTTCAGTAAATTCGGAATGGTACTTTTTATATGCATCCTGACATGCTTCCTTGGCATGGTAATCCCCGGTTCTTCGTTAGTTGTAATTTTTGGACCTACATTTATTTCTACTCTTGCATCTGTGGGTGTATCACCGCTTCTTGCGGCAGCAATGCTTCCGTGTATTTGCGGTGTAATGTGCGGAATTACTCCTCCACTGGGACTTGGTATGTATGCAGGTATGACGCTTTCAGAAGCAGAATTTAGCAAAACCTTTAAAAATAACCTCTGGTGGGTTGGCGCGCAGTTTATTATGCAGGTATTGTGTCTGATGGGTTGGCTTCCCATCCTTGGACTTTGATAAGGAGGTACTGCTATGAAAAACATATTAAAAAAAATATCCTTCGTTCTGAAAAAGATTTTCGGCTACGGCATTATGATAACACTTTTCGCCGGCGGTCTTACATTCTTCGGATATGTTGCGGCACTCATTATCGGAGGCGATACTGCCGGAGCGATATGCTCTTTTATCTATAATAAGTTCATTCCCGTTATTGTATATATTACCTCAATTCTTGTTCTTCTTGGACTGGTGGCTATGTACCTTAACGGTGAAATGGCTCTCACAGCTGAATCAAAGAAAAAGAAATAATCAAACAAACCACTCTGCACAAGTATTTTGCAGGGTGGTTTTGTTATTTGTTTCGTGTTTTTAAACCTTTTGTTAATTTTCAAAAAAACCTTTACTTGTACTATATTTTGTGGTAATATACAGAGAGGATTATGTTGAAATTTTCCAATTATGCTATTTATTTAAAATAAGAGGAGATAATATGATTAACGATAAAAAAGTAATATTTTCAGGAATACAGCCTTCAAGCGACTCTGTTACGCTTGGTAATTACCTTGGAGCATTAAAGCACTGGACCAAGCTTCAGGACGAATACAGCTGTATTTTCAGTGTTGTTGATATGCACGCTATCACCGTAAGACAGGAAGCAGCACAGCTTCGCAAAAATACGATTTCACTTCTTGCTCAGTATATTGCCTGCGGACTTGATGCAGAAAAGAACATTATGTTTATTCAGAGTCACGTGCCTGCTCACGCAGAGCTCAGCTGGATTCTTAACTGCTACACTCAGATGGGCGAACTTAACAGAATGACTCAGTTCAAGGACAAATCTCAAAAGCATCCGGAAAACATTAATGCCGGTCTTTATACCTACCCCGTCCTTATGGCAGCGGATATTTTGCTTTACCAGACAGACCTTGTGCCTGTAGGTGCAGACCAGAAACAGCATCTTGAGCTTGCAAGAGATATTGCGCACAGATTCAACACACTTTACTCTGAAACATTCGTTGTTCCGGAGCCCTATATCCCTGATAAAAATGCAGGTGCAAAGATTATGAGTCTTCAGACACCTACGGCAAAAATGTCAAAGAGTGACCCCAATCCCAACGGTTGCATTTTCCTTCTTGACAAGCCTGAGGACATTATCCGTAAGCTTAAACGAGCTGTTACGGATTCAGAAGCTGAAATCTGCTACCGTGAGGGGAAGGACGGAGTAAATAATCTTCTCACGATTTATTCTTCCGTCACAGGAAAAGAAATCGAGGAAGCTGTTAACGAATTTTCCGGCAAAGGCTACGGAGATTTCAAACTCGCGGTAGGTGAGGCGGTTGCAGAACACCTCCGCCCCATTCAGGAAAAATACAATGACCTTATGAAAAACAAAGATTACCTTGAAAGTGTATATAAAAAAGGTGCTGAAACGGCAAATGCAATTGCACGACGCACCATTTCCAAGGTTAAAAAGAAAGTCGGATTTATTATCTGAAACTGATAGTGAGGTCGTATGATATGAATAACAACCTGCTCGTTGCATTTATTATAGCATTTATAATTACATTTGTTACAACACCTTTTGTTAAGAAACTGGCGTTCAGAATCGGTGCGGTGGATGTACCTAAAGACAACCGTCGTATGCATAAAAAACCCACAGCCCGTCTGGGAGGACTTGCGATATTTCTCGGTTTTATAATAAGCACCATAGTATTTGCAGACATCACTACTGAGCTTTGCGGTATTCTTATAGGTTGTGCGGTTATTGTTACGCTTGGCGTTTTTGATGACATCTACGCTCTTAATGCAAAGCTTAAGCTGATTGTCCAGATTATTGCCGCACTGTTCCCCGTCCTTGCAGGGGTAAGTATTGATTACATCAGAGTGCCTGAGCTTATATCAGCAAACGGCTACCTTTACCTGGGCTGGCTTGCCATTCCTATTACAATCATATGGATTGTCGGAATAACAAATGCCGTAAATCTTCTTGATGGACTTGACGGTCTTGCTTGCGGAGTTTCTTCAATATCAGCACTTACGCTACTTGTAATTGCTATAATTGTCGGCGAGGGCGATGTTGCCTTTATAACAAGTGCTTTAGCAGGTGCTTGCTTCGGTTTTCTTCCGTATAACTTCAACCCTGCCAAGCTCTTTATGGGGGACACCGGTGCACTTTTCCTCGGTTTTGTCCTGAGCACCGTATCCGTTCAGGGACTTTTCAAGGGTTACGCAATTATCAGTATTGCGGCACCGCTTCTTATTCTCGGTCTTCCGATATTTGACACACTCTCGGCAATTCTCAGAAGAATGCGCAATCATCAGCCGATTATGTCCCCTGACAGAGGACATCTGCATCACAGACTTGTGGATTCGGGATTTTCACAGAAACAGGCAGTGCTTATAATCTATCTTCTTTGCACAGTGCTTTGCATTGGTGCAATCGTTCTCATTGCTACAGGCGCTGTATCCTGGTGGGTGCTACTCGCAGTAATCCTTGGACTTATCCTGTTTTTGAAATTTACTCCCAGAATTATAGAGTATCTTTCCGATAAGGAAGAACATCATTGAGTCGCCCATCGCGACAGATAGGAGATTAATATGATTAAAGTATTTACAGTATTCGGTACACGCCCTGAAGCAATCAAGATGGCTCCGCTTATTTATGAACTTCAGTCCCGTCCTTCCATCGACTGTAAGGTGTGTGTTACCGCACAGCACAGAGAAATGCTCGACATGGTTCTCGACTTGTTCCAGATTAAGCCCGATTTTGACCTTAACATTATGACAGAAAGGCAGACTCTTGCCGGTATCACAACAAAGGCTCTTACAGGGCTTGAAGAGGTGTTCAAGCAGGAAAAACCAGACCTTGTACTTGTACATGGCGATACCTCTACCACATTTGCGGGAAGTCTTGCAGCATACTACAATCAGATAAAGGTAGGTCATGTTGAGGCAGGTCTTCGTACTTATGATAAGTATTTTCCCTTCCCCGAGGAAATGAATCGCCGACTTACAGGCGTTATCTCTGATTTGCACTTTTCACCCACAGTGAATAACCGAGCAAATCTTATAAATGAGGGTATAAATCCTGACAGTATTTTCGTAACCGGTAATACTGTTATAGATGCTTTTAAAACAACTATCAAAAAGGATTTCTCTTTTGAAGGCACTCCTCTTGAGGGAATTGATATGTCAAAGAGAATTATCTTTATGACAGCTCACAGAAGAGAAAACCTCGGCGCTCCTCTTGAAAACATATGCAGAGCAGTGCAGAGACTTGTAAGAGATTTTCCCGATGTTGAGGTTGTTTATCCCGTTCACCTTAACCCCGCAGTTCGTGAAACTGTATATTCAATTCTTGGAAGTGTGCCGAGAGTTCATCTTGTTGACCCTCTTGATGTTGATGTTATGCATAATGCTATGAATAAAGCATATCTTATCCTTACAGACTCCGGCGGACTTCAGGAGGAAGCGCCTGCCCTCGGCAAGCCCGTTCTTGTTCTCCGCGGAGAAACAGAAAGACCCGAAGCGGCTGAAGCCGGCACTGTTAAAATTGCAGGTACTGAAGAAGATATTATTTATTCTCTTGCATCACAGCTTCTTACAGACGAGGAAGAATACCACAGGATGAGTGTTGCTGTCAATCCCTACGGTGACGGCAATGCTTCAAGACGAATTGCCGATGCAATTCTCTATCATTTCGGCATTACAAGTTGCAGACCCGTTGAGTGGCAGTAATATGAAAAACAATAAAGCACTGTTTGAAGCATTGGGAAACATCACACAGCTTGGGCTGAATGTTGTCATTTCGTTTCTGTTGTGGATATTTATTGCTTCATGGATTAAAAGTATGTTTTCTCTCGGCAACGGAATTATGGTTGCAGGTATAATTCTTGGTACCGGAAGTGCCGTAATGTCATTTATAAAGTATATCCAAAAGCTATCCGGAAAGGAGAAAAAAGATGGAAAATAATTTTGTTTATAAAGAAGCCTTAAAATTCAGCGTCGTTATTTTTTTATTAGGTCTTTTGGAATTTATCATTTTTTGTATATTTTTATCTTTCCGTTTAGATGTACTGGTAGGAGTATTATATGGATGCACATTCACATCACTTAATTTTCTGTACCTTGCATATTCTGTAAAGAAAAGCGTCAATAAAGGCGAAGGCGGTGCAAAAGCACATATGGCAATGAGTTACAGTTCCCGCCTTCTTCTCACCGCTATAGCGATAATTATAGCAGTAAAAATTGATTTTATACATTTTTGGGCGGCTATTATCCCACTTCTTTTCAACCGGATTGCAGTGCATATAGTCGGTTTCATCAATTCACGCAAGAGTAAAGGAAGTGAGATTTCTTGAACGTATCTGTTACAGGACCAAAGGTAATATTTACTATTCCTTTTCTTGGAGGGATAGAAATAACAGAAACAATAGTTAACGGCTGGATTGTAATGGCTGTAATAACTATCGTCTGCTTTATTCTGGGACGAAATTTATCTGTCAGAAACCCTTCTAAAAGGCAGATTATTGCAGAAAAGCTGGTTACAATGCTTTCTAACCTTGTAGAAACAACTATGGGAAAGAACAATATGCATTTTCTTCCCTACATCGGTGCTCTTTTCTCATACTCAATATTAAGCAGTCTTTCAGGACTTACAGGACTTCGTGCACCAACAGGCGATCTTAATACAACTGTTGGATTTGCACTTATTGCATTTTTCCTCATTCAGTTCTACAACATAAAAAACAAAGGTGTTGGCGGTTGGCTCAAAGGTTTTACGGAGCCTGTATTTTTTCTCACACCGCTTAATATTATAAGTGAAATTGCAAATCCGATTTCAATGGCTTTCCGTCACTTCGGAAACATTGCTTCGGGTATCGTAATAACAACCCTTATTTACGGAGCGTTGGCGGCACTCAGCCAGATGCTTCTCGGATGGATTCCGGTGATAGGCTCTATCCCATTTTTGCAGGCAGGTCTTCCCGCACTGCTCTCAATCTACTTTGATGTTTTCACAAGTTTTCTTCAGGCATACATCATTTCAATGCTGACAATGGTCTATGTCGGAAGTGCTAACGAAGCATAATAATTTTAATTTATATATTTTGGAGGTATTTATTATGGAAATGACAGAAGCTATTGTACGTGCTGCATCAGCAATAGGTGCAGGTCTTGCAATGATTGCAGGTATTGGCCCCGGTATCGGTCAGGGTTATGCTGCCGGTAAGGCTGCGGAAGCTGTAGGAAGACAGCCTGAAGCAAAAGGTGAAATTACATCAACTATGCTTTTCGGTTGTGCCGTTGCAGAGTCAACAGGTATCTACGGTCTTGTCGTTGCTATGATTCTTCTCTTTGCAAATCCCCTCATTTAAGTTTATTTTCTTTCCGGGGCGACAACTATGTCGCCCTTACAAAATGAGGAGGTTTTGAAATGGAAAAATTTCAGGAGTTTGTATCTCTTGCTCCATGGACAATTATCTTCACTTGGATTAACTTGATTATCCTTGTTTTCATTATGAAAAAGCTTCTGTTTAAGCCCGTTACAAATATGCTTAAGCAGCGTGAAGATGAAGTAAATGCCATGTACGAAAAAGCTGAAACGGCGCAAAAAAATGCCGAAGCTCTTGAAAAAGAGTATTCAGAAAGCCTTTCCGGAGCAAAGGAAGAGGCTGCTCGAATTGTGAAAGAAGCTACCAAAGAGGCTGCTCTTAAAGGTGAGCAGATTGTTGCTGAGGCTAAAAAAGATGCCGCTAATGTAAAAAGCAAGGCTGAAAAAGAAATAATGCTTGAAAAAGAAGCAGCTGTTAATGAAATTAAAAATGATATTGCTTCAATGGTTGTGAGTGTAGCCGAAAAAGTAATAGAAAAAGACATTGACGAAAAAGACCACGAAAGGCTTGTGGAGGACTTTATAAACAGCCGGGGTGATAACAGATGAATTCAAGCGCTTTTGTTTATGCAGCATCACTGTTTTCTCTTGCGGAAGAAGAAAACAAGCTCGATTCTGTTATGGAAGAGCTTAATCTTCTTGCAGTCATTTTTGAGGAAAATAAGGAGTATAAAGATATTCTTGACTCCCCCGTTATACCCGTTTCCGAAAGACTCTGTTTGATTGACAAGGCTTTTTCGGATGTCGATGAGTATATAGTAAACTTTCTCAAGATTCTTTGTGAAAAAAAGCTTGTACATCTTTTCAATTCTTCGGTAAAACAGTTTGAAAAGCTTTACAACAAGAAGAATAATATCGAAAAAGTTACCGTCATAACAGCAGTTCCACTCAGCGATGCGCTCAAAGAAAAGCTTGTTGCAAAGCTCAGCGAAGAGTATTCTAAGAATATTGTTCCCGAATACAAAATAGAAAAGGAAATCCTTGGCGGTATTATAATAAGAACAGAAAATTCTCAGACGGATGCAAGTGTCCGTTCGCGTCTTGATGCGATAAGGGCACAAATCTGCGACAGTTAATGAGGTGAAAAAATGCAGCTCAGATCAGACGAAATCAGTAAAATAATCAAAGATCAGATAAAAAATTATTCAAATAAAACCGAGCAGAAGGAAACCGGCTACGTTGTAGAGGTTGGCGACGGTATTGCAAAGGTTAAAGGACTTGACAACTGTATGAGCAACGAGCTTGTTGAATTCTCTAACGGTGAAGTTGCTATGGCTCTCAACCTTGAAGAAAACCTTGTCAGCCTTGTTATCCTTGGCGACGACAGTGAAATCCGCGAGGGAGATATTGTCAAGCGTACAGGACGAGTTGTAAGTGTACCTGTTGGCGAAGAGCTCATCGGTAGAGTTGTGGATGCTCTTGGTCAGCCTATTGACGGCAAGGGCGACATCAAGACTACTCAGGTACGCCCCATTGAATCTCCTGCTCCCGGTATTATAGAAAGAAAATCCGTAAGCGTTCCCCTTCAGACAGGTATCAAGGCGATTGACTCCATGATTCCTATCGGTCGCGGTCAGCGTGAGCTTATTATAGGAGACCGACAGACGGGTAAATCTACTATTGCCACAGATACAATTATAAATCAAAAGGGCAAGGATGTTATCTGTATTTATGTTGCAATCGGCCAGAAAAAGTCTACCGTTATGCAGATAGTTGATACATTTGAAAAAAGCGGAGCAATGGATTATACTATCGTTGTTGCAGCTACTGCAAGTGAGCTTGCTCCCCTTCAGTACATTGCACCTTACTCAGGTTGCAGCATGGGTGAGTATTTTATGCATCAGGGAAAGGATGTTCTTGTAGTTTACGACGATCTTTCAAAGCACGCTGTAGCGTACCGTGCACTTTCTCTGCTTATCCGCCGTCCCCCGGGACGTGAAGCATATCCCGGTGATGTATTCTATCTTCATTCAAGACTTCTTGAAAGAGCAGCACGCCTTTCCCCCGAATACGGTGGTGGCTCTCTTACTGCTCTCCCGATTATAGAAACACAGGCAGGCGATGTATCTGCATATATTCCTACTAATGTTATTTCGATTACAGACGGACAGATATTCCTTGAAACAGAGCTTTTCCACGCAGGTGTTATGCCAGCCGTTAACCCCGGTATTTCAGTATCGCGAGTTGGCGGTAATGCGCAGATTAAAGCTATGAAAAAGGTATCCGGTACACTTAAGCTTGCTTACTCTCAGTACCGTGAGCTTCAGGCGTTTGCCCAGTTCGGAAGCGACCTTGACCAGGACACTAAAACCCGTCTTGACCAGGGAGCCCGTATTGTGGAGGTTCTTAAGCAGAAGCGTAACGCTCCTGTAAGTGTAGAGCATCAGGTTATGATTATTTATGCAGTTATCAACGATTATCTTAAGGATATTCCTGTAGAAGATGTTTCAGAGTTTGAAAACACTCTCTTTGAATATATTGACAGCACATATCCTGTAATCGGAGCAGCTATTCTCCAGGAAGGTGTTCTTTCAGAGGAAACTGAAGCTCTTCTGAAAACTGCAATAAGTGAATGTTTGAAAAAATTTCTCGGGTGAGGTGAAGCGCTATGCCTTCAATGAAAGCAATTAAAAACAGAATAAAAAGCGTAGAAAACACCCGTCAGATTACAAAAGCAATGCAGCTTGTTGCCACCAGTAAAATGAAAAAGGCGAAAGAGCGTATTGAAAAAAGCAGACCGTTTTTTGAGACTCTTTCGGAATCCCTTGCGGATATCGCATCATCAAGCAAGGACTTTTCCTCCCCTTTTACAAAAGCATACAATGGAGGCAAAGCCTGTCACATCGTTATAGCAGGCGACAGAGGTCTTGCAGGTGGCTATAACAACAACCTTTTTAAATCTCTCTCTTATAATGACGGAGATGTGATTTTTCCCATCGGTAAAAAGGTTGTGGACTATTTCGGCAAAAGGGATGTTTCCTTTTTTACAAAATCCTATGAAGTTGCCGCAGATGTGCAGATATCTGACTGCAACACTATCGGTCAGGCTCTTTGTGAGGCTTTTCTTAACGGAGAATTTACCTCGATTGATATTTATTATACCGGATTTGTAAATGTTCTCACACAGGTTCCTTCATCTAAGGATATTCTTCCGATATTGCCGGATGAGAGCATAAAAGGTGAAAAAAAGCTTATTATCTACGACCCCTCTCCGGCTGCAGTTTTTGCTAAAATTGTTCCGCATTATATAAGCGGTATTATCTACGGTGCACTTTGTGAGTCTCTTGCATCTGAACTCAGCGCCAGACGAACTGCGATGGAGGCGGCAACTGATAATGCCGGTGAAATCATCGACGAACTGAGTCTTAAATATAACCGTGCAAGACAGGCTGCAATAACACAAGAAATTACAGAAATTGTTGCAGGTGCGCAAGATTAAAGATGCACAGTTTAGCACAGATTGCTTAAAAAACTAATGGGAAATGCGAAATTTGAAGGTCGAAATTAAGTGAGGTTTTCGTCAAGGCGAAAATTCACCTTAATTTTCAATTCTCTATTTTCAATTTTCCATTTTTGAAAGAAAGGATTGATAATCCATGGCAGAAAAAAACATAGGCAAGGTAATATCAGTTATCGGGCCTGTTCTTGATATTAAATTTGAAAACGGGAAGCTTCCCAATCTTCTCAATGCGATAGAGATTAACGCAGACGGAAGAAAAGTTACTCTTGAAGTTGCTCAGCATATCGGTGACGATGTTGTCCGTTGTATTGCTATGTCATCTACCGATGGTCTCGTACGCGGTATGGATGCAGTCGATACAGGAAGTGGCATCAGCGTACCCGTCGGTGACTGCACCCTCGGAAGAATATTCAATCTTCTGGGTGAGCCTGTTGATAACAAGCCGGCTCCCGAAAATCCCGAAAAGTGGGAAATACACAGACCTGCTCCCGGTTTTGATGAGCAGGAAAGTACTACTGAAATTCTCGAAACAGGCATCAAGGTAGTTGACCTTATCTGCCCATATGCAAAGGGCGGCAAGATTGGTCTTTTCGGTGGTGCAGGAGTTGGTAAGACAGTTCTTATTATGGAGCTTATCAACAATGTTGCAAAACAGCACGGTGGTCTCAGTGTGTTCACCGGTGTAGGAGAAAGAACCCGTGAGGGTAATGATCTTTATAACGAAATGCAGGAATCCGGTGTTATAGAAAAAACTGCCCTCGTTTACGGTCAGATGAATGAGCCACCGGGAGCAAGAATGAGAGTTGCGCTCTCAGGTCTTACTATGGCAGAGTACTTCCGTGACAAAGAAAATCAGGATGTGCTTCTTTTCATAGACAACATTTTCCGTTTCACTCAGGCGGGCAGTGAGGTTTCCGCGCTTCTGGGCAGAATGCCATCTGCAGTAGGTTATCAGCCCACTCTTGCAACTGAAATGGGTGCTCTTCAGGAAAGAATTACTTCTACCAAGAAAGGTTCTATCACATCTGTTCAGGCAGTATATGTGCCTGCCGATGACCTTACAGACCCTGCTCCTGCAACAACATTTGCGCATCTTGATGCAACAACAGTTCTTTCAAGACAGATTGCTTCTCAAGGTATTTATCCTGCGGTTGATCCTCTTGATTCAACCTCTAGAATACTTTCTCCCGATGTTGTCGGTGCAGAGCATTATGAAGTAGCAAGAAATGTTCAGAAAATTCTTCAGCGTTATAACGAGCTTCAGGATATTATCGCAATTATGGGTATGGATGAGCTTTCCGAAGAAGATAAGCTTATTGTAAGCCGTGCAAGAAAGGTGCAGAGATTCCTTTCGCAACCTTTCTCCGTTGCAGAACAATTTACAGGTATGGAGGGTAAATATGTTCCTGTCAAGGAAACAATCCGCGGTTTTAAAGAAATAATTGAGGGCAAGCATGACGACCTGCCGGAATCTGCATTCCTCTTTGTAGGAACTATTGACGAGGCAGTAGCCAAAGCTAAAAAGGATTGATTTTATGAACTTTAAACTTGAAATAGTTACTCCTGACGGGCTCCTTTATGACGGTGAAGCAGAAAAAATCATAATCCGTACCACTGAAGGCGATGTGGGAATTCTGGCAAAACATGCAGACTATGTTGCCGCCCTTTCTATCGGTGTTGCACGCATTTTTACCGAAAAAGGTGAAAGGACAGCAGCCTGTGCCGGGGGTATTCTCAGTGTGACGGGCGGAGTTGTCCGTGTTGTGGCATCTACCTTTGAATGGTCGGAGGATATAGACCGCGCTCGTGCTAAAAAAGCAAAAGAAAAGGCACAAAAGTTACTTGAAAAAGCAAAAAAGGATGAGTATGACTTCAAGCTTGCAGAAACAAAGCTTAAAAAATCTCTTGCAAGATTAAGTGCATCAGGAAAGAGGGATTAACAAATGGCAGAAAAATATGGCACCATCCCGCCAAGGTTTACTAAAGCGTGGTGGGATTATTTCTGGATGTATTATAAAGGTTATGTAATTGCCATTGTACTTGTTATTATTCTTTCAGCAGTTACAGTGTATCAGATTTTGACAAGGCCGAGCTATGATACAACAATGATGTATGTTGGGTCCTATGCTTTTTCTGACGAAGCTATTGATGACATTTCAAAAGCTATCTCCCCCCTTTGTGAGGATGTTGACGGTAATGGGGAAAAAGCGCTTAATTTTACTGAGCTTTGTCTTTCAAGCGATGATATTGAGTATAATACTGCAATGAATCAAAAGCTTTACCTTACACTTGCAGCTGATGAGGTTTATCTTTATCTTCTTGAGTCTGAGGTTGCCCTGGCTTATATTGAAGACAATCCCGAGGAAAGTGCTTTTATAGCTCTTTCGGAATGGTCGGATAAAGATTTTTCAGAAGATGCAGTTTTATCACACAATGGCACTGCATACGGTGTCAGAATTGACGAGATAGAGGTTTTCAGACAGATTTTACAAAAATATAAACTTGATTTGTCAGACACATATCTTTTTGTGAGATATCCTCCTAGAGATGACCAGAAAGAGCAAGTGCCGGGCTATGAGGCAGCGCTTAAAACGACAAAGCGCTTATTCACTAATTAAATATAAAGGGCGGTGTAAAAACTACTTTTACACCGCCCTTTTAGAAAGAAGTATTATATATGACAATATTTATTGCAAACACAGAAATTCCGGGAGCAACAGTCATTTTACCATCTGAGCTTTCCTCTCTACCGGCACCACTTCAAAAGCATGCCGACCTAGGAATATGTTTAGTTTCAGACAAAAAGGCTGTTTGTCCGCCGGATTCCTTTGAATATTATAAAGAAAAACTTGCTCACTATGAAATTGAAATAATAAAAGGAGAAAAAGCGCTTACCTGTAACTACCCGGGAGACAGTGCATATAATGTTTGTATAGCAGGAAAAAAATGTTTTTTAAATAAAAGCGTATGCGACAGGGTTTTACTTGACATACTTACAAGCGAGGGTTATGAAATCATCAATGTCAGACAGGGCTATACAAAATGTTCAATTTGCCCTATTGACGAAAACTCTATAATTACAGCGGACGTTTCTATTGAAAAGGCTGCAAAAGAACATGGAATGGATGTCCTTCTCATTTCAAACAAAGGTATTGTGCTTGATGGCTACGACAATGGCTTTTTTGGGGGTTGTACAGGGATGGAAAATAAAAGCACATTGCTTGTTAACGGAAATATTGATTTTTTCCCGGACGGAGATGCCGTAAAAGAATTTCTAAAAAACAAGGGAATAACAATCAAAAATCTAAAAAAAGGTCCACTTGTGGATATAGGCTCTATTTTACCTCTGATGACTATATAGTACATAAAATCTAGAGGTGATGTTTATTGGATTTGAATACTGCTGTCATCATTCCGCCGGGAACAGCGGTGGAGGAATTTGCAAGAGAAATTACAGGCGAAATAATGGAAAAGTGTGAAAAACGCCTTTTATATAAAATAACAGAGGAGGAATTCCCCCACTCTCCTGACTCTGACAAAAGAGAAATTTACAGCATTGCCCTGAAAAATGCTTTGCCCGGAGGCGAAAATATTTTAAACACAATGCATTATAACCGCAGACGGGAATTGATAAACGAAAGCACAACAAAGTACCTTAAAGAACACAAAAGCATTATAATAAGCGGTTTTGTGAATTTCAGGCTTGACGAGTATAAAAACGAACTGCGCAAGCTCTGTCAGAACGCCGCAGAGGAATACTCAGCCAAACGGGAATACGGTGAGTTTTTAGATATGCTCAGATTTTTTATTTCCGTTCAGATGCCCAAAGAGTCTGCTGTTCATGTTGTCAGACGGGGTGAAAACCTGAGAATTCTTAATAAATTCAAAAAGGATATTACTGACAGATATTCAAATGATTTTGCTTTTCCACCCGAAGATTTTACCAGCGAAGATATTTTACTAAGTGCATTGATAACAATTTCTCCGAAAAGCATCATTATCCACGATAAAAAAGAAAACGATAAGATATACGATACAATATCCTCGGTATTTCCAAATGTTCGATTTGTATAACAACAGGGGTGTAAAAAACTAAGTTTTTTACACCCCTGTACATCAATATTGTTTGATTTTTCTGTAAGCTCCGGGGCTTACTCCCATAGTGTTTTTAAATATTTTGCAAAAATACATAGATGAATTGAATCCGCATTCCGCTGCTATTTCCTCGACATTTCTTTGTGTGTACTGCAGTTTTTCACACGCCAGTTGTATCTTATGGGTATTTATATAGGTCACCACAGAAACCCCCGTTTCCTTTTTGAAAAGCCTGCATAGATAATGTTTTGTTATAAAAAATCTTTCGGCAAGTTCATCAAGGCTTTTTATTTCAAGATAGTTGTTTGCCATATATTCCACTACCCGTGAAATAAGGCGGTTTTTCTCGCTTTGTTCTTCATCTTCACTGTTTTCGTAAGCTTTGAGAAATATATTCATAATTTCAGTAAAAGTCATGAAATTTTCTTCATCTTTTTTTAACTCAAGTAAAAGACTTTTCAGTTTTTTGTGCTGTTCTGCATCCATCGTAAGCTTTTTTCTTTTAAAAAATGACAAAAGCTTCTCTTTTGCCTCATAGGTAAAATATCTATCAAGATAGTCATCCTTGAAATACAGCAGGTATCTGCTGTATATACCTCCATCAGTTGAATGGAGTTCATAAGGTTTTATGAGTGCAATATCCCTTGCAGAAAGACGAAGAAAAGTATCGTCAATAATATAAGTCCTCTCCCCTTTTTCAAGAATATATATCTCGTACGCCTCGTGATAATGTACTGAAGCCATTCTTCCACCGCGACTATTCGCTACATAATCAATTCTTATATCGTTATATACTTCCTGATACAGCGCATCCACAAAAACCACCTCTTTGATAAAAAGATATCAATATAGTACAATAATTTTTGAATAAAGTCAATATTATACATTGTTTTTATTACAATTTTGTTGTAATATGTAAACAGAAAAGTTTGTTTTGAGAGGAGAATATATATGTTTTACGAAAATGGGAAAGCGAAAGACCTTAAAATTGCATACATAGGCGGTGGAAGCCGTGGTTGGGCATGGATGCTTATGAGCGACCTTGCTCTTGAAAGGTCTCTTGAGGGAACTGTGTATCTTTACGATATTGACCTTCAGGCTGCAAAAAACAACGAAATTATCGGTAATGACATCAGCTATTACTATCCCGAATACAACAACTTCAAGTATGTTGCTACAGAAACTGCCGAGGAAGCTCTCAAGAATGCTGACTTTGTTGTAATGTCCATTCTTCCCGGTACATTCGACGAAATGGAATCCGATGTTCATACTCCCGAAAAGTACGGTATCTATCAGTCAGTAGGAGACACAGTAGGTCTTGGTGGACTTATAAGGGCACTGCGCACTCTTCCCATATATGAGGAATATGCAAAACTCATCGAAAAGTGTTGTCCCGATGCCTGGGTAATCAACTACACAAATCCCATGACAGTATGTATCGACATTCTTTATAAAACATTCCCCAAGATTAAGGCAATCGGTTGTTGTCACGAAGTGTTCGGCACACAGGATGTTCTTATTGATGTCCTCCGTGAAATGTGCGGTATTGAGGACGCTACCCGTGACGATATCAAGGTTAACGTAACAGGTGTAAATCACTTCACATGGCTTACAGCGGCAAAGTATAGGGATATTGACATTTTCCCCATATACCGTGAATTCTGTGAGAAATACAGAAAGACCGGTCACTCGAGAGAAAAGGATGCGGACAAAAACTGGCTCAATCGCTACTTCAAGGGTGATCAGAGAGTTAAGTTTGACTTGTTTCTCCGATACGGATATATTGCAGCTGCAGGTGACAGACACCTTGCAGAGTTCTGTCCGTCAAACTGGTATATGTCTTCCCCCGAAATGGTTGACAGTTGGGGCTTCAGCCTTACACCTGTAAGCTGGAGAAAGGACCGTACAAAGGACCTTATGGCACAGAGTGACAGAATGGTAAAGCGCCAGCAGGAATTTAAAATCAACCCCTCCGGTGAAAAGGGCGTTGCACAGATGAAAGCACTTCTCGGACTTGAAGACCTTATCACAAATGTAAACATCCCCAATCAGGGACAGATTCCAAATCTCCCCATCGGTGCAGTTGTTGAAACAAATGCTTACTTCACTTCAGACAGTGTGACACCTATGTTCGCAGGGGAAATGCCCTCAGGTATCTTAGGTCTCACAGAAAGAATCGTTGCAAACCAGCAGCTCACCGTTGAGGCTGTTATGAAAAAGAATCTCTCAATTGCATTTGAAGCATTTGTAAATGACCCACAGAATAAGCTCGATATGGCTACATCAAAGAAATTGTTTGATGAGATGATTGATAATACTAAAGAATATCTCACTATGTATGAGATATAAGGGAATATTAAAAATGCCCTTTGCTACGGGCTCAGTTTGTCCGTTCTGAACCTTTTTCCCTATTCCCCAAACAGAAATAATTCTAAAAAGCAGCGTGACACTGCACCCCTGTTGTATTCTCAGATTATACATAACAAAGGGGCAGAAATGAAAGTTCGTTTCTGCCCCTTTGTTTTTATTTTAAACTTTTATTATTTCTTTCCTGTTGAGCCGAAGCCGCCTTCGCCGCGCTCTGTATCGTCCAGGGTATCTGATTCGATGAATTCTGCCGTTACATAAGGTGTAATTACAAGCTGTGCAATTCTTTCACCGTTTTCGATTGACTGCATTAAGTCGCTGTGATTATGAAGAGCCACCATTAATTCCCCACGATAATCGCTATCCACAACTCCCACTTTATTTGCAGGAGCAAGACCGCGTTTTGATGCGATACCGCTTCTTGCATAGATGAGACCGGCAAAGCCTGTGGGAATTTCCATTGCTATGCCTGTATGAATAAGCTTTGTTTCGTGGGGTGCAATATCCACCTTGCCGTCAGTACACGCATAAAGGTCTGCACCTGCTGCAAAAGGTGAGCCGTATGTAGGTACAATTGCGTTTTCGTCAAGTTTTTTAATTTTCACATTATATTTTTCCATAATAAATCTCCTTATTGTTCATATATATCTCCGCTACCCATTTTGCGTTCCCACTTACCGGAGAGAAGGACTACTTCCCCAGTTTTAAGGGTTTCTGGAACATTTATTATCCGCTGATTTGATGAACCACGGAACAAAAGCGCTGCACTTTTCAATTCTTCCACAAATCTGCCGTCAACAATGACATCTATGTATGAAAGAAGCTCCATTGCATCGCTGTCTCCCGACTCTATAAGTTCATCATCAAGCAGAAATCCCGTATAACACCAGATAGTCTTTTCGGGGAATCTTTCTTTAAATGTTTTCACAAGAGTTATAAGCCCGGCTCTGTTCTCTTTTTCAAAGGGTTCTCCTCCAAGAAGGGATAACCCCTCTATATGACTATGGTCACAGGCGTCGAGGATTTCCACCATAACTTCCTCTGTGAATTCTTTGCCGTAGTTAAAATCCCATGCTTCTTTATTAAAACAGTTTTTACAGTGATGACGGCATCCGCTTACAAAAAGCGACACCCTAACCCCCGGACCGTTAGCGATATCAAATTTTTTGATGGTAGCGTAATTCATAGTTTGTTCCTCATAGTGGGATATTTTTAATTCGAAGTTCGGAATTCGAAATTCGAAATGAATGATAATTTTCGTTATGACGAAAATCTTTTTTATTTTTTCTTACGGATGTAAACAGCGGTGCAAATCAATTTACACCGCCGTATTATTTAAAATATATACCTGTTTATAATTCAAATTATTTTTAAGATTTTAATTTGATTGATTTTTGCTATGGCAAAAATCTTCCTTCATTTCGCACTTCGAACTTCGCATTTCGAATTACAGATGTAATACTCTTTCCTTAATTTCCTGCGTTCTTCCCTGATTCCAGAACTGTGTACCGATATATCCACAGGTACGGCGTGCTACGTTAAGCTTAGACTGGTCGTTGTTACCACAGTTGGGACATTCCCAAACAAGCTTACCGTCGGCATCCTCTTTGATTTCGATTTCACCGTCAAAGCCACATTCCTGACAGAAGTCACTCTTTGTATTAAGCTCTGCATACATAATGTTGTCGTAGATAAACTGCATCACAGAAAGCACCGCAGGAAGATTGTTCTGCATATTGGGTACTTCCACATAAGAAATCGCTCCACCTGGTGAAAGTGCCTGGAATTTTGCTTCAAGAGCGAGCTTTTCAAATGCATCAATATCTTCTGTAACGTGTACATGATAGCTATTTGTAATGTAGTTCTTATCTGTTACACCCTTTACGATACCGAATCTCTTTTGAAGGCACTTTGCAAACTTATATGTTGTGCTTTCAAGAGGAGTTCCGTAAAGTGAGTAGTCAATCTTTTCATCAGCTTTCCATTTAGCAGTGTATTCGTTAAGCTTCTTCATAATCTCAAGACCGAGTGCCTCACCCTCAGGCTCCGTAAGCTTTTTACCGATAAGGCTGTAAACACATTCCCAAAGACCTGCATAACCCAGTGAAATTGTAGAATAACCGCCGTGGAGATACTTATCAATTGTTTCACCCTTCTTAAGTCGAAGAAGTGCTCCGTGCTGCCAAAGAATGGGAGCTGCATCTGAAAGAGTACCTGTAAGTCTTTCGTGACGGCACTGAAGAGCCTTGTGGCAAAGCTCCATTCTGTCATCAAAGATTTCCCAGAACTTATCCATGTCACCATCTGCTGAAAGTCCGATATCTACAAGGTTAACTGTCACAACACCCTGGTTGAATCTGCCGTAATATTTAGGATTACCTGCCTCATCAACAAAAGGAGTAAGGAAGCTTCTGCAACCCATACAGGTGTAGCAGTTACCGTTGCCGTTTTTGTCAACCTTATTCTGAAGCATAATCTTCTCAGAAATATAGTCGGGAACCATACGCTTTGCTGTACATTTAGCTGCAAGCTCCGTAAGGTAGTAATACTTGCTTTCGGGATGAATGTTATCCTCTTCAAGAACATAAATAAGCTTGGGGAATGCCGGAGTAATCCAGTTGCCCTTTTCGTTCTTAACACCTCTGTAACGCTGACGGAGAGTCTCTTCAATAATAAGGGCAAGGTCCTTTTTCTCCTGCTCGCCTGCCGCCTCGCCGAGATACATAAATACCGTAACAAAGGGCGCCTGACCGTTTGTAGTCATGAGCGTTACCACCTGATACTGTATCGTCTGTACACCGCGGCGTATCTCCTCGCGCAGTCTTTTTTCGACCATCTTTGAAATGGCATTCTCGTCAAGACTGATACCCGCCTCCGAAAGCTCGGTCTTTACCTCGCTCGTTATCTTTTTACGGCTGACGTCAACAAACGGCGCAAGATGGGTAAGGCTTATCGACTGACCGCCGTACTGACTTGATGCAACCTGCGCGATTATCTGTGTCGCGA
>JAZUOX010000033.1:0-59519 GCA_045604905.1 Clostridia bacterium
AGAATTTTTTTATAAAAAAACAATTTCATCTTCTAACTTACTTCATAATATATCTTTTTCTTGTACAATACGCATTTGTTCACAGGAAATATATTTTTATCCGTAAAATAAAAATACGATTTAAAAGAAAGTGCATTTTGAGAACTCTCCTGTATCTGTTCATATGAGCAACATTCTTTTTTTCCTAAATTAAATGTACCATAAAACAGCTGGTTCGACAAGACCATTTTTTGCTATCTTATGGTACATTTTTTGCTGTTTTTAGTTTACGATATTGTTTTATTTATTTCAATTTTATGTCAAAAGGAACTTTTCCTTTCGCTTCTTTTCTACCTTTAAGGATTTCCAGTGCATAGGGAATACTTTTATCCGTTGTTGCAAATATGATTCTCTTGACGTGCTCAATATCCTCCATAGCATACGGATTTCCAACGTGTACCACTGCCCCGATTTTTTTGTGCATCGACTTTATAATATTCTGCATTTTTATGGTCAGGCAATCACTTGCCCCATAGCTTTCTCCAACACAGTATGTCATAAAAATCACTTCATCTACAAGACACGCCTTATCAACAAGCCAGATGGTATTTAATCTGTGGGGGAATTCATTTATTTCAAGAATTTCATCATTCGGAAATTCCGCTTTTATATACTCTTTTATATCCTTGGGATGCCAGTTTCTTGCAAAGGTAACTTCAACGTGCATCTTTTCGCCCTCTATGTATGGATTATCAAAAGGCTCGTAATAATTCGGTGTCAGTACAACAAATAACCTTTTTTTATTATCATCAAGTTTTGCTTCTGCATCATCATCCTTTACAAGGGCAACGCTGTCCACATACATTCTGTTGATTTCACTGATATCTTCATCGGAAAGCTCGTTATGAAGCGCCTCTCTGTCCGCCCATTTTTGCGCAGCAAGAACGTGATACACTGCGTCATCAAGCCTTTCACGGGTAAGCTCACCGCTGTTATACGCATCTTCCAGAAGCTTATAAGACTCTTCGTGGTGAAGGGGCGTCATCACGAGGTCTATTCCTGCATTGATTGCATGAAGAAGCGACCTTTCCTTACCATATTTTGCAACTATTCCCTGCATAGACATTGAGTCGGAAAGAATAAGTCCGTCAAAGCCTTGTTTTCTTATAATACCGAGAACTTTTTCAGACATTGTTCCGTAATTAACAGGGTCTATCTTCGGAAAATACATATGTGATGCCATAATACCGGGTAAAAGCCCTTTTTTCATAAGATGAAGATAGGGAATCAGATCTTCTTTCAGAAGTTGCTCCTCAGTCTTACCTGATGACGTCGGGCACATATGATTATCAAATGAGTTGTCGCTTGAGCCGGGATAATGCTTAACAGTGAAAAACATACCCTCGTCCTTCAGCGCCTGGCAATAATGCTCTGCAATCTCCGCAATTTTTTCGGGATTCCCCGACATACTGCGCATAATTTTACAAAGTGCATCAGTGTCCCTATAGTCAACAACAGGCCCCCAGACAGTATTATGGCCACCCCGTTTTGCTTCAACGGCAACAGTTTTTCCGTATTGATAAGCAAGCTTTTTGTCGTCAGCATATCCCAGCGCAGTTACGCTTGGAAGCTTATGCTTTGACGGCGGATAACCTGTTTCCATATCTGTTCCGATTAATATCGGGTTAGGTGCAAGTTCTTTCGCACGCTTTATAATATCCTGAAATCCTGCTTCAAAGCCCACACCTAAAAATCCGACGCAGCCCCTTTTCAACTTATCATCAATATAAGCCTTTTGCTCATCGTTTGTACCGTAATAGTCCCATGTGAAAACGTGACAAAGCTTTTGTTCAAGTGTCATATTCTCAAGTTTTTTTAATAATTTTGCATCTCTCATTCTTGTTTCCTCCTTGTGTATCTATAAATTCTACAGTACTTCAGTTTCTTTGAAAGACTCTTTCCTTCATTTTTTCACTTTTATCATACCTTTTTATATAAGAAGATGCAATACTATTATCTTATTTCGAAAATTTTTCGTTAACCATGCAAATGTACCATAACGCAGTTTTTTAACGAATCAATTGCTATATTTGGTTTAAGTCTTATTTATATTTCCTTTTCTGTATCTACTGCCATAGGCTCTATTTTATCATTTGTCATACAGAACGCCTTTACATATTTTGCGTTTGCATCGTATGCAAATTCTGCCGGAACACTTGCCGCAGAGGCATACTTTTTAACTGCAATAAGCTTATAATTTTCATCATATATCGCCACTAACACAGATGAAGATGTGCTTTCTTCTGCGCCTGTTACGGTAAATGTGATTTTTCCGTTGTCTTTTGCAATTTCACCGATTGAAAGCTCGGCAACCTGAGGCTCTATAACTGCAAGGTCAAATGTGAACTGGCAATCTTTTCTGTAGAACGCCTCCTGTATGGTTGAATAGTTTTCAACCTGTACAGTCTTTCCGTCTTCAGAGAAGTAGAACATTGTTACCATACCCGTTCCACCGTCATAGAACAAATCTGTTGACTGGGGATTAATAAGGAATTCTTTCACAACGTTTCCGTTCACGCCCACACGTTCATTCATAACAACCCTGTCTGTTGAAACATGACCGCAAAGAACCATAACGATATTTTCGTGAAGACTTACAAAGTCATTCCAGATAGTTGTACCGCTGTTCTGACCATAATCTGCAACGCCATACCATGAGTCTATCGTTCTTCCGTTACGATACATATAAAGGTGTGTTGCAACAATTACATTGTAATCAGGATGTGCTGCTACAACCTCATTTGCCCATTCAAGGTCAGGGTCTTTGGCGCCACAGTCAAGGTTAAGAAGCATATACTTTCTTCCGCCTTGCTCAAAAAGGTTGTAAGTATTACGCATTGACTGGTTATAGCTTCCGTCAACGGTATCCTTATATTCTTCGTAGGTGATGTATTTGTCAAAGTTTGCAACGTCGTGGTTACCACGCACTATTGTGTGGGGAACAACACCGTCAAGTGCTTTGAATGCATCCTCTACAATGTTATATTCCGCTTCTGTATCTTTTTCTGTAATATCACCGAGAGAAATGGCACGAACTATGTTCTTTTCCTCTGCATTAGCCGCAATCCAGTTGTAGATTGTGGGAACATTCTGAGGCCAGTGATATGTAACCTTCTGAATATCACCAACAACTGCAAGAGAGAAATCATAATCTGTTACAGGCTCTTTATTTGTGTACATACCGTACTCATTTACGTCAGAATAATATTCTGCGTCATTAATTGTATAAAGAGCAAGGTTATCCATATACATACCTGTATTTGCGGTGTTACAGTTGAAGTATATGCCCGAAATACCCGGAACACCTGAAGCGCTTGTTCCGTAGTAGTCGTGTCCATAGGAATTTGAAAGCTCCATTTCGTGTCCTACTACGCTTACACCGTCAATGAACACTTCTATCATTTCACGCTTGGTATCAATCATAATTTCAAGGTCAAACCATTCCCCGCGTGCAGGAAGCTTTCCTGTATAGGAGTAATCACCTACACCCACTTTTCCCGTAGCGTAGTTAAATACCACTTTATCGCCCTGGTCACCGGCATTACCTCTCTCATAGAAGGTTATGCTGTATCTGGGGGTTTCGCCCTCTTTAAAATCAAAACAAAGCTGACTCTTTATAGTGATAATACCGTTACTGTACATATTTTTGTTGTTTATTTTGCCAACCAGGTATACCGGTGAAAGGCCGTAGCAGGTTTTTGTCTGGTCTTCGTTTGCTCTGTGCACATAAAGAACTCTTGAAGCTTCCCCTTCCCCCTTATCAACAATAGTCTGTGTAAAGGTAAGGTTTGCATCCTTTACTCCATCAATGGCAACACCGTTACCGCTGCCGTTACCGGTACCCCAGATTGCCTTGTATGCATCTATATTTTCGAAGTTTTCGGTGCTTAAGTGGAGCTTTGTGGTTACTCTGTTTGAAAGAACGGAGAAATTAAATACCTTGTCCTCTTCACCTTCAATTTTTGCAGTAAGTGTTACGTCCTGCTCTTCACTTCCCCTTGTAACTGTACCATCTATAGCAATAGCAGAAGGATTACTGCTTACCCAGGTAACAGTTTTTCCGTTAAAGTCTGTGGGAAGATTAAGGCTCTGTGTAATAGCATTGTGGGATTGAGAAGTAAGCTCCTCATATCTGATTGCAGATACTGCAGTTGAAGTTACCGAGAGGTCCTTTATAAGAAGCTCTACGGGAGCGAAGTTTTGTCTTATAATGTCCATTGTGAAGTAGTTAAGCTTTTCCGTATATTCATAATCAGGAATATTTGCAACTACACCAACCTGTGTACCATCCATAAAGAGTGTGTAGGTCTTTTTAGCATAGTCAATTTTTATTTCAATCTTACGGTCTATGCCTGCTGAAAGCTTAACATTTGATGCACTTGTTGACTTAAACGCAGAAGTTTCTTCATCATAATCGTAAATAGCAGCATAAGTATCTGCAAATCTTATTTCGCCGAATTTTTTCACTCCGGCAGTAGTAGTCGCATAGAGTATAAGGTCAATTCTCTTTGTACCGCTACCCCAGTCTACCATATGATTTGTCATACTAAGCGAAAGGACATCAGTGTCTGCCGCAGTAATATTCATTGTTTTCTTTACATTAACTGTACTTCCTGTTTCAGTGTTAAGACGCTTGTAATCAATTGCGTATCCGTCGCTGTAGGACTTGATTTTTGTTTCTACGTTTTTAGGAATAAGTGTTTTGTCTGAATAACCTGTGTAAGTCCAGCCTGAAAGGTTTGATACAACCTTGCTTGTTTCAGTATTGTACTCTGCAAGATAACTGTCCTTAAGTGAAGGATAATAGAAGTTATCTGACATCAGAACGGTTGTTTCAGTTTTAAGAACTGTAAACTTAAGTTCCTTTGTAACAGAAGCACTTCCTTCCTTCGTTACAGTTGCTGTAACAGTAGCATTACCGTCATAGGTAGAAGTTCTTGTAACCTTACCGTTATTTGCAATAACAGATGTGTTATTGCTTGCAAATGTTACCGATACACCCTCGGGAAGTGTGATGTCACCTTCAAGTGACATATCAAGGTCTTTCGTCACAAGATGTGCAGGCTCACGGTCACTTGTAAGCATTTCTGCCGTGATTGCATCTGCCACTGCCTGAACATCAGTGTCAACGGTTGCCTCTGCATCTTCTGCAAACACAGAAAATGCAGTTGTGCCAAGCACCATAATAAGTGCAAGACATAAGCTTAAAATTCTTTTCATTTCTTTTTCTCCTCTATTATTAATACTAATTATTTTTCTTCAGGATAATACTCACGCTTTGCTTTACCAATCAGCTCAATTTCTTCAAGGATTGCATCCTCGTTTTCTTTCAGAGTTCTTCTCCATGTGCAACCTATATAGCCTGCAATCTGGTCCTGACAAGGATGTTTGCTGAAATACTTGACTGCAGAATTAGTATTTGCACGAAGGAAGATATTGCTGAAAATAATCACCTGCGTATAACCTGCGGCAAAGGTTCTTTCCGCACCGTCTGTAATTTTGAACACAACGGGGTCCTGCTCAACATACTCAATGGGGACATCGCCGTATTTTGCAACATATTCCTTGTATGCAGCTCTCTCCTTGAATTCGTTTGCATAGTAACCCTTAACCCATTCTGACTGTTCAGAAAGAGGGCTCCACTTAGCAGGGTCATATTCATAATAGTGACCGCACCCGAGAACGTTATCTGTGCTTACATTGGGCATCCATTCTTCGTCAGTGTACTGACGGCAGGTGCTTGTCCACATCATAACTTTCGCACCAAGGTCATTTACGCATTTGAAGAAGAATTTCCAGTCATTGAAAAGTTTCTCGTCCTTACGGAAGTATTTTCCCTTTTCTCCTTGGAAATCACGGAATTCTTCATCAAGTCCGAGGTGGATGTATTCGGGATGCTCGAAAAGCTCATAAACTTCGTCAATCAAATCCTTACAAACCTTGTAATATTCAGGGGTTGAGATAAGGCTTCTGCCGTACTCCTGAAGCCACGGGTCGTGATATGCAGAAAAATTCATTTTTGGAATTATCCTTATTCCAAGCTTTTTAAGTCTTGCTATTTCCGCTTTCATCTCCTCGTGAGTCCAGCTTCCCTCAATAGCAAGCTCTGGATGCGATTCGTAACGAAGCCCCTCACCAAGTGAAAGGAGGATTGTGTCTATACCGTTTTCTGCACATTTATCCACGATTTTATCCCACACCTCGCGGTCAAACTCCATACCCTCAACCTTTTTACATTCGTGGTCATTCTCCCACGTATTTGAACCTAAATGGACCATAAGTCCCCAGAATTTTTTCATATTATCATCCTCTCTGTATATTATATATTATATATTAACCAATCAAGTGTTGTAAATAAAAAATTATTGACTGTTTTCAGACAAAATTGAACATTTGTTTATTTTTGGATTTGCGATTATATTCAGCTTTATCAAGGCTTTTTAGACAAAATTGACATCTCTTCAAACAAAATTATACATAGGTCTGCAACATACAGGTTTCAGCCGTTATAAAAACCTTTTTTTCTCGTTGAAAAGCTTGCTCCATTCAATGCTTGCATTTTTCTTAAAAAATCCTGAAATTATCTCTAAATTTCAGGATTTTTTATTTTTAGTTATTGTAAAAATATTCTTTTGCCTTACCCAAAAGCTCTATTTGCTCGATAATTACATCTTCCTTGTCTGCATCCATCATTACCCATGGGCAGGCAATAAAGCCGTCAAGATTGTCAATTTCCTCCTGTGAATATGTAGCCTTGATATGCTCTGCCTCGTCCATTTCGTTATCCTTTATAAAGATATTTGTTGTAACGATTGCAACGGGAAAGCCTTTCTCAAAAAGCTTCTTTCTTCCCTGCATCTTTATTTCAAGCACGGGATCTTCCTCAATGTACTCAATCGAATAACCGTATCTCTGCACAAAACGTGTTGCATAATATTCTCTTTCCCATTCGGACTGGTCTGCAATCTTATGCCACTTTTCCCTATTATGCGCATAATAGTGTGATGAACCCACAACTACATCGTTGGGAATTGCGTCGTAAGCTTCTTCAATATGCACAAATGTGCTCTGCCACATATGACATTTTGCTCCGGTTGCCTTTACGCAGTCTATAAGATAGTTACAGTCCTTTATCCACAAATCACCAAGACGAAGTGCTACGAAGCTGTACCCCGGGTCATCGGCATGCTTGGGAACTTCCTCGTCCATTCCGATATGTATAAATTCGGGATGGTCAAACATTTCATACGCTTCTTCAATAAGGTCTTTACACACCTGATAGTAGATAGGTGTTGAAACCATTCTTTCATAAATGCCAAGCCACGCATCGTGCACGGTTGAAAAATTAAGCTTCGGCACAAGTGCAATCCCCATGCTGCGAAGTCTGTGTACCTCTGCTGTTATTTCCTCCGGCTCCCATGAACCGGGGATGCCGATTTCAGGATGTGACTTATATCTTACGCCCTCACCCACGTCAAGGATAATTGTGTCAACGCCACATTCCGCACACTTATCCACTGCCTTATTCCATAGGTCACGGTCAAAGTGCATTTCCTTCTGCGCTTTGAGGTCACCCCACATATTTCTTCCTAAATGAAGCAAAACTGCCCATCTCATAATCTACATCTCCTTTATCTGTTATTTATATTTATATTACCATACACCTCAATCCCCCACAAGAGACAAAATCTAATATTTAGGTCAATTTCTGCCAAAATTAAAATTTAGTTTTACCCACTAGACAAATTATGTAAAATATGATATAATATGGTCACAGATAAAAATCTTTTTAGAGGAGGAAATAAATTATGAAAATGATAACAGCTATTATCAACAAAAAAGATGCGGGCAGCGTTTGTTCAGCACTTATTGATGAGGGTTACTACTTTACAAAGACAGCATCAAGCGGCGGTTTCCTCACTATAGGAAATACCACTCTTATCATCGGCATAGAGGACGACAAGGTAGACGCAGTTCTTGACATTATCCGTAAGCACTCTTCAAGAAGAACAGAAACCGTTACAGGTATGATTGGCGAGGCTATGACTTCCGCAGTTATTCCTACAGAAGTTATTGTCGGCGGTGCAACGGTATTTGTAACAAATGTAGAACATTTCGAAAAAATGTAACATTATCCAATACATAAAAAGCGGTGTAAAAACTTAGGTTTTTACACCGCTTTTTGTTATCCGATTTTTCTTTTTGAAAATACAGAAATAAGTATTATACCGACAACAAGCCCTGCCACGCCCTGTACTGCGTTAAATGCCGCACCTGCAAGAGCCACCTTAAATTCATACAGAAATGACTCGAAAAGAAGATATCCTCCAACCATTACAAGCTCTGCTGATAATCCTCCAATCAACGTGGACACAATACGTTTTTTTGTTTTTAGTCCTCTCATAACAAAGCTTACAATAAGAGCCATCAGACCTTTTATTAAAAAGGTTGCCGGAGCATATGCAAGATATGATGAAAGTACATCTGAAAGTGCTGAGCCTATACCTGCTGCAAAAAATGCATACCACGGTGGAAGCACAGCCCCTGCAAGAAGAACAATTCCATCACCTGCGTTCACATAACCGGCACCGCCGGGAATGGGAATCTGTATAAACTTCGTCACTACAAATATGAGTGCCGCAAGTAAAGCTGTTTGCGCTATTTTCTTTGTTTTTGAATCCATACTGTTCACCCCTCTCTTATTTAACTATTCCTTTTGTTTTCCACTTTCCTCTTGCATAGAAAATAGTTGTAATTATTGCACCAAGCACCCAGGACGCAAGCAGGGAAATCTGTATACACTGAGGAATTCCGTAAGGAAGCGAGGGCGTTCTTGTAAGATAAGATATACCGTATGCAAGCGGAACACGGATAACAACAGTTGTTATAAGAGACACCCACATAGGAGTCATTGTGTCGCCTGCACCACGCATAATTCCCGATAAGCTCTGCGTTACTGCCATAGCAATATATCCCGTCGCCAGAATATTCATAAGGCTGCGACTGTAAGTAACAAGTTCCGCTGTTTCGGTAAAAAGGCCCATAAGATACTTCCCGAAAACGAGAATTCCTGCCGTAACCGTTGCTGAACAGATTACAGCCATAAATGTACCCTGCTTTGCACCTTTTGAAACTCTGTCATAAAGCCCTGCGCCCACATTCTGCCCTGCATAGGTTGTAAGTGCCATACCAAATGAGAAGTTTGGCATCATTGCAAAGCCATCCACTCGCATCACGATAATATTTGCTGCAATAAACTGTGTCCCGAACTGATTTGTAAGAGACTGTACAACTATCATTGCAGATGAAAATATCATCTGTGTAAGACCTGACGGGATACCGAGCTTTACAATCGTTTTTATATATTTACCTGTAGGTTTGAGAAGCTTAAAGTTTAAATCAAAATGCTCTTTCATTCTTGAAAGTTTAACAAAGCAAAGGATTGATGAAACAATCTGTGCAATAATGGTTGCAAGTGCGACACCGCTGATACCCATCTCAAGCTCTGCCACAAAGTATACATCAAGCACAATGTTTATAACAGTTGCTACCAGAAGATATACAAGAGCCGAGAACGAATCCCCCATACCGCGGATAATACCGCTAAGAATGTTGTAATAACCCATACCTGCAATTCCCATAAGGGAGATAAAAAGGTAGTCCTCACAACCGTCAATAATATCGGCAGGGGTATTCAGTATTTCAAGAACAGGGCGTATAAAAGGCGTTGCCACAATCATCAGAAAGACGCAGGAAATCGCCGTTATTGTAATACATGTTCCGATAGTTTTGGAAAGCTTTTCCCTGTCTTTAGCCCCAAAATATTGACTTACCATAATGCTGGCACCTGCAGATATACCCATAAACAGAACGAGAAGCATATTGAGTATAGGAAGTGTACTTCCAACTGATGCAAGAGCTCCGTCTCCGATATATTTTCCAACAATGATGCTGTCAACCGTGCTGTAAAGTTGCTGGGCAATGTTACCGATAAGCATTGGAACCGTAAACATAAGAATACTCTTCCACGGAGTGCCTTGTGTCATATCCGTGGGAGCAAAAAGTTTTTTAAAAAAATTCATAAAATTACCTCTGTTCCACAAATTCTGCTAGTATATATTATATATAAGCTGGTCCGCTTTGTCAATGAAGATAATAATTTGTTCATATTTTTTATAAAACAAAAAGGCTCTGACTTAACAGAACCTTTTTAGTGGCGCTCCCGGCGCGATTCGAACGCGCGGCCTTTCGCTTAGGAGGCGAACGCTCTATCCTACTGAGCTACGGAAGCATACTAATTTGCCGTCCCGAAATTCGGGACGGCAAATCGCTTTTCTTAGTCGTTAGCTGCTTTTTTTACAACCTGAACGCCCTTGTAGTAACCGCAATGCTTACATACGATGTGAGCTTTGATAAGCTCACCGCAGTTTGAGCACTTTACCATACCGGGCACTTCAAGCTTCCAATTAGCTCTTCTTTTATCTCTTCTTGCCTTTGAAGTTCTTCTCTTTGGAACTGCCATTTTCTACACCTCTTCACTTAAATTTCTAAAGATGGCGAATCTCGGGTCATAGACCGTCGTATCGCAATTGCATTCTTTTTCGTTAAGGTTTATTCCGCAAACGGGGCACAAACCTTTGCAATCATCCCTGCACAAAAACTGCAGAGGGATGTTTTCGAATATGCACGCTTCAATGCTGCCTGAGATATCCATCACATTTCCCAAGAAACTGATACATTCCTCATCAACATCTGAAAAATCTGATTGCACACTTTCAAAAAGTTCTGCTGAAAGCTTTTTACTTACAGGATCACCACACCGCGAACACTCCGTCCGGTAGCTCCCCTCAATCAGAGCTGATATTTCAAGCGTGCCGCCTATGTTAAGCACCTTACCATCAATTCTGAGAGGTTCTTCAAAAAGAAGAGTGCTTCCCATAAACTCAACATTTCCAAGGGAAACCTCCCCCGAAAACGGCTTCGACGCACCGTCGTTTTTAAGAACAGATGCTATGTTTATCTTCAAGATAATCACCTATCCTTTGCCGCCTTTTTTTGCAGGCGCTTATATATTATACTATCGTTTTTCCGACTTGTCAACAATTATTTTGCCAATCTTTCAGTTTCGATAGCAATCATCATTTCTTCATCCGTAGGAATAACAAGAGTTCTTACACTTGCATCTTCTGCTGATACATCGATTGCCTGACCGCGAAGCTTGTTCTTTTCAGCGTCAACCTTGATGCCGAGGAATCCAAGACCGTCTGTTATATCCCATCTTGTCTGACAGTCGTTTTCACCAACACCTGCTGTGAATACGATTGCATCTACACCGCCCATTGCAGCTGCGTAACTACCGATATACTTCTTAATGCCGTAGCAGAACATTTTAAGAGCAGCTTCAGCTCTCTTGTTCCCCTCTGCAGCAGCCGCTGAAAGGTCGCGGAAGTCACTTGAAACACCACTTACACCGAATACACCGCTCTTCTTATTAAGAACTGCATTGATTTCGTCGATAGAAAGGTTTTCTTTTTCCATGAGGAATGTTACGATAGCGGGGTCAATGTCACCACTTCTTGTTCCCATAAGAATACCTGCAAGAGGTGTAAGACCCATTGTTGTATCAATTACCTTACCGTTCTTAACAGCTGCAACTGATGAGCCGTTACCGAGGTGGCAAGTGATAATTTTAACATCTTCAATATTTTTACCAAGAAGCTCTGCAGCTTTCTGTGATACATATTTGTGGCTTGTACCGTGGAAGCCGTAGCGACGGATTTTGTACTTTTCGTAATATTCGTAAGGAATACCGTAAAGATAAGCTTCTTCAGGCATTGTCTGATGAAAAGCTGTGTCAAATACACCAACCTGTACCACACCGGGCATAACCTTTTCGCAAGCTTCAATACCGATGATGTTTGCAGGGTTATGGAGAGGTGCAAGCTCGATACAGTCGTTGAGAGCGCCCTTAACAGCATCGTCAATAACAACGCTACCGCTGAAGCTTTCTCCACCGTGCACAACACGGTGACCAACTGCGCCAATTTCACTCATATCAGCGATAACGCCGTGGTTTTTATCAATAAGAGCATCAATAACAAGCTTGATTGCTTCTGCATGAGTAGGCATGGGGCTTTCAATTACAACCTTGTCCCCACCCTTGGGAGTATGGTTAAGCTTGCTGCCTTCAAGAGTGATTCTCTCGCAAAGACCTTTCGCCATAACTTCCTTTGTATCCATATCAATAAGCTGATATTTAAGAGATGAGCTGCCTGCGTTAATAACAAGAATTTTCATTTTCGTATACTTCCTTTCGATTATTTATTAGCCTGAGCCTGAACTGCTGTGATAGCAACAACGCCTACAATATCATCTGCACTGCATCCGCGTGAAAGGTCATTGATGGGCATTGCAATACCCTGTGTAACGGGGCCGTAAGCTTCTGCCTTTGCAAGACGCTGTACAAGCTTGTAACCGATATTACCTGCGTCAAGGTCAGGATAAACAAGTACATTAGCCTTACCTGCAACGGGAGAACCGGGAGCTTTTGACTCGCCAACCGAAGGAACGATAGCTGCGTCAAGCTGAAGCTCACCGTCAACATTGATTCCGGGAAATGTTTCTTTACAGATCCTTGTAGCCTCTACTACCTTATCTACATCTGCGTGAGCTGCACTGCCCTTTGTTGAGTGAGAAAGCATTGCAACATAAGCAGGCTCCTGAACGAGAAGCTCGAAGCTTTCTGCAGAAGAAGCCGCAATAGCTGCAAGTTCCTCGGCATTGGGGTTCTGAACAAGACCGCTGTCAGCAAATACAAATGTGCCGTTAGCACCGTACTGGCAATCCGGAACAACCATAAGGAAGAAAGCTGAAACAAGCTTTACACCAGGCTTTGTCTTTATAATCTGAAGAGAAGGACGGAGTGTGTTTGCTGTTGAGTGGCAAGCACCTGATACAACACCGTCTGCATCCCCTGCCTTAACCATAAGGCAAGCGTAATACATATAATCACCAAGAACAGTTTCCTTTGCCTGCTCATATGTAACGCCCTTTGACTTACGGAGTTCTACAAAGAGATTAAGATACTCTTCTGTTTTTTCGTAGTTGAAGGGGTCGATGATTGTAGCACCTGAAATATCAAGTCCCTTTGAATTTTCTTCAATCTCCTGAGGAGTACCGATAATAACGATATTAGCGATATCTTCCTTAAGGATTGTAGCTGCCGCTTCCATAGTACGGCGGTCCATTGACTCGGGAAGAACGATAGTTTTTTTATCAGCTCTTGCCCTTTCTTTTATGGTGTCCAAAAATTTACTCATTTTTATTCCTCCAAAACCTTTATTTTTCTAATCATATAGTATATAATAGAAATATGTAATTTTCAATAACTTTTTCTGAAAAAGCGAGGGATTTTATGAAAATTGGTGCAGTTATAGCAGAATTTAACCCTTTTCATACCGGTCACAAGCATCTACTTGACTGTATCCGTACAGAATGTGACGGAGTTATTGCTATTATGAGCGGCAATTTTGTACAAAGGGGTGAGTGTGCAGTTTTCGATAAAAAAGAAAGAACAAAAGCTGCTCTCCAAAATGGAGTTGACCTTGTGATTGAGCTTCCTGCTGTTTATGCCCTCAGTTCTGCTGAAGGTTTTTCATCCGGTGCCGTTTCAACACTTTTTTCCTTGGGTGTTGCTAATGAGCTGTGGTTTGGCAGTGAGTGTGGGAATATTAAGGCACTTTCCTCTGTCGCGCATTTTCTGAATAATGAATCAACCGAATTCAAAGAAGAACTTGACAGACATCTGCGCCACGGGCTCTCGTTTCCTGCGGCGAGGGTTAATGCACTTAGGCGTGTTTCTGAAAATGCAGACATTCTCGCTTCTCCAAATAATATCCTTGCGGTTGAATACATAAGAGCACTCAAAAAACTTGATGCGGTTATCACCGCACGCACTATAAAAAGGCTCGGTTCAGGCTATAACGAAACAGAAATAAAGGAAAACATTGCATCTGCTTCTGCAATCAGAAATCTTCTGCAGAAAGGTGCCAAAGTAAAAGATTACACCCCCTGCAAAGGCGACGCCCTCTTTATGAAAGATTTTGACAGTCTTATAGCCGCAAGAGTTAAAACAATAACAAAGGAAGAGCTATGTGCCGTTCCCGACTGCAATGAAGAGCTGGCTTCAAGAATCATTGCCGCATCAAAGCACAACTCTTTCAGCGAAATTGTTGATGAGGCTGTCTGCAAAAGCTATACGCAAAGCAGAATAAGACGCATTCTATGCAATCTTTTAGTCGGAAACCGCTTTTCCTCTGTTCCCAAGCCCACCTACATCCGTGTTCTCGGTTTCAACGAAAAAGGCAGTGATATTTTAAGCAAAATGAAAAGCACCGCCTCGCTTCCGGTAGTTTCAAGGGGTGCTCTTTTAAAAGACGATTCAATTTTTTCTCTGGAATGTCGTGCAACTGATATTTATAACCTTGCACGCAAAAAGCCCGGCGGAGAAGAATTTCGCCTTGTTCCTGTCAGATTATGATTTCTGCGCTTCTTTCATCAGTCTTTTACAAAACCCTACCGGGGCGTAAACAGACCAGATTACTAAAGCAATCAGCACAATCGGAAGAAGAAATTCCCCCAATTCCGGAGATACAACTACTTTCCATACTATAAGAAGCGCCACAAGAAGCACTGCAACCACAGAATAAATATCAATGAGCTTCATATATGTCACAAAGGAAAAAATCTGTTTTGAAGAAAGTGCGGATGACGAAATTGTCTCCGCCATTTCTTTTTTATATCCAGTAAACAAAGCAGCTATTTTGCATTTTGAAGCTTTTTCAAGCATATTCACTGCTTTTTCCCTTAAACGGGCTTCATTTTTTCGGAAATAGTCATTAAAAAGAACTCTGTAGTTCTTCCCGTCACTATTTTGTATAATTTCTATACTGTCACCCTTAATCCACAGATTAGCTTCTGTGGGTTTCATTTTTACCTTGAATTTTTTTCCGTCTTTTTCTGCGTGCATAAATGCTGCTCTGTCTGCATATTTATTTTCGTTTGTAATTGTAGCAATTATTCTGTCACCGTTTGCCGTACCGTCACGGCCTGTTTTTGGGATTTTGTTTGCAGTAAGATTTATTATAATCAGTGAAACTGCAAAAAGCACCATAATGAGCGATATTTCTCCAAGCATAATAAAAAACTCCTTCTTAGTTATAGGACTATTATATATGCTTTTTCCTTTTTTAGCAAGTAAATTTACTCAATTTTAATAAATTGTGATGCAGCATACCCTACAAGACCGCGATAATTTACCACATACCACTCTTTCCACTGCCCCACAACGCTCAGCATAGCTCCGTCCGGCATACGCGCAATTACTCTTGATGAGGCTGACGGACGGTTGCGGAGATTAAGGTTTCCCGAGGAGACATCTACTCTGCCCATTCTGACGGGAATCGGTTCAACAAAAGGTATCCCAAAATATTCGCAGAGAGAAAGCACAAGATTTTTTGCAATTTTTTCTGTATTTCCGATTACCCAACGGGCGTCATCTTCATTGTCATGATAGCCAAGCTCCAGAAAAACTGCCGGAGCGCGGGTTTTTGTTACTTCTCCGATTGTTGTGGTAGGTACTGCACGGACCTTTGACGGAATCGGGTATATGCTTTTCAGATTTCTGACAAAAATGTCTGCTGCCCGCTTGCCCGATGTGCTTTTCGGAGAGTAGTATACGTCCACTCCGCGGTAGGTTCCGTATAAGCCTTCAGGTGCAGCATTTGAGTGAAGTGCAAGGTGCAGACCGTAGTTGCCCGAATTTGACTCCCGTATAGCTCCCGAAGCACTCATTTCGGGAGAGTTCCGTGTATACTGAATTCCGCTGGAACGCAGATACGGAACCATTTCGTCAGCAATAATGTTCATATAATATTCTTCACTTCCGCCCGTTACATACATATTTCCCTCCTGTGTTGACGGGCTAAGATAAATAGTAGGCATTTTAACCACTCCTTTCCAGTTTTATATTATTCAGTGAGTGGTAAATTTGACAAAAGGCGGTTTTTATTGTATAATTCCCTGTATTACTTTAAAAAGTGGTGATAAAAAATGAAAAAAATTAAATTGATTTCTGTTTTTCTTCTCATAATTATGATGCTTGAGGTATGTGCGGTAGCTGCCCCCAGAATTCCCGTATACAAGGTAGGAAACGTACTTTTTTTCCTGGATAAGGGGTCAGGCACCATAACAGGATTTGCAGGAGATCCCAAGGATCTTGTCATTCCCACAAATCTTGGCGGTTATAATGTAGTTTCAATCGGCACCGGTGCTTTTTCCGGTTCCCATACCCTTGAAACGCTCTCTATTCCGGATGGAATAAGCACCATTTCTGCAAACGCTTTCTCGTCGTGTCAGAATCTGAGGTCCGTTTCAATAGGTTCAACAGTTTCCTATATAGGTAGCCGAGCGTTTGCAGACTGTCCTGCACTTTCAAATATAAACTTCGAGGGTTCTCCCACAACAGTGGAACCGGATGCTTTTGAGAATTCTTCTTGGGTAAGCGGAAGCTCTGCAGACTTTTTAATCATCGGTGATGCACTTCTTAAATATAGCGGAAATGCTGAATCCGTAACCGTTCCCGAAGGAGTAAAGAGCATTGCTGCAAATGCGTTTGCATATAACACATCTGTCTGCGAAGTTCATCTGCCCGATTCTCTTCAGAAAATCGGTGATAACGCCTTCGTGCACTGTTACAGTCTTAAAACTATAACAATCCCCAAAACGGTGTCCCACATTGGTGCAGGTGCTTTTGACGATACCGTATGGATGGCTTATCAGCAAAATGATCTTGTCAGCGTTAACGGAATACTGATTTCCTACAAAGGAGCAGACGTCCATGTAGAAATCCCTGAAGGAATTACTGCCATAGGCTCAGGAGCTTTTATGGCAAATACAAACATTCTCAGTGTTCATCTTCCTGACAGCGTTGTGTATATTGATTCAATGGCTTTCGGCGGATGCACTTCGCTTCTTCTTGTGAATATTCCCGACAGTGTTGAATGGGTTGACGAATATGCCTTTGCAGGCTGTCAGAATATAACCGTCTACGGTTCTTACAGCGCTTACGCATACAGCTATGCAACATATATGGAAGTTCCGTTCAGCGGTGAAGTGTACGTTTCTTACAACGGCAAAAAGGTATACTTTGACAAAGTTGTTCCCATCATTTACGAAAACAGAACCTATCTTCCGCTCCGCACGTTGATGGAAACAATGGGATTTACTGTTGAGTGGGAGGCATCAAGCGGCGTTGTGACCTGTATAAAAGAAGACCGCAGGGTAAAAATAAGCCCTGACGGGGAAATTGACATTGACGGCGTTATTTCTTCTGCGGAAGCTCCGCCGATAAACATAAACGGTTCAAATCTTGTTCCCGCAAGAGTTGTAGCAGAAGCGATAAGTGCCAAAGTCAACTGGAACAATGAAATAAGAACTGTTGAAATAGCATATTGAAATTTCGGAGGATACCATGCGTAAACTTCTAAAAGCCGTTTTCAGCCAGTTAACCATCGGAAGTGTTCTGATGATTTTACAATTGGTATTGCTTGCGGCTACCGTTCTCAGAATAAATGAATACTTTTTGTATTTTGAGGTGTTTCTCAAGCTTGTAAGCCTTGTTGTAGTTGTTATCATCATAAACCGCCACTCAAATCCGATGTACAAGCTTGCGTGGATTGTGCCTATCCTGATATTTCCTATGTTTGGCGGACTTTTGTATCTGTTTATCACAGGTCAGATGCAGACAAAAAGATTTTTTGACAGACTGGCAAGGATTGAAAAAAACATTGCTACACAGTATCCCCAGGATAAAAACATTGCCGAAGATCTTGCAGAAGTTTTTCCCCACAGAAAGTCTGCAGTAACCTTTTTAAACAATGTTTCCGGTGGTTGTGTATACAAAAATACCGAAGCAGAATATTTCAGCGTCGGTGAAGAAATGCTTGCATCAGTACTTTCTGAGCTTGAAAAAGCGGAAAATTATATTTTTCTTGAATTTTTTATTGTAAGACCGGGCAAAATGTGGGACTCTGTGCTTGAAGTTCTCAAACGCAAAGCTGCGGAAGGAGTGGATGTCCGGGTTATGTATGACGGAATGGGCAGTCTTACGGGACTTCCGCTGCGCTACCCGAAAGAACTTCGCAAATATGGAATAAAGTGTCGTGTATTCAGTCCCTTTACGCCGTTTCTTTCAGCGGTGCAAAACAACCGTGACCACAGAAAAATCCTTGTTATTGACGGAAAAGTTGCTTTTACCGGTGGCATCAATATGGCTGACGAATATATAAACGAAGGCTACCCTCACGGTCACTGGAAAGATATGGCAGTGAGAATAAGTGGCGAGGCAGCATTCGGTTACACAAGGATGTTCCTGCTTCTTTGGTGGCATCAGACAAAAACCCTGGAAAATCTTAAAGACTTTGAACCTGTTTTTGTCGCTGAAAATAATTATGACGGTTTTGTTATGCCATACTCAGACATACCGCAGGATAAATACCAGACAGGTGAATTTATTTATCTTGACATTATAAACAAAGCTAAAAAGTATGTCCATATAACAACGCCATATCTTATACTTGACCACGAAATGGTCGTTGCCCTTACCAATGCCGCACTGTCCGGAGTGGATGTGAAAATAATATGTCCTCTCTCCATAGACCACTGGTACGCAAGGAGTGTGGCTTATAGCTATTACCGTGAGCTTACGGCATCCGGAGTTAAAATTTTTGAATACTCTCCAGGATTTCTGCACGGTAAGACCTTTGTATCTGACGATGAAGTCTGCGTTGTCGGAAGCATAAATCTTGATTACCGCAGTCTGTACCTGCATTTTGAATGTGCAGCATGGTTTCTCGGAAGCAGTATTGTAGATTCTGTTGAGACAGATTTTGCAAAAACTCTTTCAGAATGTCGGGAAATAACCACAGAAGAATGTCAGAAGCGTAATCCGGTAAGAAAACTTTTCAGTGCGATACTGAGGCTTTTCGGACCGTTGATGTAGTACAATTTTCCATAAAAAAAGATGCCGAATGGCATCTTTTTTGTTATCCTATTTTTGAAAGTGCTTCTGTAAGAGCATTTGCAACCTGATCGGGGCAACTGGTACCTCTTCCGTTACAGTCAATCCCCTTCATTTTTCCAATGGCATCCTTTGCGTGCATCCCCTTAAGAAGTGACATAAGGCCCTGAGTGTTGCCACTGCAACCACCTACAATCCTTATATCGTTTATAATCCCGTTTTCTGAAATATCAATAACGGTTTTTCTTGAGCACACGCCTCTGTTTGTATATTCAACTATCATTTTAACCTCTTTTTTCTGCTTTTGCAGTCTTTGCTTCTTTTGCTTCCTTTGGATCTTTTTCAAGACCGTCAACATACACATTTACAACTACATTGTCAAGACCCGCATATTCCTCAACTGCATTTTTTACAGCTTCCTGCACCTTGTAGCCGATGTCATTTATCTTTACTCCGAATTTAACTGTTATGTGCACATCGATATCAGTATTTGTCTCTGTCATTGTAACCTTGATTCCCTTAGCGGGGATATTTTTATTGAGAAGGTCTCCGAGACTTGTTCCTGAACCCAGCCCTGTCACGCCATCAATTTCTCTTGCGGCATACGCACTTATGCGGACAACAACCTCATCAGATATTTTTATATTTCCATTTTCTGTTGCAGTAAATTCTCCTGCCATTTAAATCCATCCTTTCATATGTGATGCATTAAAAGAGGTATAAATATACCTTACTGTTATTCTACCACTGTTTTTAAAAATAATCAAGATATTTTTCTCAACAGAGTGTATCAATTTAATCCATTTCCATTATTTTGATTTTTTCCTGAGGGATTCCGCTTTGTTCTGATACAATTTCCGATATTATTGCGGCAGATGCCCCGTCAAAAGCATCTGTCTTCACCACAACATTGGCCATTCCGTTATTTATGTAGCATACCGCATCCTCAAAGCCTTTTGCACGGAGCAAATTTTCAACTGCAGTTTCCGTTTCGGTATTTTCTGCAAGTCTGAGCATTCCCTGCTGAGCATCGGTTTTTGCGGTTTCATCGGCATCTTCGTTTGATATAATTGAATTAAAGGTCTCTACCGCACGGCTTCTGCCGGCTTCACGGTCGATGCGTGCTTTTGAGAAAAAGTCTCCGTCATCGCTGCTGTTCACAAGCTCCGTCTCCCCAAGATACTTATTTGTATCCTCGGTATTTCTGCCGGCGTTAAGATACCCCGCAGTTCCTATAATAACAGCCAGTGCCGCAATAACAAGCTGTTTTTTCTTTACCACCATCATCATTTACCGTCCTTCCTTTCAAGCACCTCTATTTTGTGGGAATCTGTTCCGAGCGCAGCTCTGACGGCACGGATTATTTTTTCTTTTACGGAGGTTTTTCCTCCGCCATCGGCAACTACAAGCACACTTTGCACCGTGTCTTTATTTTCCGGGGCTTCCGCTATCATAACACTGACGCCCCCGACTCCGTCAATGGAAGAAAGCACCCTTTCAAGCCTTACTTCCTTTTCGTCTGCAACCAACGTCTTCACCTCGACGGAATCTGTTCCGGAAAAGCTGTTTGAACACACAAGCATCAGAATTCCCACCGCTAATAATATGTATATTACCGGCATAGCTCTTTTATCCCTGAAAATTTTGTCAATTTTTATCATAAACAATTTTTATCCTTTCTCTCGGAACTTTGAGTGTATTAATTATATACGCCACAGCAGAGCTTTCGTCCCCACCGGCATTTATTTTCACATCGGTTATGTTTGCGTCATCATCCACACTGACATTAACATCCGAATTATGCTTTATATGTTCCATGATTTTCATTTCCAGATTTTCTTTATGGGCTGAAAGAACCTTTTCCCTCGTTTCTTTTTCTGCTTTTTCATATTGCTTTTCATCTATCACAAAGGTATCTGCAAAATCCTTTTTCAGCAAATCCCCCAACGGAAATATTGCAGACGATATCATTATAAACCCCATTGCAAGAGAGGCAAATTTCTTTATTCCGCCCTCGGGAATAAGAATATTGGCAATTGATACCATCATCATTACGACAGCAAGGTTTTTAATATATTCAATCATCTGTTTTCTCCTTACAAAATGGAAGCAAGTGCTATTATCATTATAGTCCCAATACAGGCAAGTGATGAAAAAAGCATATCAAGACAATCACTTATGTTCCTCACTGCGTCTACAGCCCGTTTTTCTGCCACAGGTGCAGTAAAAGCTGCTACAAGCCGAAAAGAAAGGGACAGAGCCCACACCTTTAAAAGAGGAAGCGCCACTATTGCAAAAAGCATCATTACTCCTCCAAGCCCAACTGCACTTTTTAAAAGCATTGCAGAGCTTGCAACAGATGACATAGCCTCGGAAATTGAGCCTCCGACAACGGGGACGGCTGAGCTTACAGCAAATTTTATTCCCCTTGCGGCAAGATTGTCAAAACTTGTTGCCGCAAAAGAGCTTATCCCTAATATACCTGCAAAAAGCGACATTGAAAAGGTCAGCAGAGTTTTATGAAACTTGGAAAAAAGCCCTGTAAACTCTGCAAGACCGTCGTTTGAAGTTATTGCACAAAGAAGAGAGCACACTACTCTTAAAAGAACAAGCGGAGTTATGACTTTGCGGATAAGCATTGAAAATGCACTGCATACAAAAAATATTACAGGGTGTGACATAGTTGCCAGTGCAGTTTCTCCCGATGTTACACACAGGGCAGATATAGCAGGAATTATGCTGTGCACAAACACCGTAATATCTTCAAGTGTTCCAAAAACAAAGGATGAAGCTCTCTCAAATGCCACTGCACAGATTGTTGCTATATACACAAAAACCGCAAATCCGCCGGCATCTTCCACAGGACTTTTTCCGACAGAATCTGAAAGATTATTTATAAGGGCACCAAGAAGCATCAGTGCTGCAATACTTCCCACAAGCGCAAATGAAGTTTTCAGTTCTCCAAGAAAAAGCCCAAGCAGATTTTTAAAAAGTCCTCCCGACGATATGGAAAATGTGCCACGCACTATATCCTCCACAACTTCTTCAAAGCTGAAGTCACGGAAAATACTATCTATACTTTTTGAAGCTGAGTCTGTAATATCAGGCACCACTATGTTTTCCGTCATGACAGTATCCCCATTATTTTAGTAAAAGCTTCTCTTGCTATGGGAATTGTGATTACTCCTATTGCAATTTTTCCTGCTGATTCCACTCTTTGTGCCAGAACATTTTCTCCGCTGTCGCTGCACAGTTGTGCGCCTATGCGACTTATATATGAGACCCCTGTTATTTTAAGAATTGGCTCCAGGTATTTTTCCCCTGCCGTGCTGTATGAAGCAAGTTCCTTTACCGATGCGATAATTCTCACAATATAAGGTGCAGTTGCAAGCATTATACATACAGATGCCGCAACTGTAACCATAAAGCCCATATCACTTTTAAAATTTTTTACACTCAGCGCAAGTATCGAAGCACATACTGCTGCCAGAGTAACAGAAAGAATATTCATATTCCGAACACCGTCTTTATTGTTTCAAAAAGCTCTGCAATTTTATCAACTACCATAAAAAGTACTATTACCAGACCTGCAATCGTTATCATAAGCGCCTGTTCATCCCGTCCGGATCTGGTAAGAAGCATATTCATGACAGCCACAATTATTCCGATTCCCGCTATCTGAAATATCAGTTCAATATCCATAAAACCACCTCATATAAAAAGCAGCACAACTGCCGCCGCGATAAGTACGCTCCCCTTGATAAAAAGCTTTCCTCTGCTTTTAAGCTGTAATGTTGCATCAGCTGTATTGTGTTTTATTTCTTCAATCAGAATATCCACATTGCGTATCTGACCTTCACAGTTTTCACTCAGAAGACCACCTGCAAATCTGTAAAGAGTCTCCCTGTCGTCCTTTGACAGACTTTTTTCCCTGTCTGCCGCTTTTATGACAGAATCTGACGGTGTTTCACCCTCTGTCATATATGACGCAACTTTTGAAAAAAACTCCCCACCGCATAAAAAGCAGTCGTAGAGAGGCATACACATACAGTTAAGGTTGTCGCGGATTCTTTCCGCACCTTCACATATTAAGTTCAGCATCCGCTGTCTTTCGTACATTCCGGCATATTTTTCCAAACCTATAAGTCCAGATGCCATAATCACAACAATGCTACCCAGAAGTTTAAACATGCCTTATCACCCTGCCATCCGTTATAATTTTTTCAACAGTTGCAACTCCGCATCTGTTACTGAGAACAATGATTCTTTCAAAAGCTCCGCCTTTTATGAGATTTCCTATGTAGTTGCGTTTTTCCACATCTTTTTCAGAATAGCCGTGTGCCGTAGTTATAATTTTTACACCGCAATTTACAATTTCACTTATGGCACGATTTTCCTCTTCGCTGCCTGTTTCATCCGTAACTATAACATCAGGCGCCATTGTCCTTAGCATCATTCTTATACCTTCGGCTTTTGGCACACCGTCCATGACTGCAGTATAGTTTCCCACATCATAGGATGGCACATTATCCTTCATTGCGGCTATTTCACTTCTTTCGTCCGCTATACAAACCTTAAGGCAATTTCCGATTTGTCGTGCAATATCTCTGAGAACTGTCGTTTTTCCGCATCCCGGAGGCGATATTATAAGGGTGTTGTACACCTTTCCTTTATAAAAAACATATTCAATAATACCGTCTGATGCACCCTTGACTTCTTTTGAAATCCGTATACACACTGCGGAGATATCTGTCATATGAGTAATTTTCCCGTTTTCCGTTACAGTTCTCCCGCATACTCCTGCCCGATGACCGCCTGCAAGAGGAATGAATCCGTCAACAAGGCTTGTCTGCATAGCGAAAACTGACCCGCGACACATAGAATCTACAACTTTTCTGATATCTCCGGAGCCGAGCCCTATCTTTGTGTCGTACAGTACGCCGTTTTTCTGAACTATGCAGTTTTTACCTGCCACAAGGCGAATTTCCTGAAGATTTTCCGTTCCCATAATAAGAATTTTTTCAATAAGTGCAGGCGGAAAATATTTTACAAAAGGGTTTAAATCCATTTCTTTCCCTCCTTCGTATGTTCTAATATATGGCTGTCCTTCGGAAAAAATAACGATTGAGTAAAATTTATTGTTGTATATTTTCCTGTTTATGATAAAATAGAAACAGCAGACATTACCTTATGTAGTATCATCAGTTTTTGAAAGGGTGTTTTAAATGCACAGATGCGGCGGTGTGCTGATGCACATTTCCTCACTACCCGGAAAATACGCCACAGGAACATTAGGAAAAGAAGCTTACCGATTTGTGGATTTTCTTTTCGAATGCGGTTTCGGTGCGTGGCAGGTTCTTCCCTGCGGTCCGTGTGACGACTATAACTCTCCCTATTCGGGAAAAAGTGCTTTTGCCGGAAATATATTTTTTATAGACCCGGAAATTCTTTATGAAAAAAAGCTTCTTACTGAAAAAGAGCTTTCAGAATGTGAATGTGAAAATATTTACACAACAGACTATAAATTTCTGAAAGAAACGAGAGAGGATGTTTTCCGAAAAGCTTTTTCGAGGATTGATAAAAAATTAAAAAAAGAAATTGACGAGTTTTCAGCCTCCAATCCATGGCTTGATGATTTCACGCTTTTTTGTGCACTTAAGAAGGAAAATGACGCACTTGCGTGGTATGACTGGGATGACTCTGTCAAATACCGCAAAAAAACAGCTGTTGTAAATGCTAAAAAACGCCTTTCGGACGAAATTCTTTTTCAGGCATTTTTGCAGTACGAATTTTTCTCGCAATGGTATAAACTAAAGGAATATGCAAATAAAAAAGGCGTCAGTATAATAGGCGATATGCCCATATATCTCTCCCACGACAGTGCCGATGTGTGGGCAAACCCGCATCTTTTCTCACTTGACAAAAATATGTACATAAAACAGTGTGCCGGTGTTCCCCCTGATTATTTCTGCGAGGACGGACAAAAATGGGGCAATCCCCTTTATAACTGGGATAATCTGAAAAAAGAAAATTATTCCCTGTGGAAAGACCGTCTCGGTCACGCCCTTTCAATGTACGACGGTGTGAGAATTGACCATTTCAGAGCTTTTTCGGCGTACTGGTCAATACCGGCAGAGAAAAAAGCTACCGAAGGCAAATGGATAAAAGGACCCGGGATGGAGTTTTTCAGTTACATAAAGTCATGTTATCCGGATGCCAACATCATCGCAGAGGACCTCGGTGACATTGATGACGATGTTCGTAAACTTGTACTCGACACAGGCTTTCCCGGAATGGGAGTTATGCAATTTGCATTTATAACAGATAACGATACTCCCCATCTTCCACATAATTACTCCGAAAAAACCGTCGGTTATACCGGCACCCACGACAATAATACTCTTCTTGGCTGGCTTTGGGAAGCTGATGAGAATGCACGCAGTTATGCTCTTTCCTATGCAGGCTTCGAAGGTGACTGGGGGCAGGGCGGACCTTGCAGCGGTTCTGTACGCGCACTTATCCGCACGCTGTGGCAGTCCGGAGCAGTGTTAACAGTCGTTCCGATTCAGGACTTATGCGGCTATGGCGGAGATACTTCTATGAATCATCCCGGTGTTGCAGAGGGCAACTGGCAGTTCAGATTAACCATCGATGCACTTGAAAGCATCGACAAAAACTACTATAAAAAGCTTAATCTTACATATAAAAGAGGAAAACTTTAAAATAGCTCTTGACTTTAGTGCATTAGAGTGATAATATAACACTGTATAAAATATTTAAAGGAGTTTTTATTATGAAAAAATTACTTGCGCTTATTCTCTCCCTTCTGCTTGCAGCAACACTCTTTGCAGGCTGTGCATCAAATGAAACTACTGCTCCTGCAGAAAATGAAGCAGAAGAAACATCTGAGGATTTCGTTATTGCTTGTGAACTTACAAGTGAAGAGTACGGTATCGGTTTCAGAAAAGGTTCTGACCTTACAGATGTTGTAAACGGTTACATTGCTGAGCTTAAGGCTGACGGCACACTCAATACTCTTGCTGAAAAATATGAGCTTACTCTTTCAGAAGCAGAAGCTGCTCCCGCAGGTGAAGTTACTGTTAAAGACCTTGACTACATCAAGAAAAACGGCAAGCTCATTATCGGTATCACAGACTATGAGCCTATGAACTACAAAGACGATAAGGACGAATGGACAGGATTTGATACAGAGTTTGCTCTTGCAGTTTGTGAAAAGCTCGGTGTTGAGGCTGAATTCGTTGAAATTGAATGGGACAGCAAGTTCCTTGCTCTTGAATCAAAGACAATTGACTGTATCTGGAACGGTATGACAATCTCTGACGAAGTTCTTAAGAACACAAGCTGTTCAGTAGCTTATGTAAAGAACGCTCAGGTAGTTGTTATGTCAGCTAAGGATGCTGCTACATACTCAAAGGCAGAGGATATGACAGGACTTACATTTGCTGTTGAATCAGGTTCTGCAGGTGCAACAGCAGCTACAGAGGCAGGCTTTACAAATGTTGTAGAAGCAGGCACACAGACAGATGCATTCCTCGAAGTTACAAGCGGTTCTTGCGATGCTTGTATCATCGACCTTACAATGGCTAATGCAATGCTTAAGAAATAATCATTTCTTACAGAAAATCCAAAGGCAATAAGCTGTTGCTTATTGCCTTTGTTATGAGGTAGTGTAATGTTTTCACCACAGTTTATTGAAGTATCAGTTAAATTACTGGAAGGCTTTATGGTCACACTTAAGCTTTTTGCGCTCACACTTGTTTTTTCGCTTCCTTTGGGACTTATCATAAGTTTCGGCTCGATGAGCAAATGGAAGCCACTTAAGTGGATTATAAAAACTTTTGTATGGATTATCCGCGGAACTCCGCTTATGCTCCAGCTTATCGTCATTTTCTACGGTCCCGGCCTTGTTGGTGCATGGGCAGAAAAGATGATAAACATAGGTCAATACTCCGGAGGGCTTATAGAGTGGCTTGCCACATGGAAAGTTTTTGACAGATTTATTGCTGTACTTGTAGCTTTTGTTATCAACTATGCATGCTACTTTTCCGAGATATACCGCGGTGGTATTGAGTCAATCAGTAAAGGTCAATACGAGGCGGGACAGGTGCTCGGTCTCAAAAAGTCCCAGATTTTCTTTAAAATTGTACTGCTTCAGGTAATAAAACGCATAGTACCCCCTATGAGTAATGAAATCATAACCCTTGTGAAAGACACTTCTCTTGCCAGAATAGTTATGGTTTACGAAATCATATGGGCAGGACAGAAATTCATTAAGTCTGACGGTATTATGTGGCCTCTTTTCTATACAGCAGTGTTCTATCTTGCGTTCTGCGGACTTTTAACGCTTTTGTTCGGTTACATAGAAAAGAAAATGGACTATTTCAGGAGTTAATGATATGGCTATATTAGAAGTAAAGAATTTAACTAAAAATTTCGGGAAAATCCAGGTTCTTAAGGGCATTGACTTTTCTCTTGAACACGGTCAGGTTCTTTCAATCCTTGGTTCAAGCGGCAGTGGTAAAACAACCCTTTTAAGATGCATAAACTTTCTTGAAGAAGCTAACGGCGGACAAATTTTTGTTGATGATGCCTGCATCTTTGACGGTGATTCAAAAGCAAAGCTTTCTGCCAAGGAAATAAGAGAAAACCAGCTTCATTTCGGACTTGTGTTCCAGTCATTCAACCTTTTTCCGCAGTATACAGCCTTTGACAATGTTACTCTGGCACCGAAACTGTTGGCGAAAGAACGGCCCGATTTCAGCTCACGCAAAAAAGAAATATATGCCGAAATTGAAGAAAATGCCAAGTCGTTGCTTGAACGAGTAGGTCTTGCCGACAGAATGGAGAATTATCCCTGTCAGCTTTCAGGCGGTCAGCAGCAGAGAGTTTCTATTGCCCGCGCCCTTGCCCTTAACCCCAAGGTGTTGTTCTTTGATGAGCCAACAAGTGCTCTTGACCCGGAACTTACGGGAGAGATTCTGAAGGTTATACGTGACCTTGCGGCAAAAGATACCACGATGGTTATTGTTACTCACGAAATTGAATTTGCAAGAAATGTGTCTGACCGTATCATATTTATGGCAGACGGTATTGTGCTCGAGGACGGTACTCCCGAGGATGTGCTTGACAATCCCAAGGACCCCAGAACACAGGCTTTCTTACAAAAGCTTTTTGAAAAATAAAAAAGGATTTGATTACTATGGTAAAACAGCCTGATTTCAAAGAATTATATAAAGCTATTCTCTCTCTCAAGTCGGAAGATGACTGCAGAATGTTTTTTGAGGACATCTGCACTATTAAAGAGCTTGAAACTATGTCTCAGAGGCTCGAAGTGGCAAAGATGCTTCTTGATAAAAAAACATTTAATGAGATTGTTTCTGCTACAGGGGCGTCAACTACTACTATTTCACGAGTCAACCGTTGTCTGAATTACGGTGATGGGGGATATAGAAAGGTTCTTGAAAAATAATAGGTCGTGGCTGTTAAAAATGCCCACACCGCAAAAGGCAAATTTTATTATTGTACAATAAACTTCTGCATTATAACACCTAAAAATAATTGTTGAAAACACGCTTGTTAATGCGTGTTTTCTTCTTTTTTGTGCCTTTTGCTACGAACAAACTTCACCTCTCGACGTACTTTTGTACGCCTTCGGGTAACCTGCGACAAGTCGCAGTTCAGTTTGTCCGTTCTGAACATTTTTTCCTATCCACTTTGTTTTACTGTTAAAAATGCCCAGGCAACAAATGACAAAGGCTGGAAAACTTGGTTTTCCAGCCTTTAATTATTTAACATCAGTTCTCCCTACCAAATAATCTATAGACACATCAAATAAATCCGCTATCTTTATTAGAATTTCAATTTTGGGTTCTCTTGTCATCAGTTCATAATTTTGATATGTCTTTTCAGTTATATCACAATATATTGCAACCTGACATTGGGTATATCCTTTAGCATTCCTGCATGCGCGCAATCTTTGAGATAGTATCTCTTTCATAATTCATCACCTACAATTGTTCTTGACAAAGTAAGTATAATAAATTATACTTTGAAATATACCAACGATTGTTCGTGTTTTTAGGAGGATATCATGGCTGAATTTTGTTTTGACTGTTGGAAAAAACTTTTTGATGAAAATGCTCAAAAGGAAAAATATATAATATCTAAATACGATGATTTATGCGAAGGTTGCGGTGAATATAAACCTGTCGTAACAATAGAAAAAAAGTATTATTATTTAAGAATATTAAAAAGGTTATTTTTTCCTGTCATACTTATTTTTGTAATCATCTCTATTCCTTTTAGATTAATTTATTACCCACTATTAAGGTATAAATTAAAAAAGAAGCGAGCTCTTTTATCAAAAAAGGTATTCGCCGCAGCGAATACCCACATTAATTTCGAATTTCGAACTTCGCATTTCGATTTTTTTCTGTGTCCACACAAATAAATACTTCTTCACATTCACAAAATTCGTACAATCTTTCGGGAGCTTTGCAAAGAAGCTCCTTTTTTTCTTTGCTGAGCTTTTTAAGACGAGCTTCAATCTTTGAAGCTTCACTTCTTCCGCCGTCTGTCATCCATGCACAGGCAATTGATGCAACCCTTTTTGCACGGGTATATTTTGCACCTGCACCGTCTTTTTTTGTATGCTCTGAAAAACGTCTTTCAAGGTCTGTTGTGATTCCGGTGTACAGTGAATTGTCACTGCACCGCATCATATAAACATAATACATTTTAGCTGACCTCCCAATACTAAAGGCGATTTAAGTGTTGGGGGGTCGGCTACTCTACCCTCTGACTTCTGTACAGGCTGTAATTGCCTGACATTGCAAAACTGATTGCGCATACAAGCAAAAAAACTCCTAATCCCTGCCCACCGAAAACTTCAATTGCAAGAAATAACGACGCAAGAGGACAATTTACACTGCTGCAGAAAAGCGCTACAAATCCGATTGCCGCACCTACAGCCGGATTTAGTCCGAGAAGGCTCCCTACCACACAACCGAAGGTTGAGCCTACAAAGAATGCCGGTACAATCTCTCCGCCTTTAAAGCCTGCACCTAAGGTAATCCCGGTAAAGAGAATTTTAATAATAAATGCGTACCACACCGCATCGCCCTGCATTGCCTTTTCAATAACGTGCATACCTGCACCGTTGTAGTCATTTGTCCTTAAAAGGATTGTGAGAAGCACCACCGTAAAACCGCCTGCAAATGCTCTTAACCACACATTTTTAAATGCTACGGTCAGGAGTCTTTTTATTTTTTTCATTCCTGTGCAGAAAAGTATTCCCACAACTGCACACAAAAGAGCAAGTACGCCGGAGAGAACATAAGTTTTTGCATCAACACTGCCGAAATTCACCGCAAATCTTACAGGGCTTATTCCCATACAAAGTGCTATTCCGTAAGCGGTAAGAGATGCTACTGCGCATGGCACCAACGCTCTGTAATACATTTTTCCCACGGTTGCAACCTCAATGGCGAATACAGTCGCAGTTATCGGTGTGCCGAAAAGAGCTGTAAATACTGCCGCCATACCTGCCATAACAATTATATGTAGATCTTCGCTGTTAAGTCTGAGACATCTGCCCACATTATAGCCTATGCTTCCACCAAGCTGAAGTGCAGCACCCTCTCTGCCGGCAGAACCACCGAAAAGATGTGTAAGTGCCGTGCTGATAAATATAAGCGGAGCAAGCACCAAGGGAACTTTGTCCTCTGTATAGACAGCCTCTATAACACGATTTGTATCAAGATTACCGTTTTTACGGAAAGCATGGTACATTGCCGCAATTATCACGCCTATAACAGGAAGCAGGAATATAACATCCGGATTGCTCTCACGAAGCTCTGTTACATAATCAAGCAGAATATGAAAGCTCCCACCGATTACTGCACCGATACCGCCTACAAGTACCGCTGCCAGAAGCCATTTCAGAAATGTAATTGTATGTGAAAATGCCGTTTTGCAGTTTTTTGTTATGGTATTCATAAACTCCTCCAAAAAATATTTATGGGAAGATTTTATCACTCCTTCTCCTAAATTTCAACAAAATAAAAAAAATTTTGCAATTAAAAGAAGGGCATACCCTTCTTTTAATTGCAAAACACATGTCTGCCTATTGTACATACAACTTCTCTTGTTCTTATCCACTTATTTGTTGCTGTCTTTGGATTATAATAGTATATCGCCCCGTTTGTAGGATCCCATCCGTTTATGGCATCGCGGGCAGCTCTGCGGCTGCTTGCATACATTTGAGCATTTATCTGCCCGTCATCAACTGCAGTAAAAGCACCTTTCTGATATACCACTCCGGATATTGAGTTCGGAAACGACGGATGCTCCACTCTGTTTAAAACCACTGCACCAACAGCAACCTGACCTTCGTAAGGTTCTCCTCTTGCCTCACCGTTAATCACACGGGCAAGCAGTTCAATATTGGCGTCGTTAGCATTGCCCGAAGATGAATCAGAACTGTAAATACCCATAGCATTAAGAGTTTTTGTTCCGGCAATGCCATCGGATGTAAGCCCGTTTTTCTTCTGAAAGCTTTTAACAGCACTTTCTGTCTGCCAACCGTATACTCCATCAACAGTTCCCTGATAGTAGCCCCAGTTTTTAAGTTTTGTCTGCACTTTTCTCACTTCAGCACCTTTTGAACCTATTTTTAGTGCTGCTGAAACATTAAGGCAGACCGCCACAATTAAAGAGCATAGAATTATGACCGCGCATTTTTTCTTACTCATATTCACCATCCTTTTTGCAAATTATTATTTCCTGAAGAAAATTTTTTATACATTTTTAATTTTTTGTGGAAAATTGTGGACATATTTTGCTTTATGTGGTAAGATAAATTAGTATTATAATGTAAGATGGTGATTTTGTGGACATCAGCATAAGAGGTATTATACTTATGTCAGTGGCGCTTGTTGCTTTGATTGTAAATTACACTGCACGGTTTCTGGCACCAAAGCTTAAGTTGCAGGAACTTCATATCAAATTGGCATCGCTCATTGTTGTTGTAGTGTGTGTAGCACTGCTTATGATATTTGGTAAATAACTGTGAAAGGACAGATATATATGAAAAATCTCGAAAAAACCTACAATCCTGCGGAAATTGAAGACAAGCTGTACAAAAAATGGGTTGACGGCGGCTATTTCCACGCAGAACCTGACAGTAAGAAGGAGCCTTACACCATTGTAATTCCTCCTCCCAATGTTACAGGTCAGCTCCACATGGGTCATGCCCTTGATGAAACTTTGCAGGATATTCTTATCCGTTATAAGAGAATGCAGGGGTATTCTGCCCTCTGGATTCCCGGAACAGACCATGCAGGTATTGCGACTCAGATCAAGGTTGAGGAAAGTCTCCGTGAAAATGAGGGGCTTACCCGTTATGACCTGGGCAGAGAAAAGTTCCTTGAAAGAGTTTGGGACTGGAAAAACAAATTCGGTAACCGAATTATAAACCAGCTCAAAAAGCTCGGTTGCTCATGTGACTGGGACAGAGAACGCTTTACTATGGATGAAGGCTGCTCGAAGGCGGTTCGCGAAGTGTTTGTTAATCTTTACGAAAAAGACCTTATTTACAGAGGTAACAGAATTATCAACTGGTGCCCCAGCTGTACAACCGCTCTCTCAGATGCAGAGGTTGAATATTCAGAACAGCCCGGTCATTTCTGGCATATCCGTTATAAGATGACCGATTCTGACCGCTATATTGAAATAGCAACAACAAGGCCTGAAACACTTCTAGGAGATACTGCTATCGCTGTTCATCCCGAAGACGAAAGATACACTGACCTTGTTGGCAAGACCTGTATTCTTCCCCTCGTTGGCAGAGAAATTCCGATTGTTGCTGACGAATATGTTGAAAAAGATTTCGGAACAGGTGCTGTTAAGATTACTCCTGCTCACGACCCCAACGACTTTGAAGTTGGTCAGCGTCACAATCTTCCAATTATTAAGGTTATGAATGATGATGCTACAATCAACAAGCAGGGCGGTAAGTACGAAGGACTTGACCGCTATGAAGCAAGAAAGCAGATTGTAAAAGACCTTGAAGAGTGCGGTGCACTTATAAAGATTGAAGACCACGCACACAACGTAGGTACATGCTACCGTTGTAAGACAACTGTTGAGCCGCTTACAAGCGACCAGTGGTTCGTTAAGATGGAGCCTCTTGCAAAAGAAGCACTTCGCGTTGTTTATGACAAGGAAGTGGAATTTGTTCCCGAGCGTTTTACAAAAACATACACAAACTGGATGGAAAATGTCCACGATTGGTGTATTTCCCGTCAGCTTTGGTGGGGACACAGAATTCCTGCGTTCTACTGCGATGATTGCGGTGAAATGACAGTAAGCAAGGAAGACATTACCGTATGTCCCAAGTGCGGAAAGCCTGTCCGTCAGGAAAATGACGTGCTTGACACATGGTTCTCATCAGCACTTTGGCCTTTCTCAACCCTCGGATGGCCGGAAGAAACTCCCGAATATAAGTATTATTATCCCACAAGCACCCTTGTTACAGGTTACGACATTATCTTCTTCTGGGTTGCAAGAATGATATTCAGTGCTTGTGAACATACAAAGAAACCTCCGTTCCGCCATGTGTTCATCCACGGTATTGTGCGTGACAGCCAGGGCAGAAAGATGAGTAAATCTCTCGGCAACGGCATTGACCCCCTTGAAGTTATTGATAAATACGGTGCAGATGCACTTCGTTTCACTCTTACAACAGGTAATGCTCCCGGAAACGATATGCGTTTTTACTGGGAAAGAGTTGAATCAAGCCGTAACTTTGCGAACAAAATCTGGAATGCGGCAAGATTCGTGCTCATGAATCTTGAGGTTGAGGAGATTACTCTTCCTAAGAATCCCCAGATTGAAGATAAGTGGATTATTTCTCGCTATAACAGCGTTGTTAAGGCAGTTACAGAAAACCTTGACAATTTTGAGCTTGGTGTGGCACTGGGTAATCTTTACGACTTTGTATGGGATGAATTCTGTGACTGGTATATTGAGCTTGTAAAGCCCCGTCTTTACGGCGACAATCAGGAAAGCAAGCTTGATGCACAGCGTACACTTTGCTATGTGCTTACAGGTATTCTCAAGCTTATGCATCCCTTTATGCCTTTCATTACTGAAGAAATCTTCTGTGCTCTTCCCACAAACGAAGAAACAATTATGACATCACAGTGGCCTCTCTACACAGATTCTCTCAGCTTCCTCGAAGAAGAAAAGAAGATGCAGGTAATCTGTGAGGCTATAAAGAGCGTTCGTAACATCAGAACAGAAATGAATGTTCCCCCGTCAAGAAGAGCCAGTATGATTATCGTAACAGATAACAAAGCTCTCTTTGAAAGCGGTATAGCATTCTACGAAAAGCTTGCCGGTGCAAAGGATGTTGTTGTTACAGACAGCGAAGCAAATATCCCTGAAGGTAGTGTAAGCGTTATAGTTGAGGGCGCAAAGATATTTATGCCAATGGACGAGCTTATTGATACCGAAAAGGAAAAGGAAAGACTTGCAAAAGAGAAAGAGCGTCTCGAAGCTGAAATCGACAGAGTTGAGAAGAAGCTTTCAAACCAGGGCTTTGTAGCAAAAGCTCCCGCAAAGCTTATTGAAGAAGAAAAGGCAAAGGGCGTTAAGTACAGGGAAATGTATGATAAGGTAGTTGAAGCTCTCGCAAAGCTCGGCTAAACGGATGTGATTAAGCAGCACCGACCGCAAAACGAGTTAAGGAAATATGTTGTTCTTTTTCTAAAGAATAATTACATTGTTTCTTTTACTGTTTAATGTAGAAATCCGTTAACGGATTTCAGATTTAATCGTTTTGCTATCGACAAACTTCACCTCTCGGCGTACCATCGTACGCCTTCGGGTAACCCTTCGGTTCAGTTTGTCAATTCTGCACTACTTTCTCCCATCCTCGGATGTGATTAAGCAGCACACTTTAAATTCGAAATGCAAAATGTGAAGTTCGAAATGAAGGACTATTTTCGCAGAAATCGAAAATCTTAGTATTAATATGCTTCTAAAGCGAATACTGAAAGAGGATGCAGAAAATCTGCATCCTCTTAAATTAGAAGATTTTTGTGCAAAGAAAAATCAACATTCATTTCGAATTTCGCACTTCGCACTCTTCCAACATTCCGCATTTTTAACATTTCCTCATAAAGAAAGGAACTGACTCCTATGTTAATCGACTTCCATACTCATCTCTTCCCCGAAAAGATTGCCGCAAAAGCTATCGCAAAGCTTGAAGAAGGTATTGTAAAAACACAAGGCTCTGCCGTTCTTACGGCAAATACCGACGGCACACGGGATGGACTTATAAATTCAATGAACGAAAACGGTGTAGATATGAGCGTTGTTATGCCTATTGCAACAACACCCACTCAGCACCGCACAATAAATAATTTTGCAAAAGAAGTAACCGACAACAGTCGGATTATATCTTTCGGCTCACTCCACCCTATGCAGGAAGATTGGGAGGAAACCCTCTGTTATATTGCAGAGGAAGGGTTTAAGGGAATCAAACTCCACCCCGAATTTCAGGACTTTTACGTTGATGAGCCTGTTATAATGGACATCGTAAAAAAGGCAAAGGAGCTTAATCTTTATGTGCTTTTCCACAGTGGTGCTGACCTTGGCTATCACCCCCCTGTGCACTGCACCCCCGAAAGACTACGTAAAGTAATTGACAAATGTGGTGGCGAAAATATTATTGCCGCGCATTTCGGCGGCTTTATGATGTGGGAGGATGTAAAAAAACATCTTGCAGGCACTCCCATTATGATGGATACATCTATGACAAGCGGATATCTTGATAAGGATTTATTTCTTGAAATTGCCTCTATCCACGGCACAGACAAAATTCTTTTCGGGTCCGACTCACCGTGGCAAACACCCCGCCAGTCACTTGAATTTCTTAAAAGCACCGGTCTTGCAGACGAAGACCTTGAACTGATAAAGCATAAAAACGCAGAAAGAATATTAGGGTTGTAAATAATTCTCTCCCTCAGTCAGCAAGGCTGACAGCTCCCTCGTCAGAGGGAGCCTTTACCTAAAGAGAGACAGAATTTTGGATACAATTTCAGACGGTAAAATTTTGCACAACAGAAGCCTCCCTCTGACGAGGGAGGTGGGTTTTGCGTAGCAAAAGACGGAGGGAGAGAACAGAAATGATACCATACAATAAATCAAATATTCCATTGGCAAAAGACTTACGAAAAAACATGACACCGTGGGAAAGAAAATTGTGGTACGATTTTCTCCGTATCTATCCCGTTCGCTTTCAACGTCAAAAAGCACTTGGAAATTACATAGCAGACTTTTACTGTGCAAAGGCAAAGCTTATTATTGAGCTTGACGGTAGCGGTCATTATTTCCCTATGCAGATTAAAAAAGACTATCTTCGAACAAAAGAACTGTCTGAAATGAATTTAACTGTCATAAGAATATGCAACCTTGACATTGACCGAAATTTTCAGGGAGTATGTGAATATATTGATTCTTACGTTAAACATCTCTCCCTCAATCAGCAAGGCTGACAGCTCCCTCGTCAGAGGGAGCCTTTTTAATCGTATAGGAAATTGCGTTTTTTATCGCGAGCAATATTTGTGGGTTTTAAGTTAAGTTTGGACGCGACGTGGGTGAAGCGGCACGCTTCTTTTTAATTTTATAGGAACAAAGCTACAATAGCCTCCCTCTGACGAGGGAGGTGGCAAAACGAAGTTTTGACGGAGGGAGAGATGTTTTTATTAAAACACTTCCCCAAAAAACAAAAGAATCCGCAAATTTCTTGCGGATTCCAACCATAATTTTTATTATGCATTTTGCATTTTATCAAATATTTTCTTTACTGCTTCATAGCTTTCAAGTGTACCGATGTCGTATCTTTCACCGGGGTTTTTAAGGGCATACACATCTGTTTTCTGACAAAGATAACTGATAAATCCACCGGGAGCATCAGTCTTACAGCCTGCTTCAATACCCTCTTTAACAAGGTGAAGCTCGTCACGTTTATATATGTAGAAAGGACCAACTCTCCAGTTGGATTTTGGGTCTTCGGGCTTTTCTTCCATAGCAATTACACGGAAGTCGCTGTCGGGAATCATAACACCGCTGCGTTTAAGAGTAGCAACATCTTCTTCATAAGTTGCAATAACTATGGCAGAGTTCTTTTCATAGAAAAGGTCTGTCATTTTCTTAAGCGAGAAGCCAAGCATATTGTCACCTGCAACGATTAAAAGGTCGTCATCAAGATTAAGCTTTTCTATTGCAAACTGAATATCCTTTACTGCTCCAAGGCGTGTTTCGTTTGAAACTGAGCCGTCATCAATAATTGTAACAGGGTTTTTAAGAGTACAGTTTTTCTTCCAATTTTCAAAATGCTCCATATACTTATGGTTTGAAATGATGATATGCTCATTTATCCCATCAATTGTGTCAATGTCATCAAGAAGCCAGTCAAGAATACTCTTTCCCGCAACTTCTAAAAGAGGCTTTGGGAAATTCTCCGTAAGTGGGTAAAGTCTTGTTGCGTAGCCTGCCGCTAATACTATACTTTTCATTTTTCCATCCTTTCATTGGGGATGTTAAAACCGCCCAGATCATTCGTTAGTGGTTTGTTGTGACTAAAAAACAATCTCAAATCTTATAAACTGTGGTTTTTTGTTTGAAATCCGCTATACGGATTTCTGTTTTTTACACCAACGAATTACGAACGAGCTTCGCTTGGCTCAGTTTGTCCGTTCTGAACGCTTTTTCCTATCCCCTGTGTTTGTGTTTATATTTTATTCAAAATTTTTGCTGAAGCAAAAATTTCCTTCACTTCGAAGTTCGAACTTCACATTCCGCATTAATAATTAAAGCGATTGTATCGCTTTAATTATTAATTTCGCTGCTTTCTCTGCCGCTACTACTCTAAATTTCTCATAGCTCATTTCTTCTCCGTTTGCGCCGTCGGAAATTGTACGAAGCACCGAGAACGGTACTTTATTAACATAGCACACCTGTGCAATTGATGCCCCTTCCATTTCGCAGGCAACGGCATTAAAGGTTTCTGCAATGTTCTTTTTCTTAACATCGTCCGCTATAAAGGCATCACCCGATGCAATTATTCCGCGAAGGCATTTTCCTTCAACATTTTCACAGATTTTTTCCGCAATAGATTCATCACAGTTAAACTCAACCACATTTATTCCCGAAATCATACCCTTGGGGTCGCCAAAATACGTAGTATCCATATCGTGCTGTACCATAGCCGTTGCAACAACAGTATCAAGAATATCAGTTTCTACAGTAAGACCGCCTGCAACGCCCGTATTGATGATTTTTTCAGCACCGAATTTTATAATCATAGTCTGGGCACACATTGCGGCAAACACCTTGCCGATACCGCATACTGCAGTAACAACATCTTTCCCTGCAAGTGTTCCTTTGGTATAAAGAGCACCGCTTACGGTAAATTCTTCTTTATTTTCCAAAACACTGTTTATATGCTCAATTTCAATGTCCATTGCACCGATAATGCCTATCACTGTGTTCACTCCTCATACTTAAAGTCAGGTGTATATCCGTTTAAAATATCAAGATAATGCCTGCACTCTGCCTTTGCCTTTTCTATATCAAGATTTTTATAGTTTCCGCACTCAATCTGCGATGCTCCGAAAACATCTCCCTCATGAGAAATTGTCTTTGCGAGTACATCTTTGAGTACAGAAAGCACATCTTCTTTACTCACTGCGTCCCGTACAAGAAGGTAAAACCCCGTCTGGCAGCCCATAGGTCCAAAGTAGATTACACTGTCCGAAATTTCTGAACTTCGGATATATGTCGCAATCATATGCTCTACCGAATGCATTGTAACATTGTCCATATAATCGCCCATATTGGGCTTACGGGTACGCAGGTCGTATGTTACAATATCACCGTCCGTACGGGAAATGTAAATGCCCTCTTTTAATTTGTTGTGGTCTATTTTAAAGCTTTCTATTTTAGCTGGTTTCATAACCTTTTACTACCCTTTCCGCTAATTAATTAACAAAAAATACAATAATCATAGAATTTTGCCTGTCAAAATTCTTCCTTCATTTCGAACTTCGCACTTCGAAGTTCGAATTATTTCTGCATTATATCTTAAAATCTAATGGGTCAAACATAGTCGTATCCAAACTGCGAACTCGTGGCACTCTGGGTGCAAAGGGGTTAAAAACGTACTTTTTACAGATACCGCTCAACTTGAATTCGCCCTTTGAATATTTACAGGTATGCTCGCCGTTATTTTCTGTCAAATGCTTACAATAACGGCAACAGTCGGATTCTTTAAATTTTCTTTTGTTAAATATAGACATACTCTTATCCTCTATTCATTCCGTTATAGCTGACATCTGCCGCTTCGTTCTCCATATTACAGTAAAGCTCGTAAAACGGCACACTCTGAAGGAGCTTGTCTGTCATTGTAAGCACCTTTTCCATTTCCGCCATATTGTCTGTACGAAGAGTCTGGGTAAGCACTGTTGATATCGCCTCGTGTGGGGCGATTTTTTTGATAGTATTCTTTTCACCTCTGTTAAGAATACAAATAGCCTTAATTGGTACAATCACATTATGACCGTAGTTTTCCTTACCCTGCCAGGGAGTTCCGCAAACGTAGAACTTACCGTCCTTTATTCTTAAAATCGGTTTATCACCGTTTACCACAAAGCATCTGTCACCAAATTTTTTCTTCCAGAGAGAAATGTGAGTAGTTTTTCCCGTTCCGCTGAGGGCAGTAAAAAGATACCCCTCACCGTCAACGGCTATTGCCGCACAGTGCATCAGCATTGCATCGTAATCAAGGATTTTGCGGCAGATTATACGGTAGATTTCAAGGCTTTCCATATATCCGTCAGAAAAATCCGGATTTTCTGCAACAGCCTTTTGTATCACGCTTTCAGGAACTTCCACCGTGAAAGCCGCATCACCCTCTGCCTCATAGCCTTGGCACATTTCTTCAAAATACTTAAATTTATTTTTCACATCAATTATAAGACCTGCAATTTTAATTTTCATTGCATTCACCTTTTATCAATATTTCCCTATCCCTCAATTTAGAATGAAAAGCAGAAAAAATCATTCATAACGAGGATTCCAAACATGATAAGTTCGAAATGTAAAATTCGAAATTCGAAATGACGGTAGGTTTTCTCTTGCGCGAAAACCTTCTATAATTCTTAATAATTAAACAATGATTTTTGTCCGGCAAAAATCTTCCTTAACTTCGAACTTCGCATTTCGCACTTCGAACTTATCTATCATTTTTCACGATATCTGCATACGTTTCTCTCTGTATTCCGATTCTTGTTTCTCCATCCTTCACAATTACAAGCGCGGGACGGGGAATTCTGTTGTAATTAGACGCCATTGAGTAGTTATATGCACCTGTTACAAGGACAGCCAGCGTATCGCCTTTTTCACAAGGCTGAAGCATAATATCTTCTGCAATAACGTCACCGCTTTCACAGCATTTGCCTGCAATTGTACACTTGAAATCAGCCGTTTCATTTGCTTTATTTGCAATAAGTGCAGTATACTGCGAGCCGTAGAGAGCATAACGGGGGTTATCCGTCATACCACCATCAACTGCGACATAGCTCTTATATCCTGTAATGGTCTTTACACTTCCCACATTATAAAGAGTAAGACCTGCGTCTGCAACAATGCTTCTGCCCGGCTCCATAAGGATTGTGGGCATCTTAACACCTGTTTTTCCGCACTGTGCTTTGATGTGCTTGCTCACTTCGCCTATGCTTGCTTCAATATCAAGATAAGGGTCGCTTTCAACATATCTTACACCGTAGCCGCCACCGAGGTTAAGAATCTTTGCCTCGTAGCCAAGTTCCTTTTTGCAAAGGGCAATATAGCTAAGCATAATGTCCGCACCGTCACAGAATGTTTGTCCGTCAAACACCTGTGAACCGATGTGACAGTGGAAACCTTCAAGACTGATATTTTCAAGGGAAAGAGCGTACTTTGTAAGCTCCATCGCCTGACCAGTTTCGATAGCCGTACCGAATTTTGAATCTACCTGACCTGTCTGCACCGCCTCATAAGTGTGGGTATCAATTCCGGGGGTAAGACGCATAATGATTTTCTGCACAATGCCTTTTTTCTGTGCAATAGTGTCAATCGCCCGAAGCTCCTCACGGCAATCTGCCATAAAGTAGCCTACGCCACAGTCCATTGCAAATTCTATTTCGTCATCGGTTTTGTTATTCCCGTGGAAATACACGTTTTCCATAGGGAAGCCCGCTTCTTTTGCAGTGTAAATTTCACCGCCTGAAACAACGTCAATTGCCATACCCTCATCTTTTACGATGCGGTAAATCTCTTTGAACGAAAGTGCCTTGCTTGCATAAAGAGCTTTACTCTCACCGCCAAAGTGCTTTTTCATAGCGTTTATATATGTTCTGCATTTTTCGCGGACACGGTTTTCGTCAAGAACGTAAAGAGGGGTTTTGTATTCCTGTGCAAGCTTAATTGTGTCCAGTCCCCCTATTGTAAGGTGTCCGTTTTCGTTAATGCCCAAATTCGTATGTAACATAGTGTGTCTTCCTTTCCGGAGCATAGCCTTAACAATCAATACTGAAGGCGCCTCAAAAATTCATCCCTTTGACGTCCCTGATAGTTTTAAAACAATAAATTTTGTCTCAGTCAAGGCAAAAACGCAGGGAATATGGTAATATTTCCGAGGATTTTAACAAGGAATGAGGCGAAATTTATATTTTAAAACCGCCTTTAGTGTTGGTCGTTAAGGCTATAATATTTCTATTATAATATTTTACACTTTTTCGTCCGAAATAGCAACATTTATTTTTCAAATCTCTCATTTCTGTACTGTCTTGGGGTAAAGGTTGTAAAGCTTTTAAACACGCGGTTAAAAGTCCTCTGGTCGCAGAATCCCGATTCCGTCATAATTTCGCCTATACTTAAATCAGAGTTTTCAAGAAGCCGTTTTGCATAGTCTACCCTTAAAAGCTGAATATAGCGGTGAAACCCGCCCTTGATTTTTTCCGAGAAAAGTCTTGAAAGATGTTCGTGACTTACACCCACCTTTTTTGCAACACTTTCAAGGGTAATTTTCTCTCTGTAATGGTCGGAAACGTACTTTATCGCAGTACCAAAGCTGGTTTCTGCTCTGTGTGCCTTTTCCCCTTTTTTTGTGAGCATCCCCATAAGCACGTGGACATACCCGTAAAGAACTATGTAATCCTCAGGTTTTTTCCACTTAAGCATTTCAAGTGAAATATCCGTCGCTTCTTCCGAATACACAAAATTATTTGACTCCGCCTCGTTAACAAGCGTCATCATTTTTTCTGAAATATCAGGCGGAAAAATAATGGTTACACATTCTTCCCCTGTTGTTTTGGTAAAAGAGCATATGTCATAAGGAAGCATAACAAGTACATCGCCCTTTTTCATAACCCTTTCTGTCCCGTTACAGTTTACAATATATTCCCCTTCCACACACGTTACAATCTTTACATTTCTGTGAGTATGAAGCGGGAAGTTTCCTACCGGGGCTTTGTTTACAACCATTCTTCTTTCGTGAATTTCATAAAGCATAACAATCACCGTCATCATTATATCAAATTTTGAGTTGTTTTTCAAGGAAAATCGCATTGCAAACATCAATTTTTTATGCTATTTTATTTTATACAAGCAAAGAAAGGATGATGAAAATGAAAAAGCTCACAAAACTCACCGCATATCTTGTTTCTTTTATTATGGTAATAAGCACGGTAAGCTTCACTGCTTTTGCAGAGGTCAGCGAAGATGTGCAGGCAGTTTATGATGCACTCACAGAAGAGATGCTGACCAGTCTTAATGAGCCGCAGACTTCTGTTACAAAATCACTAAATCTTGACCTTTCGGATGACATCGCAATCCCCGAAGGGGTAACTGTCAGCTTTGCAAGCAGTAACACCGCTGTTATAGCAAACGACGGCAGTGTTGACCGTGATGCCAACGTTGAAAAAAACGTTACACTTACAGCAACAATTTCAAAGGACGGCAGTGAATCTCTTACAAAAGAGCTTAAATTCACAGTTCTTCCCCTTACATACGAGGTGTTGTCGTCAAACAACGCATATTATCCTGCCTATAAAGGTCAGAAACTTGTGTCATACGATAGCGAAGGCACTCTGCTGCAGCCGGTTTCCGCATGGTCTATCAGTAATTCTTCGCAGGCTCAGGTTGAAAACAACTTTAACGGAGAATTTTCGCAGGATGCAAAGGGTTATTACAACATTACCGCTACAAGACCCAATCTCACCGGTGCGCCCGATTCTTATGTAAGATACGGTGATGTCTCTATCCCTGCTACAGTCCAGACATCAGAAGACAACTGTGTCAGCATAAAAATCAGTTTTAATCCTGTAAAATACGGTAAAGAAGGTGCAAACCATCTTTATCTGCGTCTTTATTGCAAAGACTATACCGAAAAAATGATTGCATACGTTCAGCTTCTTCCTACACAGACAAAACTGGTCACACCCGATTCCACCGCATCTGCGTATGTTACGTCAAGCAACCATATTAATTCGGGCGTGGACAACACTCTTGAAATAAAGTTAGACTATAATAAGAGCGTGTATTATTTCTATCTTAATGGCACTCCCATAAACAACGAAGGTATTGTAATGCCCAAATTTGCTTTTACCCGCCAGTTAGAATGTATACACTTCGGTTATTTGCGTACAATGCAGGATTCAGTACTTCAGGTTAACGATATTACAATCGCAAAGGAAACCCCCTATAAAGTAAAATCGCTTGATGCCTTAACCGAAGAAATGATTGCAGGCGGACAAACCCCCGATTTCATTACGGAAAGTCTTGATTTTCCTGCAAACAGCGATATCACGTGGGAAAGCAGTAATCCCGATGTTATTTCAAATGACGGCACGGTAACACGTCCCACCTTTGAAGATGCCTCGGTTACGCTTACCGCAACCACTGCAGAGGGGGCAAAGGAGCTTAATTTTACCGTCAAATCATTTACTGTAAGTGATATTGCGGTAAATAAAGCTTTTATGGAGCCGTTTGCAGGTGATGCGGATCTGGGCGGTGAATGTGACCTTTTTTCACAGCAAGATGCCGCAAAAACGACCTATGCGCACAGTAACGGCAGATACTTTATTAACTACAATTCTACAGTATCGGGCGAAGAAAGCGCATCCACGTTCAGGGTAGATACCACGACTTTCCCCCTAGGTAATTCGGGAAAATATATGATTGAATTTGACGCTTCGTTTAACAATTCAAAAAACACAGTCCTCACATTCCTTTCGGATGACCGTGTTGCAACTGCTATACGTAACAACGGCGGAAATATTACCGTCGGCGATGCAGTCTGCGGTACGGTTACGGAGGGCGAATGGGACAGATTCAAGGTTATCTTTACCACCTTTGACACAGTGCCTTATGCATCTGTTTATATGAACGGCACTCTCATAGCGGATAATGTGGCACTTGAAAATTCTGCGTTCACTTCGAGCATAGGGTTCAGCTTAAGCGCAGAAGATGCAAGCACAAGCGCACCTGCAACTGTAAATATTGATAATCTCGTGCTTTATACAGAAATCTCGTCGGGTGATTTAACGGGCGTACCCGGTAGTATCAAGGCGGATTTCCTTTCAAAGCTTATTTCGTACAATACGGTTACAAACGGCAAGCATTACGACCTTGAAAACAATCTTGACCTTAACGCACCGTTTGCTGATTACGCTCTTGAAGACCTCGGAGTAAATATCGAATGGACATCCTCTAATCCCGATGTCATTTCAAACAGCGGTGTTGTTACAAGGTCTGAAAAGAATGAATATGTTAAAATGACCGCAACAATAACTGCAAGAACAGGCGATGATACTGCGACCGTCACAAAGACGCTTCCCTTCACTGTTGCGGCGGCAGATTCAAAAATTCATACGGTAGACTACACCTTTGATTCTTACGAAAACAACGCAGATGCAGGCTGGGTTACTACAAAAGCAACTGCCGCCGTTAAGGAAGTCCAGGGCAGAAGCGGCAAGGTGCTTGAGGCTGATTTTGAATCTTCGGGCGCATCTGTAAGAAGAGAAGGAATTGGCGGCGGCACACATACAAATCGCTACTTTGTGAGCATGGACGTGTGCTTTGACCCTGATTCGAATGCCACAATTCAGTATATAGAGCTTATGCTCACGCGTATAAAATTCAACTTCCAGACAGGCGGTATTTCACTGCTCAGCAGCGAAGGGGAGCTTTTCTACACAGTTCCCGGTGCAAAGGCAGAAACCGACAGATGGTACCATATTGACATAGACTTTAATGCCGCACGAAAAAACTATATGGTTTATATAGACGGTGCCCCGGTAGTAGCCTCACCTGTTGACATCAGAAATCCTGTGTGGGTAGGCTGGCTTTATATGAGAACATTAAATATATGTTCAGACGGTCCCGGCAAGGCATACATAGATAATGTGACAATCCGTGAAAGCAACGAGAAAGCACCTGCCTACGACCCCGACCGTGACTTTACAATAAGAAGGGCTGTTCTTACAAATGAAAAAGGCGCCACAATAACAAACCCTGCACACGATGCAACTCTTGTCAAGGCAAATATTAAAGTCATTAAAAACCGTGAACCTGTGGAGGGTGAGTCAAAAGTATATTTTGCACGTTACGATGCCCAAGGTAAGCTTCAGCAGTTTGTTGTATCTGACCCCTTAAACACAAAAGCACCCGGTTATGAAACCTACGGACAGATTCTCGATGTTGAAATGCCGCTTACCGGTGACTGCAGCGATAACAGCTTTAAGATATTTATAATGTCGGATGCTCTTAATCCATACACTGCAAAATTCGATTCCTACTCTCCCCAATTTGATACCCAAAGGCTCTTTAACCTGCCAGTAAATGCAGTTTTGGCAAGTGAACTCGGCTACGAAGCAAAACAGTCAAATTACGATGGCATTGAGGCAATTATGTATGACGGTGACACTTATAACGGCAGACCTGTAAAGTACTTTGCATACATCGGTCTTCCCGAGGGGGCATCGGAGGCAAATCCCGTTCCTGCGGTAGTCTGCCTGCACGGCGGCACGGATACTGCGCAGGACCAGTGGGTTAAATATTGGAATGACCACGGATATGCCGCAATCGCTATGGATCTTAACGGACGTATTCCCGTTTTAGGTCTTTCTGTCACATCGCTTCCCCGCCACGCATGGGCAGGCGCATCGCAGGATAACTACTCCACAATATTCCCCCACGATGCAGGATGGATGTACAGCAACGTCACTGCCGCAATCTGTGCTAACAACTTACTTCGTTCAATGCCCGAAATTGATAGCTCCAAAATCGGTATAGCAGGAATATCATGGGGCGGTGTTTCCACAAGCACAACTATCGGTGTGGACAACCGATTCGCATTTGCAATCCCTTCTTTTGGATGCGGTTATCTTTACGACAGCGAAACCTGGATGGCTGACTATATGACAGAAGAAAAACTTCGTTGGGAACCGTCACGCTTCATAGCAAAGGCAGAGTGTCCCATTTTGTGGATGAACGGTGATAAAGACACTGCATTTTCTATCACAAGCACATCAAAATCATCACTTTGCGGCGGAGATAATTCATACACCGCAATTATTCCCGGATACAATCACGGAAACGGTAGTACATGGAGTCGTGTCGAGCCGTATGCATTTGCTGACAGTATTGTAAATGGCGGACAGAAATTTATCCGCGGAACAGCAGTACAAAACGGAAACACAGTTGTAGCGACAACAGACCGTGCGGCATCAAAGGCAACGCTCCGTTATATGACAGCGGATGAATTGTATTTTGAAAACGGAACAAAAGCGACATATGATGTCACAACTGTTACTACATCTGATTCAAATACCGATACATTTACATTCACGCTTCCCTCCGATGCAACAATGTTCTATGTAACCTTTGAAGATTCGGACGGAAACCACACATCTACAGTTCTTTACGATGTGAAATAAACTGGAGGAATAATTATGACAAAAAAACCAAATATAAAAGATATGTCACTTAAGCATAAAATCGGGCAGATTATGTGCCCCGGCGGCGGTGCTCTTTCAAAAATGAGTATGGAAGAAGCAGACGCCATACTCCGGGAGTATCAGTTCGGTTCTATGTGGGGTTGCGGTAACATCAATATGGAAATGGCTAACCTTGCCGAAAATGAAATCGGAAATAAAGCCAAAGCTTTAAAAGGTAAAGAGTCGCAAAAGCATATAAATTCAGTTCTTGATATTCCTATGATTGTAGGTATGGACTGTGAACAGGGACTTGGCACAACTTATGAGGAAGGCACAATCACACCTATGGGTTATGCAATAGGCGCAGCAAACAGCGAGGAGCTTACCTATGAGCTTAATGCGGCAGTTGGCAGAGAAATGCGTTCAATCGGTGCAAACTGGCGTTTTGGCGGTCCCGTGGTGGACCTTCCTTGCAGACTTGCAGGCGTAAGCGTGAACAGGGGATTTTCAGACAACCCCGAAAAGGTCTGTCGCCTTGCAGTTGCGGCAATCCGCGGTATGCAGTCAGTAGGTGTTGCCGCTGCAACAAAGCACTTCCCCGGGTATGACCCCTACGAATACCGCGACAACCACTACAGTGCAACGCAGATTAGTCTTTCCCTTGAAGAGTGGGAAAAAACACAGGGAAAAACCTTTCAGGCGGCTATTGACGGTGGCACATACAGCATAATGAGTGGCCACATGGCGTTCCCTGCAGTAGATGATGAAATGATTAACGGTGAGTATGTTCCTGCAACCGCTTCAAAAAAGATACTTACAGGCCTTCTCCGTGAAAAAATGGGCTTTAAGGGTGTAATATGTGCAGATGCTATTGATATGGCGGCACTTAGTGCAATGTTTGACCGTGAAGAGCTTCTTGCGCGTACAATCAACGCAGGAAACGACGTTCTCATCGGTACAAGACTTCGTGACAGTGACATCGTTCTTAAGCTTGTTGAAGAGGGACGAATTTCCGAGCAGACTATTGACGAGGCTTGTCAGCGAGTTCTTGATATGAAAGAAAAAATGGGACTTTTTGACGAGGATTATGACCCCGTTTCCTATGCAGAAGAATACAATATTAGAGAAGAAGCACCCAAAACTGCAGAAGTGGCAAAACAAATCTGCGAAAAGTCAATTACACTTTTAAAGGACAACAACAATATGCTTCCCCTTTCAAAGGACAAAATCAAAACCGTTGGCATTCTTTTCAGCGGTCACACGAAAAATGCCCCTGTGGACGAAGTTAGAGCTATGAAGGAAGCATTTGAAGAGCGTGGTGCAAAGGTAACCGTTACCGCAGACATCTGGACAGAGGAGCTTGACGCATTTATAGATGCAAACGACGTTGTTATCTATGCCGGTCTTATAGAGCCTCACTGCCCCTCGGGAATGCCGTCACTTCACGGTGATAAGCTGGGTACATACCACTGTGCTTTCTCTAACGGCAAAGAAAAATCCATCGGTATGTCAATGGGTTACCCCTATATCCATTTTGATGTAATGAGCAGAGCCCGCACCTTTATCAACACCTATTCAAAATGCCCTGCAAGCCAGAAAGCATTTGTAAGGGCACTCTACGGTGAAATCGGCTTCTGCGAGGAAGCACCCGTTGATACAGAACCGAAGCTCAGACTTGTTTATTGCTGATTTTTTCACAAGCACAACGAAACCTGCTTTACAAGCCGGTTTCGTTGTGTTATTATTATATTGATATTTAAAGACATAAAAAGGAGTTGTACTTATGACAAAAACAGTATTATTCCAGGGCGATTCTATTACAGATGCAGGAAGAATTCGCGAGGAGGAGCTCGGAGTATATCCCGGTCACGGCTACGCAACTATGGCAATGGGCGAAATCGGTCTTCGTTACCCTGAAGAATATAATTTTCTGAATCGCGGCATCGGAGGCAACCGCATTGTTGACGTATACGCAAGAATAAAGTCGGATATTATAAACCTCAAGCCGGACTATATGAGTATCCTTATAGGTGTAAATGACACATGGCACGAGTTTGGGCACCAAAATGGTGTTGACACCGAAAAGTTTGAGAAAATTTATTCGATGCTTATTGAGGAAGTGAAGGAAGCCCTTCCCAATATTAAAATTATGATTCTTGAGCCTTTCGTGCTTAAATCAACCGGCACCTCATCAAACAGCCGTTACGAAGACCTTTATCCCCCGTTCCGCAAGGATGTGGAGGAAAAGGCAGCTGCAGCAAAACGTATTGCTGAAAAATACAATCTCAAATTCATTCCTCTCCAGGAAAAATTTGATACCTTATATAACCCCGAAAGCCCTTGCTACTGGCTGTGGGACGGTGTTCACCCCTCACCTGCAGGTCATACCCTGATTGCAAAAGAGTGGGTAAAGGCATTTGAGGAAATAAAATAATGGCGAAGATGTTAAAGTTAATTTAAAATGCGTCGTTCGTAATTATTTGGCATCTATTTAAAAGCTCCACTTTCCAAAACAGGCACGTTTTGGGCAAGCCAATGTTCCGGACGATTTTAACATCCCCGTTACAGAAAAATTGCAAAAAACACTTGACATACCCCCCACCCTAAGTAGTATAATAGAAAAGCAGATAAGACAGATGTCTTCAAAGCAATTATTTCGGACCACTCTGCGGAGTCAAGGCCATACGGACAGCCGGGTCCACTGCCGAATTGATTGAGTTAAAAGCTCAGTTTTATAAGTTTAAGTTGGTTACTTTATAACCGAAGTGCATTACGCAAACTTGTGAAATGGTCAATAAGAGTAGTAAAAGTATTTTGCTATATAGACTCTGTATGTCCTGTCTTGATATAATTGTCTTTATTTACGGATAATTGACGCAAGTTGTGTAATCACAGCTTGCGTTTTTATTTTTCTTACAAAGAGGTGCTTACTAATGAAAGAAACTCATATCATCGAGCTGAAAAATGTATCGAAGCAGTTCAAGGAAACTTATGCTGTCGAAAACTTCAATTTATATGTAAATAAAGGAGAATTTATAACTTTCCTCGGGCCCAGCGGTTGCGGTAAGACTACCACTCTCAGGATGATTGCAGGGTTTGAGCTTCCTACGGAGGGACAAATTCTCTTGAACGGAGAGGATATAACTAACCTACCCCCCTATAAGCGTCCCGTAAACACAGTTTTTCAGAAGTACGCACTTTTCCCCCACCTTGATGTGTACGACAATGTTGCTTTCGGACTTAAGCTTAAAAAGCTCCCCAAGGACGTGATTGACAAAAAGGTTAAGAATGCCCTTAAAATCGTTGACCTTGAGGAATATGATTCAAGAGACATTTCCACCCTTTCAGGAGGGCAGCAGCAGAGAATTGCAATTGCAAGAGCTATTGTGAATGAGCCTGAAATCCTGCTTCTTGACGAGCCGCTTGGCGCACTTGACCTTAAGATGCGTAAAGATATGCAGCTTGAACTTAAAGCAATGCACAAAAAACTCGGCATTACATTTATTTATGTAACACACGACCAGGAAGAAGCTCTTACTCTTTCTGATACAGTTGTTGTTATGAAAGACGGTATGATTCAGCAGATAGGCTCTCCCGAGGATATTTATAACGAGCCGAAAAACGCCTTTGTTGCAAACTTCATCGGTGAAAGTAATATTTACAGTGGTACATATCTTGGCGACAGGCGGGTAAGATTCATCAATAATGTATTTGACTGCGTTGACGATTTTGATAGAAACGAAAAGGTCGATATCGTTATCCGTCCTGAAGATGTGCACATTGTTCCCGAGGAAAGCTCAGCCAGAAAAGGTAAAATTGTCAGCAAAATCTTCAAGGGTATTCACTATGAGTATATTATGATGGTTGGCAGAAACGAGCTTGTAGTTGTTGATACCCGCAATCTTGAAGTTGACAAGACCTACGGATTTGAAATTGAGCCTGACGGTATCCACATAATGAAAAAGGAACTTACCGAAAACGTATACGACGATGCTTACATTGATAAAAACAACCGGGTTGTTATTTCCGAAGCAGCGTTTGACTGTGACATTACAGCTCTCGTTCCCGGCTCAACAGTAGACAGTGAAGGTTATGTTGTCGGACCTGATGGCACAATATATGACTTTACCGATGCGGATGTTGTGGCAAAAATCGGTCTTGATAAAATTGAAATCCTTGACGATGATGAGGCAGGTATTGTCCGTGGAAGCATTGTATCCATTATTTACAAAGGTGACCACTATCAGCTTACTATAAGAACTCTACAGGATGAGGATTTCGTTCTTGACACAGAATACACCTACGACGAAAACGACCTTGTAGGTCTTAATGTCAATCCCGAAAACATCACTCTCAGGCTGAAAGGAGAAGCAAAAAAGTATGCGAAAAAGTAATTTTTTCTCAAGGAAATTGCTTGCTGTTCCTTATGCAGTGTTTCTTATTCTGTTTGTTGTAATTCCGCTGCTGTTGATTATCGGTTATGCGTTCACCGACGATAGCGGAAAGCTTACGCTTGACAATTTCCGCACTTTCTTCTCAGGTGGGCACAATATAAACACCCTTATGTATAGCATATTTATAGGGCTTGCAAATACATTTATATGTCTGCTTCTCGGATATCCAGCTGCATATTTTCTTGCAAAAAAAGAAATCGGTTTCGGCAGAGCAACAGTTCTTTTATTCGTTATGCCTATGTGGATTAACTTTGTTCTCAGAACTGCCGCAACCCGCGACCTTCTTTTTATGATTGGACTTAATGGCGGTGAGCATCCCTATATTTCCACAATGATAGGTATGGTCTATAACTACCTGCCTTTTGTTATTATGCCTCTTTACACCACTATGACAAAGCTTGACCGTAGCCTTATTGAGGCATCTTATGACCTTGGCGCAAACAAAATTCAGATGTTCTTTAAAACGATGCTCCCGATGACTATGCCGGGAATAGCATCCGCTTCAACGATGGTATTTATGCCAACTATGAGTAGCTATGTTATCTCCGATGTTATGGGAGAACGAAAAATCTCTCTCATAGGAAACAGCATACAGCTCTACTTTGACCAGGGCTTATGGCATATAGGAAGCCTTGTCGCACTGATTATGCTTATTATTATGCTTTTTGTATCCTTCTGTACTGATGAAGGTGATGACAAAGAAACGAGAGGAGGTCTGTGGTAATGCAGAAAAAATTCTCTGTAACACAATTTTTATGCAAATTCTATGTGTATATTCTGCTTTTTGTTATGTATGCGCCACTTCTTCTCCTTATAATTTACAGTTTTACAAATACAAAGCTTATAGGAAGTTGGGATGGGTTTAGTTTGCATCTTTACAAAGCGCTCTTTAAAGATAAAGAGATTATGCAGGCGTTCTTTAATACATTTCTTGTAGCAATATCCTCTGCCATTGTTTCTACAATTCTTGGCACACTTGGTGCAATAGGTATATTCTACTCCGGCAGAAAATCAAAAGCAGTCCTTGAAGGTATGAGTAGTATCCCCGTAATGAATGCAGAAATTGTTACAGCGCTTTCTCTTACAATACTTTTTGTATTCTGCGGAATAAAGTTTAATTTTCTGACACTTCTTATCGGTCATGTAGTGCTTACAATTCCTTTTGTAGTCCTTTCTGTAAGACCTAAGCTTATGCAAATGGACCCCAATATTTACGAAGCGTCACTTGACCTTGGAGCAACACCTTCGAAGGCTCTTCGTTCAATTATTCTGCCTGAAATTATGCCGGGGGTGTTTTCGGGATTTATTCTTTCAATTACTCTCAGCCTTGACGACTACATTATAACGGCATTTACCCGTGACACAGCATTTCAGACCTTAAGCACATATGTTTACGGTGTTACAAGTAAAAAAGGCGCTCTTCCCCCATCACTTCGCGCACTGACAACTATTATTACTTTGATTGCTCTTGTAATACTTATAATTGTTAATATTCAGAGTTCTAAAGAAAAGGAGAAAAAACGCCAATGAAAAAAATATGTTCATTAATACTGAGCTTTCTTCTTTCTTTAAGTATTTTCTCCGTTATCCGCGCAGAAGAAGAAACTGTATTAAGAGTTTACAACTGGCAGGACTATATAAACGAAGGAAAAGACGATGACGGTGCTAAAATAGCCGATTCCGTTCTTGAACTATGGGAAAAGGATTATTATGAGCGTACAGGCAAAAAAGTCCGTGTGCAGTATGATACCTTCGAAACAAATGAAACAATGATTAACACCCTCCGCACAGGAAAAACAAGCTACGACCTTGTTTGTCCATCTGATTACATCATTCAGAAAATGATTATTGCCACAGAGATCGGCAAAGAAGAAAACATAGCTATCGAAAAATTCGATATTTCCAAAATGGAAAACTACAATAAATATGTTTCTCCCTATATTTCTGAACTTTTCAGAAAAAACGGCTGGACAGACTACGCAGTGGGCTATATGTGGGGGACGGTTGGGTTTCTGTACAATCCCGACGTAATTGAGGAAGATGATATTTCCACATGGGAATTTTTCTGGAATACAGATTATAAAAACCGTATGACCTGTAAGGATGTATCCCGTGATGCTTATGTTGTAGGCTCGCTGTATGTTAACCGCGAAAAACTGATGGCAGCACGCAGTCGGTATGAAAACGGTGAAATCAGCGCTGAAGAATATACAAAGATTGTTAACGGAGTTGCGAATAACACAGAAGACAACAACATAAAAGAAGTCGGCGAAGCCCTTTTTGAAATGAAAGAAAATATCTACGGTTTTGAGGTTGACTCGGGAAAAACCGATATCGTAACCGGTAAAATTGACGCAAACCTTGCCTGGAGTGGTGATGCGGTATATGCAATGGACCTTGCACAAGAGGAAGACGATAAAAAGCTCAATTTCGTAATCCCCAAAGAGGGTAGCACAATATATTTTGACGGCTGGGTAATGCCAAAAGGAGCAAATACAGCTCTTGCGCAGGATTTTGTAGACTTTCTCTGCAAGCCTGAAATTGCCGCCATGAATATGGATTATATCGGTTATACAAGCGTTATTGCAGGTGATGACCTTTACGACCTTCTTTGCGATAATTACGGTGAAGAGGACGGGGAATTTGAGCACGACCTCACCTATTTTTTCAAAGGAACTCTGTCAGATGATAAATATACAGATGATGGCAAAGTAATTGTCCGCACAAATGAATTCGGCAGACAGCTCACCACACAGTATCCTTCAGCCGCAGAAACGGTGCGTTGCGGTGTTATGGAAGATTTTGGTGACAGAAACCAAAAGGTGCTTGAAATGTGGTCTGTGGTAAAAGCTAACAAAATATCCACCCTATCTTATATTATGATGGCAGTTTTGCTTGCATTTGCAATATTACTGCTTGCTTCAACCATTAAAAGAAAACTCAAGAAACGGCGCAGAGCGCGTAAATGACATTCTGAAAATCATTTAAAATTGTTATAGAAATCCGCAAAGAAATACTTTGCGGATTTCTGTTAAGTTTTTTGAAAAAAAATAAATTTTTTTCAAAAAACTTGTTGACAAAACCCCATTCTTATGTTATTATAATACGCGTGTCACGGGTAGTGACGAATTGAATAAGCTGGTGTAGCTCAATTGGCAGAGCAGCTGATTTGTAATCAGCAGGTTGCGGGTTCGAGTCCCATCACCAGCTCCAGGGAGAGTTCCCGAGCGGCCAAAGGGGGCAGACTGTAAATCTGTTGTCACTGACTTCGGTGGTTCGAATCCACCCTCTCCCACCAACAAAAAGGTCTCTTTTGTCTATCTGACAAAAGAGACCTTTTTGGATGTTGTTTACTCTCGACAAATGATGTCGCTTCACTAATGAAATGGCAAACATCTTTGCATTATAATTCTAGTTATTTAATTTTTTACAATCGTCTGTCGCCGGGTTATTTATAAGCTTACCGTTTTTCTCAAATCTTGAACCGTGACACGAACAATCCCACGAGTGTTCTGCTTTATTATATTTCAGCGCACACCCCAAATGCGGGCACCTTGGAGCAGTTGGAGTAATAAGCCCTTTTACAGACTCGAACATATTTATTGCAAGCTGTGGATGAAGTATACTTCTTGAGGGGGAGTATACTTCTTTGTATTCACTTTTTCTTCCACATATCATATCCTCGAGGAGCATTGCCGAAACCATTGATGATGTCATCCCCCATTTGTTAAACCCCGTCGCCACATACAATTCAGGAGTAGATTTTGAGTAAAGCCCGATATAAGGAATTGAGTCAAGTGTCATACAGTCCTGAGTTGCCCATCTTTTAACCTCTTTTGCGTCGGGATAATATTTTTTTGCAAAGCCATGAAGTTCTCTCCAGTTACCGCCCTGACCTCCTGTGCGGTGGGCACCTCCTCCCAACAGCAATAAGTTTTCGTAATTTCTGAAAGATAAGCCGTCTTTTGCCTCATCAACATACATACCTTTTACGCTTTGTGCATTTTCAAGTGCAACCACATAAGACCTGTGCTGATACATTTTGAGAAAATATCCACCATGCTTATTGATAAACGGAAAATGCGTTGCTACTATAATCTTCTTTGCGTCGATTGTACCTTTATTTGTTATTGCCTTGTTTCCTTTCAATTCAATAACTTTAGTATCTTCATATATATTTAAATCCTTTGATATTTCAAAAGCGAATTTCAAGGGGTGGAAATTTGCCTGATTTTCGATTTTAACCGCACCAGCCACCTGAAACGGCAATTCTGTCTTCTGGCAAAACAAAGCCTTGCATCCGATTTTATTTAACGCCTCTGTTTCTGCTTCAATAACGCCTCTGTCATTCATAGAATAAACAAAGGAATCTGCCATTTCTAAGTTACAGTCTACTTTTTTCGCAAGATTTATCATCATATCAAAAGCATTTTTCTGACTTTCATAGTAGAGAAGTGCTTTTTCCTTGCCATATTTTTTAATTATTTTATCATATATCAGCCCGTGTTGCAGCGTAATCTTTGCTGTAGTCCCGTTTGTTATTCCGTTGCATATTTTATCTGCCTCAACCAAAACGCAGCCTACACCGGATTTTTTAAGCATATACGCACATAAAATTCCGCACATACCTCCGCCTATGATCAAAATGTCGGTTTTAACGTCAGAGTCAAGAGAATTAAACTCCGGAAGTTGTATTTCGTTCCAAATGGATTTCATAAAATCACCTCTGGTGTTATTGTGCCAAATTAAGAGGAATGTATGAAGAAATGTGTGTTTGCTTTTTTAATAATCTGTCCTTCGCTTCTTACATGGAAATGTATTGCATCCATAAAGACAACTGCATATACCTCTTCAAGCGGTCTTGATTGCCATTCTCTGACTACAGGAAGAATTTTATCGGTTATTCTGCTTATGGTTGAATCCGAGCATTCTAAGCCGTATATATCCTGTATATGTGTTTCGATATCGCTTGTTGTCATTCCCTTAGCGTACATAGAGAGAATCTTTTCTTCAATATCGCCGGTAAGGGTTGTTTGGTTTTTCTTTACGAGCTGTGGCTCAAATTCTCCTTCACGGTCTCTGGGAACTTTGATTTCTGTTTCTTCAAAGATTGTCTTTAAAGTCTTTTTAGAGTAACCGTTACGGCTGTTTTCACCTAATTTGTTTCGGTAGTCGTACTTGGTGTAACCGAGTTCATCATCAAGCTCACCTTCAAGACCATTTTCAAGCATTTCTCCAACCATAAGTTTGAATACATCTTTAAGGTCATCAAAACTCTTTACATCAAGACCTTTCATGATGTTTCGTAAATTTTCTTTCCTTTTCTGCTGCCCGTTCTTCGGGACTTAATTTGTACCTTGGCATATTAAAAACCTCCAAAATGATATTTTTATTATATATCATCTTGGAGGTCTTGTATAGACTTTACACAAAATTTGGGATAGTCTCTTTAAAAGTGCAACTACTATTTTTACATAAAATCACTTTAATTTCAGTCCATCACGGAATGCCTGTCCGACTGCTTCTCCGAGTTTGCGATATGTGTGATGCACAGGGTCATAGGTAATCGGGCTGAACTTTGTAAGGTCAATTTTTCCTTCTGCATTTAAGATTCTTTCGTCAGCACAGACATTTACGATTTCACCAACAAGTCTGCAACTATCTTCATCATAGCTGATAAGTTTACACTCAAGTGCCATAGGCAGTTCATCAAAAAGCGGAGCATTTACAAACTCACTCTTTGTAACGTGCCAACCTGCTTTTCCTATCTTGTCAGGCTCTTTGTTGCCTGAAACAATACCAACATAGTCGCAAGCAACAACATTTTCTGCATCTGCAACACTTACAGTGAATGCACCGCGAGCAAGGATATTTTTTGTTGTCTTGTGGTCTTCACTTACACAAATTGAAATTTGTGTTTCTTCGCTGATTCCGCCCCAAGCAGCATTCATTGCATCGGGTGTTCCGTTCTCGTCATATGTACCGATAATCAATACCGGCATCGGATATAAAATAGCTTTCGCTCCAAAATTCTTTCGCATCATATATTCCTCCATTTATATATACAAAATCTCTTCGTTTTCACGCACAAGTATAAAGTGAATGTTGGCATCCTGTATTTTCTTGTATTCTCTCCATCGTTTAGCTAACTCATAACTTTTTGAGGAATAAGGAACAGCGACAACAGGGATAATATTTTCCCTCTCATATTGCGTCGTCATTAACTGCCCAATCGCTTCATGCATCAATGTATATTCCGGATTACCTTTCCTGTTTGACCCTTTTTTGCTCTCGATATGTAATATACAATTATTCGATAAAACGACTCTAATATCCCCTATTCCGGATTGCGAAGTAATCTCAATTCTAGGTTCATAACCATATACTTCATATGTTCCTTGCCAACGAGTATCGTTTCCATCTGTTTTCTTGCAACCATTTTCTTTTAGGAAACTCCAAATATCAAAATGTATAGTGTTTTTCGTCTTAATATGAGCACCGTCAATCGATACCATAACATTTTCTTTTGTGATGTTATTGCATATATAATAGAGTGCAATTCTAAGGCTAACTTCTGCTTCTTTCATTAGAGTTTCTCACTCCATTCGCTCTCTTTGAATCCTATCAACACAAAATCTTCACCTATAACAAGTGGTCGCTTTACAAGCATTCCGTCTGTTGCAAGAAGTCTTAGCTGTTCCTCCTCGGACATGGTTGGGAGCTTATCCTTAAGTTCCATTGACTTATACAAAAGTCCGGAAGTGTTGAAAAACTTCTTCAGCGGCAATCTACTCATTTTATACCAAGCAGAAAGCTCCTCCAAAGTTGGATTGCTTTCCTTTATATCACGAAGTTCATATTCAAATTTGTTGTCATCAAGCCATTTTTTTGCCTTCTGACAAGTAGTACATTTTGGATAACAAATAAATTTAATCATGGTAATTCTCCTTTTATTTCTCCATTCCGCAGTCATATGCTCTTTTTGATACAATCTCATCATAGAACATAGAGCCGTAAAGCCTATATCCGCCTGCAAAATTGTAAGCGTCAAAACCATTTTGCATAAGTATTCTTGTCGCAAGATAGCTCCTGAGCCCACTCTGGCACATTACATATACAGGCTTTGAACTATCAAGTTCTGTAAGCCTTTCACGCAGTTCATCAACCGGAATATTGATAAAGCCCTCTGCGTGACCACGCATATATTCATAAACGGTTCTTGTATCTAAAAGTGTGATATCATATCTTTTTTGAAGTGAATTAATATCCTCATAATAGAACTGCTTTACAATACCGTTTTTCATATTTTCAATGATAAAGCCTGCCATATTCACAGGGTCCTTTGCAGATGAATACGGCGGTGCATAGGAAAGCTCAATGTCTTTTAGCTTGTCCGCTGTAAGTCCTGCAAAAATTGCAGTAGCAATTACATCAATTCTTTTTTCAACACCCTCATAACCTACTGCTTGGGCGCCAAGGATTTTATAAGTTTCCTTTTCAAATATAACCTTTAGTGTCATTACAGTTGCACCAGGATAGTATCCTGCATGAGAAAGGGGCGAAAGAATAACTTTTTCGTAAGGGATATTGCTGTTTTTAAGTTGCGTTTCCGTCATTCCTGTGGATGCTACTGTCATATCAAATAATTTAATAACCGATGCGCCTTGCGTACCTTTATAAGTGCTGTTAATCCCGCAAATATTGTCTGCCGCAATTCGCCCCCCTTTATTGGCAGGGCCCGCTAATGTTATAACTGTCTTATCCTTTGAAATAAAGTTTTCCACCTCTACCACATCACCGACTGCATAAATGTCCGCATCCGAAGTTTGCATATTGTCAGAAACAAGTCGGATCGTAGCCATGTCGTTCTGTGAGCCAAGG
>JAZUOX010000034.1:0-89745 GCA_045604905.1 Clostridia bacterium
ACCTCTTTTACCCTCTTCATCTGCTTGCCGCACTTTTCACATCTGATGGTTACGGCGTCAACGAAGGGCTTGTGAAGCTCTATGTTTTCGGGGCAGTTATCGGACATTTCCTTAAGCTCGGCAATAGAGCCTATGGCGTGACGGTGGCCGCACTCACATTCCCAGATGTTAAGGGGAGTACCCCAATATCTGTCACGGGAAAGACCCCAGTCCTGAACGTTGTTGAGCCAGTCGCCGAAACGGCCCGTACCGATGCTTTCGGGAATCCAGTTAACGGTCTGGTTATTCTTTATAAGGTCGTCGCGAACAGCGGTCATCTTGATAAACCAAGTGTCGCGAGCGTAGTAGATAAGGGGGGTGTCACATCTCCAGCAATGGGGATAGGAATGCTCGAAGGGAAGAGCCTTGTAGAGGAGAGCTCTCTGACGGAGGTCTTTGAACACCTCTGCGTCTGCGTCCTTACAGAACATACCTGCCCAAGGAGTCTCTGCTGTCATCTCACCTTTTGCGTCAACCATCTGTACGAACGGAAGGTCGTATGTACGACCAACACGGGAGTCATCTTCACCAAATGCAGGAGCAATATGAACGATACCTGTACCGTCGGTAAGAGTTACATAGCTGTCACAAACAACATAGTAAGCCTTTTTGTCGGGATTTGCAAAATCAAAGAGAGGCTCATATTCCTTATACTCAAGGTCTTTACCTGTATATTCTTCAATTACAGAATACTCACCCTCAATTACTGACGGAATAAGTGCTTCTGCAAGAATATAGACATTCCCCTCGTTATTGATTTTCACATACTTTTCAACAGGATTCACACAAAGCGCAACATTCGACGGAAGAGTCCAGGGAGTAGTTGTCCAAGCAAGAAAATACTCGTTATCTGTACCCTTTACCTTAAATTTTGCGATAGCACTCTTTTCTTTTACATCCTTATATCCTTGTGCAACCTCATGACTTGAAAGCGGTGTTCCGCAACGAGGACAGTAAGGAACAATCTTATATCCTTTATAAAGAAGATCCTTATCCCAGATTTTTTTAAGAGCCCACCATTCAGACTCAATAAAGTTGTTATCATATGTTACATAAGGATCATCCATATCAGCCCAAAAGCCAACAGTCTGGGAGAAATCCTCCCACATACCCTTATATTTCCACACACTCTCTTTACACTTTTTAATGAAAGGCTCAAGACCATACTGTTCAATCTGCTCCTTACCATCAAGACCGAGAAGCTTTTCAACTTCAAGCTCAACCGGAAGACCATGAGTATCCCAGCCTGCTTTACGGGTAACCTTATAGCCTTTCATTGTGCGATAACGTGGTATCATATCCTTAATTACTCTGGTAAGCACATGGCCGATATGGGGTTTACCGTTAGCTGTTGGCGGTCCATCGTAGAAAGTGTAGCTTTCACAGTCGCAACGATTCTCAATGCTTTTTTCGAAAATTCTGTTTTCTTTCCAGAACTCCCCTATTTTCTTTTCTCTTTCGATGAAATTGAGATTAGTGTCAACCTTGTTGTACATAAATCTTCCTCCATATAAAAAAATAAAGCTTTGTCCGCATGCTAACAGACAAAGCAAATTTAAATCCTGATTAGCATACCATCATATGCGTCCCATTAACGGAGAGACTACCCGTCACAGCTTAATCACAATGTTTTCAGCCGTGCAGCTCGGAAGTGATATTCACTCTTTGATACTTTGCACCGGGCTCTCACCATCCCCGACTCGCTAACGCATTTTTCGAAAGGTTACTGTCTTCGTCACAGCTTTTATATGTTTTACCTAATTATTATATATCTACAGGATTAAAATGTCAACTGTTTTGTAATTTTTGTTGACATAAATTTTACCGTATGATAAACTTTTTATATTATTAAGGAGGTATTGGTATGGTAAAACATGTTATTATCTGGACATTAAAGGAAGAGTATTCAGCTGAGGAAAAAGCAAAAATCAAATCAGATATGAAAGAGTCTCTCGAGGCACTTAAAGGTATTATCCCCGGACTTATTGATATTAAGCTTTATACAGATCCACTCCCCTCTTCTAAAAACGCTGATGTACTTCTCGACACTACTTTTGAAAATGTGGAAGCACTTAAAAACTATTCGGTCCATCCTGTCCATGTTGAGGCAGCAAACACAAAAGTAAGACCTTTTGTCAGTGGAAGAAGCTGTATGGATTACGAATTTTAATACTCATAATTAAAATAATTAAGAAATGTGTTCCCAATTGTTTTAACAAAAAAACAGCTGTAAACGATGTGTTTACAGCTGTTTTTTGTTAGTTATTAATATTCTGTCCAGTCTGTGCCGGTCTGGATTTCAGTCCACTTTTCATACACATTGTTTTTCTTTTCGTAATAATGTGAATTTGTAGCTTCCTGTACCGGGAGATAATACCATGCAGTTGTGGGATTGTCTGACCATTTAGCCATATCATCAAGAAGATCAGCTTCAGTTTCAGGTGCACGGTTAAGAATTCTGTTAATAAGAGTCATGGTTTCTGCTCTCGTGATAAATCTTTCAGGTCTGAAAGTATTATCTTCATAACCTTTAATCCATCCACGAGCCGCTGCTTCACGAATGTAGCTTTCTGCCCAGTGACCGCTTATATCCGAAAGAGTATCTGTAACTGAATAATTTGAATCGTCAAATCTTGCACAAATGGTAGCAAATTCAGCACGGGTTATCGGCGCATTCGGAACGAATGTATCAGCAGTTCTGCCTGTTATAATACCAAGAGATGCAAGGGTTGATACTTCGGTGTTAAACCAATCGTCTGCTGTTACATCAACAAACGCGTTGGTTGTAGTCATACTGCTGTTTCTTACTTCTTCAGTAAGCAGTCTGAAGAAGATTGTTGCAACTTCAGCTCTTGTAATGTTGTTTTCAGGACGAACTGTATTGTCAGGATAGCCAATTACATATGCAAAATGGTCTTTGCCGTTAAGAGAATCCGGAGTAGGATGGCTACCACCTGCAATACCGTTATCTTTAACCCACTTAGCATATATTACAGTATCCTCTTCCATAACAATCTCTGTTATAGGTTTTGTAAACTCAGGATCCAAATACCATCCTTCGAACACATAACCTTCCTTTGTAGGAACAACTGAAAGGTCTACTTTTTCTCCTACTGAATATTTTTCATCAAATATATCAGCACCACCGGCTGTATCAAACTTAAGTTTTACCTGTTCTCTTTCTGAAGAGCCACCGCCGGTACTGCCGCCACCGCCGCCTTTGACATTTCTTATAGAAACAGGATAAGTTTCTATATAAGAACCGTCTTTACGGACGAGCTGAATATAAGCAGGATAAGTTGCTTCACGTTCTGAATCGTACTTTACCTTAATCTTACCGTCTTCACTGTCATAAGTTACATTTTCATTAATCTTGCCGTTAGGATAATAACACTTAAGGTCAAGATAATCAGAACCAAGAGAAAGCAGCTCCGTATTAGCTACGATACCATATAAGTCAAGTCCTTCAGTTGTAAAAACAACCGAACCGTTTTTAATCTTAACTCTTTCTCCATCTTCCTCTACCCCAGCGGCAAGAGTAGTAGCCATATCGCCACCAAAAGAAGTCTGTACATGTTGCCTGAGGAAAAGATTAATCCATGTATTTATCAAGCCATAGTTGTTCTGACTGCTTGATATGAGAGTTTCAAACATTATCTGAAGAGCACCTTTATCGTTTGCTTCATCGGGGTTACCAAAAAGCATTATAATATCAGCTTTCAGTTCATCATTAGCAGAAGAAGATTCAACATACGCCTTTGAAATAGTATTCTTAAGGAACTCAAAAACTGCTTCTTCTGTATTTTCATCACAGTCTTCTTTAATTAATTTACCGAATTCGTTCTTAACTGCCAGAAAATTGTTGTTAATATAACCAATCATAACATCTGAAATATTATCAGTGGCAAGTTCTGTAGTAAGAGACTTTCCGTACATTACAGCGATGAGCTTCTTACCTTCATCATCACCAAGAAAACCAAACTCGAAAGAGCTTCTCATATCTTCCGGAGCACTGTTAAAAGCTATCTGATAAAGAGCTTTCGTTCCATGAAGTATATACTCTGTCTTCTTTTCGTCAGAAAGTTCATAGTTTTTAAGAACTGTTTTGTTACCGGAAATGATTACACCCATCTGATGCGTGTAATCATCAAGTTTGCTGAGTGAATCTGCAAGACTGAGACCTTCTACATTATATTCATCTGCGAGATGTTTTGCTGAAAATTCATTCTTTACAGAAAGCTCTTCTGCAGTAAGGTCAGAATCATCTGTATAGAAAATATCGAGCAGTTTAAGATAATTTACAACATTACCATCCTGACTTCCGACACCATCGTTGTCACGGGTAAGAATTCTTTCACAATAATCTTCCCATTTAACTTTAAGTCCTGCACCTGTAAAGTCATCTTCAAATGCATCTGCAGCATCTTTAAGAACTTCAAGTTGGTCTTCTCTATCCTCATAGTCCCAAATGGTAGTGTCAGCTGCATCCTGTTCAAGACTTGCGAGCATATCTTCAGCAGCCTGGAAATAAATTATTCCTTCGTACCTCAGATCTTCTGCTGAGGCTATAAAAGAAAAGCACGAAATAAGCATTGCAAATGCAACCGCTACGCTGAACAAACGTTTTGTCATAAGAATCCCTTCCTTTTAGTGTATTTATTTTACATATATAATAATGTACCATATTTTTCCGACAATTTCAAGTATTATTTTTCATCGGTATATACTTTTTTGAATTATTTCATTGCAAGGCTATTATTCAGCAGTTCTGCACTGTAAATGAAAAGAACATCACAATTTTCAAAATCCACAAAATTACCCACATAAGAACTCTGCATATAACGGATATCTACCACTGTAACTTTTTTATAGCCTTCCACAAGTAAAGGTGCAAGACTGCTTCCGAAAGAATCACGGAACATTACAAGTTCCCTGTCAGTATTTGCAGATGGATTATCTATTGTTACAAGCGGACTTGAGCCTGAAAGATACATCTCGTAAGGATCTTTTCCATAAGCTTTCTCCATATTATAAAGTTCCCGAACTTCCGGCTTCCCTGTATCGTAATAAGTGATTGTCGCATTGTCGAGTGTATCATTTGTAAGATATTTAATAACATCCGGATCCACCGGAATCGCACTTTGACCTGCATATACTCCGTAAAAAGGATTTGCAAGAATATTTGTCTTATATTCAGGATTTATTTTTCTTCCCATTTCCTTTGAAATGAAGTTTGCAACATCAACGATTTTCTCCTGTTTCCAATGAGAATCAGTACGGTAAAAATCATTGGCAGTAAGTTTTTTTGTAATATCTATATAGCTCATATATTCTGTTTTGTCACGCATTTCTGATATAAAATTGGCATAATCAAGAGAAGGATAACCGTATTTTTCTGCAAGATAATAATTCTTATCCGGTACTATCGAAAAATACACTTTAGTATTTTCATCGTCTACGTTTTTATCAATTATCTTTTTAAAAAGATTAGCGGAATAATCCATCATATAATCATTTTTTTCCTCGCTGATTTTGGATAAATGCCCTTCCGCCATATAGAGTCCGTTATTATCGAGTTTGTGCATAATCATAGTTGAAAACACTGCTTTTGCACTGCGGAATTTATCTCTGAATGGAAACTGATCGGTTGTGTAATATTCAAAATCAGTCGCAAAATCACCGTTCATTATAGTATCAAAAGTCAATTTAGGTTTTTTTGCCAGTTCACGTCTTTCGCTTGTCGAAAATTCCTTATCTTGTCCGAAGTAACACATTGCTGACACTGAAAACATCAGTATAGCAAATATGAAAACTGTAATAATATTCCTGATTTTTTTCAAAAAAAGCCCTCCTTAAAATCTGAAGTAGAGAAACGGATTAAATGTTCCGTCTGCCAGATAACCGCTGACTGTAAGCAGCAACACTATCAATAGCGGTATTTCAATAATTCCAATAATATTGTCTGCTTTTTCCGATACCTTTTTTCTTAATACAGAAAACAGAGGCGTTGAAGCAACTATTGACACCAGGATTGTAAATCCGTAGTTTCTGATTGTATATATGCAACCATGTGTTACAAACGGAATACCGCCTGTTCCAAAAAGACCTCCAACAAGCGACAATGACTCTTTCATACCTGAACCGCTGAAAATCACAAAACTTATCAGTACAAAGAAAAGCACATATATATGATTAAGCCCCGTGAGTTTTTCAAGTTTATCCTTGAAGAAAAACTTTTCTATCATAAGAAACACTGCAAAATACAGGCCCCATACTATGAAATTCCACTCCGCTCCGTGCCAAAAGCCTGTAAGAAACCATACCGTAAATATATTTAACATAAATCTTGATTTTTTCACTCTGTTCCCTCCCATAGGGATGTAAACATAGTCTCGAAACCAAGTTCCCAGAGAAATATGCCATCTTCTCCAGAATTCACTTATGCTTTTTGATACAAAAGGATAGCGGAAGTTTTCCATAAAATCAAATCCGAATATTTTTCCAAGTCCGATTGCCATATCGCTGTATCCGGAAAAATCAAAATACACCTGAAGCATATATCCAATCGCGAAAAGCCAATAGAAAGCTATTGATTTTTCGTCAGTATTATAAAATACATTGCACATTTCTCCAAGAGAATTTGCAAGAAGTACTTTTTTCGAAAGCCCGATTACAAACCTTCTTATACCATACGCAGCTTTTTCAAACGAATGTGTGCGGTTAGTCAACTGCTTTTCGATATCAGAATAGCGCACTATCGGTCCTGCGATAAGCTGAGGAAACAGAGCGATATAGGTACCTAACTTAACAAGATTTTTTTGTGCTGCCACATTTTTTCTGTAGACATCAACTGTATAGCTAAGTATCTGGAACGTATAAAAGCTAATACCAATCGGAAGAGCAATGTTCAAAGTTGCAATACTCATCCCTGTAATTTTGGCAAAATTTTCAATAAAAAAATCCGCATATTTGAAATATCCGAGCATTCCTAAAGAAAACAATACAGAAACAGCTATAAGAATTTTAGCTGCAAATTTTCCATCTGCTTTTTCTATCAGTATTCCCAGTACATAATTCACGAGTATTGACAGCACCATCAATATCACATACTTTGGTTCCCCCCACGCATAAAAGAAAAGGCTCGACAATAAAAGAACCGTATTTTTAAGAATTTTAGGAACTGCAAAATACAACAATATAACTACCGGCAGAAAGTAATAAAGAAACGGTATACTTGAAAATACCATTCATATTCCTCCTTATAAAATGAGCTGCCGCGTTAACGGCAGCTCTTAATCGAAATTATTCGTCTAAAGATTTGTTGCACATTACAAAGAATACTTTATTACCTGAACTTCCCGCAACCATTTCTTCAGCCTCGGAGCAGATATTCCATCTGAGATTTGCACCTGATTTGAGCTTTGCTATAAAATCGTTAGCATTTACGCCATCTTCGAGAGTGAAAACATATCCAACGAAAGGAATTGTACCAATCATAGGAGCAAAAGTTGCGCCCTCGGAGAATCCTGTGATTTCTGTATTATCAAATCCGGCAAGAAATCCCGGTTCAACAGTCATGGCGCCCACCGAAAGAACACTAAGTTCAGAATTTGCGGAAAGTTTTTCTGCCACAGCAAGAGCATTTCCGGAGCTTGCAATTGACTTGAATTCAGAAAGAAGTTTGTTTCCCAGAGTTTTGCTTTCAGCAGGTTTTTCCTCAACAGGTTTTTTATCTTCTGCAGGTTTTTCCTCAACAGGTTTCTTATCTTCAGCAGGTTTTTCCTCAACAGGTTTCTTACCCTCTTCAGGCTCTTTTTCCACCGAAGGTTTCTTCTCTTCTTCTTTCACTTCGTCAGAAGTTTCATCATTATTTTCTTCATCTTCGTTTTCTGCAGAAGGTTCTTCAGCAGGTTTTTCTGTAGATATATTTTCTTCCAAGTTACCCATCGTATCTTCGGCTTTATTACTGCCGCAAGCTACCAATGACAACGCTATAACCAGTGCTAATATAAGTGTCAAAAATTTTTTCATACTGTTTCTCCTTTTTCTGTTTTTTATTACGATACGAGTATACTATAAAAGCAACTTGAAGTCAATACAATAGATGTATAAAGTCAATTTGTAATGTTAAGTTAATAATCTGTTCAACTATTTACATAATTCAGGAGAAAACGGTAGAAAATATATATTATCAGGCGTATATATAGTATTTACTCACAGGGATAATATATACAAAAAAGACTGCAATAATTTTAAGTCACTTACTGCAGTCTTTTTACTTATAACATTTTCATTATTAGATTGACGAGATTGTATATGATTGGCGCAAATATAATAGCCGGAAGAAAATCTGCTACTTTGATTTTTGAGATGCCCATCAGATTAGTTCCAATCATAATAATTAATATTGATCCTGCACATGTCATTTCATTAACGGCAGCAGTGCTCATAAATGGGGATATAAACTCTGAAAGAAGCACAAGTCCGCCCTGAATGATTAACACGGAAGCAGAAGCAAACAATACACCTATTCCTAAACTAGAAGAAAGCATCATGGAAGACACAAAATCAAGTGCTGCCTTTGTTATAAGCACAGAATTATCTCCGGTTATCCCCGCCTGTATTGAACCGGTAACCGTCATTGAACCTACGCAGAATAAAAGGGTTGCCGTCACGAGGCCTTCTGCAATCGAAACTTTCTGACCATTTTTACTGAATTTCAGTTCTACAACTTTTGCCAGCTTATTTATTGTGTCATCAATTTTCATAATCGTTCCTGTTATTGCTCCCAGAACAATTGATGCTATTACGATAAGAACATTTTCGCCACACAAACTACCGGATATTCCGATATATAATGTGCACGCACCTAATCCGATCATAGCGGTTGTACTGACTTTTTCAGGAATTCCTTTTTTAAACAATAAGCCAATGCATGAGCCAAGTATTACGGTTATGACATTTACTATAACTCCTAACATTAAATCAGCTCCATCAAAGTTTATCTGCTATGTCGTAAATAAGTTTTTCTGTCTTTTCCCAACCTAGACAGGGGTCTGTAATTGACTTTCCGTAGATATGTTCTCCTATACTCTGGGCACCGTCTTCAAGATAGCTTTCAATCATCAGTCCTTTTACAAGACGCTTGATATCACTATTCTGATTTCTGCTATGCACAATATCTTTTGCTATACGAATCTGCTCAAGATATTTTTTTCCTGAGTTATTATGATTTGTGTCAACTATAACTGACGGGTTTGTCAGGTTGGACTTTTCGTAAAGTTCTTCAACGCGAAGAAGGTCCTCATAGTGATAATTAGACACACTTCTTCCCGCATAATCAACATATCCGCGAAGAATGGCGTGCGCATAAGGATTCCCTTCACTTTCAACTTCCCATCCGCGATAGATAAAAGTATGACTTGACTGTGCGGCAACAATGGAATTCATCATAACGCTCAAATCACCGCCTGTCGGATTTTTCATTCCGACAGGTGCTCCGATACCACTTGCCGTAAGTCTATGTTGCTGATTTTCTACGCTGCGGGCACCAATCGCCACATAGGATAAAAGATCAGAAAGATAACGATAATTCTCCGGATAGAGCATCTCATCTGCGCACGAAAAATCATAATCACGCAATGCTGCAAGATGCAATTCTCGAATAGCAACTATTCCTTTATACATATCCGGTCTTGCATCGGGATCGGGCTGATGAAGCATCCCCTTATATCCCTGTCCTGTCGTTCTTGGCTTGTTTGTATAAATCCTCGGAACGACAATTATTTTGTCTGCAACCTCTTCTTGTATTTTACGCAGTCTTGAAATATACTCAAGTACAGGCTCGTTGTGATCTGCAGAACAAGGTCCTATAATAAGAATAAATTTGTCAGAATTACCGTCAAATACAGCTCTTATTTCTTCATCACGCTTTTCTTTTACTTTTATCATCCGTTCCGTAAGAGGAAACTCCAGTTTTACTTCCTGCGGAATCGGAAGTTTCTTATGGAAATTCATTTTCATTTTTATGTCACCTCGACACTTTCTGTTTGCGTTACTAAGTTTCTTTAAAGTTTATTTATATCTGCTTCTGTTATGAGCTTGAATCCAGCATTTACAAGTGCAGATTCTGCATTTTCATTATTCTCAACTCTTAAAACGACATATGCATGTTTTTCTGTGCGTGCCATAAATGCGTAAAGATATTCAACATTTATATCAGCTTTGTCCAGGACATCAAGAGCCGATGTGAGTTTTCCGGGCTCATCTCCTATTTTGACGCCAACAACATCAACTTGCTTAATAAGATAGTCCTGTTCTCTGAGAACTTTTTCAGCATTTTCCTCATCATTTACTATGAGTCTGAGTATACCAAAATCTTCTGTTTCTGCGATAGACAAAGCTCTGATATTTATTTTATTCTTAGCAAGAACATCTGTAACTTTTACGATTGTTCCCTTCCGGTTAGGAACAAATACTGTCAACTGTTTAATAGCCATTTTTATTCTCCTTTCTCAGATTAACTTTCTTTTATCTATAACTCGAACTGCTTTACCTTCACTTCTCGCAATTGTCTTCGGAGCAACAAGGTGAACGGTAGGATTTATTCCAAGCATTGTTTTCATTGCATTTGCAAGAGATTTTTCCATTGAGATAACTTCACTCATTTTATCTGTGAACTGCTCAGATGTCATTTCAACATTAACTTCGAATGTATCCGTATTATTTTTTCTGTCAACAACTATCTGATAGTTCGGCTGATACCCTTCATTAAGAAGAACGGTTTCAATCTGACTGGGGAATACATTGACACCTCTTATTATAAGCATATCGTCTGTTCTTCCCATGGGCTTAGCCATTTTAATAAGAGTTCTTCCGCAAGAACACTTCTTTCTTGAAAGCACACAAATATCTCTGGTTCTGTATCTTAAAAGAGGAAATGCTTCTTTATCAAGCGAAGTAAATACAAGTTCCCCCTTCTCGCCTTCGGGGAGAACTTCTCCAGTATCCGGGTCAATAATTTCAGCAAGGAAATGGTCTTCATTGATGTGCATTCCTGTCTGTTCACTGCATTCAAAAGCAACTCCGGGACCGCTTGTTTCTGTAAGTCCGTAAATGTCATAAGCTTTAATGCCAAGAGTCTCTTCAATACCTCTACGCATTTCTTCTGTCCAGGGCTCTGCACCGAAAATACCTGCTTTAAGCGGAATATCCTCAGGCTTATATCCTTGTTCTTTTAATGTTTCGCCTATGTATGCCGCATATGAAGGTGTACAGCAAAGAATTGTAGCACCAAGGTCTGTCATAAACTGAATCTGGCGCTCAGTATTACCTGATGACATCGGAAGAGTAAGACAGCCTACTTTGTGAGAACCGCCGTTAAGTCCAGGGCCACCCGTAAAAAGTCCGTAACCATAAGCAACCTGACACACATCTTTATTACTGCCACCTGCTGCAACTATAGCACGGGCACAGCAATCTTCCCAAAGTTCTATATCTTTTTGGGTGTAGAATGCTACCACACGACGACCTGTTGTACCGGATGTGGACTGAATGCGTACACAGTCTTCAAGGGGTTTTGCAAGTAATCCGTAAGGATATGCATCTCTTAAGTCAGCCTTTGTAAGAAAAGGAAGTTTATGCAAATCTTCTATTTCGTTGATGTCCTCCGGTTTAACGCCTTTCTCATCCATCAGATTGCGGTAGTACTCCACATTCTCATAAACATGTTTGACCTGTTTTCTGAGTTTTTCTGATTGAAGCATGTTCATTTCAGAAACAGACATTGTTTCGATTTCTTTCTGATAATAATTTTGAGCCATTTTTGTTCATCCTTTCCATCTTTTAAAAATTTTCTGTGTTAACAGGAAATCACAGAAAAACAAAAAAGCCCTCTGTAATCCTGTTAAAGGATACAGAGGACGAAAAATACTTTTCCGTGGTACCACCTCAGTTCGCCGCTATCTCACGGTAGCGACCTTATCAGGTACTAACATACCCTTGTTCTGTAACGGGAACACCCGTTGCCTCCTACTTAAGATTACTCTTGTTCAGTGCACTGCTAACAGAAGGAATTCGAGAAGGACGCCCCCATTGCCTCGCACCAACCGGCAACTCTCTCCAAGTTCTTTCCCACCTACTGGTTTCTGCTCTCCGCATTTATTACACTAGCATTGTACCACGTTAGCGTGATAAAGTCAATACTTTTTTAAATTTTATTTTAATCAATTTCTTAACATTATTTTATTCAATTTCAGTGCGCATTTTTTCAACTCTGTCAAGCCAGTCCCAGAATTTATCCCCATACATACCAAGGATTCCTTCCTCGTGATTTTTAAGTGCATCCATAACGCAGTCTGTAAAATCTTTTGCGCCTACGCAAAGAAGAGTTGCATCACCGCAAGCAGAACGTGTTACAAGACCTTGTTTTTTCATTTTATCGTACACCCACATACTCATTGTATGCGGCCAGATACCGGGTTTACCGAAGTCTGTGATTTCATTCTTCATTTTCAGATAGTCGGGATGCTTTTCTATAGAACGTAAACAGTCCTCAATAAAGCAGTATTCTGCATAATGACGGAACGTTACCGAACGGAAAAGAACACCGAAAAGGACTATTTTTGCATTACTCCAGTACATCTTCTCCCAGGGGGAGTCTGCCGCAAAGGGACTTTCACCGAATTCACCGTAACGACCTGCAGTATGACCGTGTGTTTTAGTAAGGCGGTATTTATCCTTGCCAATTACTGCAACAGAATGTGTCGCCTGGTCGCTTCTTACCGCATCAGGCAGTGTACGGAAATAATTTGTAAGATAACCCGTGTCTGACGGCTTATCTAAATGCCATGTTTTATAGGCATTTATAAAGTCTTTCTGTGTAAATGTCGGGAAAACAAGATTTCCCTCTTCTCTGTCAATCACATCAAGGAAACCGCCTACAATATCCTCGGCACCATTCTCAAGCTTACCTACACTTTTGTAGGAAGAATGAACAAGAACCGTGTCGCCTTTTTTAATGCCAAGCTCTTCAACTGCTTTTTTAATGTCTGTGCGTGTAATAACAGGAATTGCGTCAGCTCTGTCAACGTAGAATTCTCTATATGCACTTCCGAGAAGCTCAATTTCTTCAAGGATGTCAGCTTCCCACTCCTTGGTTGTTGCACGCCAGGGGCAACCGATAAAGCCTGCTACACCGTGACGAAGGTCCTGACGGTTGAAGTAATACTCAACGCCTGCTCTGTCATTGATTTTACTGAAAATATTGCTTGAGGTTATAACTATCTGATAGCCGTTTTTAATATATTCTTCGCTTTTTTTGATAGTTTTCGGAACTGCAGGGTCCTGCTCTATGTACTCAATCGGTATGTCACCGTATTTTGCCACATATTCGGGATAGAAAGCTCTGTTTTTGAAGTCATTTTCATAGTAACCCTTTACCCAGTCACTCTGCTCGGAAAGCTTGTGCCAATCCTTTTTATCATAAGCATAGTACATATCGGGGCAGATTGTAAGATGGCTGCCAAGATAATCTTCCGCATCCGGATAATCGTAAAAAGGTCCCTGCCAGATAAGAGGCTGCATTCCTCTCGCCCTTACCCAGTCGCATAGATATCGGTAATCCTTAAGCTTTTGTTCTTTTTCACGGTAGAAATTTTCAGGAGTTCTGATATCATCAAATTCTTCATCAAGTCCAAGATGGAAGTACTTTGGATAGTCAAACATTTCTGCAGTTTCAACAATCAGATCTTTGCAAACCGCGTAATATTCTGGGGTTGACATCTTTTCCCTGCCGTATTCTTTAAGCCAGAGGTCGTGACCCGCAGAAAAATTCAGCTTTGGAATAAGAGTAATCCCTTTTTCTCTGAGGCGGACAACCTCACGTTTTACTCTATCTGGTGTCCAAGCACCCTCTATAGAAAATTCGGGATGAGAGTTAAAACGGATACCCTCACCTATATCAAGAACAATATGTGTAAAATTATATTCTTCGCACTTATTGACTATTTTCTCCCACACATCCTCGTCAAACAAAAGAGTTGTTTGACCATCGTACTTATCCCACATTTTACAGCCTAGTTGAACAAGTAACGCTAACATTTTTGACATAATTTTCATCCGTCCTTTCAAAATGCCTTCTTACGAAATTGTACTTATAATTATGTTATTGCTGTTTAAGATTTACCGATTTTACTATAAGGTCGCCCACGACATTCTTAAGTTTGAAGTCACTGCCAAACCATTCCATATTTTCAAGGTTAATATCTTCGATTTCAATACTCTTTGTTACCCATTTACCTGTGTTTTCCTTTGTAACAGTAACGGACATTTCTTTAAGTTCGTTATGTGTTTCGGGATCAACAATCCAATCATAGTAACAAAGTTCGAAGCTACCTTCATCATCAAAATAGGTTATTTCAATTGTTGCGACAGCATCCTCAAGCTCTTCTTTCACATAGTTTACATAGAGAATATTATCACCTGAAACCTTATATGTTTTTACTCCGTTTTTAGTATCAGTAATAATTTCGTGGTCAGTCCCGGGATAGCTTTCTGCAGTACAACTATCAGAAAGGCTTAAAATTTCAAGCTCATCAGGCATATTTACAAGGTCAGAAACATCAATATAACCAACGCCAAAGGCACTGTAATCGCTGTTATTCATACCGAAATACACCTTCTGTCCGTCGGGACTGAATGCAGGATGACAGTGACCTACAGAATCGTTACCTGTCTGATAAATTTTTGCAAGAAGATAAGATTTGCCGCTGTGGGTATCAATAAGGACGATGTTGTTTGTGGAGTATCCTGCACCATAAGCGGTATCGGATACTACCCATCTTTTATTTGCAGGATTCACGCCAAGATGACAATAGCTGTAATCATCATTGATGTGTCTGCGGTTGTTGCCGTCTTTATCAAAAGACATAACGCCGCCATAACCTATTAACGCTGACGCTGCTTTATCTATAAATAGATTTTCACCGTCATAGCTCCATGTTTCGTGTGAATGTGTTTCACCTGTTTGTGTAAGACTGTAGGGTTTTTGTTTAAATACATACTCCGCAGTCTTGGTTTCGGTGTTATATACCCAGTTACGGTCAAAGGTAGCCCCTTTTGCCGCACCGTGGTTAAGGAGAATAAGGTTAGGATATGCCGGATTTATACCGGGATTCCAATAGACATTGTCTACAAATCCGTATGCATTTGTAAGGTCCCACTCCCCGCTTTCCATATCAAGTATGGGAAGATCCCGGTAATACTCGTTTTTCATTTCGGCATCACCGATGGCATTTGACCAAGTCAGAAGGAGCTTTTTACCGTCATTTGATACCGTAAGAAGTGAAGGTTTGTTTTTCTGATTTTCGGGCATTATTCCTACAAGACGTTTTTCGTAAGTCCCACAATCCATCTCAACTATGTTTCTCTGCTTATTGATATAAATAAGCTTATTCTGCGGAGTAGTAACAAGTCCGAAAACATTTCCTCCGTCATCTATATAGCGGAGAGTTTCTTCAAAGGTATCATACTCATAAACAGCGTAGTTTTGTGTCTGAATGTAAAGCTTTTGGCTGTCTGCAGACCACGCCTGCGCATTGAAGTAAGGCTTATATGATGTATCACCAAATACGTCTATGTAATTAACTGTTCTGCCTGTATTTCCGTCATAATAAAGCTCTTTTTCATATGGCATTACAGCATTATTCTTTATAACATCTTTCTCGCCATTGGGTGCAAAAGTATCTTCAAAGGCATAAGTTCTGATTTCCACATTTTCAAGATTGGTGTCGGGAAGTGTGATTTTACCAAAATTATATGTTCCTACTGAATTTGCAGGAATCTCAATCTTATCGCCTTTTTTAATTTCTGTAAGTTTATTATTCTTGTAAACCGCAGCAACAGGGGTAACAGTAATATCTTTGTACGTTTCGTTCGAAATAAGCTGTTTTCCGCTTATTTCACTACCATTGTAGTAGGGCATCGTCTTTAAGTTACGTACTTTTGTTCCATCAATAAAGAATTCACTTGTCTGATGAATACCTTTTTTCCCGATAACAGAAACTTCATCACAGTAAATACGGTTGTTTGCGGTATAACGATAAGAATTATACTGAATATTAGTAATACCATCAATTATTTTGTTTTCGTTTCCTGTTTTACATCTGTTAACAAAAAATGCTTCGTTTCTTGTGTAGAGTTCACCGTTAATATAAAGATTATAGCTTTGATTAAGTACATCAAACTCAATAGTCAGGTCAAACCATTCTCCTACGGGGGGAACCTTTAATGCAGACGAACCTACACTGCTGTCTCCCTCATAATAAGAGAACTGGGTTCTTTTGGTTGTGTAATTAAATGTTATTTCCACAAGGCGAGTTGTTGATGTCGAGCCTTTATATTTCCCGTTAACATAGAACATATACATTCCTTTGTCAGCGGAATGTTCAAACTTGAATCTTGCGTTATATGTAATTTTATTTTTCAGTATTTCCGAAGGTTTAAGTGTTGTAAAGTTTCCATAGTCTGCACTGTTTACAACATCACGCTTTGAAAACTGAACATAATTACCGTCATCAAGCTTTTCTATTACTGTTGTATAATAATTGTCCGCAACTGTTCCCACTGACCAGTTCGGAAGCCTTGATGTATCCATCCCTTCATATTCGGGGTAAGAAAAGTTGTTTGAATAGTAGACATACTCATCCTCTGCAAGCACTGTAAAATCAAAGATTTTTGAAAGCATATATCCTGACAAATCATCTGTAACTGTCATAGTTAAAAAAACATTTTCTCTTTCTTTCCCTCTTGTTACAGTGCCGTAATTATCCATAACTGATTCGTTACTGCTTTCCCATTTTATACTTACACCCTCTGTACTTACAAATCTGTCCATATTAACGGTTGAAAGATCAAGGTCACGGGATATTTTACCCGATGGTTCTGTTGTAAGATAATCTGACCTTACATTGTCAATGACTCTGTTTACATTTATGTAATCCTCGTCTGCAAGAACGCTTACATTAAAATCAATTCTGAGAACATAAGATGAACTCGGATGGCTGAGCTTTGCCGTAAGAACAACGTCTTCTGTAACAATACCACGTGTTACCGTAGCACTGTCGCCTGAAATCTGAAGAACGTCACTGTTACTTGATTCCCATTCGATATTTACAGAATTCTCTAAAATAACATCACTTATTTCAGACAAAGACAAATCAAGATTCTCCGTTACGGAATCTATGTTTTCGGAAGAAAGAAGTGAAAAATCAATCTTGTCCGCAACAGTATAAACCTCCGGATTTTCACTTGTTACACGGGTGTTGTCATATAAAACAAAATCATCAAGTGTACACGCTGCACCTTTATGCGATCTGAAGGGTCCGAAATTAAGGGATGTTATACCGTCGCACTGCTCATTGCTGTAACCGGTATGATTCTTTTCATAAAAAGGCATTGGATTTGAATTGATTTTCTTACCGTTTATAAAAATATCATAAACCTGCTCATCCGTATCAAATTCAAGTCTTACCCTGCTCCAGTTATTTGCCATAGGTTTGGTATTGTATACCCATGATTTAGATTTAGAGTTACTGCCTTCGTAATACTGTACAAAAACAGTAGTCGTATTTGCTGAATCAATTCTGAGACGGAAATCTGTAATCTGTGCAGTTTTACCATTGTCGTATTTGCCGTAAAAGTCGAACATAATAAGTCTGTCTACCGAATAGTCATCGTTTTCAAGATAAATGTCAGTTTCCCAAGCAACCTTTCCTGATGCCATAGTCGGGAAATTGCATTTTGTGTAGTGTATAGACTGGTCTGTTCCCTTTCTGTATCCTTTAAGAGCATAGTTTACGGTGTCTTCACCACGCTCAGTAATAACGGCAGTCATACCGCCTGTGGTTTCTGTATAATCGTGACTTCTTGTAAAAGACCAATCTGTTGAAGCGTTTGAAATAATATCCCCGTTATATTCGGGATAATAAAAGTTTTCCGAAAAATATACATTTGTTATTTCAGAAAGTACTGTAAAGTCAAAACTCTTTTTCAGAGTATCCGTACCGTCAGTAAGTGTTGCCGTAAGAGTGACAGGCTGATTCTGATACTTGGTTTTTGTTATTTTACCTGTGGTATCCATAATATTTTCGTCAGAACTTTCCCAGGCTATGTCTACACCTGTTACACCCATTTTTTCGCATAGCGCAACAGAGTCAAGTGTAATATTTTCTGAAATTGCATAGTACACTTCACTTGTCATTATTTCATGGCTGAGGGCCTTATAGGCTTTATCAAGCTGACTTTCTTCTGTCTGAGCAGAAACACCGAAACCAGCAATCATAAAACACAGTATTAAAATTGCGGATAAGATTGACTTTTTCATACTTAACTCCTGTTGTGTTAGTTTATCATGCTGGGTGTACGGAATTCACCTGCAAAACCGAAACCGAATGTGGGAAGAACTTCCTCCTCAAGCTCGTAAAGAGGAGTACCGTCTGAAAGATAAGCCTCCATACGCTCTGTTATATCTTTTAATCTCTGTACTATTCCACCGAAACGGTTTGAAATAGTTTCAAGGCCGAAAGGCTTATAGTCACGAAGCCACATTGTCTTGAATATTTTGTAAAGCTTTTCGTAGCAGAGAATCAGTTCGGGAAGAGTTTTTTCACATACAGTTCTGATATACTCCTTATTACCGTTCTTATACTCTTTTCTAAGGTTAATACGAAGCTCTGCCTTTATTGCGGTAATTGCCTGTACATAATAAGCGTATTCGTAAAATCCGCCGCACTTTTCAGGCGAAGCGGCAAGCTTCTTTACATTCTCCTGTATTTTAGGAAGAACAATAGCACAGTTTTCAGCGCTACTTCCCATATCGTAAAGAACATCTGAATAGAAAAGGTCACGAAGGAACACGGTTTTATCATCAAATGTAGGCGTATCGTCGTCTATACGAAGGTTTACATCAAACATAATTTGTGCGTCTTCTTCACTTATTCCTGTAAGGAATTCAGCTGCTTCAAAAATATCTTTTTCTGTACAAGCAACGCCCTTGAAGCAGTATTCTGTATAATAAGGAAGCGTGTTAAGTGCCAAAAACTGATTTGTTTCACAGCCGTCATCATTCCAGATAGTTGTGTAAACAAAATCAATATTATTCTTTAAGCAAGCCTTAAGTCCCTTATGTGCATTGTCTGCTGCTACCGCATACCACGGCAAATAACCAAACCATGTCTGAGCACCGCCTGCAAAATGAACATCTCTGTCAAGGCGTTTATGCTCACCAAGAAGGATATCGTATGTATCTGCACCATAGTTCCAGTAAGCCATTGCGATATTTTCGGGAAGCTCTTTTTTGATTTTTTCATCAAATTTAATTTGTATATCGTGATATCTCTTGATGGGAGAATAGCAGTGACAAATCATATCAGACCACATTGCAGGCTTAAGATTGTACTTATCACAGATTTCGCAGATTCTACGAAGATGCTTCATAAATACATCATAGTACTCTGTTGTGCCGTGTATATCGTAGAATTTTCCCCTATTCATACCGGGTGCTTCATCCATACCAATATTAATCTGGTCTGAACGAAGTGCACCGCTGAGAGTCTTAAAGCAAGCTTCAAGAAATTCATAAGTCTTTTCATCGTCAACAAGAAGGCAATCAAACGTAGACTTTTCAACCCCCGCTTTCTCGCCTGCCCAGCGCATAAACTGTGACATATGTCCGAGAGTCTGTATACAGGGAACAACTTCAACGCCAAGACTATATGCATAATCATCAATTTCCTTAAGTACTTCTACGCTATATCTGCCACGAAGATAACCCATATAAGGATAACCCTCAACCTCATAGGTGTCTTCCATATAAAGAAGAAGGACATTCATACCAACAGAAACCATATAGTTAATGTATTTTTTAACGGATTCAACTTTAAGCACCCCGTTACGTGATACGTCAAGCATTGCACCGATTCTTGAAAAGTGAGGTTTTTCTTCAACTTTAAAGCTTTCCTCCCCATTCTTTTCCTTCATTCCTGCAAGGAAGAACGCTCTTGCAAGCATAGGGATTGTTTTTCCGCCTACTGTTATTTTTCCGTCTTTCTTTTCTGCAAAAACACCGTCTGACTCTGTAACTTCAAATTCAGTAGCGGTTTTATATCCGATAGTGTCAAACACAAGATTCTTAATTTCATTTGCACTTTCTTTATTAAACATAATTACTTCTCCTCTTTCTTTGTTAAATATAATTATTTTTCCTCTTTCATTTCGAGTATTACAGTTCCTATTACAAGCCCTCTTTCCATAATTGAGGAAGCCTTTGCAGTTTCTCTTAGTGTATGCTGACTGTGGCCGACAATTCCCATACCGCAAAGAGTAGGTATTCCCATAATGGTCGGGAATGCCGCATCGGAAGCACCACCTGAAAGAAATTTTTCAAACTTTTCAAATCCAAGTTTTTCGGAAACCTTTCTGACTTTTTCAAAAAGCCAAAGATTTTCATTTGTTTCCTCCATTGCAGGACGCCTGCTGAGAAGTCGTATTTCAGATGTCGTACCTGCAAAATAAGATGTTTCAACAACTTTTTTTACGGTTTCAACAGCTGTATTTTCTTCTTTTTCATTTCTGTAACGGATATCAAGAACAAACGTGCAAAGCTCTGGCACACTGTTGGGGATTTTACCGCCGTTAATTATTCCGCAATTATATGTGATGCCGTTGACATCGCTGTTCTTTTCGATTTCAAGAATTTTCGTGCAGGCTTCTTTAATAGCGCTTATTCCATCACCGTAAGCGCTCCCTGCGTGGGAAGCCTTACCTTTTACGGTTATTTCATAACGCATTGCACCTTTTCTTCCGGTAACAATTCTGTCCTTTGTTCCACTTTCAAGAGTAAATACTGCAGCGGCACCTTTTACATTTTCATTAATAAAGTCAATACCCCTCTTACCTGAAAGAGAAAGACTTATTTCCTCATCAGGAGCAAAGATGTATTTAACAGGAGCAGTGTATCCACTTTCACGAAGTGCAAGCATAATAAGGATACCAAGTGCTATACCGCCCTTGCAATCAAGAACTCCGGGGCCGTAAAGTGCATCCCCTTGCTCTTTAAATAACGGATCTTCGAAAGTGCCTTTTTTATGAACAGTATCCATATGAGCCAGAAAGACAATTTTCTTTCCGTCATTTCCGTCGTTCATACTTGCAGTAATTCCATTGCCGGACTTTTCATTAAACTGTCTGCTGATGGTAAAGTCGTGCTTTGACATAAAATCTGCAATTGTATCGCCTACTTTATCAACGCCCTCTTTATCGTAAGACTGACTGCTGATATTTACAATATTCCTGTAAAGTTCAAACACTTCACAAAAGTTTCTATCAAGTGCCTGCTCAAAATTCATAACTATAACCTCATTTTTATTTTTGTGCATACTTTACTATTTCATTTCTTGTCTTTTTATCAGGAATACGGTGAGAATATTTCTCTACATACTCCTTAAAGAGTTTTTTATCAATGGCATAAGGCTCGTGACCGAACATTTCTAACATAGACTTACCAAAGATATATTCGCACTTTTCTTCGTCAAGCTTAAACCCTTTAAGGTTGTAACGGTATTCCTCACCATAAAATTCAAAGCCTGTATATTCGTCATCAGTTGAGAAGAAACGCACCATATCCTGCACCAGTCTGTCGCGGATATAATCGCTGCATCCGGTGTTTACATCTGTACCGATCATAAAGCGTTTATAGTATTTATTGAATATATCCATCCAAACTTCACGGTTATTCGAGAAATTAAGGTACATTTCAGGTCCCGGTGTAAGGTCTATATACACGTTCTCATACTTTTCAAGAAGGTTAATCATATCCTGTGGATGCTCTGAAATAAAGAAGCAGTGGCAAAGAATAATCTTGATTTTCGGGTGACGCTCAAGAATAGTATAAACTTCATTATAAACCTGATCGTGGGTGGGATATCTTCCGTCACCGTAGAACCAGCCGTGATCTTTTGCATTCTGGCTTACTTTATCGGGGTCCCAGAAGCTTTCCGGGTCTGCAACGTGCCATATAAGGGGAAACTGTGTTTCCTCAAGATATGAGAAAAATTCTTTATAATAATCCGAGTCAATTCTCTGTTTAAGTTTAATGTATGTAGTGGGCTTACTTTCCATCATTTTCATTCCGTCAAAGCCCATAGCGCGAAGCTCCTCGGTCTGTCTTTTAAGGTCAAATTCTTCATTTGACTCATCATCCCCTGTAAAAGGATACTGAAGGCCTGCCTGTGCGTAAACTTTACCATCTTCCATTTTAAGAATTGCGGCAAGGCAGTTATGACCGACACCGCCGTTAGGAGAGCCGTTTTCAATGCCGGGCGCGCAAAGGACATTTATAGTGTCAAGTCCATTTCTGTCACGGTATTCCTTCTGAACTTCAAGATATGTTTTGTCTCCGTCAAACCAAAATCTGTTGTGATAATGACAGTCAATGATTTTCATAGATTTTCCTCCAAATCGAAGGCACAATTCATATGTGCTCAATTAATTATTATAACATTAGAAAATGAAATTTGTCAATTTTTATTCTCCGTAGAATTCACGTTTTGCGCTTCCCAAAAGTTCGATTTCTTCAAGAATAGCTTCTTCTGACTTACCTTTAACTGTAGGAACCCACGGACAGGCAAAATAACCCGCAACGCTATCCTCAATAGGACTGTCGTGGTAATATTCAACAGTTGCACGGTCGTTTGTTTTAATGAAAATATTACTCATAGCTGCAACAAACTTATAGCCTTTTGCTGCGTATTCCTCACGTTTTCTGATAGTTCTCTCAACTACAGGGTCTTGTTCTACATATTCGATAGGTGTATCGCCATACTTTTCAACATACTTGGAATATGCCTCTCTTTTGTGGAAATCGTTTGCATAATAATTTCTCACCCATTCATCCTGCTCGGAAACTTTTGTCCATTCTTCCTTTTTGAATGTGTAGTACATTTCAGAATATATTACGCAATCTGTATCAAAGTAGTCATAAGCTTCCTCATAATGAAGAAATGGTGAATTCCAGAAGCAAGGTGTTGCACCGGTTTCCTTTACACAGTCAACAAGATATTTGTAATCTTCAAGGTACTTCTTACCCACTCTGAAGTGATTTTCAGGACTTGCAATATCCGGAGATTCCTCATCAAGACCAAGGTGGATATATTCGGGAGAATCGAAAATCTCATAAAGCTCGTTTATAAGGTTCTTGCAAACCTCGTAATATTCGGGTGTAGATATCTTTTCTCTGCCGTACTCTTCAAACCAGAGGTCGTGTGCTGCAGAGAAGTTAAGCTTGGGGATGATGTCAAGACCAAGTGCCTTAACTCTTTTTACTTCTTTGTTCCACTCTTCGGGAGTGAATGAGCCTTCAACCGCAAGCTGAGGGCAGGATTTATACTTTATACCCTCACCGCAGTCAAGAACGATTGTGTCAAGACCTTCGGCAAGCGCCTTGTCCACAATCTTATTCCATACCTCCATATCAAAGCGAAGTTTCTCGGGTGATCTTGCCCACATTTTTTCACCAAGATAAACCATTATTGCCCACATTTTCTTCATAATAATCAAACCTCTTTCTTAAAAAATGTCCCAATTGGGGGACTGTCCCCTTTTTGAGAAAATTTACTCGTTATAATATTCTTTCTTTGCTTTTCCGATAAGCTCAATAGCTTCATGGTGGAAGTCATCCTTATCAGGTGTAAGTGAACCCCATGGAGCTGACATCATACCTGTGAAAAGGCTCTGGTCGGGGCAAACTTCCTTGATGTACTTAACACTGTCAACTTCACTGCACTTAACGAAAAGATTAGACGGTGCCATAAGGAATTTACGACCTTCTTTAATGAACTTATGAAGAAATTCCGTTGTAAGAGTTACAAAGGGGTCTTCCTCAATAAATTCAATCTTATATCCGTAACGGCGCACAAATTCTGTTTCGTAATAATCCTTTTCCCAGTCTGACTGATTTGCAATGGGTGTCCAGTGCTCCTTAAGATATGAGTAATACATCCACAGGTCGGGAATTGCATCCCTGTCAAGCTGACTCTGGAATTCATCATCAAGATATGTCCATGCATCGTGCCAAGCGTGAACACCTGCACCGGTGTTCTTTACACACTCACAAAGATAGTTAAAGTCTTTAACAAAAGCATTTTTGTATCGGATTACAGTATGCTCGTTATCCTTTGCGTGCTTCCAGTTTTCCTCATCCATACCAATGTGGATGTATGAAGGATGCATAAACATTTCATAAACTTCTTCAATAAGGTCTTTACAAACCTTGTAATAAATATCTGTTGAAACCATCTTGTGATAGTCACGGAGCCAGATGTCGTGTGTTGCAGAGAAGTTAACCTTTGGAATAAGCTCAATGCCCATTTCCTTAGCCTTTACAATTTCGCTTTGAATAAGTTCATAAGACCATGCATTGTCAACTGCAAGCTCGGGATGTGACTTCCACTGAACGCCTTCACCAACATCAACAACTACAGTGTTAAGGCCACATTCTGCACACTTATTAATGATTTTGTCCCAGGAATTCTTATCCGCAACAATATTGCCGGGATAAGACTGTCCCCACATACCTCTACCAAGATGAATTAAAATACCCCAAATTTTCTTATCCATTATTATTACTCCTTATATACATGTTATTAGCAATTATATTTGTGCTTCTTCTCTAGCTACTGTAAGATATTCGCCAAGCTCACTTTCGCAGGCATATTTAACCTGTGCAATTTTCCATCTTAACTGATCGGGACCTGCAATATATTCCATACTGGGCTCCCAACCAAGACGGGAATCAAGCTCTGCACACTCTATTGCCACTTCTGTATTTTTGATTTCCTCTGCGGCTAAAGCACGCATTTTTTCCACTATTGCCGGAACGTCTTCTTTCTTCGCAACGTCAAGGTCAAGCTTCATAAGATACCACTCTTTTGCATGAACACCTGTTACGCACTGACAGCAGATGTACTTACAAAGTGCAGTAAGCCTTTCAAGGTTTTCGTTGGGATTTTCTATGCTTTCGAGAATTTCAACGCCTTTTTTTGCTTCCTCAACTGCAAGCTTCCATGACTTTATTTCATCGGGAACAAGCTCTATATTAAGGCGATAATCCATATTCCAGCAAGCCTCATCCTCATACTTTGCACCCATAAGGCGGTTACCAAAATGTGCATAGTCTGTATTAGGCACCTTAAGTGCAAGCTTTATGCAGAAAGGAAATGCCGCACCCACACGGTTCTGTGTACCGCTGTCCGTTCTTGAATGTGTCATATAAGCGTTACTGTCACTCATATGGCGGAGTGCCTTTTTGATTTCCTCAACATTTTTATCACCGAAATCGTGAACGATTGCATCCTCAAGATGCTTTTCCATATCGACGCTCTGGTCACGGAAAACTTCGTTTGAAAGCCTTGAAATAATTGAAGGATAAATTCCGAAATGATGGGATTCCATAAGTCCGCAAATGCCGCATTCTTTTGCTGCTTTTATCATACTTTCATATCTTTCCATCCACAGATATGCCCCGGGCTGATAAGGCATTACACCCATATCCCATGTGATACCGCCGGTATTTGTCATTGCGTAAGCCTTAAGACCTTTGCTTGTGACATACTTTGCATCGTCAAGCATTCCCTGCTGAATATGTGGATGTGTAAGTGTATAGTCTGCGGCAAAGCATCTGATGCCTGCTTTATTTTTATATTTGCATCCATTTCCGACAGTCATCATAATCGCTGTACCTTCGGGGAACTGATCATACCATGCGTGCCTTACATCCTCTGTTTTTCCGACAACGTTGTAGTTCCACGCTACAAGCTCTGCTTCAGGGTTATATTTACGGATAGCCTTTAAAATAGTGTCCATAAACAGCGGCATATCGTATGCCGGATGACCTGACGTTGTAGGCTTACCTGTTGGTATAATGTCAATTCTCTCGTTCAGACTAACCCCTGACCTTATTGCCGGATCCTTTGACGGGAATACAAGACTACCCTCAACAAGGATAATACCCTTTATTCTCGGACATTCACGAAAAAGCTTTCCATAAGTATTTTCGTAAAACTGTACTCCACCCTCATCCTCGGGATGCATCTTATTGTCAAAATAGATGTAAGCGTATATGTCGATACCATATTTTGCGGCTCTGTATATAAGCTCGTTAAAATCCATATAGCCTGTGGGAGTTTTATCAACATCGTTCACAAACATTACAATGGCATCTCTGCCGTCGTGGGCAATTCCTGCAAGATGTTCATTGGGGAAACGGTCAATCTGATAACCCGAATGAACCATCTGCGGTGAGAAAAGCGGCTTTTTTGTTACTGTGCCAAACTTTATAAAAGGAGCTTTGCGGATAGTCATACACTTTTCAAGGTAATAGAGACCTTGTGCACATCCTCTTACATCATAGCCTAAAACGGTGATTCCGTCTTTATCCGTATCAATACGGAATCCCTTTGTACTGTCAGCACCTGACATATCAACAGATGCATCTGCGATTTTAACCTTAATTGCACCGCAACGCTTTGATACTGTCGCACTGACACCCATTGATTTATAAAGGTAGTCAACAAAATCAAATGCCGCAGTTTCAATAACTGTGTCTTTGTCTTCGCCCGCATTAAACATAACAGACACACCGTCGTTAATCCGATATTCGTCATCAGCTTTTGCAAGAGAATAATCTCTTATGTCGCGCTGATGCACTTCAAGCATTCTTTCGCGAAAGCCGTATTTTCTTTCATTTTTAAGCATAAATCTACCTCCTGTCTGTATTTATAACAGAATTACATCTAAAAAACAAGTCCAAAAGTTGCTGTTTTATAGTACATTTTTTGCTGTATTACAAATCGAACTGTGCAGCTTCGATATATTCACCCAGTTCTTTGTCTATTGCATACTCAACCTGTGAGATTTTCCAGCGAAGATGGTCACTGTCTGCAATGTATTCCATACTCGGTTCCCATCCGAGACGGGAATCATAATCTGTGCACTCAATTGCAGCCTTTGCATTCTCTATTTCTTCCTTTGCAAGTGCACGCATATCGTCAATTATACTCATAACGGTATCAGCGGTTGCCATATCAAGCTCCATTCTCTTAATGTGCCATTTTTTACCGCAGATTGCACTCTTACACTGACACTCGATATATTTACAAAGAAGAATAAGCCTTTCAAGATTTTCGTTGGGGTTTTCAATACTTTCAAGTATTTCCACGCCATTATGGGCATACTCTTCCGCCTTTTCCCAGGATTTAATTTCATCGGGAAGTGTTTCGGGGAAAAGTCTGTGTCTTAGCTGCCAAACCTTCTCCACCTCATGCTTTGCGGCAACAATACCGTTTCCGAAATGTGCATAAGGTACCGTTGGGGGCTTAAGTTCAAGCTTTATATTAAGAGGCCAAGCCGCACCTATTCGAAGGGTTGAACACTGGTCAAGTCCCGTCGCGGTGTAACATTCGTTGGAATCACTCATACACTGTAGAGCTTCTTTAATCTTTTCAACATCTGTATTTCCATATTCGTGAATAATCACATTTTCAAGAAGTGATTCAGCCGAAACCTTCTGATCACGGTATATTTCATTGGAAAGCTTTGAAATAACGGACGGATACATACCGTAGTGGTGTGATTCCATAAGTCCGCACAAGCCGTACTCATTTGCAAGCTCGATAAGCTTTTCGTAACGCCTCATCCAGAGCTGTGCACCGGGCTGATAAGGCATTACACCCATATCCCAGGTAAGTCCTCCTGTGTTTGTCATAGCGTACACCTTGTAGCCGTTCTCGCCGGCATACTTAATATCAGAAAGAAACTTTTCTGAGGGATAGGGGTTACTCAGTGTATAGTCAACACTGTATGTTTCTGCACCGCCCTTTGTGGTATAGTAGGCATTTTTGTCGTATGTAATAAGTACGGTAGCATCCTTAGGAATCTGTGAAATCCATTTATGACGGATTTCGTCACTGTTACGTTGTGCAGTATATGTCCATACAATAAGCTCTGCATCTTTTCTGTATTTACGTATAGCATTCTTAATTGTATTAAGGAACAAAGTCATATCACTGCAAGGGTATCCTGCAGGAGTCTTTTTCCCCTGCGGGATTTTTGTATAGTCATCAAGAATAGTTGTTCCCTGAAGTGCTTCAGGATCTTTACTTGGATAACAAAGACTTCCTTCTACAAGTACCACGCCCTTAAATCCGGGGCACATACGGAAAAGCTTTCCGTATGTAGAATCGTAATACGCCTCCCCACCGGGATCAGCAGGATTTACAGTGCTTCTTATATAACTGTATGCATAGACGTCAATACCATATTTTGCGGCTCTGTAAATAAGCTCGTTAAAATCAAGGTAGCCGTAAGGCGTTATATCAAGTTCCTTAACGAAAAGGAGAATCGCATCACGTCCGTCATGGGCAATCTGTGCAAGATGCTCGTTAGGATAATTGTCCATACCGTAGCCTGAATGTACCATCTGAGGTGAGAAAAGAGGTCTTTTCTTCACTGTTCCATACTTTATATAAGGAGCCTTGCGGATGGTCATTGCCTTTTCAAGCCAGTAAAGTCCCTGTGCACAGCCTCTCGCATCAAAGCCATAAACAGTGATACCGTCTTTATCTGTATCAATGCGGAATCCCTTTGTTTTGTCGGCATCAGACATATCAATAGTCTGATCTGCAATTTTTACATTGATAGCACCCTTTACATTTTCCTTTTTTGTAAGAATTGCACCGATATCCATACTTGTAATAAGGTAATCAAGAAAATCCTTTGTTGCAGTTTCAATTACAACATCGGCATCTTTTCCGATTGCCACAAAAATTCCGTCGTCTATAATAAATTCATCATTTTCTGCTTTAAGTTCATAATTCCTTATATTTTTTTGATGAACTTCAAGCATTCTTTCACGGAACTGATAGTTTCTTTCTTTTTTAAGCATATAATCAATCCTCTTCTCTTGCTGCTTTAAGGTATTCTTCAAGCTCTCTTTCGCATGCATACTTAACCTGTGAAATCTTCCAGCGAAGATGTTCACTGTCTGCAATGTATTCCATACTAGGCTCCCAACCAAGGCGAGAGTCATAGTCTGTACATTCTATTGCCGCTTCGGCATTTTTGATTTCATCCGCTGCCATTGCACGCATTTTTTCTACGATTGCAGGAACATCTTCCTTTTTCGCTCTGTCAAGGTCACGGAGTGTAAGCACCCATTTCTTTGCACAAACGGCACTCTTACATTGACATTCAATATATCTGCAAAGGAGTATAAGCCTGATAAGGTTATCGTTTGGGTTTTCGATTGTGTTAAGAATTGCCACGCCCTCACTTGCGTATTTTACAGCCTGTTTCCAAGATTCAAGCTCCTCGGGAATGATTTCCGAATTAAGTCTGAAACGCTGATTCCATGTGGTTTCATACTTAATTCCGACAATGCGGTTACCGAAGTGTGCAAAAGGTACCGTAGGGGGTCTTAATCCCAGCTTTACGCAAAGAGGCCACGCCGCACCGATACGAAGTGTTGAGCATCCGTCACCGCTAGAACGTGTGTAGCAGGCGTTAGAATCACTCATACATTGAAGTGCTTTTTTGATTGTATCAATATGCTCATCGCCGAACTCTGTTACAAGTACATCATTAAGCATATCTTCCATTGATTTATCTTTTTCACGGAAAGCTTCATTTGCAAGCTCAGCAACAAATGAAGGATAAAAACCGTAGTGGTGTGATTCCATAAGTCCGCAAACACCGTATTTTTCTGCAAGGTTGAGGATTTCTTTGTAACGCTCTATCCAAAGATATGCCCCGGGCTGATAAGGCATTACTCCCATATCCCAGGTAAGTCCACCCGTATTTGCCATAACATAAGGCTTAAGTCCTTTTTCGGAAGCATATTTAAGGTCCGAGAGGAATCTTTCACCGGGGTAAGGATTTGAAAGCGAATAATCAGTCACGAAAACCCTTGCTCCTGCTTTATTTATATGCACCATATTTTTGTCGTAAGTTGTAAGGAAAACTGAACCTTCGGGAATCTGGTCAATCCATTTACGCCTTACTTCGTCATCCTTATTTCCCTGTATGGAATAACTCCATACAACAAATTCCCTGTCTTTATTATTTGCCTGAACAAGGTCTTTAACCATTGAAAGGAACATTGGCATATCGTAAGCCGGGGCACCTGTTGTACTCGGCTTTCCTACAGGAATCGAATCAATATTATCCTTAAGCTGTGTATCTGCACGTACAGCAGGGTCCTTGCTTGGGAAAACAAGTGCGTTTTCCACAAGGATAATGCCCTTAAACCCGGGGCACTGACGGAAAAGCTTGCCGTAAGTACCATCATAATAAGCTTTTGCCTGTGGGTCATCGGGATGATATTTATTAACTATGTAGCTGTACGCATATACGTCAATTCCGTATTTTGACGCTCTGTAAATCAGCTCGTTAAAATCAAGGTATCCGTAAGGAGTTTTATCAACGTCCTCAACAAAAATAAGTATCGCATCTCTGCCTGCGTGGGCAATTGCATTAAGATGCTCGTTAGGGTAGTTATCAAGACCGAAGCCTGAGTGTACCATCTGAGGTGAGAAAAGAGGCTTTTTCTTTACTATGCCGTATTTTATGTAAGGAGCTTTTCTTTTTGTCATGCACTTTTCAAGATAATAAAGTCCTTGAGCACAGCCTCTTGCATCAAAGCCGTAGACTACAATTCCGTCACCGTCTGTATCGATGCGGAAGCCTTTTGTACTATCGGCATCAGTCATATCTATATACTTATCTGCAATTCTGACATTGATTGCACCTTTTACATTTTCCCTGACAGTAACTGCAGCGCCAATTTCCATACTGGTAAGAAGGTAGTCAGCAAAGTCCTTTGCGGCAGTTTCCGTCACAATATCTGCATCTTTTCCGATTGCGATAAGAATACCGTCATTAATTTCAAATTCATCCGTTAAAGTTTCAAGGGAGAAGTCCCTTATCCCCTTTTTATGAATTTCAAGCATTCTTTCACGGAATTCGTAATTTCTTTCTTTTTTCAGCATGCATATCACCTCATTTTAGCTTTATATAATTATTATACTACATACATATCAAAAAGAAAAGAGACAAAATCTAATCTCTTAGGACAAAAAGTGCAAATCGAAGACCAAAACTATTTTGTAATTCCACGATTAGTGGTATTGCAAAAAAACAGGCACAAAACAGTGCAGTTAAATACCGTTTTGTGCCTTTGAAGTTACTTATTATAAAATGCTTTTCTTGCTTTACCGAGGAGCTCTATCTGTTCAATAATGTCGTCACCATACTGTGGTGTAAACTCTCTCCACGGACAAGCTACAAAGCCTGCAATGTTATTATCCATCCACGCTTGCTCTGGTGCTGAATAATATTCAAATGTTACCCATTCGTTATTCTTTATAAAGATGTTACTTGTTGCAATTACTATATTGTAGCCTTCCTTAACGTAACGTTCTCGCTTAGAAATAGTTCTTGAAACGACGGGGTCCTGTTCAATGTATTCAATGGCAACATCACCGTATTTTTCAACATACTGAGGATAGAAATCACGCTTTTTAAAGTCATTTGCGTAGTACTTTTTAACTGTGGGAATCTGGGTTTCAATAGGTGACCAGTCCTCTTTTTTATATGTATAATACATTTCAGTGAAAATTGTAACGTCTTTATCAAACTTTTCATAAGCTTCGTCCCAATGAAGGAATATAGTATTCCACATACAGGGCTTTGCCCCTACTTTTCTTACACAGTCAATAAGGTAATTATAATCGTGATACATCATTTCTTTTGTACGAAAATGATTTTCGGGTGTTCTGATGTCGGGCGATTCCTCGTCAAGACCAAGATGGAAATACTCAGGATGCTCAAAAAGCTCATACGCTTCTTCGATCAAATCCTTACATACTTTATAGTATTCGGGAGTTGAAATAAGCTCTTCCCCATACTGTTTAAGCCAGCTGTCGTGCGCTGCAGAAAAATTGAATTTGGGAACAACCTTTATTCCCTTTGAAATGATTTTCTTTATTTCCTCGTGGAATTCATCATAGCTCCACGCACCTTTTTCAGCAAGCTCGGGATGGGATTTATACACAATACCCTCGCAAAGGTCAATGATGATTGTATCAACACCTACTTCTTCACATTTATCAATAGCTTTGTTCCAGATATCTCTGTCAAGTCTGAAGCGGTCTATTCCGATATGCTCGTAAGACTTTTCTCCCCATAATTCACCAAAATGAAGTAATACTGCCCACATTTTTTTCATAATTGTACGCCCCTCTTTCAAAATTATTTATCATGTAAATATTTTAACAACGAAAAGCACTCAATGTCAACCGTTATAGCAGTTTATTGAGTCTACTTTTATTCGAAACAAGTTAAAACTATTGCAATTTACAATAGAAATATGCTAAAATGAAAATAAATCTTATTTTGGGAGTTATATTATGAAAGCTGTAGGTATTGATATAGGAACAACAAGTATATGCGGAGTATTAATTGACTGTGAAACAGGAAATATTGAAAAATCTATTACCCGCAACAGCGATGCATTCATAAAAGGATGTGAGCCGTACGAAAAACTGCAATATGTAGACAAGATTATTGATATAGCAACTAAGGCTCTTGATATACTTATTAAAGACGACGTTGTGGTTATTGGTGTTACGGGACAGATGCACGGTATTGTATATACAGATCAAAACGGTTGCGCAGTTTCTCACCTTTACACCTGGCAGGATTGCAGAGGAAGTCTTCCCTATAAAGATACAACCTACGCAAAATATCTTGGCAGCCACACGGGATATGGCAACGTAACAGACTTCTTTAACCGTGAGAATGAAATTCGTCCTAAAAGTGCTGTCAGTTACTGCACTATAGCCGATTACCTTGTAATGCGCTTGTGCGACCTTAGATTACCGATTATTCATACAAGCAATGCAGCAAGTTTTGGCTTGTATGATATTGTTGACAAGAAATTCAATTACGATTTTTCACCAACTATTACAGACGATTATACCATTGCAGGCACGTACAAAGGAATACCCGTTTCTGTTGCAATCGGTGACAATCAGGCAAGTGTATTTTCCACCCTGGCAGATGAAGATAATGTTCTTGTAAATATTGGAACAGGCAGTCAGGTTTCGGTAATTTCTGATACACCCGACTGTAATAATTCAGTAGAAGCGCGACCGTATTTTGACGGCAAATATCTTATTGTTGGCGCGGCACTTTGCGGTGGCAGAGCTTATTCCACACTTAAAGACCTCTTTAAAAGCATAGTTTGCCATTTTAAGGAGGTTACTGATGAAGAAATATATGAGGTGATGAATAAACTGGCTGCAAAGGGCGGTTCTGCACTGAATGTTGATTCCAGATTTACCGGCGCACGTAATAATCCTGAGCACAAAGGTATAATAAGAAACATCACTCCGGATAATCTTACAGCAGAAAATCTTACCTCTGCATTCGTAGCTGCAATTTCAACAGAATTGTGCTGTCTCTATTCGGATATCGGTCATGAAAAATCCGGACTTATTGCATCAGGTAACGGAATCCGCAAAAACATGGCACTTATTGAAGCTTTAGAAAAAGGATTCCATTTTCCACTCCTTCTTCCAAAACACATAGAAGAAGCTGCGTTTGGTGCCGCCTTATATGCACTTGTTGCCTGCGGACAATTCCGGAGCGCAAAAGAAGCACAGAAGCTTATTACCTACCGTGACAATTCAAGTCTTATGAACCCGATGAATATAGGTAAGAAAATTTCTGCATTAAGAAGTGAAAAAGGTATGACTCAGTCAGACCTTGCAACTTACCTTAACGTCAGCAATAAAGCAGTCAGCAAATGGGAAACGGGTCAGGGATATCCCGATATTACACACTTTCCTAAATTGGCATCATTATTCAACGTGACGATTGATTATATTATGGGAGAGGATAACTAATGAACAAACTTTACAACACACCAATATTTTTTGAAAGAAATAGATGCGCAAGAGTTTACACCGGTGGAAAGCTCTTTCACGGATTTTTCGGCGATGCACCCGAAGACGGATTTTTGCCTGAGGAATGGGTTGCATCATCAGTAAAAGCAATAAACAAAGAAATGAAACACCCGAAAGAAGGTGTTTCAAAAATTAAGGATTCAGATCTTTATTTTGACGAGATACTTGCTCAATATCCCGATGAAATGCTTGGCAAAGGAAACAAGTATCGCATACTTGTAAAGCTTCTTGACAGTGCGGTGAGACTGCCTGCGCAGGCACATCCCGACAAGCCTTTTTCAAGAAAGCATTTTAACAGTGAATACGGAAAAACGGAAAGCTGGCTTGTGCTCGATACACGTCCTGATGCAAAAATTTACTTCGGTTTTCAGGATGGTGTAAACAAAGAGGTTTTCTCAAAGGCTATAGACGACAGTGAAACAGATAAAGATGCTATGGAACGCCTTATGAAGTATTCCTACGCACAAAATGGTGACCTCTACCTCGTACCTGCAAAAACTGTTCACGCAATAGGTGCCGGCTGTCTTATCCTTGAAGTTCAGGAGCCGACAGACTTTACGATTCAGCCCGAGCACTGGTGCGACAACTACAAGCTTAATGAGCAGGAAATGTATATAAGCCTCGATAAAGAAACTGCTATCGAATGTTTCGATTTTGAAGCAGATGCCAACACTAAGCTTACTCCCGTGGAATTAAGTGAAAACGAAGGTGTCAAGATTGAAGAGCTTATCGGCAAAAAAGACACCGACTGCTTTATAGTTAACCGCATAACATTAAAAAATTCATCTTATACATTAAATGTTCCCGATAGTTATGCCGTATACATAGTAACTGACGGAAACGGAACAATTACCGGTGATAATTACTCAAAAGAAATCAAAAAAGGTGATTATTTCTTTATGCCCTGTGCTTCAATGGGAAAATATACAATAAAAGGTAGTATTGAAATTGTAGAGTGTTATTAATTAAATATATTCAAACATAACAAAAAAGCAGAGTCTACGGAAAGTAGACTCTGCTTTTTTGTTAGTTTTCTTTACAGAATTTAACCATATTTCTGAATGCCGCGTCGGCAATCTGCATATATCCCGTATCAACTGGATGAAGCCCGTTTATACCCATCATTTCTGTCTTTTTGCTTCTTGTATTGACGGGTTTTTCAACTTCGGGAAAGTTATTGTCACAATCAAACTGACCTGAAGTATTTATATATTCAACAAAGTCGCTGTATTCTGGCTCATTCGCCCACTCTTGATAAAGCTCATTAAGTCGGAGAACAAATCTGCGGAGATTGTATCCGTCACAGTAAGGCATAACGGCACCGTAATTCCAGCCGACACCGCCTGTTGTACCCGGCATTATAGTTCCCATAACCTTAAGCTTTGCATCGGGAAATTCCTTATGCAAAATGTCCGCAAGAACTTTCGCCTGACGTATAACATCAGGACAATAGTCGAGAATATCGCCCTTTACATCGAGAAGACCGTTCATACCAAGGAGAACATATACTGCATCAATCTTGTCAATTCCGATTCTCTCACAATACGCTTTAAAGCTGATAGAGTCAGTCTTTTCGTCATAGTAAGGACTGCATTTTTCATACATAGACGACTCAAAAATAATATCATCTGTATGTATCGCATTTGCAACGTGTGTTAGCTTACCGCTTTCCGGTCTTACACCATTATTGTTACCGTAGGGAAGGAATTTAAGTCTTCTAATATCAAGAGTTTCAAGCTTCCACTCGTTTCCGTTTTCGTCTTTCCATATAGAATGCTGATCCTCTGCATCCATATTATAGTCTGTGTGAACCCACATATTTGTATTTCCGGTTTCAGTAAAGGTTTTCCACAACCAACCGCCATAGCCTTCGTAACCTGTATTTTCTTTTTTGCAGGTACCTATAAAGTTGATATTCTTAAATCCAAGACCTTTCGGCTCACCATCTGCCGCAGTAAGACGACGGTTTGCCTCATTCGCCCACTGACCGCCTGCAGTTGTGGATGAACCCATGCAAAGGATGTTAAGAGGTTTTGTATTAGCCTTTGGCTCGTTTACAACAAGGCGTGTTTTTTGGCTTCCGAGAAGATTTTTCTTTGCATCAAACACAGAAATTGTAAGCTCATATTCCCCTTCTTCTTCGGGAGTAAATTCGTAATATCTGGGAAAACCCTTACCCTTCTGACAAGTTGCAAGAATGTCATATACAAAAGGATTGGGTGCTTCGATTATACCTCTGTAAAAAAGCTGAAAGGTGTCGCCTACAACAAGGTCATATTTATCTGGTAAAACTACTTTAATTTCTTCCATTTCAATTCTCCTCACTTTTCGTTAATTAAATGAACCATATTACGGAATGCTGCATCTGCCATCTGCATATAACCTTCAGGAATACAATGCAGTCCGTTAATGCCGATTTTTTCCGTTTTTGTACTTCTTGAGTTTACTGGGATTTCTTTTTCCGGGTAATTATTTTCACAGTCAAACTGCCCTGAAACATCAATATACTCTACAAAGTCCCTATAACAAGGCTCGTTCGCCCATGCTTTGTACTGACGGTTAAGCTCAAAAGCATACCGTAAAAGTCCGTAATAATCACCATAAGGGGGCACTGTACCGTAACTTGTACCTACACCGCCACTTGTTGAAGGCACAAAAAGCCCCATCACCCTTACTTTACCTTCGGGGCAATCTCTGTGATAAATATCTACAACACTTTTCGCTTGTTTTACAACTTCACTACAGTAGCCATTTATCGGTCCTTCCACACAAGCAAGTCCGTTATATCCGAGAAGGACATAAATTGCATCAATCTTCTCAACGCCCTGCTTTTTACAGTAATATTTAAAGCTTACTTCGCTATTTTCTTCGTCGAAGAACGGATTAGGCGCTTCGTAATACGAATAACAATATTCTACGGGGTCAGTATTTGTAGCATTACGAACGTGCGTAAATATGCCTTTATCTTTTCTTTCTGCATTATGTCCGCCGTAGCGTGTAAATTTAAGTCTGCCGACATCAAGTGTTTCAAGCTGCCAGAGATTTCCGTCCTCGTCCTGCCATATGGAGTGCTGGTCAACAAGTGTTTTATTGTGATTGAGGTGCACCCAGACATCACCGCTTACGGCACTGAGATAACTTTCCCATAGCCAACCTCCGAAACCTTCAAAATTTACATTAATTTCATTGACTCCTCCAATGAAATTAATGTTTTCAAATCCATAACCATCAGGTTCGCCACCTTTATCACAAAGGCGTCTTTTTGCCTCTCCCGGCCAGATTCCGTTTGATATGGAAGAATCACCAAAGCAAAGTATATTGACTTTATTCTTCGGCTCTGCCGCTTTCTTAACGCAAAGAAGCGTTTCTCCTTTTCCGAGAAGGTTTTTCTTTGCATCAAATACCGATATTGTAAGAGTATACTCTCCCTCTTCTTCAGGAGTAAATTCATAATATCTCGGAAAGCCTTTGCCTTTTTGACAAACTGTAAGAATGTCATATACATAAGGATTCGGTGCTTCAATTATACCGCGGTAATAAAGCTGAAAGGTATCACCTACCACAAGGTCGTATTTATCTGCTAACAATACTTCGATTTTATCCATTTAATAACACCTCTTTATCTATTTGTTGTATCAAATAGAATAACTGCACAATCATTTGCCTTAAGCATGATTTTGTTTCTGTCAAGTTTTGCCCCGATAACCTCTTTAACTTTAAGGTCGCCATAGTTAAGAGTAACAGACTGCTCAATCGGTCTGTAATTCACAAGAACAGCCTTTGTTATACCATTTTCGGGATGCTCTGTAATGCCAACATAAGGATTGTCGCTGAAAATGCGTTTTTTGGGATTACGGAGCTTAGGCATAAGAGAGTAAATTTTCTCATAGCTGATAGCCTTTTCACCGCTGCAGCTGCCAGGGGTAGCTGCGGCAAAATCTTCAACAGGATATGCAAGGTAATAAATTGTACCCTTGCCGTATGATTTTTCTGTAAGAACAGGCTTTCCGTTTTCGTCACGGAGAAGGACTTTACAGTCAAGCTCTTTATATGTAGTGCTGTATTTTCCCTGAAGGGGAATCCTTTTGCCGTCAACTTCTGCATAAACAGGCTCTGTCATAGCATTACGGTACTGAATTTGAATTCCTGCAAGATTGTCAATCGGCTCACAAAGAAGCACATCGTCAACAGACATATAAAGGGTTGCACCATTTTCTACTTTTTCAAGAATAGCATCAAGCTGATGCTTGAAAACTGCAACCGAACCTTTAAGCGAAGGCAACATATATGCATTTGCTTCGGGGATTTTATCGTCAACATAACAGTATTCAATGTCAAGCTGTGCTTTCTTTGCTGTAAGGAATGTACCGAAAGTAGTTTTCCACGGGTCGGGAATATTTGCAATAATACATACTGCATCTACAATTCTGTCGGAGAGCTTTCCTGACTTTTTCTGCACAGCATTAAAATCTGCCATTGCCTTTACAATAGGCTTGGGAGACATATCCTTACGGAAGAAACCGAGGTATCTTTCAATGCCCGACCAATCATAAGGCGTATTTGTAAGATGTCCCTGATCAAATGCACACCACCACATAGAGCCGAGGCAGTTATGTGCCCATCCTGAATAAAGGACCGACTTATAAAAATCTGCCGCAACTTCATCCGATGCAATGGAAGGTCCGAGAGCGCCTACTTCTTCTATAAATGCAGGTTTTCCCGAAAGTCCTCTGTAATAAAGAGTTTGTGCTGACGAATGCAGAATTGTCTTCATTTCGTTTAGAGGATCACTGTCACAGTAAGGGGTATAAAGTGTATAGGGATGCGTACACACTACATCAAGAATTTCGCCTTGGTCGCGAAATCTCCAGTTGTTATTTGGTTGCATACCATGCATACCCGACACTACAGGACGTGTATTATCACAGGACAAAATTGCATTTGTAATAGTGGACATCCATACGTAAGACTGTTCGCTGTTTGTTACTTCACCCATACAGTTACACTCATTACCTAAATCCCATGCAGAAATTGCACTGTGTTCTTTAAAACGGTTAACCATATATTTAACAAACTTAATCTGCCATTTTATAGAACGTGGGTCTGTAATGGGATTAAAATTCAAGAGTGCCTCCGGCATATAGAGTCTTCCGCTCATCCAACCTGTAACAAGACCTACAACAAATTTAATACCGTTCTCTTTACCTATATCAAGAAAGGTCTGAAATCTTTCTATCATTACAGGGTCAACGCCTGCAACACCTTCCGGAGAATGCTCAAAAGGCTTTTCACCAAGACGCATTTCTTTCGGCAACACATTATAGTCAAGGTGAAGTCTGATAGGCTGAAAATCAGACCACAAAGGGAAAATACGAAGAGCTTTTATTCCGTTATCGGAAAGGAGCTTAAGGTCACTTTTTACAACATCCTCATCCCAGTTTTTCCACATATCAATACCCGCATTCGAAGCCCAGTAATTACATCCCAGAAAGAATTCATTATTTTTAAATAGATTATCCATTTAGTATACCTCCAAATACGTTTTCCTTAATTATACTATACCACAAGTATTAATCAAGATACAAGTGACAAAATCTAATATTAGTAGACAAAAAGTGCTGTTTATCAAATTTTTCATAATGTAAAAACAGGTTGCAACAAACATTTGTTACAACCTGTTTTTCACCATAGAAATGTATTAATACCCTTAAGCTTATTCAGTGCTTCTGCAAGGAAGAAATCGGCATACACAAGTGTAAGATGCTTTCCCGCTGCATAGTTTTCAGAGCAATGTGTAATTATTGCATCAGAATCATCTGCCCAATCGGCAAATGTGTCTGTTATAGTCTTAATGAGGCGAAGCGCTGCGTTATAGTACATTCTGCCCTCATTCTCAGGAAGAACTCTTGAAAGCTCGATAAGTCCACAGGCTGCAATGAGTCCTGCTGTAGAATCATAAAGCACAGGTTCCTCGGGACTTCTGAAATCGCATTTAGGAAGAAAATCGTCGCAACAAGCTGCAATAAAGTAGTTTGCAATTTTCTTTGCGGTGTTAAGATATCTTTCTTCCTTTGTGTGAATATAGCTGAGGGTAAATCCGTATACGCCCCACGCCTGACCTCTTGACCATGATGAGCCCATGCCGTAGCCCTGACCGCCGATTGTTTCCACAACCTCGCCTGTTTCTGGACTATAGTTTACTATGTGATTCACACTGCCGTCTTCACGCACATGGTATGCAAGGGTTTTGTCTGCGTGACTCATAGCAATATTTTTGTAACGGTCATCCTTTGACTCTCTGGAAGCCCAGTAAAGAAGAGGTATATTCATCATACAATCAATGATTGCATAGCCTTCCTTTCCTTCCCCGTTCCAGGCTCTGATAAAACCGCCTTTAAGGTTGTATCTTCCTGCAAGGATATTTGCAGCATACATATTTCTTACATAAGACTCCTTATTACCCGTAAAGGCATAGTTTGCACCGCTTGAAATATGCCACATAAAGCCTACATCATGATGAAGTTCATCAAAGTTTTGGAGAGCTTTATCAAGAAGCTTTTCGCTGAATTCGGCAGTTGTTTTATACTCTTCATTTTTTGTAGCATCATACATAAGCCACATCATTCCCGGCCAGAAACCGTTTGTCCACCAGTTCACGTCGTAGACATTACAATCGTCGTACACTTTCCCTTCACGAGTTGTGTAAGGAAGTGTACCGCGCTTGGTAACTGCAACTCTTGAAAGCTTTTTGTCAAGCTTTTCCCATGTTTCATTAATCCATTTTTCATCAATAATCATTTTGAATTATCCTTTCAATCAAGACAGCCGTAAAGTACATTTCTTACTCTTGGCTGATAATAGTCCTCACGCGGTGCAAGACAATGCTTTGCATAAACAGCCGCAAGGTTAGTATTAGGGTCAATATATACAGATGCACCTGCTGCACCGCCCCAGCCGAATTCTCCTATACTGCCAAGAGAGCCGCCTGCAGCTTTATCAATCATAGTACGCACACCAAGACCGTAGCCATAGCCACTAAAGTAACCTGTAGCAAAACCCTTAAGCTTTTCTTCGTCAAATGTATTTGTTCTCATAAGATCCACAGTTGCAGGGGAAAGAATTCTTTCGCCATTAACACCTTTTCCGTAATTTGCAAGTGCTGCCGCAAAAAGAACATAATCATCAACAGTTGATATTACTCCGGCACCTCCGCTGTCATATTCTTCTCCCATAATGTAGCCATTACCTTCAAACAGCTTAAATTTTCCTTTTTCAGAAGAACCACCGAACCGGGCATCAACAACATCTGTTATTTGTTCACTTGCCTCATAAACATACTGTGTTGCCATTTTTTCCTTTACTTCAGGAGTTACGTGATAGACGCTGTTTTTCATTCCGAGAGGATCGAAGATGTTTTCCTTTACATAATCACGGAATTTCTTCCCTGTAACAATAGAAACAAATCCACCGAGAATATCGTGACATATGCTATAGCGGTAACATTCCCCAGGCTCTGCAAAAAGGTAATTTTTCGCACACTGTCTGATTACAACATCTGTATCCATTTTGCCGTTTGTAAGCTCGTATGCTTTTTCTTTTCCGGGATTGAAATCGTATGTAAGACCTGCCGTCATATTAAAAAGATTACGCATTGTAATCGGCTTTTGCGCCTTTATAATATCGCCATTTTCCTTTTTTATCCACATATCTTTGTATTCAGGAATATACTCATAAAGCGGATCGTCAAGTAAAAACAATCCCTTTTCAAAAAGCTGAAGTGCCGCTGTAACAGTGATTACCTTTGAGCATGACCAAAGGTATACCATTTCGTCACCGACCATAGGCTTTTTGTTTTCAATATCACTGTATCCGCAGGAATACTTATATACATTCTTCCCATCTTTATATATGGAAATCGTATTTCCCGGTGCTATTCCCATATCAACAAAATTGTCGAGAAGATTTTTCATATTTTCAAAGTTCATTATTATTCACCTTTGTACTTCTTTATTATATGCTTAAAACATTCATCAAAGAAAAGGAAGTGCGCATCAAGTATTTTGTCATAGACTGTTACATCCATAGGTTCATCGGGTGACGCAAGAACGCCCTGATAGCTTTCCCACGTTACCGAAAGTGCACCGCAGGCATAATAGAGTGCCACAGTCTGATTAAATTCCCTTACGGAGTTATCGCAGTGTGTTTCAATATATCTGATACCTTTTTCTTCAAAGGTTTCTTTAAGTGCTTTTTCAAAAGCTAAACCTTCCTCAAGGTCTTCGTATGTAGCACATCCCGGATGATATATTCCGTACCCCATTTCCGCTGCGCCGTGAAGTCCTGCAATAAGGTCAGGTGCATACTTTGCAGCAAGGTGGAAAACAAGCTTCGTTTCTTCTGCCATAGGGTTAAAGAAATCATCGTGCATAAGATTTATGCCATCGTCATTAAAATATGCACCGAGATGGTCAAAGTCCTTCATCGGGTGCACCTGTTTACAACCGGGCCAACCGCAAAGAGTACCGTCTTTCCATGTGCCCTGATTGTAATAGCGGAGCATATCGTGAGACACACCGCCAAACCCTTCAAAAGGTATGCGGCATCTGCCGTCTGGGTTAAGGCATGGAATTATGACAAGATGTGTATTCTCTATCATTTCTACAAGTTCCTTGTGTTCTCTTCCCTTTAAATCCGTCCCGTTTTCAAGGATATTGAAAAGATTTAAAAGTGCCGCTGTTCCCTCAAACTCACCACCGTGGATACCACCCATTAAGAATACACACGGCTTTTTATTCTGTTTATAACAGCTTACATCGTGCGCACCGAGAGCTGAACTATAGTTCGCTTTTCTTTCATACTCATTAGGCGTGCCATATTCTACCACATAAACATTTCTTCCGCCGGGGGTTTTACAACCAAGCTCCACTTTTGCCTTTTTAAGGTTTTTTACAACCTTTTCAACGTGGTCGTAGCTGTTTTTAAAAAAGTCGGGGATTTCAATTCGCCTTTCCATATTATCACTCTCTTACATTTAAAATGTCGTCATATTTATTGAAGGCTTCACAAGCTGCTGTGTAATCAACACCTTTGGGAAGATATTCCTTATCTGTCATAATAAGCTCACAGGCTTTTTCAACAGATTCGAAAGCTCCTGCACAAACAGCTGCAAGAATAGCAGAGCCAAGGCACGCTGTTTCTTTATTTTTAAGAGTGACAAGCTTTTTCTTTGTCATATCAGCTTTTATTCTGCACCAAACATCACTCTTTGCACCGCCACCCATAACGCGTATTTCCGATACCGGTACGTCAAGGTAGTCAAGGTTATTTTTAAGCATACACGCAACTGCTTCCATAATACTTCTTGCAAAATGTGCAGGAGTATGCTCGGGAGTAATCCCCGTAAAGCTACCGCGGGCAGCGGGATTGTACTTGGGCATTGTAGAACCGCAAAGATACGGAAGGAATGTAAGTCCGTTACAACCGGGCTCTATTTTATCTGCCATTTCGCTGATTATTTCAAATGGTGTATCACCAAGGAATGCATCTCTGAACCATTTAAGTGCCATTCCCGCAGTAGGGCTCCATGAAAGAAGAGTATAGCTTCCGTCAAAGCTGTAATGACAGGGTACGAAACTGTTTTCATCAAATTCTGGCATAGAATCTGTAGGAACATAGATAACCATTGTTGTACCTGTCATTGCACTGACTATTCCCTTTTTAATTACACCTGCACCAATTGCACCTGCAACCTGGTCCATGGCAGATGTAACAACCTTGATACCGTTGTATTCACCAACAAGCTTTCCGCTGTCAAGAAGAGTGGGAAGCATATCTTCCGTAACACCAATAAACTCAAGCATGTCCTTCCACCAGACATCGTTTTTGATATCAAAATAAATAGTTGATGACTGAAGTGTCTTTTCTGTTACGAACTTACCTGTAAGTTTATAAAGAACATAATCCTCAAGAAGGAAAATCTTCTTTGTTTTCGCCCATACATCAGGCTCATTGTTCTTAACCCACAGAAGCTTTGCCGCAGGCCATGTAGCAGTAATTTCAGGCTGACCTGTTATGTCATAAACCTTTTTTCTGCCGAAATGCTGTTCGATGATTTCTGCCTCTTTTTCAGCACGGTTATCAAGCCATACGATAGCTTCACGCACAGGCTCACCGTTTTCATCAGTAAGAATAAGAGTTTCACACTGAGTATCAATAGCAAGTGCATCTATAGAAGATTTTTCAAGAATATTGTTGAGCACATTCTGCATAATTGTCCAGTATCTTTTCGCAGGAAATTCGACGATATTCCCTCTTGTATTAAGAGTGTACTCCTCGGTATAAGAAGTAATCTCAGTAAGCTTTTCGTCAAACAATACTGCTTTTACGGAAGTAGTACCATAGTCAACACCTAAAAAATTCATAATATCACCCTTTTAAGTAATTTTTACCTAAGATATATTATACTCCATTAATAATAAAAGGTCAATCATAAAAAACGAAAGTTTCCGACTTACGAACGAAAATATTTTGATTGACAGTTTATGTAAACTGTGCTATAATCACATTCGGAGTGATAATAATGATTGCAGACGAAAGAAAACAACAAATATTGAATTTACTTAAGAAAAACGGCTCGGTTAAGGTATCTGAACTAAGCCATCTTTTTGACGTGTCAGAAGTTACTATCCGTAATTATCTTGCTGATATGGAAAGCAAAGGACTGCTTTCCCGTATTCATGGCGGAGCAATGAGTTCATACAAGCCGTATTACAGTATGAATCTTACCCAACGTCTTGAGACTAATCAGACAGAAAAGGTTTCAATTGCTGAAAAGGTGGCTTCTTTTATCGAACCCAACGATACCATTATGCTTAATTCAGGAACTACTACCCTGCTTGCCTTCCGTAATTTTCCGGCAGAATACAATCTGAGCATTGTTACAAACTCGATTGCAGTTGCACTTGAGGCAGCGTCAAATCCTAATTACAATGTAATCTTAGTCGGAGGTCTTGTCAATACAAAGTACCAATTCACTTTCGGCAGTGATGCTGTAAATCAGCTCAAAAGCTATCACGCAGATAAGTTAATCCTTTCTGTTGACGGTATTGACCCTCAGTACGGATTCACTACCTACTACGACAAAGAATCAGATATTGACCGTGCTATGATTGAACAGTCAAACTGCTGTATAGTGGCTGCAGACCACTCAAAGTTCGGCAGAAGCGCATTCGTAAAGATATCTGACGTTACTGTTGCAGATTACATAGTTACAAACGAATCCGCAGATAGAGAAACAGTTGAACATTTGAAAGAAATCGGCATTAACATTACATTTTAAGAGGTAATATATGATACAAAAAGAAATCAATGAAATACGCCGTCATCTCAATTCAGAGCGTGCGTGCACAAAGAAAATTTACGGTGCATTTGTAAATAAAAACAAGGAAATCATTTCAAGGCTTGACTATTCTTTTTCTCTTATGCTTCAAAGCGAAAAGGAAAAGTATATGTCTCTATTCAAAAAAGTGCTTTCAGGCGGTATCGGTAAATGTATGGTTGATATTTCCTTTTCAACACAGCAGGTTATGAATAGCACTGAGCATAAATTCCTTATGGAACTGCGTAATACATATCTTGAGAATGAGGATGACCGTGAAAAGCTCCTCTCAACAATTATTTCAAATGTAAATATGCTTGACTCAAATTATGTAATTCTGCTTGCGTCAGATGTATATGATATTCCATTCAAAACAACCGATGAAGACACTTCAGGTGATTCGACGGATGTTTTTAATTACATAATCTGTGCAATATGTCCGGTAAAAGACGGTAAAGCAGAGCTTGCTTACAATTCTGAGGAAAAAGAATTCCATACTTTTCTTTCTCCTCAGCTTGTATCGCCACCTGCAGTTGGATTCATGTTCCCATCCTTTGACGACAGAAGCACAAATATCTACAATGCACTTTTTTACACAAAGGATACTTCCATAGTTCAGGAAAATCTTATTGATGCACTTTTCAAAACAGACGTTCCTCTTTCTGCTCCAGAGCAGAAAGAAATTTTTACAGATGCACTTACCGAGACACTTCAGGAAGAGTGCAGCTATGATGTTGTGCAGTCAATACACGAACAGATTACAGAACGTATTACTCAGCACAAAGAAAGCCACGAACCAACTCCTCTTGAATTTACACCTGCAGACGTAGGTAAAATGCTTACATACAGTGGTGTAAAAGAAGAAAAGGTTGAAGCTTTCTGTAAAAAGTGCGAAGAAGATTTCGGTGAAAATGCCGTGCTTATCCCCACTAACATTATTGAAAGCAAAAAGTTCAAAATCGAAACACCTCAGGTTAAAATAACAGTTGATCCCGAATATACTTACTCTGTTGAAACAAGAGTTATAGATGGCAGAAAATATCTGCTTATACCGGCAGATGACGCAGTCTGTGTGAATGGAATCAACATAAAGATACCAAAAGAAAACTAATAACAAAAACGGTTGCAAGTAATGCTTGCAACCGTTTTTGTGTTATTCAACCCATTCACCGTCATTTTCTGCACTGTAGCGGATTTTTTCAATAAGTTCAATAGTTTTCTTAGAATTGTCAGGATGATTTACGGTATTCTTCTTATCATTATCAATTAAATCAACAAAATACTCTATCTCATTCTGGATTGAAGAAGTCGTTTCATTTATTTCGATTACATGTGCGCCACTATCCTCATAAAGAGTGACTTTATCGTATCCGTTATATTCAATCATAGCATTTTCAAACACAACTTTGTACGGTGTTGAAAAAGGAAAACTCTGCGGAAGACTCCAGTCACCTTTAATATTAACAAATGCATCACCATATTTGAAAACAGTTGTAACAACATCGCACTCAGTATGATTTTTATTACATACAGCACTTAATTTGTCCGGCATCCCGAAAAGATAAAGCACAAAATCAACATCGTGAATATGCATATCAAAGATCACACCGCCATCCTGTGCGGTCTTACCCATTTTCCATAAGGGAGTCTGAGAAAGTCGCTGGAATTCTGCACTGACGAGTTTACCGTATTTGCCGTTTTTAACAATATCCTTAAGGATGCTAAAATACTTACTGAAACGCACGCAGTGACCAACCATAAATCTACCTTTTGAGTCAGATGCTGCATCCATCATCTGCTTACATTCATCAACAGACAGCGCCATAGGCTTTTCAACAATGACATTTATCCCTTTTTCAAGCGCTTTTATAACTGCATCCTTATGTAAAAAAGTAGGAAGACAAACATCAATAAGGTCAAGATTTTCCTTTTCAATCATTTCGTCTATATCGACATAACAATTATCTATTATAGGAAGCGGAGCATCGCTTTCATTAGAAATATTTATTTTTATTTCTTTATTGAAGTTCTCTTTATTAATATCGCAAAGTGCAACAAGTTTTACAGGAATACCTGCCTTTTCAAGATTATCGTACGCACGCCTGTGCGAGCCTGACACACCACCGCATCCCCAAAGTCCAACTCTTATCATAAACTTACTCCTTTACAGTAATTCTTTTCTTAACTGAGAATTTTCTTTTATGCTTAAGTATGACGGAGCAACATCAAATACTGTTTTACATCCGCTTATACCTTCTTTATTCATTCTGTATGCAGCGCGGGCATAAGCAGTGATTACCGATGCCGTAAATTCTGGATTAGAATCAAGCTTGAGGCTGTATTCAATAATATGGTTGTTACCGTTTCCTGTTTTACCGCTACGGATAACAAAACCACCGTGAGGAATACCGCTGTGGTCACGTTTAAGTTCCTCGGAAGTTATAAAATGTACTGTTGTATCGTAATCTGCAAAGTAGTTGGGCATAGTCTTGATTTCGTTTTCTATACGATTAAGGTCTGCACCGTCTTCTGCCACTACAAAGCATTCACGAAGATGCTTCTCTCTTGTCGTGAGAGCCGGGTTAACACCGCTTCTTACTGCGTCAAGGGCTTTATCTATCGGGATAGTGTACTGTCTTGCATCAAGAACACCGTCAATGCGTCTTATAGCATCGGAATGTCCCTGACTTACGCCTTTACCCCAGAAAGTATATGTTTCACCAACAGGAAGAATCGCATCTGCATAAAGTCTGTTAAGTGAGAACATACCGGGGTCCCAACCAACGGAAATAATTGCAGTTTTGCCGGATTCTTTTGCGACCTTGTCCACATTTTCAAAATGCTCGGGGATTTTTGCATGTGTATCAAAGCTGTCTATCACGTTAAACATCTTTGCCATCTGGGGAGTCTGTACGGGAAGGTCTGTTGCGCTGCCGCCGCAAAGAATCATTACATCAATGTCATTAATATATTTTTCAGCATCTTCCACCTTTAAAACTTTTGCAGTAGGTGTATTGATTGTAACCTGTGCAGGGTCACGCCTTGAAAAAACAGCTACAAGCTCCATATCACTGTTCTGCTTTATTGCCTCCTCTACCCCTCTGCCGAGGTTTCCGTAGCCGTAAATACCGATTTTTATCATTTAAATCACAACCTTTGTTAATATGGGTAATATTATATCATAATCCAATATATTCTTCAAGAAAAAAATGAAAAAGTATGTTTATTTATATACCTTGTACCGTATTATCCATATTTTTATATATAACAAATGCCAACAAAAGTGCCGAAACACCTGAAATGATTTTTCCGACCATTACGGGAAGAAGCATCGTAGAGTCAAACATCATTGTGTACGCCAGATGTGCTGCAAACATAAATGCTGCAGACACTGCAAAGGCAGAATTCAGCATAACACCTTTTTTGTCCATTTTTTCCATCATACCGAAAGTAGTCACACTTGTGGCAAGTGACGCAAGAAATCCAAGTGCAGAATAAGAATTTATTCCCGTCTTTTTTCCGAATGCGTCAAGAGGTTTTTTAAGTATTTTAGACACAACATGTATAAGGGGGAATGTTCCCGACATAACTATGGCTACATTAAGACAATTAAGTCCTGCATTTTCAATAGTTTCAAGTCCCGGGATAACAGACTTTTTACACAGGAAGTTTATAACTCCAAAAATGAGTCCTGCTACAAGAATAAGCTTTATAATAAATGCAAACCAACTAAAAATCTTAACACAAATATCGGGGAATTTAACAAGTCCGAAAGCAATTATTCCCGAGAATATTATTATCGGGAAAAGGTCTGTTAAAAGTTCGCCCATAGGAATTTTACAGATAATTCCTGAAACAAAGCATCCTATCGGAATGGTTACAATACCACAAAGCATACCGAGCAATACTTCCTTGTGTTGATCTTTTTTCACAGCACTCATAGCAAAAGGAATTGTAAACGATATAGTACAACCCATCATTGAAGATACTACAAGGGCGTTATAAAGACCTATTTTTTCATCTTTTGCAACCTCTGTTGCAAGGGGTGCACCGCCCATATCGTTAGCAAAAAGGGATGCCGGAATAAGGGACGGATCAAGGTGCAGCGTATTATATACAAAATCAAAAAACGGTCTTAACAAATCTGCAATGAGGGGTGCTACAATAATCATACCAATCATTGCAAGGGCAAGAGTACCAAGCATCATAAAACCACGCTCAAACTCTTTACCTATACCCAATTTGCTGCCGAAGGCATAGTCTATGCCTCCCAATATTGAAAATATTAATATAACAAAAGTTAATGCATTCATTTTATATCTCCATCGGTTTGAATCCGTTATCGGTTAAAATATGTATTTCCCTGAATCCGCATTTTTTGAGAAGACCCTCTGCTTCTTTAAAGTAACAGTCAAGGAACTCTCCGTTGTGGCAATCAGACGAAATTACTGCACCAAAACCGAGACGATTAAATTCACAAAGAAGTATTTCTGTGGGATAAGGTATCGACTTGTAATTTCTACCTATAGCACCTGTATTCACTTCAAAGTAAGGAATCTTACCCGAAAGTGCCTCCATAGTTTCTATTGCAAGCGAAAGATATTCCTTTGATTTCTCGTCAAAGAAATGACCTCTCTCATTATGCTTTGAAACAACATCAAAATGTCCTACAATATCAAACTTTCCGTATTTTGGAAGTGATGCAACAGTTTTGTAGTATTCTTTCGCAAATGCCAAACCATCACCGCCAAACCATTTGTCAATCACATCCTGCACAAGAGCAGTTTCGCGTCGGTCAAATGCAACATACTTGTCCTCTATTTTAAGATAGTGCACCGAACCTATCATATAATCATAGCCGGTCATATCAATTTCTGAATATATGTCAAATTCAAGTCCACAAAAAACATCCAGTTTTCCACGGTACTTTTCTTTCAAAAATGCAATTTCTTTTTTGTATTTTTCCGTCCCTTCAACAGACATTGATGCACCTGGTGAATAGTGCATATAGGAATGTCCGGAAAATCCTATTGAAGAAAACCCTTTTTCTATAGCAATTTCTATCATTTCTTCAATTGTGTTTTTTCCGTCATCGTATGTTGAATGTGTATGTAAATTCTGTAATTTTTTCATATAAAGCCTTCTTTACAATTTAAATTCTTCACGAATTATATTCTATTATAACACTTATATATATAAATGCAAACAGTAAAATTTTAAAAATTTGACATTTGGAGCTATTTATGATACAATTGCACAAAAGTAAATCTGTAAAATATTTTTCAACAAGGTGATAAAATGGAATATTCTCTTAAATCTTTTCAGACTCCGGTAATAATTACAAGAATAGCAAATATACATTATTTCGAATTTACCAACCAGTACCATACAACAAGTGCTTCGCACAATTTTTGCGAACTTCTTTACTGTGACCGTGGTGCAATAACTGTTAACTCTGAAAATTACAATGGAATTGTATCAGATAATCAGATTATCATACACAGACCAAATGAATTACATTCCCTAAGCTGTAATGAGGAAATTGCACCTAATGTCATTATAATTGGTTTTGAGTGCATGTGTAAGGAGCTGGAGATATTATCACAAAAGCCTGTTACACTTTCTACAGATCAAAAGAAAATGATTGCAGATGCCATGAAAGAAGGTATGAGTGTATACACGCCTCCATTCGATCTTCCAAATGTTCCGGAAATGAAAAAGCGTGACGATTTTCCTTTCGGGGCAGACCAGATGATTAAGTTGAAACTTGAAACACTTCTCATTTCTTTAATACGAAATAATATAGAATTACATCCTTCTTTCAGTAATGAAGTACGCGGTCAGAACAGGATTGATGCAATTCATAAATATATCACAGAAAATTATACGGAAAAAATACTGCTTGATAATATCTGCTTTATTTTCGGAACGAACAAGACGACCCTTTGCAAAGATTTTAAGGCAGAGTATGGTACAACTGTTTTAAACTATATAAATTCACTTAAAATCCGTGAAGCGAAGGCGTTACTCCGCGAAAATATTCTTTCGGTTACTGAAATTTCAGAACGGCTTGGATTTAATTCCATTCACTATTTCAGCAGACTTTTTAAAAAAATAACAGGTCATTCTCCGAAGGAATATTCAACGAGTATCCGTTCAAAGTTTGACCTGTAAAAGTGGCATTATGTTTTATCTCTTCTTCTGAGGCAAATTTTTTCTTTCTACTATTTTTTGCCGTTTTAAAAGCAAAAAATAAGTTAAATTTCATCCCGGAAAAAAAGTAGTCTAATAAGACTACTTTTTTTCGCAAATTATTTTCCGAGAATTTTCTTTATTTCTTCTGCCTTTTTATTGTCAATCCAGCCAACTGTCATAGAGAAGCTGAGAGTAGCATTTGCATCGAGATACTTAATCTGCTTCTGCTCTTTAATATAAGCATAACCGAGATGCTCACAAGTTGAAGGAAGAACCATACCCATAGCGTCTTCTCTGCCTGTGCGTGAAATCCAGCGGATTGAGTACGGAAGAGCTTCTACATCATGCTTAACATAACAAGCACCTTCTCCCTCTACATACTGCATTGTATGACCTTCTTTACCTTCATACATCATAGTGCAGCAAATTTCGGGTTTATAGAACTGTCCTTCTGTGCCAACAACATCTGCAACATGAATATCCTTTTCAAGATTATCCATATGCGCAATAAGTTTAGCCTTTTCTGCTTCAGGCATATCTTCCGGAACACCTCTGTGAACAGTTTTAAGGTTTGAATTGTAGTAAAGCTTCGCTCCGTCGATAGGTGCGAAGTTAATGTGGCAAAGATATGCATATTCCATAGGATCGTTACGAAGATTTGTAAGATTAACATCTATTTCCATAACCGTTGCATCTTCGTAAAGAGCACAGCAGGGTGAAAATGCATATCTGCAGGTAAACGCGATATTGTAATCAACAGTGCCGCCTACTGCCATATAAGCACCCTTTTCATCCTCATCAACAGTAAGATATGCTGTCTGATACTTAATGTTGGGGATTTCACCATGCTGAAGATGATTTGAATCCGGAGCTCCAACAGAGCTGATACCGCAGTGATACAAAAATCCGCCGTATGTCTGAAGGAAAGAAACATTCGGAACAGGCTCCTCAAAGGTAGTCTTCATTCCGAGGTCTCTGCCTTCGAAATGCGCTCTCCAGAGCTGCTGTCCCATAAAGGGAAGGATAATGAAATATCCTTTTGCATTTTCAATTTTAAGTGCAGCTACGCCTGTTGAATAACGGAACGCAGTTGCCTTAAGAGATTTATTCTCTGCAAGAACGAACTCTTTTTCAGTAAAGAATTCTTCTCTGAGGTTAATTTTCATCGTATTTCCCCCTATTCCAAAATTACACTCAAGCGGCGAACAATATATGTCCGCCGCTTTTGTATTAAAAATTCGTTTATTAGAAACCAAGCTCGATGATACCCTTGTTGAGGTAATCTGTCATCTTGCGGCAGCCATCCTTAGTGATAGCAGCACCGATTTCCCATCTGCAGCCAAATCCATCGCCCATGATGAATGTATCAACCTGGAATGTCATATTCTCTTCAAGAGGATATTCTGAAGATGTTTCCATCCAGGGAGCTTCAACTTCGATCATACCTGTACCGTGGCAAGGACCGTAAACGAAGTTCTTTTCGAATCCGTTATCTACATACATCTTGTAGAAGTCCTTAGCAATATCACAAGCCATAACGCCTGCCTTAAGCTGAGAATTTGTCCAGTCGTGAGCTTCCTTACAGAATTCAACAACTCTTCTTCTTTCGCCTTCAAGCTTACCCATAGCAATGGGAAGACCGATAGCAGGTGAATAACCGTCATTTTTAGCAGAAAGGTTAAGCTGAACGATATCGTTCTTGCCGATTGTTCTGTAACCAGAACGGCTGATAGCGTGGCTTGTTGACTTTTCGCTGAATACATACATGGGAAGACCTTCGTATTCTGCACCTTCTTCGTAGATAACTCTCTGAGCGATACCTACCATCTGAAGTTCTGTTACGCCGGGCTTAAGGTTACGGATAACTTCGTCTGTAGCGATGTCAACAATTCTGAAACCTTCCTGGATACAAGCGAGCTCATTGATACTCTTAATCTTACGAAGAGTAACCATGATGTCGTTACACATAGAAATTTCAGCATTGGGGTAGTTTTCCTTAAGACCTTCCATAATGGGAAGAGTACATTCAACATAGCTGCCAAGACCAATCTTGATGTTTTCGCCTGTTACGCCGATTGCCTTGAATACATCCTTGAATGTGTTAGCCTGAAGTTCGGGATATGCAGGGTCAGCTGATTCTCTAAACTCACGAAGGCAGAAAATTTTATCAATTCTTGAACCTGAAATGTCCTTTGCGAAAATAATACATTCGGGACCAACCATAAGAGCAGCGTCACCGTTTGCAGCAATTGCAACACCTGCGCGCTCGAAAAGGGGCCAGAAGCCACTGAAATATCTTGCGTTAGCGTAGTCAGACTCTGTTGAGCATACTACCATTACGTCAAGACCTCTTTCTTTTACAAGTTTAGCTGCTTTCGCAATTCTCTCCTTGTACTCACTGTCGGGGATACAAACTCTGTTTGCCATAATAAATCTCTCCTTTTAATTTTTATTTGGTAATTTTATTTTTAATTATATTACTTTCTTCGGGCGACAGGATACCTGTTGTAATGTGGTAAGAAATTGACTCACCTGACTGAAGATACTTCTCAAGTCCTTTTTCCTTACAGTAAAGATATCCCATGTGCTGCGCTGTCGCAGGAAGCACCATACCAAGTGCATCCTCATCAGTAGTTCTTGAAATCCATCTTACGCCAAAGGGAAGCTCCTCAGGCTTATGCATTACATAGCAGGAATATCCGTCAGGAAGAAGCTGCATTGTGTGTGCATTACCATTTTCATCAGCATCGTACTTACAAGTAAATACGATTTCCGGAGCATAGCTCTGCGACTTGGAATCAATTACATTCATAATTGAAGCATCCTTGTCAAGCTTATCAAGATAAGCATTTGTTTTATCAGCAAGCTCTTTCGGATAATTCTCAGGAACTTCATGATGCGCTTCAATATTTTCAGGCTTTGCCGTATAGATAAGCTGTGCACCGTCAATGGGACGGTAGTTAATGTGGCAAAGATAGAAATACTCAAGAGGAAGATCTTTATGATTTGTGAATGTGATAATCATATCGATTGTTGAAGCATCCTCGTAAAGTCTGCACTCCGGAGTGAATTCATAGTCGTGCTCGAAAGCTCTCTTATGAGTGTAGCTGCCGCTGAGTGATATGTACTTACCCTTTTCATCCTCACCTGCAAGGATGTATGCTTCTTTATACTTTGCAATGGGAAGCTCACCGTGAGGAGTGTGTGTATCCTCTGCAGTGGGGTTACCCATAGCTGTAAGACCGCAGTGCATCAAAAAGCATCCATAGCTTTCACCATAGAAGTCGTAACAGATTTCCGGGTCATCATAGATTGATTTCATAACCATATTGTGACCGAGGAATTCCATATCCCAGATCTGCTGACCTACGAAAGGAAGAAGTGTTACGTAGCCTTTCTCATTGGAAAGCTTAACTGCTTCAATACCGTTTGCGTATCTGAACAGTGTCGCTTTAAGACTGCCGCTTGAAAAAATCTCTTTTTCTTTTTCTACAAAGAATTCCTTGTATAAGTTGATTTTACTTATCATTGAAACTCCCCTCCTTTTCCTATGTTTATATTACCATAGAGTACCTTTATTGTATTTACAAAATAGTCACTGTTTTTTGCACAATCTTAAATTTATTTATCATTATTCGCTTTTTGATGTGAAATCAAGACTTATTTCACATCAAAAACTACTAATCTGTCGTTATTTTATCACCATTGTTTTTCTATCTGCATAGATGCGGTTGAATAGTAGTTGTAGAACGGGCAATGAAGAAATTCCGATGTTGTAAACATGAGTTTTTCTTCAGTGAGTTCTTCAATTTCAGAAATTTCGCCATTAAGATATGCTTCCAAATTAATTTCAGCACGTTTAATTCTTGCAAGAAGTCCGCCAAAACGAAGGTCTATTCTGTCAAGACCGAACGCCTTATTGTACTTAAGCCATACATCAGAGAAGAGCTTGTGAAGTTTTTCGACTTCACAGTAAAGTTTCTTGACGTTTGCAAGATTTTCAGAAAGTTTATTCTTATCCCCTGCTTTGTAATTAGCCGTAAGTTTTCTGCCAAGCTCTGCCTTGATTGAAAGTACATATGTAAGCTGTCTGTGATAGTCAAAAAGCTCCTTAAGGTCTTCAGGAACAGAAATCTTATCAAATCTGTCAAGACATTTTCCGTAGTGAGTATCAAAATCAACGTGTTCATACTGTTTGTCAAGAAGTCCCTGAAGAACGTCCTGATAAAGCATTTGTTTTGACATAGTAATTGCATTCATAGTCTTATGAACACCTATGTTTCTGTCTCTGAATTCCAGAGTTTCAGGCACCTCGTCAATATCAAGTGCAAGGAAGCTTTCTGCATCGTATCCTGTGCAGATTTTAAACATCTTTCCGAGATGCTCCATATCCACGTCCTCGTGATATACTGCTTCGGCAAAAAGCTGAATTCCGAGAAGTGCAGTATAAAAGCTTACTTCACCACCGTCATCACCCCAGAGAGTTGCACAAATTTCGTTAATTCCATTTTTGCGGCTTGATTTAATCATCGGGAATGTTGTACGGAAAGTCTTGTCATAGTTGACGCTTAATCCGCCCCATATCCATACACCACCGTAGCTTGAAACTGTGTCGGACATTTTCTTAAGGCATCCGAACATAGCATCGTACATTTCTTCTGTTTCAAAATAGTAATCCCAGTATGCAAGGTCATATCCTTCAGGAACGTGCTTTGCATCTTCCTCCGTAACAACGGTGTCCATATCCCAGAACTGCCCTTTACTAGAGCAATAGCGCATAAGCATATCGCACCACATAATAGGAGTTTTGCCGTATTTATCAAGAACTTCTTTAACCTTCGAGAGATGTTTTCCAATGAGTTCCATATGGGGAACTTCACCGTGAAGGGCTTTATATCTGCCTTGTCCTGCCTGAAATGCCTCATCCATACCAACGTGAATACGATTTGTTGAAAGGCTGCGGTCAAGTGTTTTAATCATTGCCTCGATAAATTTATAGGTTTCAGGTTCATCAATAAGAAGAATATCATTTGTATCTTTCATACCTGCAGCATAAGGCCAACGAAGTGCATTTGAAAGATGACCGAGGGTCTGAATACAAGGCACAACCTCGATACCGAAAGAAAGTGCGTACTCGTCAATAGCACGAAGCTCGTCCTCTGCATAGGCACCACGCATATAGCCGAAATAGGGATATTCCTCTATTTTATAGATATTCTCCATATAAAGCATAAAGGTGTTAAGACCCATTCTTGCACATCTGCGGATTAAATCCTTTGCTGTTTCTACCTTAACAACGGCATTTCTTGAAAGGTCGAGCATGATACCACTTTTTTCAATACTTCTGTCAGCATCGTAGAAAAACTCCTTCTCCCCTCTATTTAAGGCGTCTGAGAGAATACATAATCCACGGCAGAAATCAGGAATAATTCCGTAAGAAATTTCTGTTTTTCCGCTTGCTATTTTCACTGTAAGACCGTCTTTTCCGCGTTTTGAAACAGACACCTCTATTCCATTGGTATCTATATCAAAACCGATACCGCTTTTCAGTTCATTTACAACCGCAAAAAGTTCTTTCGTTAAGTTTGTAAAATTAAGTTTCTGCATAATTTACCTCCTGCTTACTTACTGTGCTTTTCAATCCATTCTTTATACCAATATGCCGAATCCTTTGGAATTCTCTCCTGCGACTCGTAATCTACAAAAACAATACCGAAGCGTTCCGAATATCCTTTTGCCCATTCAAAGTTATCCATAAAAGACCAAAGGAAATAACCTGCAATATCTGCACCTTCGTCTGCCGCTTTTTCAAGCTGAAGGAGATATCTTTCAAGGAAGTCGATACGGTTGGGATCGTGTACCTTTCCGTCAAGGGAAACAACATCATGTGCGGACATACCGTTTTCAGTTATATAGATGGGAAGATTATATCTTTCATAAAGGAACTTTGGTCCCCAGCAAAGTGCCTCTGGAGTTATGGGCCAGTTAATGGCAGTTTTCGGAAAACCTGCATATCTGTCAACATATTCGGGATTGCCGTCTTCTCCCATTTTTACTTCAACTCCGTTATAGATATTCTGTGCATAGAAATCAAGGGGCTGATTAATAAGCTTCATATCTTCAATTGTAATTTCAGGAAGAAATTCTTTGTACATGCGAATTCCGTCTTCGGGATATTTTCCGAGAATAACGGGATCACTCCACCAAGTTACACTCCACATGGGATTGCCGTCAAGACTGTCACATGCAAAATACTGTTTTCTTGCTGCCTCAATATCCTCAGGCTTTTCTGACGCAGGATAGCACGCGCCACAAGTGGGAGCATAGCCGACCTTAATCGTTTTTTTCGCATTTTCACGAAGTGCAATAACCGCCCCGCCGTGTGCTTTCAGCACATTGTGACACATCTGGAAAATATCTTTATAACCTACACTTAAACCTGGTGCATGTCCACCTGAAAGATATCCTGAGCCGATAAAGCACTGCGGCTCATTAAATGTAATAAAATACTTTACTCTGTCAGAATAAAGTTCGCTGACTTTTGCTGCATATTCTGAAAACCACTTTACGCATTCAGAATTCAGCCAACCGCCCTTTTTATGCAATTCGTAGGGCAAATCCCAATGAAAAAGTGTTATGTAAGGCTCAATTCCGTTAGAGATAAGTTCATCAATAAGGTCTGAATAAAATTTTACTCCTTTTTCATTGACCTCCCCAATACCGTTGGGGAAAATTCGCGACCAGCTTATAGAAAAGCGATAAGACTTAATCCCAAGTTCTCGCATAAGCTTAATGTCTTCCTTGAATCTGTGATAATGGTCGCAAGCAACATCGCCTGTATGTCCGTAATCCACTTTTCCGGGTTCGTGAGAAAACACATCCCACACGCTGAGACCTCTGCCGTCTTCGTTATATGCACCCTCTATCTGATATGAGGCAGTCGCAACACCCCACGCAAAATCTTTTTTAAAGCCCATACTTTGCCTCCTTGAGTTATATTGTGATTATATTTACTATTTTTTATAAATTCTTTGAAACTCACAATCGTAAAGAAACAGTTTTTCTTTTGTATGAAAAACTTTGATTTTTATGTCCTATACTCTATGTTTTTGCAAAGCTTATCATATATTTTACTTTTTTTATAAGATTTGTCAAGACAACAAGAAAATTCTGGTCAATTATGCAAACTTTGTTTCTTTTTATATCACGGATACACTAATTATAAATTTCTCTTCTGTTCGTCCCTGAAAAGGATATATTAAATACACAGTGTGCCTTCCCATAGGATGAGGGAAGTTTTTCAAGTTCTCGTATTCTCCTGATTTTTATATATTACTAATTTGGAGAACAAAAATTCAAGAGCAAAATTCGAAAGCATAGTTATTATCAGAATTATATAATCGTTTATTCCGGCAGTTTCTGCCAAATGTCCAAGCCATGTTGATAAAGGCGTAAAAACGGCATAAAATCCAAGCAGTTTCGCCATCGCAACCGGAATGTTTGCAACAGACTTGAAAGTGTAGCGTCTGTTAAACGTAAAACTCCAGATTATGGACAATATTAAAGCTATAAGATAAGATGGCCAATACATCCATTTAAGTAATTCGTTAAAAAATGTAAATGCTGCAACTTGTATAATTCCTGCAGATGCAGAAAACAGCGTAAATTTTAAAATCTGGAAAAACGATTCCTTTTTCATTTTAATCTCCTTATATAAAACTTTTAATGTGTTAACAAAAGCATTGCGATAAACAAAAATGTCCCGGCAAAAATCGATGTAAGTCCGGTCCTTCCGCCTGCAGCAACACCGGCATTCACCTCGCTGAAAGTAGTAACCGTAGATGTTCCGCAGATTGCACCGGTAGCAGTTACTATAGCGTCTGAAAGCATACCTTCATTCATATTTAAAGGTTCTCCCTTTTCATCTACCAGTCCGGCACGCTCACAGGCTGCGTAAAGTGTACCGAGAGTGTCAAACATATCCACCATACAAAATGCCAAAGCAGTAGTAAGGATAGTAAGTATAAGATTAGCTTTACCATGCGCCTTTGAAAAGGCGGAAAAATCAAATCCTTCAACAAAAACAAGGACAAGTGTATTAGAGTATGTAAGGCCAAAACCTATACATACTGTATAGACAAAAAATGCGTTCAGCCCCATACCGCTTGCCTGCACCAGAGGAAGATTTGCAAGCAATTCTGCAAGAACTGTTCCTATAACAGCTGAAATAGCCGTTGCGATATAGATAGCTCCATATGAGACTCCCAAAGAATTTGATCCGTCTCCAAAAGGATTGGAAAACATATTTGCGTTTACCATCAAGATATAAACCATAGCAAAAAATGTGGTCATACCTGCAATGAATTCAGTTTTAACGGTTGTACCTCTCTTTAAGTTTTAAAAATTGTTTCATTTGTATCTCCTTTAATGCATTCTGGATTATCCTTGACAAAACTCCTTAACGATATTGCGGTAAACTGCATCGGCTATCTGATAGTACCCCTCTACCTTAGGATGCACACCGTTTGTTCCGACAATTTCTGTTTCACTGTTTCTTGTGTTTACGCATTTATGTGCGTGAGGCATATTGAAGTCAGAGTCAAACTGCCCCGAAATATTGATAAATTCAGTAAAGTCTTTATATTTATCTTCTTTGCACCACGTTTCATAAACTCTGTTAAGTTGAAGCACAAATTTTGTCATGCCGTAAGTATCGCAGTAAGGCAGCTTTCCACCGTAGCCGTTACCCATACCACCGTTTACAGATGGAACCTGAAGCCCCATAATCTTCACCTTTGCAGATGGGTACTGGGCGTGAAGAATGTCAACAAGCTTTCTACCGTCCTGTGCAAGCTTATCACAAAAATCTTCTATAACGATATCCTCTTTACCGAACATTCCGTTCCATGTAAGAAAGAAATATACTGCGTCAATTTTCTTATAACCGTTTCTTTCGCAGAAATTTTTAAAATCAACCGTCTGTTTTTCTTTATTACAGAAAGGATTTGGTGTCTCATAATACGCACCGCCAACACGAATATCTGACGGTTCATTTGCGTTTTCAACGTGTGTAAGATATGTTCCATCCTCAGGCATAGGTGCACTGTGACCGCCTACACGGTTAAATTTTATACGAAATGGTTCTACTGTTTCAATCTGCCAGAGTGTTCCGGTAGTATCCTTCCATATAGAATGCTGGTCATCATCGGATTTATTGTTTGCAGAATTTACCCAGACTGCAGGAAGCGCATCTTCTCTTGAATTAAGATAGTTTTCCCACTGCCATCCGCCATAACCTTCAAAACCTACCTCACCCTTTTTGCAAGTACCGATAAAGTTAAAGTTATTAAATCCGTTACCTACAGGTTGTCCACCCTTTGCAGAAAGTCTTCTGTAAGCCTCTTCCACCCAGTGTCCTCCTGCAGTAAGCGAATCACCTACACAGAGAATATTAATCTCTTCCTTTGGCTGTGCCTTTGCCTCGTGTATGACAAGGGTAGTCTTAGCTTCAGCAAGAACTTTTTTCTCATTTGAATAAACAGTCAATGTAAGAGTATATTCTCCGACCTCTGTTGGTTTAACCTCAAAATATCTCGGAAAATTTTTGCCGATATCACAAAGGCAAAGTATATCATAACAATAAGGATTTACCGCTTCAACCACACCTCTGTAAAATAGTTGAAATGTATCGCCTAATACAAGATCATATTTCTCAGGCAATACAATTTTTACATAATCCATTTCAAAGCACTTCCTTAAAGTATATTTACATAATTCTACCATATATTGTGTTACAGTGTCAACTAAATCAGACTATATTTCAGTATAAACTGTCATAACACAAAATTTAATTTCATACATTTTACAAAAAGCAGTGTATGGAGGAATTTTTATGGAGCAATACAAGATATACAACGACATTGCAGAACGAACTCAAGGTGACATCTACATCGGAGTAGTCGGACCTGTCAGAACAGGAAAATCGACGTTTATAAAAAGATTTATGGACCTTGTAGTTCTGCCTAACATTGAAAACGACTATATTCGCACAAGAGCCACCGATGAACTGCCACAAAGTGGGGCCGGCAAAACCATTATGACAACAGAACCAAAATTTATTCCTAATGAAGCAGTTACAATTAGCGTTTCTGACAATACTTCTTTCAATGTAAGAATGATTGACTGCGTAGGTTACTGCGTTGCCGGAGCACAAGGACACACTGAAGACGGTGCTCCCCGTATGGTGACGACTCCATGGTTTGAGGATGATATTCCCTTTGATAAAGCAGCCGAAATAGGCACAGAAAAGGTTATTCGGGAACACAGCACTATCGGACTTGTTATGACTACCGACGGCACTATCTGCGATATACCAAGATACGAATATGTAGCCGCAGAAGAAAGAGTTGTATCGGAATTAAAAAAGATTGACAAGCCTTTTATTATACTTCTTAATTCAGCTATGCCCGAAAGTGAAAGTGCAAAGAAACTGAAGTGCGAACTTGAGGAAAAATACGCTGTTCCCGTATTTTTGTTTTCATGCGCTGATATACGGATTGACGAAATTAACAGCATTATGAAAGCGGTACTTTATGAATTCCCATTAAAAGAACTTGGTATAAATCTGCCCGGTTGGATTGACGCTCTCCCCTATGAGCATTATCTCAAAAAATCCATTTACGAGACAGTTCGTAACGCTGTCAGGGATTCAGGAAAAATCAGTCACATAGAATTGATTCCGCCAAGACTATCGGAAAATGAATATATACAGAATTCATATGTTGCAAGTATTTCTCCGGGAAATGGTACAGCAATTATAAATACAGAAGCCATTGACGGTCTATTCTACACTATTCTCGGTGAAACTACGGGGTTATCAATTCAGAACGATGAAGAATTGATAAAAACCCTTTCAGCTCTTTCAGAGGCTAAGCGCGAATACGATAAAATATCAAATGCTCTTCAGCAAGTGCGTCAGACCGGTTACGGAATAGTATCTCCCGGGATTGAAGAGCTGAGTCTGAGAGAGCCGGAAATAATTCGTCAAGGAGGTCGCTACGGCGTACGTCTACGCGCGAGCGCACCGTCAATACACCTCATCCGGGCTGATATTGAAACGGAAGTAAATCCCATTGTCGGAAGTGAAAAACAGTCAGAAGAGCTTGTTCATTATCTTCTTGGAGAATTTGAAAGTGAGCCTACAAAAATCTGGGAATCCAATATTTTCGGCAAATCTCTCCACGACCTTGTAAACGAGGGCTTGCAAACAAAACTTAATAAAATGCCTGACGATGCCAGAGGTAAGCTGCAGGAAACTCTTACCCGGATTATCAACGAGGGCAGCGGTGGACTGATTTGTATAATTTTGTGAATTAGTACTTAAAATCAAAACTTATTCTTTACACAAAAAGCCTCCGGGTAAAATTACCCGGAGGCTTCAGACTGTCGAAAAAGTCGGTCAACCACAAGCAGAGAATGAAAGTAAAGGCTTCCCCTTGAGGGGAAGCTGTCACCGTCAAGTGGCTAATGAGGTGTTATCAAGCAATTAGTGTTTAATAAAATGGCTACAAACTGCAGTTTGTAGCCATTTCTGCTTGTTTTCACCGAACACGCCCTCTACCGTATCCACATACGCCGACGAGTTCGTGTTCAATGAATTTACCTTCCTTTTTCGATATCTGCCAGCGTGTCGATAGGTTTATCGACACGCTGAAAGGAAGTTGAAAACGTTATTTTCAACTTCCTTGCTTTTATTTAAGTATTCTTACTTCAGAGTTTCCTATTGCCAGAACATGCTTACTGTCAGAAAACATTGTTATCTTCTTTATTCCGGAATCACTCTCAAGAAGTTCCTTTTCCTTAAGTTTGCTGTTTGCTATTACGACTTTTTTGCCGTATGCAATTGCAATAGCCTCATCTGTTACGCTGATGTCTTCAATGCTGCCGTCAAAGGTTTTTTCTGCAATCTCCACACCGATTCTGTTTATAACCTTTACATCCGTAGCTCCTCCCTGAACAATAGTTCCTTCCGGCAAAAATGCCAGCACCATCATATCAGGATTTGTTATATCCGCATTTACAAGACTGCGTTTTGTATAATCGTATTTCCATTTTTGTCCGCCGTCAGAATTTATATATACAAGAAGTCCACTTCCAAAAGCAGCATAAGTATCATTCTTGTATGAGTGCAGCTCATAGAAAAGCTGAGACTCATAGCGATGCCTCTTAAGTTCTTTCGCAGTCTTTATATCAAGAACAAGAAGTTCACCATAGAGCTTGTTTTCATCGGAAGTTGCCAGGCTTATTACAACTTTGTTATTACTGTAATTTATAACACCGTCAAGAAATTCACTTTTGCTGATATCCCACTTAAAAATTGCTTCTCCGTTTTTATTGTAAGCAACACTTTCACAGTTGTAACCCTCTTTTTTTGTGGTTACGAGAAGATATCCGTTGGGATTCACCTTTGCCTTTATGATTTCTTCCTCTGTTGATATGTTGTAACTGAGTCTGCTGTTTTTATAAACAGTGGCGCTCTTTGAGTTTTCATCATATATCACGGCATAGTCACCGTCTGTATGAAGCACCGGCTCTGTATAAGCAACAACAGCACTCTCCCCTTCTGCTTTTTTATTCAGTACACTGAATGCAGACGGAGAAAGAAACGCAACCTCATCCCCGAGCATCTGTGCATCACTTTTTGCAAGAGAGCTGCTTGTTGTTTCCTCCGGATTTGATGCCACTACCCTGCTGCTTTCTGATTGACCGAATTTAAAAATATCACGATCACGGTTCTGATAGAATATTATCACCAAAAGTGCCAGTGTAACAATTACTGCCACAACATTTTTTGCAAGTTTAATCAATTTTTTCTTTTTCATAGTTCACCTCTACAAGCGACAGTCCTTGCGGGGGTGCTGTTATTCCCATCAGTCGCCTGTCTTTTTTGTTTATCAGATTCTCTATATCTTCAACACAGAGTTTTCCGCACCCTACATACACAAGAGTCCCCGTTATTATCCGAACCATATTGTATAAAAATCCGTCCGCCTCTGCCCTCAGTGTTATTACATCACCGTCTTTTGAAACAGTAAGATCTTTGACTGTTCTTACGGTTGACTTAACCACACTTCCTGCAGCGCAAAACGATGCAAAATCGTGTTTTCCCCGGATTATTTTTGCCGCTTCCTGCATTTTTTCAACATCAAGTTTTACGGGATAATGCCAGGCATAGTTTTTAAGCAGCGGATCGTGGAAAGTGCGGTTTAAAATTTTATATTCATATGCCTTTGACACCGTTTCAAATCTCGCATTGAATTCTTCGTGCATAATAGTGCATTCATAAGACCTTATATCATCAGGAAGTTTTGTATTAAGCACAAACGGGATTTTATCTGCAGGTATTGTGGTTTCACCTGAAAAGCTGCAGACATAAATCTTTGCGTGCACTCCCGCATCTGTTCTCGAACAGCCAGTTACAGCAGTAGGTACACCAAACATATCCGAAAGAACATTCTCCATAATTTCCTGCACTGTTATTCCATTTTTTTGGCGTTGCCAGCCGTGATAGTTTGTGCCGTCATACGCCATAGTAAGTTTATATGTCATTTATAACACTACCTTTAAAGCTATAAATATGCCAGCCATCAGAATAACTGATATAAGTGCATATAAGTCGTATCTACCAAATCTGAATCGTCTGTAACTGGTACGCTCTCCATCAGAATTATAGCATCTTGATTCCATTGCAGTCGCAAGTTCATCAGCTCTTCTAAAAGAGCTTACAAAAAGCGGTATCAGAATCGGAATCATTGCTTTTATTCTTTTTATGGGGTTTCCTGTTTCAAAATCAGCTCCGCGGGATGTCTGTGCTTTAATTATTTTATCCGTTTCGTCAAGAAGAGTAGGAATAAAACGCAGAGCAATGCTCATCATCATTACAAATACAGATACCGGAACGCCTATTTTTTTAAGAGGCATTAAAAGCACCTCTAGTCCGCCCGTAAGTACTGTGGGGGTTGTAGTAAAAGTAAGAAGCGATGTGCCAAGTATAAGAAGCACGATTCTTACCGCCATTTTTGAAGCAAGAATTATCCCCTCTTTTGTGATTGCAAACGCTTTTCCTTTAAAAAAGATTTCTTCCCCGTCTGTCATAAAAAGGTTTAAAAGAGCTGTAAATATAACAATCAAAATAATCGGTTTAAGTCCCCTCATTATGAATTTAAGAGGTACTTTTGATGCTGCAATGACTACTGCCGTCATAATTGCAATTGCAACATATGCAGAAACAGAGTCTATTACAAAAAGAGCAATCATATACAGAAGTACCCATAGAATTTTTGTCCTTGGATCCATTTTATGGATAGGTGATTCTGCGTTGTAGTACTGTCCGATAGTAATATCGCGTATCATTCACTCACCCCCATATATTCAGAAATCGCACGGCAGACATCTTCAACGGAAAAAAGGTTTTCCGGAAGTTTCATGCCTCCCTCATTCAGCAGTTTCAGAATCTTTGTTATTTCCGGAAGCTGAAGACCGCACTTTTCCAGAACTTCTGCATCGGTAAAAACTTCCTTTGATGGAGCATCCTTATACTTTTTTCCGTCGCTCAGTAGTAGTATTCTTTCTGTATGTTCTGCAAGGTCTTCCATGCTGTGAGATATAAGAATAATCGTTGTACCGTTTTCTTTCCTTATCCTGTGTAACTCACTAAGAAGTTTTGTACGACCTGCCGGGTCAAGCCCTGCCGCAGGCTCATCAAGGATAAGCACTGACGGTTCTGTTGCCAGAACACCGGCTATTGCAACCCTTCTTTTTTGTCCGCCGGAAAGCTCAAAAGGAGATTTTTCAAAATACTCCTCTTTAAGATGCACAAGCTGAGCACTTTTTCTCACCAGCTTATCCGTTTCTTCATCGCTGAGTCCTTTATTTTTAGGACCGTATGCAATATCCTTATAAACTGTTTCCTCAAAAAGCTCATGCTCCGGATACTGAAAAACTATTCCGACCATTTTTCTGAGTTTTCTTGCCGCTTCCTTGTAGTTTGAGATTTCCTCTCCGTTTATAAGAATACTTCCGCCTGTGGGATTTATAAGTCCTGCAAGAATCTGAGCAACGGTTGTCTTGCCACTTCCGGTATGACCGGCAATGCCGATAAATTCACCTTTATTTATTTTTAAACTGACACCCTTAAGCGCTGCCGAACTGTCCGAGCCGTTATCGCTGTAAGAGTATGTGACATTTTTTAGCTCAATCATACTGTTATCCTTTTGCTGATTTTAAAATTTCTCGTGCACAATCTTCAGGAGTCAGAACTCCCACGGGAATATTTATCCCTTTTTTTCTTAATCTGTGAGAAAGCGCCACCGCCTGCGGAACATCTAGCCCATATGAAGCCAGCTCTTCTTCCCTTTCAAAAATTTCTCTCGGAGCAGCATCCATAACAACCTGTCCGCGGTCAAAAACAACTACACGGTCAGCCTTTGCGGCTTCTTCCATATAATGCGTTATAAGTATTATCGTAATACCCTTTTCACGGTTAAGTTTCAGAATTGTTTCAAGAACTTCGCTTCTGCCAATCGGGTCAAGCATTGCGGTAGGTTCATCAAGCACTATGCACTCAGGCTCCATCGCAAGAATACCTGCAATAGCAACCCTTTGCTTCTGTCCTCCGGAAAGCATGTGAGGCGGGCGTTTTCTATAATCGTACATATTCACAATCTTGAGAGCTTGTTCTACCTTTTTGTGCATATCTTCCCATTCAACACCCAGATTTTCAAGGCCAAAAGCAACATCCTCTTCAACAATTGTTGCTACTATCTGATTGTCGGGATTCTGAAAAACCATACCTGCACTCTGTCTGAGCTTACTCAGCCGCTTTTCATCTGCAGTGTCAATTCCGCATACATACACTTTTCCACCGCTGGGCAACAGTATTGCATTTATGTGCTTTGCAAAAGTGCTTTTTCCGCTTCCGTTATGCCCTATAATGGCTGTGAAGCTGCCTTTTTTGATATTAAGATTCAGTCCGTTAAGAACAACCTTTTCCTTTTCGTCGTTTCTATACGAAAAGCTGAGGCTTTCTGCCTTGACAATATCCATATAATTATACTTCCCATCTTCCGGTTGCGCCGCAAGGAAGAATCATAGAAGAAGAAGATATATTAACTCCTATCTCGCTTGATTCTACTCTACCCTCCGGCAGGCATATTTTCATAAGATTTGACAATACCGTAGGTGCAAGACCTGTGGTATATGAATTTATTATAAAGAACAAAGGTTTATCACTTAAAAGAATAGAACATCTTCTTACAAAATGACAGATTGATTCTTCTATTTTCCATACTTCTCCGCCCGGTCCTCGACCATACGACGGCGGGTCCATAATAATAGCATCGTAGTGATTTCCACGGCGTATTTCACGCTCTACAAATTTCATACAGTCATCTACAAGGTAGCGAATTGGAGCGTTTTCAAGGCCGCTTGACTTTGCATTTTCCTTTGCCCACTGAACCATACCTTTTGATGCATCAACATGAGTAACCGCTGCCCCTGCCTTTGCACATGCTACAGTAGCTCCACCGGTATAGGCAAAAAGATTGAGCACCTTTGCTTCTCCTCGCTCCATGATTTTCTCCATCATATAATCCCAGTTAACTGCCTGTTCCGGGAAAAGACCCGTATGTTTGAATCCCATAGGCTTTATATTGAAAGTCAGGCTTTTGTAATTAACTGTCCACTGCTCAGGAACAGTATTTTTATACTCCCACTTACCTCCGCCACTGGAACTGCGGTGATAGTGTGCATCTGCCTTTTTCCACATCTCAGGATCAGCCTTCTCGTCCCATATAACCTGGGGGTCAGGTCTGCAGAGAATTATATCTCCCCATTTTTCAAGTTTTTCTCCGTTTGATGTGTCTATACACTCATAATCTATCCAATCTTTTGCAACCCACATATTTTAAACCTCGTAATCAAGTAAATCATATTTTTCCGATGCAATAAATCCAACAAGACCGGGACCACCGTGACATCCGATAACTGCACCAACCTGATAAGGAACAAGTTTTACATTATCAAGTTCTTCACTAAGAACATCCCTGAGTTCCTCTCCTCTTTCTTTATTACCGGTGTAAGGAATAAGGATTGTTTTTCCTTCAAGTTCAAAATCGTCATCAAGGGCGTTCTCCACAAGTTTTCTGAATACCTTCTTTCCGCCTCTTAATTTATCCTTCTGCACAACTACGCCATCTTTAATTGCAAGAACCGGCTTCAGGTCAAGCATATTTGCAACAAGAAGAGTTGCAGTATTTATTCTTCCGCCTTTTTTCAGATGCAAAAGGTCATCCACAAGGAAATACGCCTTCAAAGTCGGCATAATGTTTTCAAGATATTCAACAATTTCATCTTTACTCTTTCCTGCTTCAGCCATTTTTGCTGCATATGTTACAGGCAATCCGTAAAGTGCAGAATATCCCATAGAATCTATAACAACAATGTCACCGTCACGCTCTTCCATTACCTCAGCAGCAGCCATTCTTGCATTCTGATTCATACCGCTGCCTTTTGAGGATATTGTAACAACTATAAGTGTATCGTAACCGTTATCGAGCTCCTCGTTATATATATCTGTAAACTCAATAGGAGTAACCTGAGTTGTCTTTGGAGTTTGGTCAGAAGCCTTAAGTCTTTCGTAAAATTCCTCTACGGACATATCAATGCCCTCTTTAAAATAGTTTTCCCCATCAAAAGTAAAAGAAATCGGAATAAGTCTTATACCGAGCTCTTTTGCTCTTTCAACAGTTATATCGCTTCCGCTGTCTGTAATTATTTTTATTTTACTCATTGTCTGCATCTCCCTTTTTTTCTTTATTTTCTATATTGTCTATCGTCACACTTTTCGTTATCATTTCCTGCTGAGCCCGAAGAAGCGAGGCGTATATTCCGTTTTTCTCTATCAGCTCTTTATGTGTTCCGGTTTCAACGATTCTTCCTTCTTCAAGGACAAAAAGTCTGTCTGCATGCTTGAGGGTTGACAGTCTGTGGGCTATGGCAAAAACCGTTTTTCCTTCTGTAACATTCAAAAGTGCCTGCTGGATTTTTTCTTCTGTTTCAGTATCTACTGATGCAGTAGCCTCGTCAAGGATAAGTATTTTCGGGTTTGCAAGAATCGCTCTTGCAATAGATACACGCTGTCTTTCTCCGCCCGAAAGCTTATATCCCTTTTCACCCACATAGGTATTGTAGCCGTCGGGAAGTTTCATTATAAAATCATGGGCATTTGCCTTTTTTGCTGCAAGGACACACTCCTCAAGAGTTGCGTTTTTATCAGCATAACGGATATTGTCCAAAATCGAACCACTGAAAAGATAGCTTTCCTGCAGAACAACCCCCAGTATGCTTTTATATTCGTGTCTGTCGTATTCTTCTATATCGTTTCCGTCAAGCTCAATCTTTCCGCTGTCAGGAGCATAAAGGCGCATTATAAGATTTATCATAGTACTTTTCCCGGCACCGCTATGTCCTACAAGTCCTATCATTTCTCCCGGGCGGACCGATTCTTTTATGTTTCGGAGCACTTTACGGTAACTCTTATAGCCAAAGGATACATCCTTGAAAGCATATTCGCCTTTTACAGAATCCGTATCGGCATTTTTGATACTTTCTTCTTCAAATTCTTCGTCAAGCACCTCGAAAACTCTCTGTGAGCTGACCATCGCCATTGTAAAATGTCTGGGAAGCATACCAAACCATTCAAGCTTGCTGTACAGGAAACTACCATATGATGAAAACTGCACAAGTTCGCCCAATGACATTTCATTTCCAATTACACAGCTTCCGCCGTAAAGAAGGACTAAATATGCACCGAATCCCATTATAAATTTAATTATCGGGAAAATCGTATAGACATATTTTTCGTTTTTTATAGTGAGGTCTCTTACTACACCGGCAGTTTCCCTGAACTTTGAAATTTCATCATTTTCACGGCCGAAAGCTTTTACTACTTTTATTCCGTTAAGTACCTCTGTAAGCCTTGTAGTAAGCTTATCCATTTTACGCCACTGTTTTCTGTAACGACGCTGAATACTGTAACGGATTCTGTTTATAAGATACATTGCAGGAGGCATCGGCACGAATATCAGAAGCGCCATTTTATAATCCAGCCAAAACGTAACTATTGCAACTGCAATAAAAAGACAAACTTCGTTCACTGCCATAATTGCAATATCCTGAACAAACGTCTGGATACGCTGTGTATCATTATTTATTCTCTGCATAAGGTCGCCTGATTTTCTTGATTCTATATAAGAAAGCGGCATTTTCTGCAGTTTTTCATATATATGATTTCTGAGGTCACGGGCAAGCAGATTGCTGGCCTTAGTCGATACTATGTTATGAACAACAGTAATAATAAGGCTTACAACACTGACTGCAAGCATCAGACCAACAACAAGGAAAAGTGTCTGCCTTGATGCATTTGAATTGCTCAGAACATCATTTACAAGTCTTTTTGAAAAGTATGGGTTAATAATTGTTGCAATACTGGATATCCAGAACAAAGCAATCAGAAAAGCATACATTTTTCTGCAGGACTTTGAAATTGTCCAAATTCTTTTCAGTATACCAAGCTTGTTTGTACAATGTCTGCACGTTTTAGCATCCCTCACCAGAGGTCTTTTGCATACAGGACAAACCTTCTGTTCCGTATCTTCTTTGATTACCGGAAAGATGCCCTCTGTAAGGTCATTCACCGCTTCTGCCAGAGTATTAAAACTTTCAATATAATTCATGGAAAAACGGGCAAGACATCTTCTCTCTCCTCCGGAGAACTCCTCAATCATACCTCCACCGATATATTCTGCACAAGAAACTTTATCTATGTCCGATATTTTTCTTACATATTTAATTTCTTTATTTTCCACAACGCAAATTGCAGTTTTGCTAAGAGCAACAACACCCTCTGTGTATTTTCCGTCCTCTGTCACATCGTATTCCGTAATATAGACCGTTTCCTCACCGCATAAAGCACGGCTTATAATTTCACTGTATTCAGTTATCGCCGTACTGTTTATCATAGTTTTCAGTCCTTTATATCCAGATTTCCAGAATTTTAAGAGCCTTATCGTCTGTTTTTGTTATGTCAGGGATGTAATATCTGTTTCCGTACACATCGATAATCATAACTCTGTTTTTTCCTAGATTTATGACATTGGATGACATATCGGTAACGGTAAACTCCCTCTCTCCTGCAGTTGTTTCGGTTTTCCACATTGTATGACCGAATTCTTCCTTTACTTCAAGCACTTTGAGTATATCAGGTACAAAGTAGCGTTTTTCCAGTTCACTACGGATAATTTTCTGCTGCTCCTGATTAAAGACGCTAAGAGTACGGATGATGCCTATCTCGTATTCTTTATCTCTGCGCTCGTAGTTTTCTTTTCTTATGCAGAGATACTCCTCTTCATACTCAAACGGAAACATTCTTAATACTGCAACTCTTCCCAGGTCTTCTCCTTTTAGCGACGCAGTTATAAGTCCTGCTTCGTTGAGGCTAAAAGAAATATCGCCTGGATTCAAATATTCAAGCTTATCACTCATTTTCCTTAACTCCTTGTATGTTTATCGCTTCAAGCTGTTTTCTTGCCATGACAGCGTAAACACCGTCTTCCTTTTTGAAAAGTTCCTCATGAGTACCTGTTTCAACCACACAACCGTTTTCCACAACCACTAGCCTGTCAGCATTTTTAAGCGTAGACAGTCTGTGGGCTATGGCAATGGTAGTTCTACCCTTTATGAGTTCTTCCATTGCTTCCTGTATCTGATGCTCGGTTTTTGTATCAAGTGATGAAGTTGCTTCGTCAAATATGAGTATTGCCGGGTCCATAAGGATTGCCCTTGCTATACTTATACGCTGTTTTTCTCCACCTGAAAGGTCAACACCCCGTGTACCGAGTTCTGTCTGATATCCGTCGGGAAGATTCACAATAAATTCGTGAGCATGGGCTTTCTTTGCTGCACCGATTATTTCGTCAAGCGTTGCGTCGGGATTTCCGTAAGCTATATTTTCCGCAACAGTTCCTGAAAAAAGAAATGTTTCCTGCAGAACCATACCGATGTTTGAACGCAGCGACCTGAAGCTGAGTTCCTTTACATTTACTCCGTCAATAAGAACCTCTCCGTCGTTGACATCATAAAGTCGTGTAATTATATTTGTAATAGTGCTCTTTCCTGCTCCGCTATGACCTACAAGCCCTATCATTTCACCGTTTTTTACGCTGAAAGACACATTCCTGAGAACAGTTCTGTTAGCCTCATAGGAAAAGGTGACTTTCCTTAGTTCAACATCGCCTTTGAGTTTATCAATTTCCACAGGATTTTCCTTTTCTGTTATGTCGGGGGGTCTGTCTATAATCTCAAAAATACGCTGTGCACTGTTCATACAGCTTGTAAACCAGTCAAAGGTTTTTACCATAAAGTTAACGGGACCGTAAAGAAGTGAAAGATAACCTACAAAGCTCATAAGTTCACCAAATGTAAGCCTGCCTCCTACAACCTGATATCCGCCTATTCCCCATACCATAAGACCACCGAGAGCCATAATCCAGCTGAGAACAGGAAAAACTTTTGCCGAAGCAACACCCTCTCTCACGCGGTTTTCGTAAAGAAGCCTGCTTTTTTCATTGAATCGTTCAAGCTCCTTATCTTCTTTACCGAAAGCCTTCACCACCCTGACACCCATCAGTGCATCGTTGATAACAGAATTCATCGAGGAGGACCGCCTCCAGGTGTGCCACTTGAGCTTTTTGAATTTACGAAGTGATTTTTTAATGATAATTGCAATGACGGGGATGGGAATAAGCACCGTCACCGAAAGAACAGGATTGACACAGAAAAGGAACAACCCAACTGATACAATAGTTGCTGCATTTATTATAAAGTTCGGCAATCCATCGTTCAGGAAATACTGTATATCCAGTGCATCACTGTTAACTCTGTTCAAAAGATTACCGGTACGCTTTGATGTAAAAAAGCTCATCCCAAGCTTTTGCATTGCTGTAAACACTTCAGTCTTAATGTCGTATATTATTTTACCTGACATATCTGCACCGATTCGCCCCTGCATTATGCCAAATAAAACATTAACTACAGTAACTGCTACAAGAACAGCTACAAGTTCAAAAATTCTGCCATGATATTTTCCTTCAGCACCAAGTACCTCGTCATAAAGCAGTGTGCCGGTAATATATGGGCGCACCAGATTGACAAGGGTTGAAAGAATAATTATCAATATCATAAATACAAGCTGTTTTTTATATCTTGGCACATAAGACATAACACGCATAAAGAGTTTTTTTCTGCCCTTATTTATGTAGGAAAACGGTTCATCATTAACAGGTTCTTTATTTTCTTCTGTTACCGTTTCTCCTGCTATATATTTTCTGACAACGTTTATAAGCTGTTCAATTTTTGAGGACTTCGTAAGCGTAAACTGGGCTACACAGTTATCTTTACCGTCAATGGTGATTATAAGACCGCCTGAAGATACATAGTTTTCGGCGTAAATACTGTCAATATCGCAATACTTCTCTCGAATAAACGTTCCGTCATCCCTCAGCACGCAAAGACTGTCACTAAGTGCACATACCAGTGTCTTAGCATACTTTCCGCAGGAAAGGTCGCACTCGCACGAAAGAATAATCTCATCACTTTCAGAGATGAAATCCTTGATTTTATCAATCATTGAATTGTCTTCTTTCTGATGAGTTTTTTTCATGCCGAGCCTCCTCTCCCCATAATACACCTTTTTAATTATATACTTATTTATAAGTAATTGCAATATAATATAATAAAAAAAGCAGGCAGAAAACAAAAGTTTTTTTCAGTCTCATACAGTCTAAAAGCCGGTCAGCCACAAACAGAAACCAAAAAATCGTGCCGCCTCACCCGTGTCGCGTCCGATCTTAGTCTAAACTTGTCAAACTTTGCTCGCGATAAAAAACGCAAATTTCTATATGATAAAAAATGGGTGTAAAGAAATTCGATTTCTTTACACCCATTTTTTCTTCGGACGCGCTCTCTATCGTATAGACATATGCCTGCGAACTTGATGTCGACAAATTTATCTTCTTATTCCGTTGTCTGCCTGTTTTTCTAACTTATAAACATTGCATCGCCAAAGCTGAAAAATCTGTACTTTTCCTCAACTGCGTGCTTATATGCACTGAGTATATTTTCTTTTCCCGAAAGTGCACTTACCAACATTACAAGAGTGGACTTTGGCAAGTGGAAATTTGTTATAAGAGCATCTGTCATCTTGAATTTATAACCGGGATAAATGAAAATATCCGTCTCTCCCCTTTTTTCAAGAAGCACACCATTTTCGGTTGCACTCTCAACAGTTCTGCAACTTGTTGTTCCTACGCAGATTACTCTGCCTCCATTTCGCTTTGTTTCGTTTACAATATCCGCTGCTTCCTTGGTTACTTCATAGTATTCAGAATGCATTTTATGCTGAGTAACATCAGCCACCTTTACCGGTCTGAATGTGCCAAGTCCTACATGTAAAGTAAGAAAAGCAAGCTTTACGCCCATTTTCTCAATCTCTGCAAGAAGCTCGTTTGTAAAATGAAGCCCTGCAGTAGGTGCAGCTGCACTGCCGTCATGCTTTGAATAAACGGTCTGATATCTTTCCTTATCCAAAAGTTTTTCTTTAATATAGTGCGGAAGCGGCATTTCTCCAAGCTCTTCAAGAATATTCTCAAAAAGCCCGTCGTAGCTGAATTTTACCCGCCTGTTTCCACCTTCAAGTATCTCTGTAACCTCAGCACAAAGCTTGCCTCCGCCGAATTCAAACTGTGCACCCACTTTTGCTTTTCTTCCCGGTTTCAGTGCCACTTCCCACTCATCAGCGGAAAATCTGTGAAGCAACAAAAATTCTATTGCCCCTTTAGTTTCTTTTTTTTCACCGTAAAGTCTTGCCGGAATAACCCTTGTATTGTTAAGAACCAAGCAATCTCCGGGTCTGAGATATTCTTTGATATTTTTGAAGCAGTCGTCTTTATAGACGCCACTTTCTTTATTAAGAAGCAGAAGGCGGGATGCCGTTCTGTCACTCAGAGGAGTCTGTGCAATAAGTTCCTCCGGCAAGTAGTAATCAAATTCGTCCGTATTCATAAAAGTTCCCCTTTTTATTATGTCTGATTATCCTAGCTGTATATCTGTAAAATAGTGATGAAGAATTTGGTCATATGTGAAGCCGTTTTCTGCCATGCCTCTGGCACCCCACTGACTCATTCCTACGCCGTGACCGTATCCGCCACCCGTTATGGTATAACTCTTTGCCGGTACAGAATCGAGCTTAATAACACTCTTTATACCATTTCCCGAAAGCACACTGTAACCGGCAAGAGGCCTGTCCCCTATATTTGTAGATGCGTACAGAGGCAAGACAGCTGCTCCCCCTGTTGTCATAAGTGTCGCGTTTGACCCGGAATTTACCGTAAACTTCTGACTGTAAAGTCCAAGCACTGTACGGCATTTTTCAAGCTTGACAGAGTGTTCTCCACTTGTGCCGTAGAAAGTCATCCCGGTCACTCTGCCGCTCGCAGTTTTTGAATCAACCGTTATGTTTTTGAGCGCACCTATATTTATTCCCGCTGCTTTGAGTTTTTCTTCTATTTCGCCCGGAGTAAAAGTTTCTGTCCATGTATATTTCGATGCCTTTTCAGGATTTTCGTATGGGTCATCAACTGCCTTTAAATAGCCGTAGGGACTTCCCCATACATTTTCAACATCCTCTGTTCTGCCTCCGCTTGTAGCATAGAAATAGAGAGCAACTATCTTCCCGTTATAAGTTGCAAGCACACCTTTTGTTTCATTGACTGCCTGCCTTGTATTTTCATGTTCACTGGCTACGCCTCCGTAAACCTGGCAGTGTGTAGTCGGACAAACATCAAAATTATAATTTTTATGTGCATTTCCCCTGCAAAGAACAAAATTTCTCGCACAGACAGCCTGCGCCTTCAAAGCCTCTTTCGGCCATGAATAGCTCATTTCTTTTCCGAGAACACTTGACACATAATCGTCAGTACCGACATAGTTTATTACGAGAAGATCTCCACCGCTTCTTCTTTCGACATAGATATAACCTCTGTACTCTGTTCCGTTACACATTACAGTAGCTCCGCTCTGAGGCTGCACAGAGATTTTCGGCATTCCGCTTCCGTCAAATTTTCCTGCTGCAATAAAGCCTGTGGAACCCATCTCTATGTATATTTCCTCACCGGGAGCCGATGTGTATAGTGCTGCACCTGTCTCTGCATTATATACTACCGCACCTCCTGAAGAAGCCACTGTTACCGAATTTTTTGAAGTATTGCCGTATATGAGTCCAACAGCAACTTCTCCTCTGTAATCAGAGGCATACACTGCACTGCAGGACATTACCGCAAACAACATCAGAAAAAAGATGAAAACTGCTTTATTTTTCATCATAACACCTCACTTTTCCGGGTAGCAAATCATACCCCTATCCTTTATTTTTCGACATAAAAGAAAAAAATCCTTTATTTTTTCTTTTTTCGTTTAAAAAAATTGACAACTGAGGCTATTTGTGGTATACTTAATCATAATGCATAATTATGTAATTTTTAGCTTTATGCAGGTTTTGAAAGGAATGGTTACGATGAAAAAATTTAATGTTGCTGTAGTTGGTGCTACAGGTATGGTAGGCAGAACTTTCCTCAAAGTTCTCGAAGAAATGCAGCTCCCTGTTGAGAATTATTATTTGTTTGCATCTAAACGCAGCGCCGGTTCTACAGTTAAATTTTTTGATAAAGATTATGTTGTTGAAGAACTTACAGAAAATTCTTTCGACCGCGACATCGACATTGCACTTTTCAGTGCAGGCGGTTCAACAAGTGAAAAGTTTGCTCCTATTGCGGCTTCAAAGGGATGTATTGTAATCGATAACTCAAGCGCATGGAGAATGAACCCTGAAGTTCCGCTTGTTGTTCCCGAAGTTAACCCCGAAGATATAAAGTGGAATAAGGGTATTATTGCTAACCCCAACTGTTCTACAATTCAGGCAATGGTTGCACTTAAGCCCCTTGATGACAAATACAAAATCAAGAGAGTTGTTTATTCAACATATCAGGCAGTATCAGGTGCCGGTGTTGCAGGTTGGACCGACCTTGAAAACGGTCTAAAGGGCGAAGCTCCCAAGAAGTTCCCTCATCCTATTGCAAACAACTGTCTTCCCCACATTGATGTATTCCTTCCCAACGGTTACACAAAGGAAGAAATGAAGATGATTGAAGAAACCCGTAAGATTCTCGGCAGACAGGATATGAAAATCACTGCTACAACTGTTCGTGTTCCGGTATTCAACAGCCACAGTGAATCTATTAATGTCGAATTTGAAAAAGACTTTGACCTTGCAGAGCTTGTAGAAGTTCTTAAGAATGCACCTGGTGTTGTTGTACAGGATGATCCTGCAAATAATGTTTATCCCCTTGCAGCAAATGCTACAGGTACTAACGAAACATACATCGGCAGAATCCGTCGCGACGAAAGTGTTGAAAGCGGTGTAAATATTTGGGTTGTTGCAGATAACATCCGTAAAGGTGCTGCAGCAAATGCCGTACAGATTGCACAGAAGCTTATCGAATATATGAATGACTGATTTGGAGGTATCTTTGTATGAGAACAAAATCTGTTTTTACAGGCTCTTGTTGTGCAATAATTACACCATTTGACAGAGAAGGCAATCCGAACTTTGATGTACTTGGTGAAATTATCGAACAGCAGATAGCAGGTGGAACAGACGCTATTTGCGCCTGCGGTACTACCGGTGAATCTGCAGCGATGAATGACAAAGAGCATCTTAGCGTAATAGAATATGTAGTCAACAAGGTTAATGGCAGAATCCCCGTTATTGGCGGTGCAGGTTCTAATGATACCAACCACGGTATAGCACTCTGCAAATCTGCCGAAAAGCTCGGTATAGACGCATTTCTCCTTGTTACCCCCTATTATAACAAAACAACTCAGCGCGGGCTTATAGCTCACTATACAAAAACTGCAGACAGTGTTAACATTCCGATTATTCTTTATAATGTACCCGGAAGAACAGGTCTTAACATTGCTCCCGCAACTCTTAATACTCTTGCTGACCACCCCAATATCGTAGGTATAAAAGAAGCGTCAGGCAATATGGCTCAGGTTGTTGAGATGATGTCGATTTGCGGTGACAAGCTTGACTTTTACTCAGGCTGTGATGAAATAAATGTTCCCATTGCTTCAATGGGAGGTAAAGGCGCTATTTCAGTTCTTGCAAATGTTGCTCCGCGTCAGACTCATGATATGATGCAGGCAGCACTTGACGGAAACTTCAAGGATGCAGCCCGTATGCAGATGGAAGCGCTTGACCTCATCAATTCTCTCTTCTGCGAAGTTAATCCCATTCCCGTAAAGGAAGGCATGAATATTCTCGGATTCAATGCAGGCGGAACAAGACTTCCTCTTTATGAGATGGCTTCCGAAAATATTGAGCGCTTGCGCACATCTATGAAAAATTACGGACTTATCAAATAAACTTTTTTAACTAAGGCGGAGTATAGAAAGTTTTTATACTCCGCGCTATATTTTTGCCGCAAAATTTTACAAGAGGTGGTTTGGATATGATTAACATAGCACTTGTTGGAGCTAATGGAAAAATGGGACAGGTCATTACCCGTATTGTTAACGATAGTGATGATGCAAAAATAATTTTCGGTATTGATGTAAACACTGAAAAGAAAAATGACTACCCTGTTTATTCATCATTTGAAGATGTCGCTGAGGAATGTGATGTTATTATAGATTTTTCTCATCCTTCTTCACTTGAAGCTACTCTCTCCTATGCAATCAGAAATAACAAAGGGATAATAATTGCCACAACCGGACTTTCTGCTGAGCAGATTGAATCCATAAATGCTGCATCGAAAAAAATACCGATATTTTTCAGTGCCAATATGTCTCTTGGTGTAAATCTTCTTATTCAGCTTGCAAAGAAGGCTACTACTCTTCTTGAAGATAATTTCGATATTGAAATTGTGGAGAAACACCATAATCTTAAAATAGATGCTCCAAGCGGCACGGCACTTGCTATTGCAGATGCGATTAACGAAACATCAGCGCACTCCAACGAATATGTATACGACCGACACAGCACCAGAAAAAAACGCAGCAAACGTGAAATCGGTATTCACTCAGTGCGTGGTGGTACTATTGTCGGAGAACATAATGTTATATTTGCAGGCAATGATGAAATAATTGAAATAAAGCATACCGCTACCAGCAAAGAAATTTTTGCTGTTGGTGCAGTTAAGGCTGCATATTTTCTTTTTGGAAAAGAGGCAGGTATGTATAATATGGACAATCTTATCTCCGAAATTTGTTAATTGATTATGAAAGGATTTTTCGATGAAAAGAACAGCTCTTTGTAACAGAATTCTCCCTGATTATACTAACGGTGAAGAAATATTTAATATGGTATCTCACATTGTGGGTGCTGCTTTCGGCATAGCGTACCTCGTACTCTGTGTAATTATGGCAGCCGTCCATCACAATCCTTATGGTGTTGTAGGAGCCTCTATATACGGTGCTTCAGTAATTCTTCTATTTACAGTATCAAGCATCTATCACGGTCTCCGTCACATCACTGCAAAAAAGGTATTTCAAGTTATTGATCATTGTATGATTTATATTATGATTGCCGGTACTTACACCCCAATAACACTTTCAGCTATACGACTTGAAAGCACAGCTGTTGCGTGGGTAATTTTCGGAATAGTATGGGGTGTAACTTTTATTGCAATGACTTTTACGGCAATTGACCACAACAAATTCAAAATTCTTTCTATGATTTGTTATCTGGCTCTCGGTTGGTGTATCGTTGGTTTCTGGCCGATAACCTACCGCGCCATTACTTTCGGCGGAGCAGTTTATCTTGCAATCGGCGGTGTGCTTTACACAATCGGAGCAATTCTTTACAGTGTAGGTAAAAAGCACCGTTATGTACATTCAATATTTCACTTGTTTGTCATTGTGGCAAGTTTAATGCATTTCTTCTGTATACTGTTTTACACACTATAAAAAGCAGCTTAAAGAACAATACAAAAGGCAGAACGGATTTCCGTTCTGCCTTTCTATTATTCTGTTACTTCTGCCGCAGTGTTTTCGGGGCTAAGAGTACCAAACTCAAACACAGTTTCAAATTCTTTTGCATCGAGTTTTTCATGCTCTACCAAAGCATTTGCCACATTGTCAAGCTTGTCACGGTTATCTGTGAGAAGCTTTTCACATTCAGCATAACACTCATCAACAATTCTCTTGATTTCTTCATCAATGATTGCTGCAACATTTTCGCTGTAATTTCTTCCCTGAGAAAAATCTCTTCCAAGAAATACTTCATGATCTTCAGCTGTATATGTTACATAACCCAGTTTTTCACTCATACCGTACTGCATAACCATTTTTCTTGCAGTCTGTGTTGCTCTTTCAAGGTCATTTGATGCTCCGGTATTGATATCGTTAAACACAAGTTTTTCCGCTGCTCTTCCGGCAAGCATCATCACAATGCTCTCAAGCATTTCCTGCTTTCCGATATAGCTCTTATCTGTATCCGGAAGACTGAGCGTAAATCCTCCGGCTCTGCCTCTGGGAATAATTGATACCTGATGAACATTATCCTGTGTAGGAAGAAGCTTCGCCGCAACTGCATGACCTGCTTCGTGATAAGCGGTCTTTTTCTTATTATCGTTTTCGTGCTTGCGATTCTTCTTTTCAGGACCCATTATAACTTTAAGAATAGCCTCGTCAATTTCGTCCTGACCGATTACCTTTTTATTTCTTCTTGCTGAAAGTATAGCTGCTTCATTAAGAATATTTTCAAGGTCTGCACCGGTGAATCCGTAAGTTGATTTTGACACTGTTTCAAGAGATACACTCTCGTCAAGAGGCTTATTTTTTGAATGAACTTTGAGGATTGCTTCTCTGCCCTTCTGGTCCGGATAATTCACAACAACCTGTCTGTCAAATCTGCCCGGTCTTAAAAGTGCAGGGTCAAGAATATCCGGGCGGTTTGTTGCCGCAATCATTATAATACCTTCGTTTGTGCCGAAACAATCCATTTCAACAAGAAGCTGATTAAGAGTTTGTTCTCTTTCGTCATGTCCACCGCCAAGACCGGCACCACGCTGTCTGCCCACGGCATCAATCTCGTCAATGAATATTATAGCCGGAAGATTCTTCCTCGCCTGTTCGAAAAGGTCACGAACGCGGCTTGCACCTACTCCGACAAACATTTCCACAAAGTCTGAACCTGATATTGAGAAGAACGGAACTCCCGCTTCACCTGCTACGGCTTTTGCAAGAAGCGTTTTACCTGTTCCCGGAGGTCCTACAAGAAGAACACCCTTGGGGATTCTGGCACCGAGTTCAATGAATTTTTTCGGATCTTTAAGAAATTCAACAACTTCTTCAAGTTCTTTCTTTTCTTCATCTGCGCCTGCTACATTTTCAAATGTAACTTTATTCTTTCCGTCAACGGGGGTTTTTGCTTTTGATTTACCAAAGTTTCCCACACCGTGACCTCCGGTCTGATGACGCATAAACGAGAAAAGGAAGAAACCTATTATAAGCATCATTATGATTGAAGGAAGGAACGAAACCCACCACGACACTTCTTCCGGAGCCGGAACTGTTGTTTTAAGTTTGCCCTCTTTTATCTGTTCCTGGATTTCTTCGCCGACAACTTCAAACAGAATTCCGGGAGTTACTTCAACATCGTACTCCTTGTCACCTATTGTCGCAGTCGTCACACTGTCCCCGATTTCAAGACTTGTAACTTCTCCGCTCTCGATAGAATTTGCAAGCTCGTCAAAAGTTTTAACCTTCGGCTCTGAATCATCCATCGAAACAAGCATAAGAATGATGATTATAATCGGTAAAATTATATAAAAGCTTATGCTTTTAAAAGATTTTTTCAAAACAATACCCCCTCATGTATACTATGATAACATCAAACAGTAACTTATTCAATCCATTTTACATATTATTCATAATATTCTTCTTTAAGCACCCCGATAAAAGGATACTGTCTGTATTTATAGTCAAAATCAAGACCGTAACCGATAACAAACTCATCAGGGATTTTAAAACCTGTATATTTTACATCAACATCAACAGCTCTTCTCGATGGTTTGTCTAAAAGAGTACAGATTTCAACACTTTTGGCACCCGCCTCTTCAATCATCTGTTTAAGCTTAAAAAGAGTTCTTCCTGAATCAATAATATCCTCAACTATTATTATATCCCTGTCTTTCGGATCAAAACCTTTTCCTGCATGAATTTCAAGCTGACCGGAAGAAACTGTTCCGCTCTGATAACTTGAAGCAAACATAAACGAAATGTCTGTGGGTACTTTCATTTCACGGATAAGGTCTGCAACAAATATAAAGCTACCTGAAAGGACAGATACAAACAAAGGATTCTTTCCCTCATAATCTTTGTTTATTTCATCTGCAAGTCTTTTCACACAAGCTTTGATTTCTTCCTCTGAGCAAAGTATTTTTTTTATGGGTTTGTTAATATCAGTCATAATCAATATCTCTTCTTTCGTATTTTATTACAATCCATTTTTTTGTATTTTCATCGGGGCTGAAAAGTGCTGTCTGTCTGAGTCCTCCCACAAAGAGAACTTCCCCGTTTTTTCTTACTACCGGAAGCTTTCCGCGTAAATCAGTGCTGATTTTTGCATCGGTAAATATATCCGACAGTTTCTTTGTACCTTTCATTCCTTTAATTTTCATTTTGTCGCCATCTTTTTTTTGAGAAACATCAAATGGCGGAAACAGTTTTTCTGCATCAAACACTGCCATATCGTTACCGTTTTTTTTCACAGGCGTATCTGACATAAAAACCTGTAATTTCCATCTATCTGTTATCATCGGGGAGTCAATATCTATTATTCCGTCAAACTCATAACCTCTGTTACGGTCTGATTTCACTGCTTTTCCATAAGCTTTTCTTGCATAGAACTGTGCATTAAGGTCAAACATTTTTCCGTTCTCTTTTTGCAGAAATCTCAGAAAATCTTCTATTTTTTCAGCACTGATTTCCTTTACTCCCCATATGTCAAGCACTTTTGACGCAATACGTCTTCTCAGAGGCATCGGTGAAGTATTGAACGAGTCAAGAATCAGGCTTTCACCGTCAAAGCAATCTTTCATAAGAACATCTGCACATGCATTTAAAAAGCCGTCGTCCTCCGAAATAAACCTTGCTGCAGAAACAATTTTTTCTTCTGCAGACGGCGATATTTCGTTAAGTACCGGAATAACTCCCAGTCGTATTTTATTACGGGAATATACCGGCAGTTTGTTGGTGCTGTCTTCGCACCATGTTATACTGTTCGACTTGAGATAACGCTCTATTTCTGTCCGTGACACATCAAGAAGTGGACGGATAACATTGTCACGCTTGTGCTTAATACCGCTTAAACCGCGGGACGCAGTCCCCCGTACGAGCCTAAAAAGCACAGTTTCCGCATTGTCGTTAAGATTGTGCGCAGTAGCAATTTTTGCACCGCCAAGCTCATTTGCAATTTCCTGAAAAAACTCATAGCGAAGGCATCTTCCACACTCTTCTTCTCCCAGTTTTCTCTCTTTTGCTATTTTGTGGACATCATATTCTCTGTAAAAAAGCTTTATATCAGCGGCTCTTGCAATAATCTTTACAAATTCACTGTCATCATCGGATTCTTCTCCACGCAAAAGATGGTTTACATTTGCTATATAAAGCGTAAGATTGTACTCTGCGCGAAGTGCAAGCATTGCGTGCAACATACACACAGAGTCTGCTCCTCCTGACACAGCACATATCACTTTGTCACCATAATCTACAAGCGCATACTTTTTAACAGTATCACGCACTTTATCAAGTAGCACTTTTATCAGCTCCTGCTGTCAAGATTCATAAACTTGGTGTATTCACCGCGCCAAGCAAGATTTATAATACCACATTCTCCGGCACGGTTCTTGGCAAGAATACATTCAACAATATTGCCGGAATTTTCTTCTCCGTCCTCACCCTGCTGTCTGCAAAGCATAATAACAATATCGGCATCCTGCTCGATAGATCCGCTTTCTCTGAGGTCTGAAAGCATAGGGCGCCTTGCCAATTTCTCAGAAGCACGGTTAAGCTGAGAAAGAGTAATAACCGGAACATTCAACTCTTTTGCCATAATCTTAAGAGAACGAGACATTTCGCTGACTTCCTGAGTACGGCTGTCACCCTTGCCTCTGCCCTGCATCAGCTGAAGATAGTCAATTACCACAAGTCCGAGTCCTTTTTCCATTTTAAGCCTCCGGCATTTTGCACGAATTTCTGCAGCAGTGATACCCGGAGTGTCGTCAATGTAAATCGGGGCCGTTATAATATCCTTAAGCGAGTGAGCAATCTTTGTCATTTCGTTAGAATCAATATCACCGATTCTGAGTTTTCCCGCTTCTACAAGAGCTTCACTTGATATAACTCTGTTCACGAGCTGCTCACGGCTCATTTCAAGTGAGAATATTGCAACCGGCACTTTTTCACGGATCGCTGCGTTCTGTGCAATATTAAGGGCAAAACTTGTTTTACCCACACCTGGACGTGCTGCAAGTATTATAAGGTCACTGTTCTGCAGACCTGCCGTGGAAGCGTCAAGACCTGTAAACCCGGTTTTTATACCCGTAACTTTTCCGCCGCGTTTTTTAAGCTCATCAAGAGTTGCAAGTGAACTTTTCACTACTTCACCAATATGGACAAAGCCACTTTTTCCCTGACTTTCAGAAATTTTGAAAATAAGCTGTTCGCTCTTGTCAATAATATCTGCTGTAGGCTCCTCATCCTTCATACCCATATCCATAATCTGACTTGCAGATTCAATAAGGCCACGGAGCATCTTTTTGTCTCGCGCTATTTCTATATACTGGTCAAGGTTTTCTTTTGTAAAAACATTCTGTACAAGCTTTGTAATGTAGGCAATTCCGCCAACACTGTCAATTTTATCACCAAGAGCTTCAGAAAGTGTTACCATATCTACGGGAACGCCTTTTTCAAAAAGATTGGAAACGGCATTGAATATTGTTTTGTTTGCGCTTGCATAGAAGCAGTCTTCATCAAGCTTATCCATTGCCATGGCAAGAGCTTGCTCATCAAGTATTATATTGCCGAGAATAGCCGCCTCTGCTTCGAGGTTGTATGGCATAGTTCTTCCAATCGGAATATCCATAACAACATTCCTTTCTCTGATATTTATCCTTGGATTATTCAGGTTCTACAACAACTGTTATTGTAGCTGAAATTTCGGGGTAAATTTTAAGCTCAACGCTTGTTTCACCGATTGTTTTTATACCGTCGGGAAGAACAACCTTGCGCTTATCTATAACGTGATGAAGCTGATATTTTATAGCTTCCGCTACATTCTGATTTGTGATTTTTCCAAAAAGCTTTCCACCGTCACCTGCTTTTCCCTTTAGCATAACCTTTGCGCCCTCAAGGCTTTTTGCAGTTTCCTTAGCTTTTTCAATTTCCTGCTGTTTATGATATGCTGCTGCCTCGTTTTTTCCCTTTATGTTGTTGAGAACATCTGCAGTAGCTACCTCTGCCATTTTCTTAGGCAAAAGGAAATTTCTTGCATATCCGTCGCTTGCTTCTACTATATCACCTTTTTTACCGTGACCTTTTACATCTGTCATAAGTACAACTTTCATTCAAATACATCCTTTCTTACATTATATTTCATCGATAGCTTCTTTCAGCATATCGCATACTTCTTCTACTGTCTTTCCCTGAAACTGAGCACCTGCTGACATCATATGTCCGCCACCGCCAAGTTTTTCAAGAACTACCTGCACATTGAATTCACCAAGCGACCTGCCGCTTATAATGGTATTTCCGTTATTGTCTTCAGCAATCACAAACGATGCTTTGATATCTGTTATTTCAAGCATTTCATCAGCAGCAACCGCAATTACAAGATGCGGTACGACTCCATGATAAGCTGAAACTGCAATGTTATCTTTATAAATCTGAGCTTCTGTTACGATTGATGCCTTAAGCTTGTAATCATCAATAGATTCTCTGAGAAGTTTTTTAACATTCATCGTATCAACTCCGGCAGACCTCAGATATGCTGCCGCTTCAAAAGTACGGACGCCCGTTTTGAATGTGAAGTGTTTTGTGTCAACTGCAATACCTGCATAAAGAATTTCTGCATCAACTGTAGAAACAGAATACCTTGGGTCAAAATACTGCATAATTTCCGCCACCATTTCACTGGTTGATGACGCAAACGGTTCGTGAAAAACAAGGTCAGCATCAGAAATAAAGCTTTCGCTTCTTCTGTGGTGGTCTATTACTACCTTGCGCTTGATTGCATCAACAAGCTCAGGCATCTCCGTATATTCAGGCACATGAGTGTCACATACAACCAGAAGTGTCTTAGGGGTTATATATTCTTTAAGACCGCTTTTTCCGATAAGCATTCCCTCATGATATTTATTCGCTTCAATTTTTTTAAGAAGCTGCTGAACAGTGCCGTCATTTGTAATAAGCAACACTCTGGCATCCTTTTTGATAAAATTTGCCATACCCGCGATACCGATAGCTGCACCGATAGCATCAGCATCACTGTTTTTATGTCCCATAATAAGGACATTATCAGCTTCTTGCATAAGTTCACGGAGGTTGCGCGCCATTATACGGGCTTTTACTTTGGTACGCTTCTCAGTTTCCTTTGAATTTCCTCCATAGTAACTGAACTTACCGTTCTCGCGTATAACAGCCTGGTCACCGCCTCTTCCGAGAGCCATTTCAAGAGCTTTCTTTGCCGAAATATCATTATCGTCAAAGCTATCACCACCTACTCCTATTCCGATACTTGCCGTAGGAGGCGTTTTGGCATTGGGGTTAAAGCTTTTTAAATTCTGCAAAAGATCAAACTTGTTTTTCACAAATATTTCAAGTTCTTTTCGGGTAAAGATACAAAGGAACTTGTTTTTATCCATTTTTTTAACTAGGCAGCCTGCATCCTTAGCCCAACCGATAACATTTTTGTCAAGAAGCGCAATGATTTCAAAGCGTTCTTCATCTTCAATATCAGAAAGAGCTTCGTCGTAGTTGTCTATAACAATATGCGCAACTACATTCTGTGCATTGTAGAGTGCATTTCTGGCTTCGACCAACTCTGTTATTTTCTCCATATAAAGCATAATTGCCGCATGGTCCGGAGATGTTCTCCTTTTAACAGATGCACGGATGTTGTAAGTATCGTTTCCGATGTCTGCAATTATCGGAGTGTTTCCTCCGTCGTTATATATTTCACGAACTTTTATCTGAGGTATAATTTCGGCTATCTTTTTGTCATCAACACTACCGAAAACTTCTTTAAATGCAGAATTATACCATGCCACGCTTCCGTCAACACGGATTCCGGCAATGGGATTTATTGACTTAAAAAGCGCCTCGTTATTCTGCAGTTCATCATCATCAAGTGCTGCGTCGCTTATATATTCTTTCATTTTTTTTGTTCTTGCAAGACGGTGCAACAACTTTTCCGCAATTAAAACAGCTGAAGCTACCATCATAATAATTGAAAGAACCTGAGATTTCTTAAATAAAATAACTGAGCACGCAAAAATGATAAGCGCTAAAATCAAAGATGCAATTTTGGGTAAATCACTGAACTTTTCATTCTTCTGCTTCACACGCCTGCCTCCTGTTTTTAAGTTTTCTGAAATCAACAAACGAATCTGCTATTCCCGCTACTGTCAGTGCCAATATTATAAATGACGATAAAAACATAACAGCACCAGAATATATGAGTAATCTGAGAGGAGTGATTCTTATGGCTTTTCTTAAATAATAATCAACAAACGAAAGACCTGCAAATGCACACAGGTACATCATAAGGACAAAAATGTTAAGAGTAACCATGCTTACGGTTTCTTCTATATCAAAGGCATATACTACAATTGAAATTATCATACCGATAACCATTGCCCGTGGAATCTTTATTTCAGAGAAAGAATGTGTCACACTGCTATTTAAGCCACGGAGTCTGACACATACGCTCCACATAACCACATAGCCTACAATAACACTTGTAAGAACAAGCACCGAAGGAACTATTGCTATAACCATATTATGAAGCGTGTCCATCAACTGCGAAATAAATTCTCCATCAATAGGAAGCCCCGTATCTTTTGTCACTAAGTCAAACTGAGTCCTGAAAATTTCCATTGGCTCTTCCGTGAGAAAGTTTGCTATACTGAGACCTGCCTGTGAGGCTTGCTTTTTGAGAATTATAACCGCCGGCACGAGATATCCCGCTGCACAAAGCCACATGCCGCTGAAAAAATCTTTCCTGCGGACAACAGTATAAATGCACGCCCACGCACACAAAATCGCCTCAAGTGCGATAAAAAGGCCGTAAAGTTTTGCACTTTCTCCGTATATTCCCGAAAACAGCATAGAAAAACATACTGCACAAAGCGAACTTACAAAACTGGTAATCGGACCGTATGCAACATACGACATAGCTATATTGAATGAGCACCAGAGCATTGCAGGAAACGGCATACCGAACAGTATCGGCAAAAGCGTCAGACCTGTTCTTAATACCACACCCAAATCCAACTTATTATCTCTCATATTATCAACCTCTACGCAAACTAATCCATTTTAACTAATTTATAATATCATATCTTCCTTATATTGTCAAAGTTTTTTATTATTTTTTATATACTCTAGCTGTAGGTTTACAATAGATGTGTTACATTCCGATATATTTTCATACGAGGAAACCTCGTACAAAAACATATCGGTAAAAATAATAGCGAATAGAAACTTTTTGTGTTAAAGTTTAAGTACCACCAAAAACCACACAGAAAGGAATTCTATTCGCTATGAATACAATAACACAAACTATGAAGTTTAGGCAAGCATTAATTCAATCCCCATCACCAT
>JAZUOX010000035.1:0-49510 GCA_045604905.1 Clostridia bacterium
CTCGAACCAACGACCTTTTGTGGTACCCGACATCTGTTTTCGGGGAATAAATCCCCTCGACATCTGCCGACCACTGCACAGCTCTGCGCCTTCCCTTCATCCGCCACCGGCGGCGGTCAGGCTCGATTCAGTTAACGCCGCTACGCGGCTGTTAATCCGCGTTAGCTTCACACGAATTCAAATAGAGAAAAGAAAAAAAGATAAAGACCACATTTTATGTGGTCTTTACCTTTTTGGCTCCCCCTGTTGGACTCGAACCAACGACAACGCGGTTAACAGCCGCGTGCTCTACCGACTGAGCTAAGGAGGAATATTTGATTCTTGTATATTATACTCCACGAAAAAGAAAAATGCAATACTTTTTTTCAAAAAAGCTGTTTTTTAAAAGGGGAATATTGAAAAAACAGATATTCCCCTTTTCCGTCCCTCAGTAAATTTCACACAAGGTTATCTCAGTAACAGCTGTCAAAAATTTCTTTCACTTTGTCAAAATCAAGATTTATATAAGATGCAATACTTCTTGTCTTTCCGAAGGTGCAAAGCTCTGTAAGTTTTTCGGTAGAATCTTTTTCTATTCCGAAATCACGAAGATTAAGAGGCATACCTATAAATGTGAAGAATTTTTCCATTTCTTCTATGCCCATAAGTGCCGCTTTTTCATCCTCCGCTTCTTCTACGCCCCACACATTGCGAGCAAAACCGGCAAATCTTCCGGGTGCTTCCTTATAGACATACCTTGCCCAGGCAGGGAAAAGTACCGCAAGCCCTGCACCGTGTGCGATATGGTCAAATTCACCGCTTAATGCATGCTCCAGCTGATGCACCGGGAGTGCATTTTCTCTTCCGCAGCCGGTCAGGTCGTTATGAGAAAGACTTGACGCCCACATCATCTGCGCGCGGGCATCGTAATCCTCGGGATTATCCATCAGAATTCTGCCTGCTTCCACAATTGACTTAAGTATACTCTCCGCAATTCTGTCCGTAAGCGCAGTGGGAGGCACCGGGATAAAATACCTCTCCATAGTATGAGCCATAATATCCACAATTCCGCAGGCGGTCTGATATTTTCCCACTGTATAGGTAAGAGTGGGGTCACATATTGCAAACGCAGGGCGGTTAAAATCACTGTTGTAGCCACGCTTCATATTAAGCTCGGTATTCGAAATAACGGCAGAGGAGCTCATCTCACTGCCTGCAGCAGAAAGAGTCAGCACAACACCTACCGGAAGTCCTGCCTCAGGTGTAGCCTTTCTTGTAGGAAAATCCCACACATCTCCGTCATACATAGCTCCCGTTGCAGTATATTTTGCGGAGTCGATAGCACTGCCACCGCCAACGGCAAGAATCATTTCAACCTTTTCTTCTTTTGCGATTTTTATAGCATCCCGCACAAAAGAGAGCTTCGGATTAGGCTCAACGCCACCCATTTCCACAACTTCAATACCGTTTTCCTCAAGGGATGCCATGACAGTATCATAAAGACCGCATTTTTTAATGCTGCCCTGACCATACTGCATCATTATTTTTTTGAAGCCGTAGGATTTAATAACCTCGCCCACTTTTTTGTGACTGTCTTTTCCGAAAAACACCTTTGTCGGTGTATAATATGTGAAATCAAGCATAATACTTCTCCTTTGTTTAAGATACTTAAATTATATACTCCCCCCTCTCTGATGTCAAGAAAACAAAATACATACCTTTTAACAGCTCCAACTTAAACAGCAAGTGTACCGTTTTCATTTTCGAGCAATATCTGAACGTCCTCCGTTTCGCCTGTCTGAGTGTTTACAAACATAAGGAAATGCCGCTTTTCCACTGTCCCCTTTATCTGATAACAACACGCTTCGTTTCCGTTATCAAGGGGAATCACGGCTTCCGTAATGCTCAGGATTTCAAGACCTTCGTTCACAGTTCTGAGCGCTTCATCTTTACTTATAACGGGCTTTGGAATATGCCTGTATGTGTGATTTGTAATATATCCGCGGCTTTCAAATCCGATAACCTCGCCATCGTCAAGAGCTATCTTTACCTTAACAAGATCGGGATAAAGTATATATCCGTCCTGGGTTGCGGCATAGTTAATCACAATGCTTCCGTCTCTTTTTTCAAAATAGCTTTCCGCCATGTTTTTGTATCCGTTTTCCCCAAGAAACGTTTCCGCCTTTTTTCTGACGGCTTCCTCGCTGAGATTTTCCTCCCCGATGTGTCTGTCCTTAAGAAGCATCAGCAAATAGCCACCGCTTTTGGTAAATTCCGCAACGACTCCGTTTCCTTTTACTATATATGACGGAAGCTTACCGCTGACCTTTTCCGTAGATTCCGCCTTTTTACCGATAAAATCCGCGGCGCGCGCGGTAGCTTGCTTTTCGGTTATTTCGGGTTTTCCTTTTAAAAAAGGCGACTCTTTCAATTCAAGATGCTGTGAAAAAGGACCGTCATACACCAGCGACGGATAATTATGAAAGGATTCCTCAAGTTTTTCAAGCCTTGTTGTCATCTCCGTTTTACTTCTTCCGCCAAAAGACGGAAAAGCTTTTGTGTCGTAGCTTATTTTCCCCTCGTTTATGTCAACAAGCATTTTATCAAGTCCGCTTTTGAGGTTTCCTGCATAAGAAGTAAGCTCCCGCATTGTCTCAATCTCTTTTTCTGACAGCTTTTCCCCACGGGTCATCTTATCTGAAAGGCATACAGCATACTCTCCCACCTGAGAAAGAAATTCCGAAGTTTTTTCAAGCTGCCCCCCGTCAAGAGGCAAAAGTGTGAGATTTGCCTTTGCCGCACTTGCCTGACCGTAAAGGTCCGCACTGAGCTTTGTCATTTCCTTTGCGGAGGATACAACCTGTCCCTTGAGAAGAGTGATTTCAAGGTCGTCCACATACTCTGTCAATTCGGCAAAAACTCTGTTATATTCGTTTGTACGGGCATATTCCAGGCTCCGCGCCCGTGTATATTGCGAAAAACCAAACAATGCCAGAAAAAGTATCAACCCTACCACTAAAACAGTTTTCCGGTGTTTTTTTATGGTATCAAGCATTTTTTACCACCTCTTTTTTTAAAATTTGCAGTTTTCGGAATTTTATTCGTTTTTTCTATTGAAAACAAAGACAAAAATTGCTATAATTAAGTCAAATTTCTGAAAGGTTATGATTTAGATGAAATATGTGATAATTCTTACAGATGGCTGTGCAGACCTTCCTCTGCCTCAGCTCGGAAATATGACTCCCCTTGAAAAAAGCAACACTCCCAATATGGATTATTTTGCGTCAAACGGCTCTCTTTATCTTGTGAAAACCGTTCCCGATACCCTGAAACCCGGCAGCGATGTTGCAAATCTTTCTGTTATGGGCTACAACCCCCTTGACTGTTACACAGGCCGTTCTCCTCTTGAGGCGGCATCTATCGGTGTAAAACTTGAGGATAATCAGACGGCGTTCAGGGCAAATCTTGTAACACTTTCAGATGAAGAGGATTACTCAGCAAAAACCATGCTTGACTATTCATCGGGGGAAATCACAACGGAGGAAAGCACCGCACTTATGCAGGAAATTGAAAAACAGCTTGGCGGTGGAGATTTCCATTTTTATCCCGGCGTAAGCTATCGCCACCTTTTCGTGTGGACAGATGCTCCCAAGGATTTTACGCTGACTCCTCCTCACGATATTTCTGACCGCAAGGTTACAGAGTATCTTCCTTCTGACGAAAAAATCCTTGAATTTATGAAAAAAAGTGAGGAAATCCTTCGCAATCATCCCATTAACCTCAAGCGCATTGCCGAGGGTAAAAATCCCGCTACTTCAATGTGGATATGGGGTGAAGGTACCCGTCCCAGCCTTGAATCTTTTGAAAAGCTTTATAACAAAAAAGGTGCAGTTGTCAGCGCAGTTGATCTTATAAAAGGCATCGCAATTCTTGCAGGGATGAACAGTATTGATGTTGACGGTGCAACAGGCAATATCCACACCAATTTTGACGGCAAGGCAAAAGCGGCGGCAGATGCACTTCTCAAAGACGGTGCAGACCTTGTGTATGTACATCTTGAAGCTCCCGACGAGTGCGGTCATCAGGGTGATGCCGAGGGTAAGACAAAGAGTCTTGAACTCATTGACGAAAAGGTTATCGGCTACATAAAACAGCGTCTTGATGATGCAGGCGAGGATTATGCATTCCTCGTAATGCCCGACCACCCCACTCCCGTTTCAACAAAAACACACAGCCGTGAAAGAGTACCTGCGGTTATCTATAAAAAAGGAGATAACAGAAATACAGGTCTGCGCTTTATTGAAACTGATGCACAAGCCCATGGTGAAAAAATCGAAATCGGCCATACTATCATGAAAAAATTTCTTGAATATTGATTAAAACCCTTTTTTAAGGAATAAAATAACAAGAGTCAACAGGGCTCTTGTTATTTTTTATTTTAGGGTGATTTTATGAAGCTTGTCTCTTTCCGCACGCTCCGTTCAATGTGTCTTGACCTTATAATTTTTCTTATTCCTTTATCTCTTATTTTTATTTCTCTGCCCCACATATTGCACATCCTTGCACCGTTTATTGCCGGGGTACTGCTTTATTTTGCGGCAAATCCATTTAACAGAATTCTCAAAACCCGCGGAATAGCTCCTGCCGTTTCTGCACTGATTTCGCTTTTTGTAATAACCCTTGCTGTGGCGGTGGTGCTCCGCTTTGCGGGAGAAAAGCTCTTTTCCGAGCTGTATTCCCTGACGGAAAATCCACCGAAATTCTATACTGACGCCATCGCAGGTGCAGAAAGGGGAATAGATACTCTTTCGGGCAGGTTTAACATAAAGGCGATGCCCCTTGCAAAATCCTTTCTGCCGGGGTTCTACTCCGCAATCAGCGAAGAGGTTGCAAAAATTGTGGCACACATCAGTAAATTTCTGCTTGATTTCGCAAAGAGTATTCCGTCCCTTTTCATTGCCTCTGTTGCGGCAATTTTTACGGCATTTTTCCTTTTGCGTGACAGCGAAAACATCCTTAGTTTTTCAAGGAAATTTTTCGGAGAAAAGTTCTGTAACGGCTGCTTCCGTCTCAAAGATACTTTTCTCAGTGTTGCCGCATCCTACCTTAAAGCACAGTTTATCCTTTTTATGTTAGTTTTTCTGATTCTTCTTTTTGGATTTATGCTTCTGAAAGTCAGGTATGCACTGCTTTTTGCCATTCTGACAGCTCTTGTGGACGCAGTGCCCGTATTTGGCACAGGTACAGTTCTTATACCTGCGGCTGTTTTTAATTTTCTGTCGGGAAACGCTTCTCTCGGTTGGGGAATACTGGCTCTCTACGGAATAAGCTTCATCGCAAGACAGCTCTGCGAGCCGAAAATCCTCGGGAAATCTCTGGGTATTCATCCACTGTTGACCGTCTTCTCACTTTATGCCGGAATGAAGCTTTTCGGCATCCCCGGGCTTATTTTAGGACCATTTTTCGCAATTTTTACAAAAATTCTTATATTTTCCGAATAAAGGTACGAACAAATGTTTGCATTTTTGAAAATTATGTGTTATACTACCTCTACGAGGGGTGGTTTTATGGAGCTTATAAAAAAGCTTGAAATCCTGGCGGACAGTGCAAAGTACGATGCATCCTGTTCATCAAGCGGCAGCGAAAGGACACTCGACTACGGTGGAATAGGCGCTCCCACAGCGGCAGGCTGCTGCCACGCATTCAGCGCTGATGGTAGATGTATTTCCTTATTAAAGGTACTTTTCACAAATTATTGCATAAACGATTGCAAATACTGTCACAACCGCATATCAAACGACATTCCGCGGGCAACCTTCACTCCGGAGGAGCTTGCCGGATTATGCATTGACTTTTACCGCAGAAATTATATTGAGGGACTCTTTTTAAGCAGTGGAATTATAAAAAGCCCCGACTATACAGCAGAGCTTATCCTCAAAACGCTGAAAATTCTTCGGTTTACCTACAAATTTAACGGATATATCCATGTAAAAGGAATTCCGGGGGCATCCACTCTCCTTACAAGGGAAATTGGATTTCTTGCCGACAGAATGAGCGTCAACATCGAGCTGCCCAGTGAAAAAAGCCTGAAGCTTCTGGCACCTCAAAAAACAAAGGAATCCCTGACACAGCCGATGGAATTCATAAAAAACACCATTTCCGAGGTAAAAGAGGCTTCTCTTACTACAAAAAACAAACTGCACTTTGTCCCGGGCGGGCAAAGCACCCAGATGATTATCGGTGCTACAAACGACAGTGATTATCAGATACTTAATCTCACTCAGGCGCTGTACAAAAAATTTTCTCTGAAAAGAGTTTATTTTTCAGCGTACATTCCCGTAGGTAACCACCCTGTTCTGCCCAAGGATGTGCCTCCGCCTCTTCTTCGGGAGCACAGACTCTATCAAGCGGACTGGTTGCTTCGGTTTTACGGATTTCAGGCAAATGAAATTCTTGACCGTGGGGAATCTTTCGACCCACTTCTTGACCCTAAATGCAACTGGGCTATGAAAAATCTCCACCTGTTTCCGGTAGAGATCAACACTGCCCCCTACGAGATGCTTCTCAGAGTTCCCGGTATCGGAGTAACCTGCGCAAAGCGTATCTGCGTAGCGAGGCGCACTGTAAGGCTTGACTTTGAGGATTTGAAAAAGCTCCGTGTTGTTCTGAAACGGGCAGCGTATTTCATAACCTGCAAAGGGAAATACATGTATCCGTCTTTAAAAATGGACCATCCGTTTATTTACGATGCGCTCACTCACTCAAGCCCGATGCTTCCGGCAGTGCGAGGGGTTGAGCAGCTTTCATTCTTTTCAGGCTACGACCATCTTATTCCGCCACCACAAGAAAAATTGACATCAGTCGTGGGGGAATTCTGAAGGCAGCGTGACGCTGCACCCATGTCGCGCAAAAAGAAAGCGCAAACACAGCTTCGCGCTTATTAATAATATGTAGGTTTTCCCACTTCGCAGAGGGCAGTGCCCTCACCCACGTCGCGCACAGAGAAAACCGTCACTCCCTATCCCTATTCTTCATTCCGCTTTTTCAAAAACGAGGTGATTTATTATGCAGCATGAATCAATTATAGACAACAACGAAATATTTTATATCTATGACGGTAGCTTTGAGGGGCTTTTAACGGTTATCCACGCTGCAGTGTACGAAAGAAAAATCCCTGCCGGTATTTCTACCGAAAGAGCTCTGCAGTTTGCTTTTTCGGTAAGGTATGTGGAAATAACGACAAATCGCGTGCTTGCGCGCAGAGTCCATGATGCAATATATAAAAAAATTGGCACATTTGGTCTTAAAAGACTTTATTATGTTTTCCTGAGTGAGCATCCCGACAAAGATATGATTATATACAATTATATGATGCTCGGATTTAAAAACGGACAGCTCACAAACTCGGCACTTTCCAACGATACGGTTGCGGCGGCATTCAAAATTGCAGAGACTGTTTCACGTGAAACAGAGAAGTTCCGTCAGTTTACCCGCTTCAATGTAATGCAATGGGGTGTTCAGTATGCAAAAATTGCTCCCAACAGCAATATTCTTCCCGTTCTTACGCCATTTTTTGTGTCAAGGCTTAAGATAATTCCTTTTGTGATACACGATGTAACTCACGATGTGTGTGCCATTTACGATACAAAAGAATGGCGGATTGTTTCGTCAGAGGGGCTGACTCCGCCTGAATTATCCGAGGATGAGGCTAAAATAAAAGCCTTGTGGGAAACATTTTTCAATGCAATTACCATTGAGCCCAGAAAGAACACAAAACTGCAGAAACAGAATATGCCGGCAAGGTACTTTAAGAATGTCTGGAGTATAAAATGACGGAGTTATAAAAAACGCCCCGACCACAAAAGGGATTCATCATATTGATGAATCCCTTCCTTCATTTCTAACTTCGCATTTCGAATTTCTAACTTAAATTTGCGTTCTGGGCAATTTTAACATCCCTGTCGGGGATTGGAAAAATTGTTCAGAACGGACAAACGGAAGTCCGCAGGACGTCCCGAAGGCGTATACAGATACGCCGAGAGGTGACGTTTGTTCGTAGCAAAAGGCTCAAAAACAAAGCGAAACCGTATTTTTATACGGTTTCGCTACCTTAAATAAATTATCTGATGCTTTTAGCACTTTTTTAAAACAACATCTTCTTTGACTTTTGCGTTCTGGGCGATTTTAACATCCCTGTCGGGGATTGGAAAAATTGTTTAGAACGGACAAACGGAAGTCCGCAGGACGTCCCGAAGGCGTATACAGATACGCCGAGAGGTGATGTTTGTTCGTAGCAAAAGACTCAAAAACAAAGAGAAACCGTATGAAAATACGGTTTCTCTGCCTTAAATAAATTATCTGATGCTTTTAGCACTTTTTCAAAACAACATCTTCTTCGTCTTTTGCGTTCTGGGCGATTTTAACATCCCCGCTTATTTGATTATTGTCTTTCCACCCATATATGGTACAAGCGCTTCGGGAATTGTCACACTGCCGTCCTCGTTCTGGTAGTTTTCAAGGATTGCCGCAACAGTTCTGCCTACTGCAACACCGCTACCGTTAAGAGTATGAACAAACTGCGCCTTACTACCCGGACCGTCTTTATACTTGATATTTGCTCTTCTTGCCTGGAAATCTTCAAAGTTACTGCAGGAAGAAATCTCAACATATCTGCCGTAAGAAGGCATCCACACTTCGATATCATACTTCTTTGCAGCAGTGAAACCAAGATCACCGATACAAATCTGTACAACTCTGTAAGGAAGACCAAGTCCCTGGAGCACCATTTCAGCATCATGAGTAAGCTTTTCAAGCTCTTCGTATGACTCCTCAGGCTTAGCAAACTTAACAAGCTCAACCTTGTTGAACTGATGCTGACGGATAAGACCTCTTGTATCACGACCTGCGCTACCTGCTTCTGCACGGAAGCAAGCTGTGTAAGCAACATGTTTTATAGGAAGAAGACTTCCGTCAAGAATCTGCTCGCGATACATATTTGTTACAGGAACTTCTGCTGTGGGAACAAGGAAATAATCGGTATTTGCAACCTTGAAAGCATCCTCTTCAAACTTGGGAAGCTGGCCTGTACCTACCATTGAATTTCTATGCACCATAAATGGAGGGAATACTTCTGTATAGCTGTGTTTTTCTGTGTGCATATCAAGGAAATAGTTGATAACGGCTCTTTCAAGTCTTGCACCGATGTCCTTATATACAGTAAATCTTGTACCTGTGATTTTTGCAGCAGTATCAGGGTCAAGAATACCCAAATCCTTACCAATATCCCAGTGAGCCTTAGGTTCAAAGCCAAAATTCTTAGGCTCAGAGAACTTTCTGATTTCTATATTATCCTCATCTGTGTCGCCATCGGGAACATCACTGCAAGGAATGTTGGGGATTGTGAGCATCATTGTATTAAGCTCTGACTCAACCTCACGGGTTTTGGCGTCAAGCTCCTTGATTTTTTCGGAGATTTCTTTCATTTCTGCAAATACAGCAGTTGTGTCCTTTCCCTCTTTTTTCATAACGGGAATCTGCTTTGTAACCTCGTTCTGCTTTGCCTTGAGGGCTTCAACCTCTGTTAAAAGAGCTCTTCTTTTGTCATCAACTGCAAGAACTGCGTCAATATCAACATTTTCCTTTCTTCTTGCAAGAGCAGCTTTAACCTTTTCGGTTTCGCTTCTTAAAAGTTTCATGTCCAACATACTAAAAACTTCCTTTCGTATATGTAAATTTTAATTTTAACCTAAAATATCAATTATCCTTGTAAGGTCCTTGACCGAATAGAACTCAATCTCTATCTTTCCCTTTCGGTTACCCTTTATTCTTACCTTTGTGCCATATTTTTCACAAAGGTTTCTCTCTACATCGGGATAAACGCTTGTCTTTTCTGCTTTTTTCTTTTTTGTAGGCTTTGCGCTTTCTTTACTGAGAGCCTCAACAGCTCTTACGGTAAGCCCTTCGTCTGCAATTTTCTTTGCTGCTTCAACCCTGCTTTCACCTTCGGGAAGGGAAAGAAGTGCCCTTGCATGACCCATGGTCAGCTTGTTTTCGGCAAGCATTGTCTTTATTTCATCCTCAAGAGAAAGCAGTCTGAGCATATTTGCAACATTACTGCGACTCTTACCTACTCTTTCACTTACTTTATCCTGCGTCATGGAAAACTTTTCCATCAGCACCTTGTATCCCAGTGCTTCTTCTATGGGATTGAGGTCTTCTCTCTGCAGATTTTCTATAAGTGCAACCTCTGCAATCTCAAGCTCATCATAGCTTCTTACAATCGCCGGAATTTCCGAAAGGTTTGCCATTTTCGCAGCTCTCCATCGACGCTCACCTGCGATTATGCTGTAATAGCCGTTGTTCCCCTCGGTAACTATAATAGGCTGAATTATACCATGCTCCATAATGGAGTTTGCAAGTGCTTGCAGCTGCTCGCGGTCAAAGTTCTTTCTGGGCTGGTCGCGACGGGGTTCAACAAGGCTTGTTTTGAGCATAACAACATCGCCCTGCTCTTTATTTTCCTGTTTTTCAGGCTCTGCGTTTCCGAAAAAAGCATCGAGCCCCTGTCCTAAAGCTCTGTTCATGGTCTGTCGCCCTCACCTTCGTTATTACTGCCTGCCGCTATTACTTCTGCGGCAAGCTCCGTGTAAGCTTCTGCACCCTTTGACGATTCATCGTAATATATAACGGGTTTTCCGAATCCGGGAGCTTCGCTCACCCTTACGTTTCTGGGAATAATAGTGCGGTAAACCTTATCCGGGAAGAATCGCTTAACCTCATCAACGACCTCAACCGCAAGGTTTGTCCGCGCATCGTACATAGTCATCACAATTCCTTCTATAAAAAGAGAAGGATTGAGCGCTTTTTTTATTCTTTTTACAGTTTCCACAAGCTGACTTACACCCTCAAGAGCATAGAATTCGCATTGTATGGGAATAAGGACACTTCCGGCGGCAGTCAGCGTGTTAATTGTAATAAGTCCCAAGGAAGGAGGGGTGTCAATAAGAATAAAATCGTATTTATCTTTTGCTCCCTCAAGACTTTGTTTAAGGCGGTTTTCTCTGCCCATAACGCTGATAAGCTCAACTTCCGCACCCGATAAATCCAGATTCGACGGGCAGATGTCAAGATTTTCGTACTCGGTGGAAATTGCTACATTTTCCATGGATTCTTCATTTATAAGGCAGTCATAGACTGTCTTACAAACCCTTCTTTTGTCAATTCCAAGACCGCTTGTGGAGTTTCCCTGAGGATCTATGTCAACAAGCAAAACTTTTTTGCCTTTCTTTGCAAGGCACGCAGCCAGATTGACAGTTGTTGTGGTTTTTCCGACACCGCCTTTTTGATTTGCAACAGCGATTATTCTGCTCATTTTCATCCTCCCCCGGTTTTTATATTAAGATAAGATGTTGCCTGTGTTGGACATACATCTTTTTTATTGTTTTTTATAGTATAACACAAAAATGTTTCACGTGAAACATTTTTTTGCAAAAAAGCCGCATTTTTTTAAAAATGCGGCAAAAATTACTGTTTTAAAGTTTTTATTATGTATTCAGTATGGTTTTTCTCTTCAATTTTTGAGAATTCGACTTTTGCTCCGTACTTTTTCAGTATTTCTACAGTTTTCCTCACCGTGTTTTCAAAAAGGGGTGTTTTGTTTATTTTTGTATCTGTTTTTGTATGGTAATGTTTATTAAAGGATGCTTCTTCTTTTATGTATTTGCTGACGGTTTTTTCTGTTTCCTCCATGGAAAGCACACCTTTTTCCGTATTATCAAGTATTTCTAGCTGTTTTTCTTCATTTTTTAGTCTTAAAAGTTGTTTCAGAAGTTTTTTGTCTGCATTTATCTGCTCTGATTTTGTTCTTACGGCCGGTTTGAGCTCGAGAAAACGCAGTTTTTCATGGATATCACACAGTTCGGCAGAAATACGCTTGCAAAGTTTCTCTTTTTTTATTTTATGATACAGTATAAGGTTGTAAAATCCCTCCGCTTCTTCAAAAACAGTCAGGTTTTTCCTATGAATATTCTCAAGCAGCGTAAGCTCGGCACATTCTTTATCACCTGCAGTTACCACAATTGCAGGGATTTCTTCAAGTTTTGCCATACTTGCAGCCCTGAGACGTCTTTGTCCGCATATAAGTTCGTAACCGAAAGAGTTTCTGCGAACAGTGATTGGAGATAACAAACCTACTTCTTTTATGGAGTCGGAAAGGTTTTTGAGAGATTTTTCATTAAAAGTACGCCTTAACTGATAAGGATTAGGACGAATATCCTTTATTTTAATCATTTTTATCTTCTGCGCCACTTTTACCACGAAAAACATTCCTTTCAAAATATATTACCTATATTTTACCATTTAAAGGAGCATTTTTGAACAAAAACCTTTCGTCTTATGCCAAGGAAATACGACAAATAGGTGCATTTAAAGCCTTTAATAAAGAAAAACCTCCGCTTTTTTAAATAAGCTGAAAAAGACATCATAAATAAGAAGCGTGCCGTCTCATCATATAGCGTCCGGACTTAACAGGAAGCACACAAACTCTAATCGCGATAAAAACACAAATTCCTGTACAGAAAAAAAAGTCCAGACCGCAAAAAGGCGATAAAAACACGAATTTTGGGCAGTGGCTAATTTCTAAAATAAGTCAATTTTGTTGAAAAATCTCATTTTATTCAATTTTTCTTCATTTTTGAGCCTTTTTGCTACGAACAAACGTCACCTCTCGACGTACCCTCGTACGCCTTCGTGTAACCTTCAAATCCCTTATGAAGGGATTTTAAGTTCCGTTTGTCCGTTCTGAATCTTTTTTTTCCTATTCCCAATGACAAGGGGTGTAAAGAAATTCGATTTCTTTACACCCCTTTTTCTTTCGAGCTTTGCACTCGACTTCCGCATTTAAACGATGGGTTCTTTGCTTGGTTTTCCGGCTTTTCGGGGATATTTTGAAGGTGTATTTGCAATTTTCTTTATTATTACAAGACAATGCTTTATTCCGGATGGCAAAACAACCTCTTTAACCTCTTCTATCTGTCCGCCCATTTCTTTTATGGCTTTTTTTGCACCATTTATTTCCTCTTCCGGAGTATTCCCTTTCATTGCAACGAAATAACCGCCCACTTTTACAAAAGGAATAGCGTATTCTGCAAGAACTGCAAGGTCTGCCACAGCTCTTGCAGTGGCTACATCAAACTTTTCACGGAAATTTTTGTCTTTTCCGCCTTCTTCTGCTCTGGAATGGATAGCTTTTGCATTTTTGAGCTGAAGATTTTCAATAACTGTGTTTAAAAAGTTAATTCGTTTGTTTAAAGAGTCAATCATTGTAAGATTTATATCTTCTCTCACTATTTTTACTGGCATAGACGGAAACCCGGCACCGGCTCCTATATCAATAAGAGAACAGCCTTCTGTAAGCTTTCCGCTGAGACAAAGGGTTATAGAATCAAGAAAATGCTTTTCAAGGATCTCTTCATGGTCTGTAATTGCAGTCAGATTCATAACTTCGTTATATTCAAGAAGTATTTTTTCGTATTCTGAAAGCATTTCTGTATGCTTTTTTGTTATTTCTATACCTAAAACCTGTGATTCTTTAATTAAATCCATAATTATTTTCCTTTCGAACTGAGATAAATAAGAAGCACTCCTATATCTGCAGGACTTACGCCGCTTATTCTGCTTGCTCTGCCGATGTTTTCAGGCCTCATTTTTTCAAGCTTTTGTCTTGCTTCTATTCTTAAACCGTAAACTTCTGAATAATTTATGTCTTCAGGTATGAGTCTTTTTTCATTTTTTTCAAATCTTTCTACCTGTTCGCACTGTCTTTTTATATATCCTTCATATTTAACTGCAATTTCTGCCTGCTGCCATACAGGTTTTTCAAGCTCCGGTCTTTCTTTATCGAAAGGGGAGAGGGCTTCATAACTGAGTTCCGGTCTTCTGATGAGTTCTGCAAGCTTTATGCCTGTATTCAGAGTTTGGCTTCCAATTTCTTCCAGATAAGAATTAATTTCTTTGCTTGGCGGAATGTTAATACTGTTAATTCTCTCTATTTCTTTTTCTATTTTTTCCTTTTTTTGTAAAAATTTATTATATCTCTCCTCAGAGATGAGTCCTACTTCATATCCTGTGGGGGTAAGGCGCAAATCTGCGTTATCCTGACGGAGAAGGAGTCTGTATTCTGCTCTTGAAGTAAGCATTCTGTAAGGTTCATTTGTGCCTTTTGTTACAAGGTCATCAATAAGAACACCTATGTACGCCTCATTTCTGCCGAAAATCACAGGGTTTTTTCCGTCAAGCTTGCGTACTGCGTTAATTCCTGCAATAAGTCCCTGCGCTGCAGCTTCTTCGTATCCGCTGGTTCCGTTAAACTGACCTGCACCGAAAAGACCGGGAATTTCACGCATTTCGAGAGAAGGTTTAAGCTGAAGCGGATTGCAGCAGTCGTATTCAATAGCGTATGCACTACGCATAATTTCAACATTTTCAAGACCTTTCATGGTCTTAAGCATTGAAAGCTGTACATCTTCGGGAAGACTTGAGCTCATTCCCTGAAGATACATTTCCTCAGTAGTAAGTCCCATAGGCTCAATGAATACCTGATGACGGTCTTTATCGGCAAATCTTACAACCTTATCCTCAATTGAGGGGCAATATCTGGGACCTACACCGTCAATAAGTCCGTTAAAAAGAGGACTGCGGTGAAGATTTGCCTTTATAATATCGTGGGTTTCCTTATTTGTGTAGGTGAGATAGCAACAAACTTTGTTTTCACCTTCTTCTTCCGTTTCAAAAGAGAATGGAACAATTTCCTCATCGCCTTCCTGCTTTTCAAGGACGGAAAAATCCACACTTCTTGCGTGAACACGGGTGGGAGTACCGGTTTTGAAGCGCATCATCTCTACACCAAGCTTCTTAAGACTTTCGCTCAGTCCCACAGAAGGGAAGAGGCCGTCAGGTCCGCCACTGTATGCAGTTTCTCCGATGATGATTTTACCCTCCATATATGTTCCCGTTGAAAGAATTACACATTTTGCATAAAATTTTGTACCTGTATGTATAGTGAGAACATATCCGTCACCGTCTTTTTCAACGGTTTTTACCTCAGCCTGCCTGATGTAGAGGTTTTCCTGCTTTTCCAGACGGTGTTTCATCTCAATCTGGTAGGCTCTTCTGTCTGCCTGTGCGCGAAGAGAGTGAACTGCAGGTCCTTTTCTGAGATTGAGCATCCTTGTCTGAATTTTGGTAAGGTCTGCAACCTTACCCATTTCTCCGCCGAGAGCATCAATCTCTCTTACAAGATGACCTTTTGCAGTTCCTCCGATGCTTGGATTACAGGGCAAATTTGCAATAGAGTCCATATTTATCGTAAGAATTATGGTTTTTTTACCAAGTCTTGCCGATGCAAGTGCCGCTTCGCAGCCTGCATGACCGGCACCTACTACGGCAATATCGAAATTAAATGTATTATCCATAAAAACACCTGCTTTTTTAAATGCACAACGCAATTTTTTAATAAACTATATAAGGGGTTTGTTAAGGGGATACCTCTTAACATATAATCTGTTAAAACCGAGGGCGTGTACCTCGGTTTTAACTCCTTGACGTGGCTACCGCGGTGAGCGGTGCGCGAGCGAAATCCTTACCTTGTAAGCCGCTTCACTTACCTAAGCAGAATTTTTCAAATATTCTATTTACTGTCTCCTGATTTATGCTGATTCCCTCAGCTTCTCCTAAAAATGCAGTGGCCTGTTCAATGTCTATTGCACACAAATCGCTGAAAAATCCGTCGTCAATAGTATTTTTTGCCTTTTTTATACTTTCATAAGCTCTTACAACGGCTTCAAACTGTCTTTCATTAGCAATAAATGCGGTACTTTCGGAATTTCCTATAATTTTTGATATGGCTTTTTTAATTTCATCGGTACCTTTGTTTTCTTTTGCACAGACGGAAATGTAGTTTTCGTCATCGTTTTTGTTTAAATCAGTCTTATTTGCCACAAAAATACAGTCTTTTTCTTTTATAATTCCAATAATTTCATTTTCTTCCTCCGAAAGCGGCTTTCCGGCTTCTTTTACAAAGATACATATATCGGCATTTTTTATATAATCGTACGATTTTTCAACACCGATTGATTCAACCACATCCTGACTTTCACGGATACCTGCAGTGTCACCGAATTTTACGGGAATACCCTCAATATCGGCATATTCTTCAACCACATCACGGGTTGTACCTGCAATATCCGTAACAATTGCCTTGTTTTTTTCGGTGAGTGCGTTTAAAAGAGAGCTTTTTCCCGTATTGGGAACACCACAGATTGCACAGATTATACCGTTATTGAGTGCTTCGCCTCGACGGGCTGATTTTTTAAGAGAATCAAGCCTTTCAATAATTGAGTCAAGCTTTTTGGAAAGCTCACCTCCTGCGAAAGAGTCAATATCTTCTTCCGGAAAATCGCTTGATACCTGAATTGCTGCAAGAAGGTCAAGAAGCTCCTCTCTTATTTTTACGATTGGCTTTGTTATACCTCCGCTGAGCCTGTTTACTGCAGCATAAAGTGCCTCATCAGTTTTAGAATTTATAACATCATTCACCGCTTCGGCTTCAGTAAGAGAAATCTTGCCGTTAAGAAAAGCCCTTTTTGTAAATTCACCTTTACCTGCCATGGAAGCACCGTTTTCCAGAAGTGCATCTATTATTCTTTCGACACTTACCATAGACCCGTGACAGCTGATTTCACACACATTTTCTCCGGTAAAAGAGTTAGGACCGCGGAATACACTTACAAGACATTCGTCAATAGTTTTATTATTAAAAATTGCTTTTCCGTACACTATTGTATAACCGTCTGCTTCTGTAATTTTTTTATTTGATTTTATAACTTTCTGTGTTATTTCAAGAGCATCTTTTCCGCTTACTCTTATAACAGCAATTCCTCCTTTTCCCCGTGGGGTAGAGAGGGCACAGATTGTAGTGTTTTCAATCATTTTATCACTTCCGATGTAAAAAAATAGAGGCAAAACGATACTTCTCATAAGATTTTATCTTATAAGAAAGACCTTTCACCTCTTTCTTTCTGTATTAACTTGCATTTACCAAACGAAAACTAACTTCTTTTAGAACTTTTTTAATTTCCGAGCACTCGTTTGAGCGCTCAAAAATGGTGTGGAACGTACGAACTGAACCGAAGGGTTACCCGAAGTTCTTCTAACTAAATGGGATTGTTAAGGGGATACCCCTTAACATAAATTCTGTTAAAAACGTGGGCGTGTACCTCGTTTTTAACTCCTTACAAGGGCTACCGCGGTGAGCGGTGCGCGAGCGTAAGCCCTTCACTCGCAACGAATGCTTTTACGGAGTAAAACTTTTGTTGCGAAAGGATGGCGTTGCCATCTTATTAAACACCCTCAAGTTCGTTTTCTTTGCGATTATACCGATACTTTGAAACGTAATTTTCATCATATTCTTTTTTCTTTGTTGTAATAACAATACAACGGTTAGGTTCTTTACCTGTAGAATATGTTGTTACATTTCTGTATTCCTGAAGTGCAGAATGAATTATTCTTCTTTCGTTAGGATTCATAGGCTCAAGAGTAACACTCTTTCTGCTTCTTGAAACGACGCCTGCCATTCTTTTTGCAAGCTTTATAAGAGTTTCTTCTCTTTTGCCTCTGTAATTTTCAGTATCAATTGTAACTCTTATATAATCCTCTTCATCCTTATTTACAACAAGAGATGTAAGGTACTGGAGAGCATCAAGTGTATCACCGCGTCTGCCTATTACTTTACCTACTGCATCGCTGTCTCCAACTATTTCAATTTTTACGGTTTCGTCCTCATAAGAAGACTTAAGCTCTGTTTCAATACCAAAATTATCCATTACGGCTTTAACATATTTTTCCGCTTTATTAAGAGGAGATTCCTCCATTTTTACTCTTACAACGGCATCTTCTGCACCGAGTCCGAGGATACCTCTCTTACCTTCGTTTATAACTTCTATTTCTACGCTGTCCTTGTCCGCATTAAGCTCAAGGAGTGCTGCTTTAACGGCTTCATCAATGGTTTTACCGCTTTTTTCAATAACTATCATTTTTTACTTTCCTTTCGCCATCATTTCTGCTTCAATTTTTTTGTTGATAAAATTATTCATCAAAGTCTGCTGTATAAGCTGGAATGCTGTTGAAATAAACCAATAAAGACTCATACCGACAGGCATTGTTACAGTGAAGAACGCTGTCATTATAGGCATAAATGTCATCATAGAATTACTCATACTCTGTGCCTGATCAGCAGCTTCATTTTTCTTTTTGTTGTCTTTCTGTTTGCTTTGCATCTGCTTCTTTGAAATATGAGAAGAGAGGAATGTTGCGATTGTTGCAAGTGCAGGGAATATCCATACTGTCCACTCTTTAATATGATCCTTAGGAGTAAGTGTAAGGTCTATTCCGAAGAAATCAAAGTCAATCACAGATTTAACATTCGAAACTTCTTTAAGTTTGTCCCAAAAACCTGCAATACCGCAAAGAGTAACCTGGTAAACATGTCCCTCTATTCCGAGAGCTTCTTTTACTGCATTTATATGTTCTTCCGAAAGACCAAGCATATAAGTAAGCGGATCGTATACTACACGGATAAATCCGAAAAGTATGAACATCTGAAGAATAAGCGGGAGACATCCACCTAAAGGATTAACATTATTTTTTTTGTAAAGCTCCTGAGTTTTTCTGCCGAGCATATCTTTGTCATTTTTGTATTTTTCCTGAATTTTCTGAAGTTCAGGCTGTATAAGCTGAGTCTTTGCCGTACTCTTCTGACTCATAACAGTAAAGGGAATTGTAATTATTTTTATGAGAAGAGTAACAACAATAAGTGTAATACCATAGTCACCTATCAATTCGTAGATTGGCCTTATAATCCAAGCAAGCGGTTTTGCCAATGCGTATAAAAAATTCATTTTTATTCTCCTTTTTTGAAGACGGCACAATGCCGTTTACGGAACAGGGTCATATCCGCCTTTACAAAAAGGCTGACATCTTAAAATTCTTTTTACAGACAAATAAAGCCCCTTTAACACACCGTACTTTTCAAAAGCCTCTAAAGCATATTCTGAACAAGTGGGGATAAAGCGGCAACAAGGTTTTTTCATAGGAGATATATATTTCCTGTAAAATCTGATAATACCGATAAAAACTTTTTTAATCAGTCTCATTCCCTTTTAAAAGCCCGCTTTCAGAAAGCGCACTTTCCAAATCTTTTTTAATATCCTGAAAGGAAGCTTTCGCCGATCTCTTTCTGGCTACTATAACGATATCATATCCCATAAGTAAACCTTCGGAAAGTCTGTAATTTTCCTTAATAAGCCGTCTTATTCTGTTTCTTGTGACGGCATTTCCCACCTTAGGGGAAACTGTCAGACCGAGTCTTGTGTAAGAAAAAGCGTTTTTTCTGTAATAAAGAGCTATATTTGCCCTTACTGCAGATTTGCCTCTGTAATAGAGCCTTTTAAAATCACTGTTTTCTTTTATGGAAATTACTTTCATAACACACAGAGTGTGTTCTTTCTGCGATTATGCAGAAAGAACACGTCTACCTCTCTGACGGCGTCTTCTGAGCACCTTTCTGCCGTTAGCGGTACTCATTCTCTTTCTGAAACCGTGGTCTTTTTTTCTCTTTCTTACATTAGGCTGATAAGTTCTGAGCATCTATCTGCACCTCCTTAAATATAAAAGCCACATAGGGCTATTTTTAGCTAGTTTACCATAACGATACCAACCTAATATATCAAAAAAAATTTTTTTTGTCAATAATTATTTTATTTTTTTTGTTTAGACTTGATTTTCGGCATATTATATGTTATATTTAATTAGATAGATATATAAGAGTTATTCACAGCTTTTTATATTTTTATTTATTATTTTATACACTTATTCACAGTTTTTTTGTCGAAACAAGTGTCAGAACTCCACTTATTAACACTTTTTATTAACAGTGCTGTTTATAACTTTTTAGAGAAAATTTTATTGTGAGGGAAATTTTTTATGACTTTTGATTTGATGAAATTGTGGACAGAATGTCTTGTCCTTTTGGAAGATGAGGTATCGCAGGTTGGTTATAACACCTGGATTAAAGACATTAAGCCCGTCAGTCTTACAGATGACACATTTACGCTTTCTGTAGGAAGCACAATTATAAAAAACATGGTTGAAATGAGATACCGCGACCTTATTATGTATACTCTCAGCGAAATTACGGGTAAAATTTACGAGATTGAATTTGTTCTTTCCGAAACGCTGCCGGTTATAAAAAAAAGACAGGAAAACTCCAGTGTTTACGAAAAGTACACATTTGATAACTTTGTTGTAGGTAACTCAAACCGTTTTGCACAGTGTGCCTCTCTCGCGGTTGCAGAAGCACCGGCGTATGCATACAATCCGCTTTTTATCTATGGCGGTGTAGGTCTTGGTAAAACACATCTTATGCACGCTATCGGTAACTACATAAAAGGGGAAAATCCCAATGCAAGAATTGAATTTGTAAGTGCTGAAACTTTTACAAACGATCTTATAAATTCACTCCGTGACAAAACAAACCAGGAATTCAGGGATAAATACAGAAATATTGATGTTTTACTTGTTGACGATATTCAGTTTATAGCAGGAAAAACTTCAACTGAGGAAGAGTTTTTCCACACCTTCAACGCTTTGCATGAAGCTAATAAGCAGATTGTACTTACCAGTGACCGTCCGCCAAATGAAATTAAAACACTCGAAGAAAGACTCCGTTCAAGATTCGGTTGGGGACTTATATGCGATATTCAGCCACCGGATTATGAAACAAGGGTTGCTATTCTTAGAAAAAAAGCAAAAGATGACGGTGTTGTGATAGGTGATGACATAATAGATTTCATTGCTCAGAAGATTAAATCAAACATCCGTGAACTTGAGGGAGTTTTCAACAGAGTTGTTGCATACCGCGGACTTATTAACAAAGAAATAACAATTGACGTTGCTATGGAAGCTCTTAAAGATTACGGTGACAACAGTGAAAAGAAAATTACACCGGATATTATTATAGAAGCATGTGCAAACTTCTATAATGTAAAAAAAGAGGATATTTATTCAGAAAAAAGAACAAATGATATTGCTTTTGCACGCCATGTTTCAATGTATCTTATGAGAGAGGTTATAGATTACTCTTTCCCGAAGATAGGTGCAGTTTTTGAAAAAGACCATGCAACAGCCATCCACGGACATAAGAGAATTAAAAAGCTTATGGAAGATGATATAGGCATTAAAATAAATATAGAAGGTCTTATAAATGACATAAAAGGGTCAGGTAATTAACACTTTTCCTGTTAATTAACAAAACCGCCTTGTTTTTGTTAATTTTTAACTTACAATTTATTAACAGTAAAAAATACGGTTTTTCCTTATTTATAAAGCCTTTTTTATGACTTATTAACACAACTAACCTTACTACTTATACTTTTATATAATATATATTATTATTATATAAAGATGAAAGGATGATTTATAATGAAATTTTTCTGTGATACAAAAAATCTTTCGGAGGCTATTTCAATTGTTTCAAAGGCAGTTGCTGTAAAATCTCCCATTCCTCACCTTGAGGGTATACTTTTAAAGGCTGAGGGTGGAACTGTTACACTTCTCGGTAATAATCTTGAAATTTCAATTAAAACAACCATAAGTGCAAATATTCAGGAAGAGGGAAGTATTGTTCTTAACTCTAAAATGTTTTCAGATATAGTAAGAAAGCTTCCTGAGGACGTTTGTGAAATAGGAACAAATGATAAAAATAATGTTTCTATTATCTGTAAAAATGCAGATTATAAGATTGTAGGTCTTAATGCGGATGAATTTCCGCAGCCTCCCATGATTGCAAAAAAGAGCACTATTGTTTTAAAAAGCGAAAAGCTCCGTGAAATAATAGGAAAAACTCTCTTTGCGGTGTCAATGGATAATGCAAGAAAGATTCTTACAGGTTCTCTTTATGAAATAGAAAATAACATCCTTACGGTTGTAGCAGTTGACGGTTACAGACTTGCTCTTACAAAAATGGAGCTTGAGGGTGAGCATGAAGATGCAAAATTTATTATTCCCGGAAAGACTCAGAGTGAAATTGCAAAAATAATAAGCGGCAGCGACGAAAAAGACATAACTATATCATTCAGTGACAATTATGCTCTTATTGAGGGTGAAGGTGTTATTATAACATCCAGACTTATAGAGGGTGAATTTTTCTCTTACAGAAATACAATTCCTGCAGAATCTAAGTATATAGTAAAAACAGATTGCTATGCTTTCAGTAAGGCGATTGAAAGAGTTGAGCCTATTATTGATGAAGTAAGCAAAAACTGCGTACGCTTCAGATTCGGTTCACAGAAAATAAATATAAGCTGTGAAACAGTTCTCGGTAAAGTTAATGATGTTGTAGAATGTGACTATTTTGATGAAGATATTGAAATAGGCTTTAATTACAAGTATCTTCACGATGCTGTTTCAAGATGTGACAGTGATGAAATAGAGCTTAAAATGAATTCTCCCTTTAATCCTCTTATTATAAATTCAACAGAGGATGACAGTTATCTTTATATGGTATTACCCGTAAGAATATAAAAAGGAGTTAAAAACGAGGTACACACCCCCGTTTTTAACGGATTTTATGTTAAGAGGTATCCCCTTAAAAAACCCCCGGTCAGATAATTTTAAAAAATAGGTGTAATTATGATTATTGAAATTAACACAGAATACATAAAGCTTGACTCTGCTTTAAAATACGCAGGAATCGCTGAAAATGGCGCACACGCCAAGGAAATGATTTTAGAGGGACTTGTTACCGTAAACGGTGAAAAAGAGCTCAGACGCGGCAGAAAGCTTTATAAAGGAGATAATTTTAAATTAGAAGATGAGGAATTTGTAATAGGATGAGAGCCGAATCTTTAGAACTTTATAATTTCAGAAATTATGAAAATGAAAAAATATCTTTCGGAAATGAAGTAAATATAATATACGGCGATAACGGTATGGGAAAAACAAACATACTTGAGGCGGTTTATTATTTTTCATACGGAAGAAGTTTCCGCGCCGGTGGGCGTGAGGTGATAAAAGACGGTGAAAAAGAGAGTCGTATTGCACTTTCGTTTTCAAATAATGAAAGAAATTATGAGGGTGAAATCAAGTTTTTAAGCGGAAAAAGAAAAGAAATATATTTAAATGAGATTGAGCTTAAGAAAACAAGTCAGCTTCTCGGAAATTTTATTTGTGTAGTATTTACTCCTGATGAAATGTCTGTTGTAAAAGGACTTCCGGATGTAAGAAGAAGGTTTGTTGACAGCTCCATTATGCCTCTTCGTCCTCAGTTTATAAAAGAGCTTATAAATTACAGGAATATAATAAATCAGAAAACGGCTCTTTTAAAGATAAAAGACTATAAAACCCTAGACATATGGAACGAAAAGCTTGCCGAAAGCGGAAGTAAAATTATGCTTATGAGGTCAAGCTATATAAAAAGAATTGAGGAAAAAGCGGCAAATCTGCAAAAAGATATTTCTATGGAAAAGGAAAATCTTTCCGTAAAATATAACCCCAGTGTAAAAATGGGAGAAAACATTGAAGAAATAAAGGAAAATTTTCTTACAAAGCTTGAAGAATATAAAGAAAAAGAAAAAGAAAATCTTTTTTGTATGGCAGGTATTCATCGTGATGAGGTTGATTTTGCAATAAACGGAAGACCTGCAAAGACATATGCAAGCCAAGGGCAGATAAGAACGGCAGTTCTTTGTCTTAAATCAGCACAGATGGAAATAATTAAAGAAGAGACAGGCTCATATCCGATAATGCTTCTTGATGATATTTTAAGTGAGCTTGATAAGAAAAGAAGAGACTTTCTTACATCTCAGATAAAAGGAAAACAGATTATAATTACATGCACAGACCTTGAAAATTCTTTTGTTGATTCAAATACAAATATTATAAATATAAAAGACGGAAAGGTAATATAAGTATGTTTTTGCATATAGGAGAAGGAAAAATAATCAGCAAAAAAGATATAGTAGGTATTTTTGATCTTGAAAATACATCCGTCAGTAAAAAAACGAGAGAATTTTTAAAAATAAACGATAGAAAAGGGAATATAGATTATATTTCTTACGAAATTCCCAAATCGTTTATAATAACTAAAGAAGCGTGCTGCTTCACCCGAAAAAGCAAATTAAAAAACGATAAAAAAGAAAAGAATATATTTGTGTCGCAGATTTCATCACAGACACTTTATAAGAGAGCAGAAAGGATTGACTCAATTGGAACAGAAAATTAACACTTCCTACGACGAAAATCAAATACAGGTGTTAGAAGGGCTTGAAGCTGTACGGAAAAGACCGGGTATGTACATAGGTTCAACCTCTGCCCGCGGTCTTCATCACCTCGTTTACGAAATTGTTGATAACAGTATAGACGAGGCGCTGGCGGGTTTCTGCAGTCAGATTGATGTTACACTTAATGCTGACGGCAGTGTAACTGTAAAGGATAACGGACGCGGTATGCCTCACGGTATTCATCCGAAAATGGGTATATCTACAATAGACGTTATTTTTACGGTGCTTCATGCAGGCGGTAAGTTCGGCGGTGGAGGATATAAGGTATCCGGCGGTCTTCACGGTGTTGGTGCATCAGTTGTTAATGCTCTTTCAACAAAGCTTGAAGTGGAAGTTCACGACGGAGAAAATATATGGTTCCAGAGTTATAAAAAAGGTGTTCCCGACGGGGAAGTTCATACTGTGGGAAAGACCGATAAAACCGGTACTCAGGTAACTTTCTGGGCTGACGGTGAAATCTTTGATGAAACTGTTTATGATTATGATGTTCTTTTAAAAAGACTTCGTGAACAGGCATTTCTTAACGGCGGAATAAAAATAGTATTTAAAGATGAAAGAGAAGAAAAGAGAGAAGAAATACTTCAGTATGAAGGTGGTATCAAGAACTTCGTTTCTTATCTTCTTAATGATAAAAAGCAAAGAAAAGATACACTGGCGGAAGTACACAGTGATGTAATATATGTAAGCGGTGAAAAGAAAGGCAGTATGGCAGAGGTTGCTCTTCAGTGGAACAACGGCTATGACGAAGTTATTGAGTCATTTGCAAATAATATTTCCACAACAGAAGGCGGTATGCATGAAACAGGTTTTAAATCTGCTCTTACAAAAGTTCTTTTCGATTACGGCAGAAAATACAAGCTTATAAAAGATAATGAAGAATTAACAGGTGAAGATGCTCGTGAAGGTCTTATAGCAGTTATTTCCGTTAAGCTTGAAGAGCCTCAGTTTGAAGGTCAGACAAAAACCAAGCTCGGAAACAGCGAAATGCGTACTCTCGTTGAAGGAATGGTTAAAGAAAAACTTGCAGACTTTCTTGAGGAAAATCCCGATGTGGGTAAGGCTATTATTGAAAAAGCTCTTATGGCGTCCCGTGCAAGGCTTGCTGCAAGAAAAGCAAGAGAAGCTACAAGAAAAACCCCTCTCGGCTCATCAACTCTTCCGGGTAAGCTTACAGACTGTATTGTAAAAGACCCCACAAAGACTGAAATTTACATCGTCGAGGGTGATAGTGCAGGCGGTAGTGCAAAGAACGGCCGTGACAGTAAGTATCAGGCAATTCTTCCTCTTTGGGGTAAGATGCTTAACGTTGAAAAGGCAAGAGAGGATAAAGTATACGGAAATGATAAGCTCACTCCCGTAATTCAGGCACTTGGAACAGGTATCGGGGGAGAATTCAATCTTGAAAAGCTCCGTTACGACAAAGTAATTATTATGGCCGATGCCGACGTAGACGGTGCACATATTCAGACTCTTCTGCTGACATTCTTTTTCAGATTTATGCGTGAACTTATAGAAACAGGTCATATCTATCTTGCAAAGCCTCCTCTGTACAAGCTTTCACGCGGTAAAAAGACACAGGTTGCTTTTAGTGATGAAGAGCGTGACCAAATAAGTGAAGATATGAAAAACGGTGATGCAAATGCAAAGATTGACATCAGCCGTTATAAAGGTCTTGGTGAAATGAATCCCGAAGAGCTTTGGGAAACAACTATGGACCCCAAAAACAGAATTCTTCTTAAGGTTACTTTGGAAGATGCAGCAAGAGCTGACGAAATATTCAGCATCCTTATGGGTGACGAGGTTGAACCGAGACGAGAATTTATTGAAGAAAATGCACAGTATGTAACAAATCTTGATGTATAAAAATTCGAAATTCGAAATGTAAAATGCGAAATGAAGGAAGATTTTCGCCGTAAGCGAAAATCCACATTAATTTCGAACTTCGAACTTCGCATTTCGAACTCTAAAATTCCTTAGAAAGGACATTTTTAAAATGGCTAAACATAAGAATTACGAAGATTCTCATTTTGAAGAATACTTCGACACACAAACCATTGTAGATATAGACATTGAAAAACGAATGAAAGAGGCTTTTATCGACTACGCTATGAGCGTTATCGTGAGCCGTGCTCTTCCCGATGTGCGTGACGGTCTTAAGCCCGTTCACAGAAGAATTCTTTACTCAATGTATGAGGAAAATCTTACATCGGATAAGCCTTTCTTCAAATCTGCTACTACCGTAGGTAATGTTATCGGTAGATATCACCCCCACGGTGACGCATCCGTTTACGATGCAATGGTAAGACTTGCTCAGGACTTCTCTATGCGTTATCCTCTGATTGACGGTCACGGTAACTTCGGTAGTGTTGACGGTGACCCGCCGGCTGCTTACCGTTATACAGAAGCGAGAATGAGTAAGCTTTCCAATGTTCTTCTTGAAAATATTGAGAAGAATACCGTCGATTTTGCACCGAACTTTGACGAAAAGAGAAAAGAGCCTACAATTCTTCCTACAAGAGTACCCACTCTTCTTATAAACGGAAGTAGCGGTATTGCCGTAGGTATGGCTACAAATATACCCCCTCACAATCTGACAGAGGTACTTAACGGTGCCATTGCACAGATTGATAATCCTGATATTACCGTAGAGGAACTTATGGAATACATACAGGGTCCGGATTTTCCTACAAGCGGTACTATTATGGGAAGAAGCGGTATAAGAAGTGCATATAACACAGGCCGCGGCAAAATCGTTATCCGCGCAAAGGCAACTATTGAGGAGCATAAGGATGGAACATCTTCAATTATCGTTACAGAGCTTCCATATCAGGTTAACAAGAAAATGCTTGTTGAATCTATTGCAAATCTTGTTAAAGAGAAGAAAATTGAAGGTCTTTCCGACATTGATGACCATTCATCAGACCGTGTAGGTATCCGTCTTGAGATTTTCTTAAAACGTGACGCAAATCCCTATGTTGTACTCAATCAGCTTTATAAATACACACGTCTTCAGGACAGCTTCTCTGTAAATATGCTTGCAATCGAAGACGGAAAGCCCAAAACAATGGGACTTAAGGATGTTCTTCGTAACTTTATAACTTTCCAGGAAGAAATTGTTACTCGCCGTACACAGTACGACCTTGAAAAAGCAGAAGCAAGAATGCACATATTGGAAGGTCTCCGTATTGCGCTCAGTAACATTGATGAAGTTATTGAAGTTATCAGAAATTCTTATGACGACGCAAGAGAAAATCTTATGGCTCGCTTCGGTCTTTCTGAAATTCAGGCACAGAGTGTGCTTGATATGCGTCTTGCACAGCTCCAGAGACTGAACGGAGAAAAAATTGAGGAAGAATTTAACAATCTTACAGCTCTCGTTGCAGAATATAAGGCTCTTCTTGCAGATAAGAATCTTCTTAACGAAAAAATTAAGGAAGAGCTTTCTGAAATCCGCGACAAATTCGGTGATGAAAGACGTACAAATATCGAAAATGTAATGACAGAAATTGATATTGAAGACCTCATTGAAGAGGAAGAGAGTGTATATACTCTCACACACTTCGGATATATAAAGAGAATTCCTGCATCAACCTATCAGAGTCAGCACAGAGGTGGTAAGGGTATAAAAGGACTTTCAACCCGTGATGAGGACTTTGTTGAAAATATTATCGTCGCATCAACTCATACAAATATGCTCTTCTTCACAAACAAGGGCAGAATGTACAGAATAAAGGGCTATCAGATTCCCGAAGCAGGAAGACAGGCTAAAGGCAGTGCAATCGTTAATCTTCTTCCCATTGAGAAAGAGGAAAAGATAACTGCAGTTATTTCTCTTCCTCAGTTTGAGGATGATAAGTACCTTCTTATGTGCACAAGAAACGGTATAATAAAGAAAACAGCCGTTACAGATTACGACACATCACGAAAAGGCGGCATAAACGGTATCGTCCTTGACGATGGTGATGAGCTTATAAAGGTTGAGCTTACAAACGGTGAAAACGATGTTATCGTGGGAACATACAGCGGTATGTCAATCCGCTTTAACGAAAAGGATGTCCGCAGTATGGGCAGAGTTACACGCGGTGTTAAGGCTATTAACCTGCGCAACGGAGACATTGTTGTTGGCATGTGCCTTGCAATTGAAGGAACAGAGCTTCTTACAGTAACAGAAAACGGCTACGGTAAGAGAACAGATATTTCTGAATACCGCGTTCAGTCAAGAGCAGGTGTGGGTGTCAAAAACTACAAGTGCAGCGAAATAACCGGTAATGTAATCGGACTCAGAACAGTTTCCGACGAGGAGGATATTCTTCTCATAACAAGCGAGGGTATAATTATAAGAATTGCCGCAAATACCATAAGCTCTATCGGCAGAAGCACCAAGGGCGTAAGACTTATGCGTCTTAATGATGGAGTAAAGGTTGTTTCTATCGGTGTTACAGAACACGAAGATCCTGAACAAGAGGAAGAAGTTTCACAAGACGGTTCTGTAACAGAAACTGATGAAATAAAAGAAGAAACTCAAGAATAAAAGGCAAAAATCTATAAAAAGAGGTTGCAGTTATTTTTCTGCAACCTCTTTCTGAGAGAAGGGAATTTATGAAAACAACAATCAACAGAAAAAGTGATATGGATTTTCTGCGCATCTTGTCATCTTTAATGGTGGTTCTTTTACATACCTGTTCAGAAGTAAATATAATTCCCGCAGAAGAAGGCTTTATACTTAATACTGTTCTTAATTCTCTTACAAGATTCTGCGTACCGGTATTTATAATGATAAGCGGATATTTTATGCTTGATAAAGAAAAAAGCGTTTCTTTTTTTATAAAAAGAGGGCTGAAGCTTATTATTATAATGGTTTGCTGGAGCAGTATATACCTTGTTTACAATATTTTAAAAGGAAAAGAAGAAGTAAATAATTTAAAAGAAATTATCATATATTTACTTACAGAGCCTATACACCTGTGGTATTTTTACGCCCTTTCCGCACTGACACTTTTTACACCTGCGCTTTCATTTTTTGCACGCAGTGCCGACAAAAAGACATATATCTACACCCTGGTACTGATGATTCTGTCGGGCAGTATTTTAACAATGCTTGTTAAAGAAAACAGATTTTTGCTGGTTAATCTTATAACAGATAAAACAAAAGGTGCAACAGCACTTGCTTTTCCGGCTTATTATCTTTTCGGATACTATGTAAAGAGGTTTGGCGTAAATAAAAAGCTTTCGGCATTTTCTTTTATACTGGGTGCTCTGATGACGGTGGCAGGTACGCTTATATTGTCCTTTAAAAACGGAGTTTTAAGCCAGAATGTGCTTAGCTTTTTTTCTGTAAATACAGCAATTATGAGCATGGGTATTTTCTCGTTTTTTGCAGGCAGAAACATAAAGGGAGCATTATTTATAAATACTGTTGCACCGCTGACAGCAGGTATATACGGAATTCATATGCTTATATTGCCGTCAGTATATGAAAAAATGTCTGTTTTTTCCACCGGTGCTGTTAAAATTTCAGCAGTGGTCATTATAACTTACGCTGTAAGCGGAATTATAGTTTTTTTATACAGATTTATAAAAAAGAGCATTTTTAAATTATTTGTAAAATGAAAGAAAAATCGTAAAATGTTGACTTCAGACAAAATAGGCTTTATAATAAAAAGGTAGAACTCCTACGGAGGTGTTATAAATGGACGAAAATAATAACAGAAATGACGAAACTGTGATTTTCAACCCCATAAACGAAGAACAGAAAAATACACAATCAAATAACAGTCAGGAAATTTATCCCGAGGAAATAATGCAGTATGAGCCTCGCAGGGAAGAAATTTATGACGACGAATACGAATATGACGACGGGCAAAAAAATAAAAACACAACTCTTATAATACTTGCCGTTGTAGCAGGTATTATATTCCTTACAACTGCAATATGGGCGGTTATTATGCTTCTTTTCACAAGTGAGGACAGCATCCCGGAAGAGCCTCAGGAAAAAATAGAAATTACTCAAAAAAAAGAAGAGCCCTTACCAGAAGAAGAACAGGTAGAAGAGGAAGAAATTGTGGAAGAAGAAAAGAATATCCTCTACAATATAGTTTTTTACGGTGATTCCGTTGAAAAAGAGGACGGTTATTATACTGTCCGGGCAAAGCTTTTTAATAAGTCGATGAAAGAAGAGGGCGAGAAGAGGATTATCATTGATAATGATACTGAAATTATTGAGGATAATAAGTCTCTTTCTCTTACAAGCTTTATTTCCGTTATAGAAAGTCTCAGTCAGGAGGCAGTATTTAAAGGAAAAATAAATGAGGATACGAGAAAAATCATAAACATATCCTACAGCAGCGAAATTCTTGAAAAAGAAGAGCCCTCTCAAAAAGAGGAGGAGGGTATAATCCTTCCGGAAGATTATGAGCCCCCCGCAGAGTCCGAAGAAAAAATCCCTGAAACCGATGGAAAAATGTCGGATAATGTCTAAAAAAAAAGAAAAATTGTAAATAATATCTTTACATTTATTAAAAAGAGGTATATACTAGAGAAAAAAGGAGGCGTTCTTAATGGATAACAAAATTGTATTTGGTATTATGTGTATCATTTTTAATTCTTATGGTGTACCCTGCTTTTTGCAGCGTAATGTAGGTGTTGGTATTGCAAGAATTATCCTTGGTATGGTAACATTCGGTGTTATCGGCGTAATCAACACTATTAAAGGTATCATCCTTGGAATTCAGATTCTTAAGATGGACGATGCAGAATATCAGGCTCGCAAGGGAACATTCGCAACAGGTATCCCTTCAGAAGTTTAATATTTGTCTTATTAAAACAGAGGTTGCATTTTACTGCAACCTCTGTTTTTTTGCTGTATAGGAAATTATTTAAATTAATACGCGTGAAACTATGTTTGTACTTTGCAGGTGCGCAACGTGGGTGAAGCGGCACGCTTCTTTTTGACGCCTCAGCTTCGATGATAACGAAAGTGTGTAATCAATGTTTTGAATATTTATTTATAAAGCTTTTACATTCTTCCAAAGGAAGTGGTTTTGAATAGTACCATCCCTGAACAAAATCGCAGGAAGATGCAGACACAAGTGCGTTTTGTTCTTCCGTTTCCACGCCCTCACATATAACCTTGATGTTAAGACTGTGAGAAAGAGCAATGATTCCGGTAAATAAATCTTTACCTTTTCCATTTTCGGTTTTGAGTAAAATATCACGGTCTATTTTAACAACATCAATGGGATAATCACACAAATTTGCAAGTGATGTGTATCCGCTTCCCAAGTCGTCGAGATACACTCTGAACCCAAGCTCTTTGCATAACTTTACATTATTTGTTGCAGTTTCTCTGTCTTTTTCGATGGCATCCTCGGTTATTTCTATTGCAAGCATAGATTTGTCAAAATCGTAACTGTTAGAAATCATCTTCAACTTGTCAATAAAGTTTTCTTCCGAAAGAGTTATTCTTGTAAAGTTGCAGGAAAGAGCAACATTTGCGAAAGCAGAATCTTTCCACTTTTCAAGCTGACGGCAGGCAAGTTCAAACATATAAAAATCGTGCTTGCTGATAAGCCCCGCCAATTCCATATTCTGAATATATTTGCCCGGGCCGAGAAGACCTTTTTCTTTGCAAAAAAGAAGCGTGCCGTTTCACCCCTGTCGCACTCTTAGTTTTTTATTCATTGTTTCCTGCGTCTTAATTTATGCAAATTCCTATACGAGATAAAAAAACAGACACCCACAAAAAGTGAGTGTCTGAAAAATACAATGTGTAGTTTTTATCTCTTTGAGAACTGAGGTGCACGACGAGCGCCCTTGAGTCCGTACTTCTTTCTTTCCTTCATTCTGGGGTCACGAGTAAGGTAACCAGCCTGCTTAAGCACGCTTCTGTAAGCTTCTTCATCAACTTTGAGAAGAGCTCTTGCTATACCGTGACGGATAGCACCTGCCTGACCTGTGAAACCACCGCCCTGTACGTTACAAACAACATCGAACTTACCTTCTGTGTTTGTAGCAACGAGGGGCTGACGAAGAATAGCCTTAAGTGTTTCAAGACCGAAATAATCGTCTATAGATCTCTTGTTGATTGTGATTTCGCCTTTTCCGGGGATGAGGCGAACACGAGCAACAGACTTCTTTCTTCTACCTGTGCCGAAATACTGTGTAACTGCCATTTAATTCACCCTCCCTTATTTAATATCGCGAGTCCAAACCTCGGGCTGCTGTGCAGCGTGGTTATGTTCGCTACCCTTGTAAACTCTGAGTCTTGTAAGAGCGCTTCTGCCAAGTGTTGTAGCGGGAAGCATGCCCTTGATTGCAAGATACATTGCTCTGTCTGCTCTCTTCTCCATCATATCCTTTGCACTAACAGTCTTGAGACCGCCAATCCAACCTGTGTGACGGTAGTAGTTCTTCTGAAGGAGCTTATTGCCTGTGAATACGGCCTGTTCGCAGTTGATAACGATTACATGATCGCCACAGTCAACGTGGGGTGTAAATGTTACCTTCTCTTTACCGCGAAGAATGCTCGCAGCCTGAGCGGCAACACGACCAACGCTTTTACCGGCTGCGTCGATAACGTACCATTTTCTCTGAACCTGACCTGCTTTTTCCATAGTGGTCTTCATTCGGATTTACCTCCATATAATAAATTTAAAATTACTTGCTTGTTTTCAGCAAGTGATATTGTAATACATATAAATCCTTTTGTCAACACTTTTTTTGAAAGAATTTAATTTGCATTTCAAATGCTCTTGAATTCTCGTGTTTTCTCTCTTAATCTCTTGTTTTCTCATTTGCGAATTAAAAAAAATAAAGCGCTTTTATACACTTGATTTGAAAAATTTTTATTGTATAATAGAATTATAACAACTAAAAACACAGGAGGATATTTCGACATGGAAGAAAATATTAAAATGGAAGAAACTCAACAACAGGAGTCTGTTTCGTTTCAGCCTGTACCAGAAATTGAAGAAGAAAAACCGAAAAAGAGCAAAAAGGGGCTTAATCGGTATCATCAGTGCAGCTTGTAAAATAATTCTTGCAACCTACAATGCAAACGGCATTCTTGAAAGTATAGGTATTCTTCCTGCGGACAGCTCTGTAAACTTTGAAAACAAGGCATATAACGGAACATATAAGGCATACTTGTGGAACGGGACAGGTCCCGAGTGTGAAGACACTGTTAGCGAAAAATATGATATATTATTCTGATAAGAGGTGAAATAGTGCAGAAATTACTAAGCTATTTACGCCGTGGCATAGACGACTACGGCATGATAAATGACGGTGAAAAAATAACCGTCGGGGTATCGGGCGGGAAAGACAGCCTTGCCCTTCTTTACGCACTGGCAAAGCTTCGGTTGTTCTATCCGAAAAAGTTTGAGCTTTGTGCGGTAACCCTTGATATGGGTTTTGGTATGGATTTTACCCCCGTGGCGGATTTATGCAAAGAGCTTGACGTGGAATATGTGTTGAAGCACACAGATATTGCAGACATTATATTTAATATACGGAAAGAATCCAATCCTTGCTCTCTCTGTGCCAAGATGCGTCGCGGCGCACTTCATGACGCAGCACTTGAGGTGGGAAGCCACAAGGTGGCGCTTGGGCATCATAACGATGACGCACTTGATACATTTATGCTTTCTCTTGTGTATGAGGGAAGAGTTAACTGCTTTTCCCCTGTTACATATCTTGACCGTAAGGATATTACTCTTATCCGTCCTCTTATCTACGCGCCTGAGGCTTATATTTCAGGCTTTGCAAGGCGGTTTGATCTGCCTGTTGTGAGAAACAAGTGCCCTGAAGACAAACGGTCAAAAAGGGAATATGTGAAAAACCTCATACGTCAGCTTGAAAAGGAAAATCCCGGATTTAAGACGAGGCTGTTTACGGCAATAGAGGGTAGTCACGCAGGTAATTTTGGAATATTCCCCGAATGAGAATGTGATAAAGCAGCACCGACCTAAAACATAGGTTATATATTATTTATGAACATTCTGTGAGGACTATTGACAATATACGGCAATAATGCTATACTACCGTCAGTACCTTAAAACTGAAAGAAAGGAAGTAAGACCATGGCAAAAAAACAGTTCAAGGCAGAAAGTAAAAAACTCCTTGATATGATGATTAACTCAATTTACACACACAAAGAAATATTCTTGCGTGAAATAATTTCAAACTCGTCGGATGCTCTTGATAAGCTCTGCTACAAATCTCTTACCGAGGAGGGTGTCAGTGTAGCCCGTGAGGATTTGTACATTAAAGTAACTGTAGACAAGGAAAACCGCACGATAAAAGTCAGCGATAACGGTATCGGTATGACGGCAGAGGAGCTTGAGAAAAACCTCGGCACAATTGCAAGAAGCGGCTCTCTTAACTTCAAAAAAGATATGGAAGAAAAAGAGGATATTGACATTATCGGTCAGTTCGGTGTAGGTTTTTACAGTGCGTTTATGGTAGCGGACAAGGTTACTGTTATCACAAAAGCGTACGGAAGTGACAGTGCCTACTGTTGGGAGTCTGGCGGTGCCGACGGCTATACCGTTACAGAAACGGGCAAAAACGGTCACGGAACTGATATTTATATGAAGCTCAAGGAAGATGGCGAGGATGAAAACTACGGTCAGTACCTCGAAATCTATATGCTCCGCGGACTTATCAAGAAATATTCTGACTATATTCGCTACCCAATTAAAATGGATATTGAAAAGTCCAGAAAAATTGAAAAGCCCGACTCAGAAAATCCCGAATATGAAAAGTATATCGAGGAAGAAACTGTCAACAGCATGATTCCTATCTGGCAGAGAAGCAAAGATGAAGTCAGCGATGAGGAGCTTGAAAACTATTATAAGGAAAGATATTTTGACCGCGAGGCACCGGCTCTTTCTATCCGTGCAGATGTTGAGGGAAGCTTTTCTTACAAGGCTCTTCTGTTTGTGCCCGCAAATACTCCTATGGGGTATTACACAAAGGAATATCAGAAAGGGCTTGAGCTTTACTCCTCAGGCGTTATGATTATGGACAATTGCGAGGATATAATTCCTGAGCATTTCCGTTTTGTAAAAGGTGTTGTAGATTCTCAGGATTTGTCACTTAACATTTCAAGAGAGATGTTGCAGCATGACCGTCAGCTTACGGCAATCCGTAATAATATTGAAAAGAAAATCAAGCAGGAGCTTAAGAAGCTTCTTATGAATGATACAGAAAAGTACGAAAAATTCTGGCAGAGCTTCGGTCTTCAGCTTAAGTACGGTATAGTGTCCGACTACGGTGCACACCGTGAGCTTTTAAAGGACCTTATCCTTTACTACGCATCGGGCGAGAAAAAGCTTGTTACTCTGCAAAGATATATTGAAACAATGCCTGAAGATCAGAAATATATCTACTATGCTTGCGGTGAAACTGTTTCCAAAATTGACAACCTGCCTCAGACGGAGCCTGTTAAGGACAAAGGCTATTCAATCCTCTATATGACTGATGAGGTTGATGAGTTTGTAATCAATATGCTTGGTGAGGTTGACGGAAAGCAGTTCAAGAGCGTTAACGATAAGGACCTGGGCATAGAAACAGAGGAAGAGGCAGAGGATACAAAGTCAAAGCAGGAGGAAAATCAGGTGATGCTTGACTATCTTCGTGACTCACTTGACGGAAAAGTAAGCGCAGTAAGGCTTTCGAGCAAGCTCAAAAGTCATCCTGTGTGCCTTACAACAGACGGTGAAGTTTCTCTTGAAATGGAAAAATATTTTGCAACAATCCCCGGCGATCACCCTGAGATAAAGGCACAGCGTGTGCTTGAAATTAACCCCACACATAAGGCATTTTATATGCTCCTTGATATGTGGCAGCTTGATAAAGACAGATGTGCAAAGATTGGTAAGCTTCTTTACAATCAGGCGCTTCTTATAGCGGATATATCTATTGAGAATCCGACGGAGTATACGGATCTTTTCTGGGAACTTATTTAAAAGGAGGGAAAATTATGGCAATCAGTGAAGCAAGAAAAAGAGCAAATGCTAAGTACAACCTTAAGGCATATGACAGAATTGAACTTAAAGTGGCAAAGGGTAAAAAAGAGGAAATCCGTCTTTTTGCTGAGGCTAACGGAGAAAGCATCAATGCTTTCGTAAACCGCGCCATTTCAGAAGCAATGAACGAAATTCCTAGAAAAGAAGCTCAGGCAAAGCCCAAAGTAAAGAGAGAAATGTCTGTTGAGCTTCTGTAACAGAGAACGCCTTCGGGTAACCTTCAAATCCCTTTATGAAGGGATTTGAAGTTCCGTTTGTCCGTTCAGACCGCATTTTTTCCTATCCTCAAAAAAGGGGGTGTAAAGAAATCGAATTTCTTTACACCCCCTCAGCGTGTCGATAAACCTATCGACACGCTGGCAGACATCGAAAAAGGATGGTAAATTTGTCGAACACGAACTCGTCGGCGTATGTGGATACGGTAGAGGGCGTGTTCGGCAAAAACGAGCAGAAATGGCTACAAACTGTAGTTTGTAGCCATTTTGTTTGAAGATTTCTTTCATTGTATAACACCTCATCCACCGCAAGAGTTTTCGCTTTTCCAAGAGGGGAAGGCTTTATTTTTATTTTCAGCTTGTGGTTGACCGACTTTTTCGACAGTCTGAGGGGGTGTAAAGAAATCGAATTTCTTTACACCCCCTTTTTTGTAGTCTCTTTTAAGTTTTAATCCGCACACACTGAAAACTATGTTGCACAAACCGAAATCGGAGTATCAGTGCAGCATCACTCAGCTTTTTCAGGAAGCAGCGGCATACCGAGCTTTTCGCGAATCTGATTTTCAATCATATTGGTAAAGTCGGGGTTTTCAATCATATACTGCTTCACATTTTCTCTGCCCTGACCGAGTCTGTCTTCACCATAGCTGAACCAGCTGCCGCCTTTTTTAATGATATCAAGATTTACCGCAACATCGAGGATATTGCCCTCTCTCGAAATACCGAGACCGTACATCATATCAAATTCTGCCTCTTTAAAGGGAGGAGCAACCTTGTTCTTGACAATCTTGACACGGGTACGGTTACCGATAAATTCACTGCCGTTTTTAAGCGTTTCAATTCTTCTTACATCCATTCTCACTGATGCGTAGAACTTGAGCGCTCTACCGCCTGCCGTAGTTTCGGGATTGCCGTACATAACACCGATTTTTTCGCGAAGCTGATTTATAAAGATACATATAGTATTACTCTTATTTACAACACCTGCGAGCTTGCGCAGTGCCTGTGACATAAGTCTTGCCTGTACACCGACATGGCTGTCACCCATTTCACCGTCGATTTCAGCCTTGGGAACAAGAGCTGCAACGGAGTCAATAACGATAACATCAATCGCACCGCTTCTTACAAGTGCTTCGGTAATTTCAAGAGCCTGCTCACCTGTGTCGGGCTGTGATACAACAAGTGAATCCACATCCACACCAAGAGCTTCCGCATAGGTGGGGTCAAGCGCATGCTCTGCGTCGATGAAAGCAGCCTCACCGCCAAGCCTCTGAGCCTCAGCAACAATGTGCAGGGCGATAGTTGTTTTACCGCTTGATTCAGGTCCATATATTTCTATAATTCTGCCCTTGGGTACACCACCGATGCCCAGAGCAATGTCAAGGCTGAGTGCTCCCGTAGGAACAGATTCAACATTATAATGAGCATTCTCCCCAAGGCGCATAACAGAGCCTTTACCAAACTGCTTTTCAATCTGACTCATGGCAAGGGCGAGAGCTTCTTTCTTTTCGTTATTCATACATAATACCTCCTGACTAATGCGAACATCTGTTCTTATTATAACTGGTAATACTTGGTCTGTCAATAGATTATTAAAAAATTCTTTTTATAGGGGATGTTAAAAATTCAATCTTTCGCAAATTAGCTTAAATACCTCATCGCAAGTTTTTGCCCGTACTTCGTCACGGTTTCCGTCAAGGTTAAGCTTACGGTATTCGATTCCGTTCTTATCTGCGATGGCAATATATACAAGCCCAACGGGCTTTTCGGGAGTACCTCCGCCGGGACCTGCAATGCCTGTAACGCTTACGGCAATGTCGCTTCCGCTGACGCGTCTTGCACCCTCTGCCATAGCAAGTGCTGTTTCAGGACTTACTGCACCAACGGTTTCCAGTACAGAGTGGGGAACACCGAGAAGGTTTTCCTTAGCTTCGTTTGCATAGGTAATAAATCCGTAGCCGTAAATACTGCTTGCTCCGGGAACGGATGTGATAATCTTACCAAGTGAGCCTCCTGTACAGCTTTCCGCCGTGGCAATGGTGATATTTTTTTCAATTAGTTTTAAGATAATTTCTTCGTTAGTCATAAAAAACTCCGTTTTTTAAATTCAAAATGTGAAGTGCGAAATACGAAAATCAACATTCACTTCTAACTATAATTTTATAAAACATCAGGCTCAATTAAAACCCAATCTGTTTCATTAACAGCTTTTTCCACCCAATATTCCATATCAATCTTACTCTGACTTGCCATAATCTTTTCAAGAGTAGGCTTTGTTGTGGGGTGCTTGGGTGTGAATACTGTACAGCAATCCTCATAGGGAAGAATTGATGTTTCGAATGTATCTATTTTTCTTGCAATTTCCACGATTTCGTTCTTATCCATACCGATAAGTGGGCGGAACACGGGGATAGTCGTCATAACCTCGTTTGTAACGCCCAGCGCCTGAATAGTCTGGCTTGCTACCTGACCGAGACTTTCACCTGTGATAAGGGCAAGAGAATTGTTTTTAAGTGCAATTCTTTCTGCGGTCATCATCATCATTCTTCTCATAATAAGTGTGAGATGATCTTCGGGACAGTTGTCGCGGATTGCAAGCTGCTGCTCGGTAAAGGGTACTATATAGAGGTTAAATCTGCCTGTGTATTCTGCAATTTTCTTTGCAAGGGTAATAACCTTTTCCTTTGCTCTTTCGCTTGTATAAGGAGGGCTGAAGAAATGCACTGCGTCAAGCTCAACGCCACGCTTTGCAATCATCCACGCGGCAACGGGGCTGTCGATACCTCCTGAAAGAAGAATTGTCGCCTTTCCGCTTGAGCCTGTGGGCATACCGCCACTACCTGCGCACTGTGCACTGTTGGCGTAAACGTATGCTTCATTTTCGCGGATTTCCACCCTTACGGTAACCTCGGGCTTAAGGACATCCACCTTGATTTTGTGCACTCTTGAAAGGAGCGCACCGCCCATTTCGCGGCTGATGTAGGGGGAGTCAAAGGGAAATTTTTTGTCGCTTCTTTTTGCTTCCACTTTAAAAGTTTTAGCGCCATAGAGAGCGTCCTGCACATAGTCTGCACCCTCGGAGAGGATTACATCCATATCTTTAGGGAAAACCCCTGCCTTTGCGATAAACACAATACCGAAGACCTTGCGGAGCTTTTCCATCATTTCTTCGGTGTCAACAAAGGGAGCAGGCTCAATATAAATAACCGCCTGAGCCTTGCGGACAGACTGGATATTCTCTTTTCCGATAACTTTCTTTATGTTTCTTACAAGCATATCCTCAAACTTGCTTCTGTTAAGACCTTTGAGGATAATTTCACCGTATTTTACGAGAATGACTTCTTTCATAATTTTTTCCTTTCTGAAATTATAGGGCAGGGATTTTCCTGCCAAAATCCGATACAACGGCAGGAAAACCCCTGCCTTACTATACACGCAAAACTTTTGCAATATCAGAAATCTTTTCGCAAACTTCCTTTGCTTCGTCAAGGGTGTTGTACCTTGACAGACTGAAGCGGATTGCACTGTCAGGCTTTGGCACATTCATTGCAGAAAGCACATGACTTCCGTGATGGCCCGCTGCGCAGGCACTGCCGCTTGACACATAAATCCCCTCGTTTGAAAGGGCGTTCAGCATAACTTCAGACCGGATATCGCCAAAGGATATATTAAGTATAAAGGGGCTGTCGTCTGTCTTTCCGTTATAAACTGTGCCGTCAATCTTCGTAAGGTTCTCAAGAAGATAATTCTTAATCTCCGATGCTTTAACTGCGTCTTTGTAATCAATCAGCTCACAAGCTTTTCCAAATCCTGCAATACTGCCCACATTTTCAGTGCCGCTGCGAATGTTTTTTTCCTGACCGCCACCAAAAACGGTAGGCTTAAGGGTAACGCCCTTGCGGATATAAAGAGCACCGATACCTTTCGGCCCGTGGATTTTGTGACTGCTTACAGATGCAAGGTCAATCTTCCACGCATTAGGCTTAAAAGGAATATGTCCGAATGACTGCACCGCATCAACGTGGAAAAGCGCTCTGGGGGCAATTCTTTTCAGCACTGCACCGATTTTGTCAACGGGCATTACTGTGCCTGTTTCATTATTCACATGCATAATACTTACAAGGCAGGTGTCGGGAGTGATTTCGTCGGCAATTTTTGAAAAGGGGATGCTACCGTCCATTTCAGGAGCTATCCTTACCACTGTAAATCCCTGTGTTTCAAGATAGTCCATACACCTTAGCACCGCAGGATGTTCAACTGCCGTTGTGATGACTTTCTTGCCCTTTTTGATGTTGGCACTGCCGAGGATTGCGATGTTGTCACCCTCCGTACCGCCTGATGTAAAGTAAACCTCGTCAGGGGTAACGCCCAACGCCTTTGCCACACTGCCCCGAGCTTTCGTGACAATCTTTTCTGCTTCAAGACCAAGAGCGTGACGGCTTGACGGATTGGCAAAGGATGTTGCCATATATTCAGTTATGGTTTCCACAACTTCTTTTGCAAGGGGAGTTGTGGCTGAATTATCAAAGTAAATCATTGTATCTCCTTTTCGGCTGTGATAAAGCAGCACCGACCGCAAAACACAAACTATTTATATTGCTATCCTTTTATTAAACGATAGAACAACTATTCTTTTATCGTTTGTTGTAAAAATTCGCTACACGAATTTTAATTTTAAGTGTTTTGCTATCGACAAACGTCGCCTCTCCTCGTCGCAACGGGCGCTTATGTCGTATTTGCTTTGCAAATATCGACGCTTTCGCTTTGTTGCTCCTCTCCCATTCAGAGCTCGCTTTCGCTACCACTCTGAACGGGGCCCGTTGTATAGGGCCCCCAAAAAGTCCAAATGACTTTTTGGGAAAGAGACAAAACAAGATTGCAACCATAGTTTTCCTACGGAAAACGTTAATTGCAAACCTTGTTTTGGCGAGCCTTCGGGTAACCTGCGGCAAGCCGCAGCTCCGTTTGTCAATTCTGCACTACTTTCTCCCACCCTTAGTTCGTGCGTAATGAAATGCGAAGTGCGAAATGAAGGATGGCTTTGCTGAAGCAAAGCCTTTTATATGGATTTTCGCGTAGAGAAAATCAACCAACATTTCGAACTCCGAACTTTGAACTTCGCATTATAATCTTTTATTCCTCAAATAAAGAAGTTTGACTATCATCTTTTAAATAATATCCCGATGACGGAATAGTTCTTGCCTCATAACCTTCTGTGGATTTCAGAGAAACCTCGGGCAGTTCCATTCTTGTGAGAAGCGATTTTCTTCTCATAGTCATTACCTGAACACCCTGGCTGGAACGGCTTGTCTTTGTCATAATATCCGTTGTCTTGAATACCACACACTTATCGATATTGCTGAATAGTGCCACTTTGGTTTCTTCTTTGCAGTAAAGCATACCGATTATTTCTCCCTTGCCGTAGGCATTTGTAAGGCGTTTGCGGTTGGTCTTTGTTTCGTAGCCTTTCATATCAACCTTTGCAACCTTACCTGATTTAAACGCAAACAGCATAAATCCGCTGTAATCGTATGCAGGTGTTGCGTAGAGTATCTTTTCGTCAGGCTCCATATCAAGGATGTTGGGCAGATAATCACCCAGTGCGCTCGCTTTTGTATCTGCAATATCGTAAAGGCGCATCTTGTACACATTCTGCTTATCCGAGAAGAAGAGCATATCCATTTTATTGGTCGCCTCCGCCTCGCAAAGCATACTGTCACCCTCTTTGAACTTCTGCTCTGCAGCAGCACGAAGTGAAACAAGGGTGATTTTTTTGAAGTAGTTGTCCTTTGTCATAAATACGCGTACATTGTAATCTTCTATAAAGCTCTCCTGAGGAAGAACTTCCTCAATCTCGTTTTCAATGACAACTGTTCTGCGGTCAGAACCATATTTGTCGGCAATATCTGTGAGCTGTTTTGAAATAAGCTTGCGTACACGGGCATCGCTTTCAAGAGTTTTTGTAAGGTCTGCAATTTCACTGATAAGCTTTTCGATTTCAGAAGTACGCTTAAGAATATATTCCTTATTAAGATTACGGAGCTTGATTTCCGCAACGAATTCTGCCTGTGTTTTGTCGATGCCGAAGCCTTCCATAAGATTTGGAACAACCATACTGTCTTCGGGAGTGTTGCGGACAATGTAAATTGCCTTATCAATATCAAGAAGTATTTTTTCAAGACCCTGCAGGAGATGAAGTCTTGCACTCTTTTTGTCAATATCAAACTGAAGCATTCTGCGCACGCAGTCTGTACGGAAACGAATCCATTCCTTAAGAATGTCGCGAACTCCAAGCACCATCGGCTCACCGTCAATAAGCACATTGAAGTTACAGCTGAAGCTGTCCTCAAGGGGTGTCTGCTTGTAAAGTCTTGCCATCAGCTTATCGGGGTCGACACCGCGCTTAAGCTCAAATGTAATTTTAAGACCTGACTTATCGGTTTCGTCACGGACATCATTGATGTCGCGGAGCTTGCCTGCCTTAATGAGCTCTGCAAGCTTATCTATAATTGCCTCAACAGTTGTACTGTAAGGAATTTCAAGTATTTCAATCACATTCTGTTTTTTGTCGTAGGTATATTTTGCCCTGACTTTTACACTGCCTGTACCTGTTGTAAAGATTTTCTCCATAGCTTCGTCATCGCGCAGAAGAAAACCGCCTGTTGAAAAGTCAGGTCCTGTAATGTACTCTGAAAGATTTGCATTTTTATCTTTCAAAAGGGCAATTGTCGCATTACATATTTCCCGCAGGTTGAAGCTTGCGATGTTGCTTGCCATACCTACGGCAATACCCTGATTGGGGTTTACAAGAATATTGGGGAATGCCGTGGGAAGAAGCGACGGCTCTTTCAGTGTACCGTCGTAGTTATCTACAAACTCAACAGTGTTCTTGTCAATATCTCCGAAAATTTCGTTACAGATAGGAAGAAGCCTTACTTCCGTATATCTTGAAGCCGCATACGCCATATCACGGCTATATTGACGACCGAAGTTACCCTTTGAGTCAACAAGGGGGTGTAAAAGTGCCATATGTCCCTCTGTGAGGCGGACCATAGTTTCGTAAATAGCCGCATCACCGTGGGGGTTAAGCTTCATTGTCTGACCGACAACATTAGCACTTTTTGTGCGGTTTCCTCCCAGAAGCCCCATCTTGTACATAGTATAAAGAAGCTTTCTGTGAGATGGCTTAAAACCGTCAATCTCTGGGATTGCACGGGATATAATTACGCTCATAGCGTAGGGCATATAGTTCTTTTCAAGTGTTTCGGTAATACCCTCCAGAGAGAGCATGATGTTTTCTTCTGACATAGAAAATACCTCCGTTTGCACAGTTAAAGCTATTATATCACACTTTTTTTGAAAATGCAAATTTTGACATAAAAAAACCAAAGCAAATTTTTGCTTCGGTTTTTATTTCAAAAGTTCATCATAAGTTGTGTTTAACGCTTCCTTTATTGCACGAAGCTGACTTGCGTAAATATGCTGAATTCCTCTTTCGATTTTCACAAGTGATTCACGGGTTATATCAATTCCCATTAACTGCAATTTCACAGAAAGTTCGGTCTGTCCCAATTTCTGCTCTTTCCTTATACGGCGTATGTTTTCGCCAATTCTAATAGAATCCTGTTTGATTCTCTGTTCTTCCATAAAACGGACCCCTTTGACTAATTTATCTCAACATCATCAACAGAGTTTTCAAGGATAATATTTATAAGCTCATTTCTTGAACGGTTGCTCTGAACAGATAAATCGTCAATCTTTTTGAGAGTGTTTTCTTTTATTCTTACTGAAATAACTTTATATCCATCTTCACCTTTTTTATTTATGCGTATAGCGGTTTTTGCCATAACAAATCACTCCTTGATATAAGTATAATATAAACAAATATCACTTTATATATTATAAATTTATTATATTAATAATATATTTATAATGAAAACCCGATAACAATGTGTTATTTTATATACAAGAAGTAATTTTCATGCGTAAAAAATCAATACCGGGGAAACGGGAAAAGAACATATTGCAAAAATCATTTTTGGCACAAAAAAACCAAAGCAAATTTTTGCTTCGGTTTTTATTTGATTTCCTGTTCAAGATTTTCAAATAATTCAGAATTAAAAAACTCTATTATCGTTATTTCCAATCCGTCACATATCTTTTTGACTGTAGAAACAGTTGTACTGTTATTTCTTCCGCTTACGATATTATTGATTGTTGATTGAGTTATTCCGCTGATTGTGGAAAGTTTATTTATAGTAATCCCTTTTTCCTGACACAAATCAAGAATTCTTAATTTTACAGCCTCACCTATGTTCATAATTGTCACTCTCCTCAAAAGATAGCTTACCGCTTTTGAGTTAAAATAATTACCTCTTTTGAGTTGACTTGCTGAAAACATTATATTAAAATAGTTTTGTATTAAAGGAGGAATAAATATGTTTAAAATTTTCAACCGTGAAAAATTAATCCCCGGAAATGGTGGCCGTGACTGTCCTCATAACGGTTATGGAAAAAAAGAGTGCGCCTGCGACGAGTGCGACTATTTCCTGTGTTGCTTTCCTGAATACGGAAAACACAACGGTTGCGGGACTTGCACCGATAACTTTTGTCCGCGAAAAGAGCATTTAAAAACGAAACGACATAATTTTATTTTTTCTTGTGTTGACTTCCTTTGATTTCCTTTGTATAATAGAGAAAAAGTATCCGGAGGGTAAAAGGATGTCACTTTTGAAAAAAGTTCTGATTATTTCTTTTATACTGATTATGGCATTTTCGGTATCTGCATTTGCAGAAGATGTACCGGGCAGTGTAAAAATATCCTTTAATACTGACGAAATACCGACTGTTAAAGAACAGGCTGTTACCTTCGGCATTTTTGATGCATCGGGGCAGACCCTTTTTGACAGCAAGACGGTTTCCGTTAAACGGGGCGTATATGTGTACGATGTTGATTTTGCTGTGCCGGAGTATAATGGGGAAGCAACGTACATTCTCAAAATTACCGACGGTGGCGGGGATATGACACTTAACGGTATTACTGCATCGACACTTACTCTTAACCCCTTTTCTTTATCGGGGGAAGGTGCAACTTGCTTTTCTGTAAAGTATAATCCTATATGGAATTACGAAGCGGTGATAAAAATCCCCGGTGTAAGCAATACACTTTTTTATCACTACATTATGCCTGACGATGTGTATGTAACAACAGACCTCCTTTCTCAGCTTGGCATAGAGTGCAAAACGGATTTCGGGGCAGAAAAACCAAATTTTACTCTCTCTGTAAATGAATACTCTGCAACATTTTATGTTGACGATATATATGCAACCTTTGGCGGTGTGGGAGAAAATCTTACGGGGAAAGCCTTTGTTACAGATTCCATGCCTTTTGTACCGCTTTCACGGGTGGCAACATATTTTGCCTGCAACTATACTTTGGAAAAAGAAGATGCTTACCACAAGGCTATAAGCCTTACGATGTCCCTTTATTCTGACGAATATAAAAAGGCGGCATATGTAAACAGCCTTGACACAGAAAGCAAAACTGACTATCTTGTGTGGGTAGATAAGTCTGAATACAGTGTGAACGTATATCTCGGCACAACGGGAAACTGGCGTCTTATAAAATCGTTCCCCTGCGCAATCGGTGCACCGAAAACTCCTACAATAGAAGGCAGCTTTGAATATTATCAGTATCAGGACCGCTGGCAGTATAACGGATATTACTGCGGACCGATTATGCGCTTCAAGGGTGGATACGCACTGCACTCTGTTCTTATTCGTAACAACGGCAATTTCTATGACGGCAGAGTCAGGGCAAAGATTTCCCACGGATGTGTGAGGATGCTTCCCGATGATATAAAATGGATGGTAAGCTATGTTCCGCTGTATACAAGGATTCTCGTAACTGCATAAATTCTCATATAAAAACAGGGGTGCAAATCCTGCATCCCGTAATATGTGCCTGTAGCTCAGTTGGATAGAGTGTCAGACTCCGACTCTGAAGGTCGTGCGTTCGAATCGCATCAGGCATACCATAAAAGTGACGGGCTTTGTCGAAAGGTCCGTCACTTTTATTTATATATAATCTATTCATTTGACAAACTTGTTTTTTGTGCTATACTGATTTAAAAGAAGGTGTTTTTTTGAGTAGTTTTATAAAAGGTGCATTCAGGCATTTTATGACCGTCACCCGTCATCGCCATGCGGTCATCCGCCACGCAAAAAAGGCGGGCATCCTGTGGCAGGGGCTGAGGCACGATTTGTCAAAATATTCTCCGGTGGAGTTTATTCCCGGGGCAAAGTATTATCAGGGAGACCGCAGTCCCAACGAGATAGAGCGCGGTCTTTTCGGATACAGCAGTGCGTGGCTTCATCACAAGGGCAGAAACAGACATCATTTTGAATACTGGACAGATTATAATCCTGTGGAAAAAAGAATGATGCCAGTAAAAATGCCTATGCGCTATATTGCAGAAATGTTCTGCGACCGTGTTGCCGCCAGCAAGATTTATCAGGGTAAAAATTATCGGGACAGTCATCCCTACGAGTATTTCCTGCGCGGTGTAGCTAACAGGGCAATAGAAAAAGAAACCTCCGACATTCTGGAAAGCTGGCTTATTATGCTTCGCGACAAAGGTGAGGATGCAGCTCTCCGCCATATAAAAGAGTGCGTAAAAGCCTCAAAGAAAAAGCGATAAGCATACCATCAGCACCCCTCCCGGAAGTCCCAGAAATCCAACTGCAAGTACCGTAATAAGGTTTATTCCCAGAAGGGGCAGATGTAAAAACGACGCAACAGAATTATAAATAATAAGCATTACAACGCCACCGATTATTCTGCAGATGAATTCGGCGGCGTTTTTTATATTAAGAAAAAACAGCCCCGTCAGCAAAATCCCCAGAATTATATAAAGCACTGTCATAAAAAACCACCTCATAATAAATTATGAAGCGGTTTTTTCTTTTAGTATTTTTATTAACTCTTTGTCGGGATAAAACGGATACTTTACTCCGTCTGTCACAATGGTCTTTTCCGTAAACTCTGATGCTGTAAGAGGATGCACACTGCTCTCTTTTTCAATCAGCCCGTAACGGGTCATAACAACAAGCCTGTCTTCGTACAAAATATAAGTTTTTTTGAATGTGCCCTTGTTAAGAAGCTTATTTATAAGAATTGCGCTTATAATTATTGCCGCAAGGGAAAAAGCCCACTGAAACGGCAAAAACTTTGAAAAAAGCACAATTCCTGCCCACATTGCAGCTATACCGAGAAGAGACAAAACCGTTTCCTTTGGCGACTTTTGTACCACAGCCTCACCTTTGTATAAAATTTCCTTTTCTTCCATAATATATAATCTCCTTTTTAAAATCCTTACAGTACCCAGTCCACTATTACTGCTTTCAATTTTCCGTTTTCCGTTTCAAGTACCGCAAAGGACGGATTGCCTCCCCGCGGCTTTGACACGCTTCCCGGGTTTAAAATCATAAATCCGTCGTCACGCCGTAAAAGCGTGCCTCTGTGAGTATGCCCGAAAAGCGCTGCTTCACAGCCCTTGCTCCGCGCAGTAGCCTCAAGCCTCTCATAACCTGAGCTGACACTTTGCGTATGCCCGTGGCAGATAAATATTTTATGCCCGTCAAAATCTATTACTCTTTCATAATCCTCGTATCTGTAATCATTATTGCCAAGAACGGAAACAACCTTTACAGGATAGTAATTTGTTTCAATGTAATCAACATCTCTTGCAATGTCACCAAGGTGGATAATCAGGTCAATCTTGCCCTGGCTGTCAATTGCTCTTTCCAGAGAATTTGTGTCATTGTGACTGTCTGATACCACAATCGCTTTCACAAAAATCACCTCCTTTTTATTTTATCCCAAGGAACGCCCTGTGTCAACCTTTCATATTATATATATTGAAGGAGTTGTTTTTATGAATATAGCAGATATTTTAAAAGGTATGGATAAAGCAAAGCTTGAGGAAGCTGTACAAAAAGCAAAAGAGTTTGCCGCCACCGAAAAAGGAAAAGAAATTGTAAATCAACTTAAGGAAAAAGGCAGTATCGACGGAATGCTTTCCGCCTCGGACAAAGACAAAATAATGAGAGAGCTTCAGAATCATCCGGATATTGCAAGCAAAATTTCCGATATATTAAATGGAAAGGACTAAAACTATGGACCTCAGTCAGGAAATTTCAAAAGCACTTTCCGACCCCGATATAATGAACAAGGTCTCCGATGTGCTTTCTTCTATGAATACAGGAGAGAGCACTCCTGATACGACTTCTGCCGGTGACCTTTCCGGACTTAGCAATATTATGGGCGCGCTGAAATCAGCGCCCACCGACGACAGGACAAGATTGCTTCTCGCAATCAAGCCTTTTCTGAGCGAAAAGCGAGCTCCGTATATGGACAGTGCCATTACAATTCTGAAGCTTGCCTCAATTGGTAAACTAGGTAAAGATCTTAAACTTTTTTAGGGGGGATATAAATTTGCGTGTAACACAGATGAATTCACTTTCGCAAAAATCCGGCACAGCACCGCGCCCGCAGACAGTAAGTCCCCCTGCTGCTTTTTCGGAAAACAGAAACTCTTCCTATAATATAAAGGAAATGCTGAAACGGTTTGAAAAAGATGACTACATTCTCCTGGGAATTATTGCTGTGCTGATTTTTGAAGGATGCGATGACTATATTCTGCTTGCAGCTCTCGGATATTTGTTTTTTATGGGCCTTAAATAAAGAAAAACGACCCTAGAACCCGCAATATAACGGCATTTTTTAAAATTTTCGAAAAAAATTAAAAAAAGTTTTAAAAAGGTGTTGACAAACGCGGAATTGCGATGTATAATAAACAAGCTCGCTCGGAAACGGGCAGCGATTGAACCTTGA
>JAZUOX010000036.1:0-33242 GCA_045604905.1 Clostridia bacterium
ATGGCTACGATCCGACTTATAGAATGGTTTAAAATTTTTAAGTCACATGGGATGAAATTTGATGCTTGTGATAAAGAGTATGGAAAAATGAGAGAATTATATGCAAGAAGAAACATAATAGTGCATAATTCAGGGATTGTAAATGATACTTACATAAAAAACAATCCAAATACTACATATGTTTGTGGGGATAGGATTCCGGTAGATGAATCTTATGTAAAAGATGCGTTTGTGACTATTAAAACTATTATGTTATGCATAATGCTAGAATGTATTCGTCTTGAAAAAGATAATCAAAAAAGTTGCGTAGAAACAGTGTTTGATGCAACATTCGAGGAGTTAATGGCGGAAAACTATGAAACATGCAAGACTGTTTTTGGTTTTTTATCAAACTCTCCGTTTTCTGATAGCTACTATAAAAATATGTCCTTGATAAACTATTGGATTTCTATAATAGAAATAGATGGACTAGAAACTGTACGAGAAGATATTGAGAAATTTGATGTTTCATCGTTGGATAAAAAATTTAGTATTGCAAAAGCTGTTTTGTTAGAAAAATACGATGAAACGACATCCTTAGTTAAGGAATTATGTAGCAAAAATGAATTATCTTTACTGACTATAGAAAAATGGCCTCTTTTTAAAAAATATCGAAAATCTGATGAGTATAAGAACTTTAAAGAGTTGCATCCAGAATTGCAAGAACGTATTTCAGTAGAAACAAACAAAGAGGATTCGATGATGCGTTCAGAAACAAAAGAGAAAGTAAGAGAAGAGTTAGAAAATGCACAAGTCAGCAAGAAAAATTCATAGAAGGGATTATTAGTACAACCTATCAATAATTGAGGTGACCCACAATGACAAACTTTGATTTCTTGAAATCCGAGCCGAAATTTGCCGCATTTTCCGATGTGGCTATTAGTGCTGAAAAGATACTCAATATTGACGCCTCTGCATCTGTATTAAACTGCCGCAGAGCAATGGAGTTTGCAGTAAAATGGATGTATTCCGTTGACAGTGGTCTTGTGATGCCTTACGATACAACCCTTGTTTCCCTTATGAGTACGGAGGAATTTCACGCCCTTGTAGAAAATGACTTATGGCAGCGGATGAAGCTTATCCGACTTAAGGGTAACGATGCAGCACACAGCGGTAAGAAAATTACCAAGGATATTGCAAAGCTTTGTATAGAAAACCTCTACATATTTATGGACTTTGTTGCGTGTTGTTATTCGGAAAAATACGTCGATATTATAAAGCCCTTTGACGCTTCTCTTCTTGAATCCGCAGGGGAGAATGTAACTGATACCAACGCAGAAATTGATTTTGAAAAATTAATTGCCGAAAACAAAGCATTAAGGAATGAACTTACTGCACGACGTGCAGAAAATCAGCAGACATACGTTCCCAAACCCCTTGAGCTTACAGAATACAAAACAAGAAAAATATACATAGATACACAGCTTGCCGATGCCGGATGGAAAGAGGGCGAAAACTGGATAAACGAGGTAGAACTCCCCGGTATGCCCAATAAGTCCGAGGTTGGTTATGCCGATTATGTACTCTATGACGATGCACACAAGCCACTTGCGGTGATTGAGGCAAAGCGTACCTGTGTAGATGTGTCAAAGGGCAGACAGCAGGCAAAGCTTTACGCTGATTTGCTCGAAAAGAAGTACGGCAGACGGCCTGTAATATTCCTTACCAACGGATTTGACACAACGATTGATGACGGTCAGTACCCCGAAAGGCGTGTTTCCGCAATCTATTCAAAACGTGATTTAGAAAAGCTCTTTAATCTTCGCAGAATGAAGACAAGCCTTAAAAACGTTATTGTAGACAAGGAAATTGCCGGCAGATATTATCAGGAGGGGGCAATCAAGGCAGTTTGCGATTCCTTTGACCGCAAAAACCGCAGAAAAGCACTCCTTGTTATGGCAACAGGCTCAGGCAAAACAAGAACAGTTATTGCTCTTTGCAAGGTGCTTTTAGAACACGGCTGGGTAAAAAACATTCTTTTCCTTGCAGACAGAAATTCACTTGTAACACAGGCAAAAAGAGCGTTCTATGATATGCTTCCTGATTTGTCAGTTACAAACCTTTGTGAAGATAAGGATAACTTTACTGCACACTGTGTATTTTCCACGTATCAGACTATGTACAACTGCATAGACGAAGCAAAGGATGACGAGGGCAAGCTTTTCACAAGCGGTCATTTTGACCTTTTGATTTGTGACGAGGCACATCGTTCCATTTACAACAAATACAAGGATATTTTCAATTATTTCGATGCACCCCTTGTAGGTCTTACTGCGACACCAAAGGACGAAATCGACAAAAACACTTACGAGATTTTTGAGCTTGCAAACGGAGACCCCACTTACGGCTACGAATTAAGTCAGGCGGTAAAGGACGGCTATCTTGTTGACTATATTTCCGTAGAAACCAAGCTGAAATTTATCGAAGAAGGAATTTCATACGATGAGCTTTCAGCAGAAGAAAAAGAAGAGTATGAAAACAAATTTACTGACGAAAACGGAGAATTGCCCGAGCATATAAATCAGTCTGCATTAAATGAATGGGTGTTTAACAAAGACACTATCAGAAAAGTCCTTAATATACTGATGACAGACGGAATCAGGGTTAATTATGGCGAAACCCTCGGCAAAACAATAATATTTGCAAAAAATCACAATCACGCAGAAGAAATCTTCAAAATTTTCGGCGAGGAATATCCCCATCTTACAGGATATGCAAAGGTGATTGACAATCATATAAACTATGCCCAAAGTGCCATAGACGAATTTTCCGAGGGGGACAAGCTGCCCCGTATTGCAATTTCTGTTGATATGCTTGACACAGGTATTGACGTGCCTGAGGTAGTAAATCTTGTTTTCTTTAAAAAGGTTATGAGCAAAGCCAAGTTCTGGCAGATGATAGGCAGGGGAACACGCCTTTGCCCCGGTCTTATAGACGGAGAAGACAAGAGTAAGTTTTACATATTTGACTTCTGTAATAATTTTGAATTTTTCCGCCTTAATCAGGGAAATGCTACTCCTAATCAGCTTGCACTTCAGGGTGCGATATTCCACCTTAAAGCACAGATTGCCTTTAAACTGCAGGCAATGGAATATCAGACAGAGGAGCTTATCGCTTTCCGTAAAGAGCTTGTAGATGATATGGTAAAAAAAGTGCAAGCACTTAACCGTGACAATTTTGCAGTTAAACAGCACCTTAAGTACGTTGATATTTATTCAGACGAAAAGAGCTATCAGGTGCTTACCTATGCAGACACACTTACAATGCGTGACGAGCTTGCGCCCCTTATTCTCCCTGACGAGGATGATGCAAGTGCTGTGCGTTTTGATGCACTTATGTACGGAATTGAGGCAGCTTACCTTATAGGCAAAAAGTACAGCCGTGCAAAGAAAGACCTTAATAAAAAGGTTTCTCTGCTTGCTAGCTATGCCAACATTCCTGAAATCGGTGCAGAGTCAGAACTTCTTGACAGAATTCTTAATACCGACTATGTTCAGGAAGCAGGCATCAATGAGTTTGAGCATATCAGAGAATCTCTTCGTGATTTGCTGAAATATCTTCCACCGATTGACAGAACGACATATAATACTACCTTTATTGACGATATTCTCTCAACCGAATGGAATGAGTCGGAGCTTGAAAGCGAAGACCTCAAAAACTACCGTGCAAAAGCGGAATATTACATTCGTCAGCATCAGGAAAGCGGTGCTATTGCAAAGCTTAAAACAAATAAGCCGCTTACTGACGCAGATATTTCTGAACTTGAGGGTATTTTGTGGTCAGAGGTCGGCACAAGGGAAGAATACAGTGCAGAATACGGCGAAAAACCTCTTGGTGAGCTTGTCCGTGAAATAGTCGGCCTTGATATGAACTCTGCAAAAGAAGCCTTTTCGGAATTTCTGAACAGTACAAATCTTGATGCAAAACAGATTTATTTTGTTAATAAGATTATTGAGTATATTGTTCATAACGGAATGATGAAAGACTTGTCCGTTCTTCAGGAAGCACCTTTTACAGACCGCGGAAGTGTTGTTGAAATATTTACAGATATGTCCGTATGGTTGGGAATAAAAAGTGTAATCGACAAAATAAATAAAAATGCAGCAGCATAAGTCAAAAATCAAGTCATCAATCAAAAATTTGATTGATGACTTGATTTTTGATTGATGAAATGTTAATATATAAAAGAGGTGATGCAAGTGAAAAACAAAAAACCGCCCTTTGAGATAACTTCAAAGATAATGAACTGCGTTATTGAAATTGGTGAGCTTGTGGGAAAAGTCAGTTCGGAAAGCAAAGATAAAATGACACCTATGCTCCGTCGCAGTAACAGAATCAGGACAATATATTCATCGCTGGCAATAGAACAGAATACACTTAATATAGAGCAGGTCACAGCTGTTATTTCGGGCAAACACGTACTTGCACCGCCTAAAGATGTAAAAGAAGTGCAGAATGCTTACGAAATATATGAATGTATGGACAGTCTTAATCCGTATTCAGCGGAAGACCTTTTAAAAGCTCACAGCGTAATGGTAAGGGAGCTTGCTGATGAAGCAGGTTTTTTCCGTTCAAGACCTGCAGGTGTTGTAGACAGTGGTGGAAATGTTCTGCATTTTGGCTCTTTGCCACAGTATGTGCCGGAACTTGTTGCCCAATTACTTGACTGGACTGAACATAGTGAGATACATATGCTTATAAAAAGCTGTGTGTTTCATTATGAGTTTGAGCTTATACATCCGTTTTCAGACGGTAACGGTCGGGTTGGAAGATTGTGGCATACACTTCTTCTTTCTACGTGGAATCCGGTTTTTGCATGGCTTCCTGTTGAGTCAATGATTCACGATAATCAAAAGGGGTATTACGATGCAATAAATGAATCAAATGCAATGGGGGAGTCCACGCCGTTTATTGAATTTATGTTAGATGTTATTAAGAAAGCTCTTGAAGAAGTTGCAGGAATTGACAGCATAGATTCTAAAAAAGAAAGCAAGGATAAAATACGATTGGAGAAAATCATTGAATTTTTAAAATTGAATGAATATATAACAAATGCTGATGTACAGAAGATACTGGGTGTATCTTCTGCAACTGCAACAAGAATTTTGTCGGGATATGCAAAAGAGGGAAGAATTATCCGTGTAAGAGTAGGGAGCAGTTGGATGTATAGAGCATAACAAAAACCTGCACAGTCCCATTGACTGGGCAGGTTTTTTAAAATTATAGGAAATTGCGTTTCTTATCGCGAGCAATATTTGTGGGTTTTAAGTTAAGTTTGGACGCGACGTGGGTGAAGCGGCACGCTTCTTTTTTTAGTTTTTTCCTCGAAAAATATTGAAATATCTGCTGATTTATGGTAAAATAAATATATCGATAATAAAATATCGAATAAAATGCTGAGTGGCGTAGGTCAGGCATCTGAAGGAGGAGTTATTTATGAAAAAACGTGTATTCAGTGTAATGCTTATAATTGCTATGATAATGGGCTTTATGCCGATTATGGCATCGGCAGAGGAATATCCCGTTCTTACCTTTGGGGAGAGTGTAACTGTCGAACTCGGTGTAGGTGAAAGCAAGTGGTATCAGTTCACTCCCGAAACTGACGGAAGATATTCTTTCAATTCATCTGATGAGGCAGGCGTAGACCCTGTTGCAGCTTTGTACGATTCATCTATGACTAAAATAGCAGAAAATGACGACGATAACGGTGCAAATTTCCGAATTAATGCACAGTTGGTTGCAGGGGAGATTTACTATATTGAAGCATATGAATTCAACAGAGACAATATGGGAAGTTACAGCCTCTCAGTTTCAAGAGCGTTGCCAACAGACGTATTTTTTGATGAATACAGTATGGAATCTTTCGTGGGGGAAAGCTATACTCTTAAAGCACATATTTATCCGGAGGATGCGGATAATACATTGACATGGGAATCCTCTAATGAATCTGTTGCAACAGTGGACGAAAACGGCAAGGTCACATTCCTTAAAGACGGTGAAGTAATGATCACTGTCGAAACATTGAACGGGCTGACAGATAACTGTTATTTCACTGTTTATCCCGTTTATGGTACAATGGAATTTGGAACAGAGTATGAAGTGGTTTATCAGGATGAAGAATCTCCATACGGATTGTATTACAAATTTGTACCTACGGAAACTGCACATTACGCAATCTATTCCTATGACATAGTTTCAGACACAGAGGATATAGCGCTAGACCCGAGAATTTTCTTATACGACGCTTGTCATGATGAGCTGGGATACAATGATGATGATGGTGAAGACGTTAATTTCCGCCTGGAGGCTTTGCTGGAAGCAGGAAAAACCTACTACTTAAAAATCTGCTTGTTTGATAAAGAAGCCAGAGGCTCCATTAAAGTTAACACGGAAAAGATACCGCTACCCGAAAGTGTGTCAATTGACTGTGGTGACATTACTTTGGAGGAGGGCGACCTTATGGACATATATGTGACCTATTCGCCCCTTAATGCGTTTCAGGTGGATTACACTGTTAAATCCTCTGACGAAACAGTTGTAAAAATTGAAAATAAAACAGCAGTTGCAGTTGGTGGAGGAGAAGCAACCGTTACTGTTACAACAGAGAACGGTTTGACAGATTCTATCACGGTTACCGTGCGTGATGTAGCCAAACTTGAACTTGATAAGGAATACACCCTTGAGTGTATTGAAGCAGAGGGATTCAATTACGCACGTTACAGCTACACACCTACAGTACCGGGAATTTACACTATTAAAACTACCGGGTCAACAGGCGAAGGCTTTACGACAGCCGTTGCGATTAAGGATGCATCCGGCGAGCTGCGCAGGAACCAAGAAGGAAAAAATTCCTTTATCCTCAGTTATGCGCTTGAAGCCGGTAAAAAATACTATTACGAGGTGAATTTAATCGGCGATGAAGGCTCAATAAACTTTATGCTGACAAAGAAGGATGACAGCACTATTTTAAAGGCAGAAGCAAATACCACCTATGATATAAATATCACAAACGGCGGTGGCGGTGCATATTATGTGTTCAGACCAAAATATACAGGTATGTATAAAATCTTCTCCGGAATTAAAGACGAAATTATTGATACCAAGATATATGTATACAATTCAAAATGGGAGTTATTTTATTCAAATGACGACGGGGCAGATAACAGTCAGTTTTGCCTTGAAGAAGAATTTACTGCAGGTGAAACATATTACCTTTACTGCTTCCCATTTGATAACAATGTAATCGGGGAATTTACTATGCGCATCGAACCTTACAGAACACTTGATGCAAAAATTTCCCAAGACGGAAACAGTATATATATCACAAGTAATCTTAATGACGCTGATGCAATGCTTTACGTTGCATTTTACGAAGGAAACAAAATGACAGGTATTCAAGAAGCTTCACTTAGTGAAGGTCGTGTTACCGTGCCGGAAGATGCAAAAAACTTTACAAAGTGTGCTATTTATGCATTCAAGTCTTCGGCTAAACCGATATATGACCCTGTGGTACTTACAAAGTAATATAAAAGACGGCTCAATCCGATTGGATTGAGCCGTTTAACATCTCCATTACTTTCTGAAATTTATTGCGTTTATTATCAAATCCACCGTGCCGTCAATTCCAAGCACGCTACTGTCAATGCACAGGTGATATCCCGATGCTTTACCCCATATGCCGTCAGTGTAATATGAATAATACTTTGACCGCTTTTTATCAATTTTCTCAATGTGGGATTCTATTTCTTTATCGCTCTTGCCGGGAAGCATAGGACGTTTGCGCTCAATCTTATCTTTCATAGGTGCACTAATAAATACATTGAAGCAGTCAGGATTCCCCTCAAGGATATAGTCTGCACATCTTCCAACGATTACAGAGCTGCCCTTAGCTGCAATTTCACGGATAACATCAGCCTGAGCAATATAGATGCGGTCACTCATTGGCATCTGATATATTTCAAACAGATTTGCTGCCGCAAAGCCCGGAAAAGAGTGCTTTTCGTCAAACTTTTCAACAATACTTTTTTCAAGCTTGGTTTTTTCGGCAGTTTCAAGTATAAGCTCCTTATCATAGAACGGAATCTGCAGCTTTTCAGCAACCTTCATCCCGATTTCCCTTCCACCGCTACCAAATTCACGGCCGATGGTTATAACAACCTTTTTCATAAAAAAACCTCCTTGAAATTATGCTTTGCTACACTCATTGTAACATAAAAATATTGAAAAGTAAAGACTGTCCGATAAATAAAGAAAAAACTTGATTATTATTACAATATATGATATAATTATCTGGAATATTGCCAAAGATAAGTGTGGTGAGAAAATGTACCTTAAACGAATAGAGCTGCAGGGCTTTAAATCCTTTGCGGATAAAACAGTTATCGAAGTTCATCAGGGCGTAACTGCAATCGTCGGACCTAACGGAAGCGGTAAGAGTAATATCTCTGACGCTGTAAGATGGGTTATGGGTGAGCAGAGCGCAAAGACACTTCGTGGCGGTAAGATGGAGGATGTCATCTTTGCCGGCACTCAGAAGCGTAAACCCCTCGGTTATGCTGAAGTTTCGCTGGTACTCGATAACTCTACTCACTTTTTACCGTGTGATTATAACGAGGTGGAGATTACAAGAAGAGTTTTCCGCAGCGGTGAAAGTGAATATATGATTAACCGTACAGCCTGCAGACTTAAGGACATTAATGAGCTTTTTATGGATACAGGTCTCGGTAGAGACGGTTATTCAATCGTCGGACAGGGTAAAATAGCGGAGATTGTATCTTCAAAGGGTGACGATCGCCGTCAGATTTTTGAAGAGGCTGCAGGTATATCAAAATACCGTTACAGAAAAATAGAGGCAGAGCGTAAGCTTAGTCATACAGACGATAACCTTGTTCGTGTGAAAGATATTTTAAGTGAATTGACAGACCGTGTTGAACCACTCAGAAAACAGAGTGAAAAGGCTATCAAGTACCTTGACCTTCGTGAACAGCTTAAGGGAATCGAGGTCAGCGCTCTTCTTGAAATAACTGATGCAAAGCGTGCAGAGGCTATAAAAACCAACGAACTTTTTGAGAATGTTTCCCGTGAATTTGAGGAGGCAAAGGCACTTCTTGATGCAAATAACGAAAAGAGTGACCGCCTTTATAATGAAATCAAGGAAACAGATTCCGAAATTGATATCCAGCGCGAAAGACTTGCTTCGCTTGAGGCTGAGTCGGCATCTATAGAAAACGAACGGGCGATTATCAAAAACAACATAGAAAACCACAAGGTTAACATTCTGCGTATTGAGGGTGAGCTTGCAGGCTGGTCAAAAAGGGAAGAAGAATTCAAAGCACAGCTTACAGAGCTTGAAGAAAAGAAAAAATCTGAAAATGTGCGCTTCCTTACCCTCGCAGATGAGCTTGAAGCCCTCGAAGATGAGGATAAGTCCATTGGCGAGGAAATTTCACACAGGGTGAAAGCTCTTGAAGCGGCAAGGGAAGAGGTAATAAATCTCCGCGCTAAAAAGAGTGAGGCACAGTCCAGACTCGACAGTATTGACCTTATTACACAGAATATCGAAACACGCCGCTTTTCAATAGAAGTGGACCTTGCATCTGCTACTGACGACATCAACAGACTTAACACAAAGTGCAGTGAGCTTGCAAAAAAGGAAATTGACGCTCAGGAAGATTTCGATAAGCTTTCTGATGAAGTTTTCGATATTAACAGAAAATATCACGATGCAAACCGCAAATGCGGTGAGCTTAAAACCAAATATAACGAAGTCGTGGCAAAGCTTGGTGAAAAGCAGGGCCGCCGTGTTATGCTCGAAGAAATGGAAAAAGGGCTCGAGGGTTACGCAAGAAGCGTCCGTGACCTCCTTAAAGCAAAAGAGGACGGAAAGTATAACGGTAAGCTTATCGGTGTATTAAGCAAACTTATAGAAGTTGACAAAAAATATACCACGGCTATTGAAACCGCTCTCGGCAACGCTATGCAGAATATTGTTGTAGATACTGAAGATGATGCAAAAAGGGCGATTAACTTTCTTAAGGATAACCGTATGGGCAGAGTTACATTTCTTCCCATATCCAGCCAGGAGGGAAGACGCCTTGATAACGAGGACCGCGTTATGGCAAATGACGGTGCAGTATCTGTTGCTTGCGATGTTGTAGAGTGTGACTCTTCCATAAGAAATGTGATAGAGGCTCTTTTAGGCAGAACTGTCATTATGGAAGATATGGACAGTGCCGTTAAGCTTGCAAGGGCGACACACTATAAATTCAAGATAGTTACACTTCAGGGAGAACTTCTTCAGCCTGGCGGCAGTATCACCGGAGGTAGCATAAATAAGACTCAGGCACTCTTAGGCAGAAAAGACGAGATTGAAAAGCTCTCTCTTGAGTGCGAAAAGCTTCAGAAAGAAACAGAAGACCTTGAGGATAAGATTGACGAGCTTTCAGAGCTTGCTGAAGATTGCCGTGACAAAGAGGCAGAACTTCGTGAAACACTTTCTGAAAGTGAAAATAATCTTATGAAAATCAAGGCGGAAGCTGATGCAAAGAAGAGTCTTCTTGAAATGGCAAACAACCGTCTTGAAAAGCTTAATAACGAAAAGGAACAGATTTCAACTCAGCAGACAGATACAGTAGAAACAAAGAAAAAGCTCCGCCAGGTGCTCGAAGGCTCTGACGGACTTATAGAAAAGGCTGAGGAAATTGTGCGCACAAAGCAGGAAGCAGTGCGTGAATATACAATAAAACGCGAAGAACATTCTGTAAAAGTTATCGATAAAAAGATGGAAATCAACTCCGCCCAGAAAGATGTGGAGGTTGCTCAACAGAGAATTGATGATGTCAAGCATAGCATTATGAATTCTCAGTCTGACTATAAGGACCGTCTTGATGAGAAAAAAGCGCAGGAAGATATGATAACTGATCTTGAAAAACAGATTGAAGATAACCTGATGCATCATAAACAGCATACGGTTATGACAGACGCGCTGAAAGAAGAAATCAAAACCCGTCTTACAGGAAAGAGCGGAAGCGATACCGAGCTTGAAAAGCTTCGTGAGGATATCCGTACGCTTAATGAAAAAATCCTTGTTCTGCAGGGTGAGGTTGTTCGTGTTGAAACAAAGAAAAACAAGATTGACGATGATATAGAACACGCAGCAAAACGTTTGTGGGACGATTATGAACTTACTTATAACACAGCACTTGAACTAAAAAAGGACATCGGTTCACTTCCTGAGGCTCAGAAAACGATTGCATCTCTTAAAAATTCTATTCGTGCTCTCGGTAACATCAATGTTGATGCTATTGAGGAATACAAGGAAGTTAAAGAGCGTTACGAATTTTTGACCAATCAGGTGGATGATATGGAAAAGGCAAAGGCTGACCTTGAAAAGCTTATCGGTGAAATGATGGCGGTTATGCGCGAACAGTTCGCGGAGAAGTTCCAGGTTATAAACGAACTTTTCGGCAAGAGCTTTGTGGAGCTTTTCGGTGGAGGTAAGGCTGAGGTTAAGCTTCTTAATCCCCTTGACACTCTTGAAAGCCCCATTGAAATCGAAGTTCAGCCCCCCGGAAAGAAACTGCAGAGTATAACACTTCTTTCTGGTGGTGAGCACGCACTTACAGCGATTGCACTGCTGTTTGCACTCCTGCAGGTATCTCCGGCACCCTTTTTGGTGCTTGATGAGATTGAAGCGGCTCTTGATGATGAAAATGTATACCGTTTTGCAGACTATATTCGTAACTATGGAAGTAACACACAGTTTGTCGTTATCACACACAGACGCGGTACAATGGAAGCGGCAGACATTCTTTACGGTGTTACAATGCAGGAGAGAGGCGTAAGCAGACTTCTTTCTATGAAACTTGAAGATGTTGCATTTGAGGAGTAATTAAAAATGGAATTCAAAGAAAAAAAAGGACTTTTTGCAAGACTCAGAGAAGGTCTTGGTAAAACAAGAGCATCATTTAACGAAAAGCTCGATGGTGTATTTTCTGCTTTTAAAAAGCTTGATGAGGATTTGTATGATGAGCTGGAAGAAGCTCTTATTATGGCAGATATCGGTGGTATGACTTCCTGCGAAATTGTTGAGGAGCTTCGTGAAAGGGTAAAGGAAAAGCATATCATAGACGGTGATGCTGCAAAGGCAGAGCTTAAGGCTATAATTGCAGAAATTCTTGGTAGTCGCGACTATAAAATGCACCTTGACACAAAACCGTCAGTTGTACTGGTAATTGGAGTTAACGGTGTTGGTAAGACCACCACAATCGGCAAGCTTACAAACAAGCTTAAAAACGAGGGTAAGGATGTAGTGCTTGCAGCTGCAGATACTTTCCGTGCGGCAGCAGCAGACCAGCTTGAAATCTGGGCAGAGAGAAATGATGTACCACTTGTGCGCCTCAGTGAGGGTGCAGACCCTGCGGCAGTTGTATTTGATGCTTGCAATAAGGCAAAAAGTCGCAATGCGGATGTGTGCATATGTGATACTGCAGGCAGACTTCATAATAAGAAGAATCTTATGGATGAGCTTGGTAAAATTTACAGGGTTATTGACCGTGAACTTCCCGATGCTACAAAGGAAGTATTGCTTGTGCTTGATGCAACTACCGGGCAGAATGCCGTAAATCAGGCAGAAGAATTTGACAAGGTTGCAAATATCACAGGTATTGTGTTGACAAAACTGGACGGTACTGCAAAGGGTGGTATTGTGGTGAATATCTGCAAAAAGCTCGGCGTACCTGTTAAATTTGTCGGTGTCGGAGAAGGTATCGATGACCTTCAGGAATTTAATCCTGCAAATTTTGCAGCAGCATTGTTCGGAGATGAGTAAAAGCAGGCTTAGCCTGCTTTTTATTTCTATAATAAAAAATATGCCGAAATATCAGTTTTTCATTGACATTTATGTGATTTGGGTATAAAATGCAGAAAAGGAGTAGTGCTCAATGAAAAATAATCTTGAATGCAAAAGAATACTCGTCGAAGATACTGCCAACAGCAGGGAAAAGCTTCTTGTAAGAAAAAAGAAGCTTTATGACTATGACCTGCACTGGCACGATTGCTTTGAAATTGAACTTGTGCTCAGCGGAACTGTAGAGCAGGAGCTTAACGGCGTGCATTACGAAATGCCGCGCGGAACACTTTATATGCTTAATCCTACTGATTTTCACAGTATAAAAAGCGACGGCGCGATGGTTTATAACATTATGTTCAGCGAAGAAGTGCTTGACGAAACTGTTTTGCAGAAAATACTGGGAGTAGATAAAAATATAGTGTTTGAGCTTACGAAAAGGGAAATGGTAAATATTCAGTTTATGATATCCCAGATGCATCACGAGTTTACGGAAGTATCGGAATACTCAGATCTTCTTATAAAAAATTATATGGAATGTCTGCTTATGATGATTCTCAGAAAGTGCGAATTCATAAAGGATGACAAAAAAACAGCGATGAATGACGCTGTCAGAAAAGCTCTTCTTTACATACACAGCAGATTCCGTGAAAATCCAACTCTTGTACAGGTTTCGGAAATAGCAGGGTTTAATAAAAACTATTTCAGCGGGCTTTTTCATGAAACTACCGGGAAAACCTATAAAGAATATCTTAATGCACTTAAGCTTGAACATTCAAAAAAGTTGGTGCTGACAAGCAATCTTCCTATTACGGAAATTTGTTTTGCGGCAGGGTACAGTTCGCTGACGAACTTCCTGAGAGTTTTTAAAAACCATTATGGAGTTTCTCCTGCAGCAATGCGTAAAGCTCACAGAGATAATGAATAAAGGGCTGCCTCACTTTTTAGTGAGGCAGCCCCTTGTATTTAACAGAGAGAGTGATGATAGTGCAGCGACATACTGTTTTTATTCGTTGTATGAAAGTAACATATCTCCGATTTTATAGACATCTCCGGCACCCATTGTAATAACAATATCACCTTTTTTAGTCTGAGCTTTTATAAAATCTGCCGCTTCCCGGAATGTTTTCTTGTATACAGCGTTAGGGATTGCATTTGCAAGCTGTTGTGCCGATACAATACCTGTATCTTTTTCTCTTGCTGCATAAATATCGGTTATTATAACATTAACTCCGCTTTCTGTAAGCACACTTACAAAATCGTCAAAAAGTGTTTTTGTTCTTGTATAGGTATGTGGCTGGAATACACACCAGATGTTATTGTATTTCATATCACATACTGTTGCTAGGGTTGTCTTTATTTCTGTCGGATGATGGGAGTAGTCGTCAACAACAACAACGCCGCCCATAATTCCTCTTGTTTCAAAACGGCGATGAGTCCCGCCGAAGTGGTGAAGAGAATCACAAATGTCTTCTGCCGGGATTCCAAGATAATCTGCTGCTGCAAATGCGGCAAGGGCATCGTATACATTGTGTATACCGGGCACAGAAAGTCTGATTTCACCAACAGGAGCTCCTTTTTTGCATACGGTAAAAGTATAATGATTATAGCCGTTATGAGTAAGATCATCTATGGTATAGTCAAAATTGCCGTGAATACCGAAAGTGATTACTTTCCTGTCTACACCATCAATTGCTTTTCTGATGTTTTCATCTTCTCCGTTTACGATAATGGCGCCATCATCGGGAGTAAGGAGTGCAAGAGAACGGAACGTTTCAATAATGTGGTCGAGATCTTTAAAGTAGTCAAGATGGTCTGCTTCTATATTTGTGATGATTGAAACTTTTGGGAAAAATCTGAGAAAGCTCTGATGATATTCGCACGCTTCTGCTATAAAGAAATCTTTGTCACCTATATGGACATTTCCATGTATGATGTCAAGTTCACCGCCTACTGTAATAGTGGGGTTCTTTCCGCACTCAACAAAAACATGGGAAAGCATGCCTGTTGTTGTGGTCTTTCCGTGTGTACCGCTGATTGCAATAGGACAGTCATAGCTTTTCATTATAATACCGAGCATTTCTGCTCTGTCAATTTCTTTAATTCCGAGCTCTCTTGCGCGGACTCTTTCGGGATTATCCGCACCAATAGCAGCACTGTAAACAACAAGGTCACAGTCTTTTATATTGTCTGCACTATGCCCTATGTGAACTGTCACACCCATTTCAGCAAGCTTCTCAGTCAGTGGAGAAGCACTGCGATCTGACCCTGAAAGAATACATCCGTCTTTTACAAGCATCTGTGCTATACCTGACATGCTTATGCCGCCTATGCCGATAAGATGTATTTTCATACCGTTTTTAATGGTTATATTGCTCAAAAAAATCACTCGCCTTTATAAAATATGGGAAATTTAAGAAAAATTTTCATTTTTTTGTTGAAATGATGCTTATTATTTGATATTATACATATTAGAGAGAAAAATCAATAGAAAAAATGAAAAAAAGTAAAAAAATATTCATTTTTGGAGGGAAAAAGTATGCAAATTACAGACATTAAAGTGAGAAAAGTTTCTCAGGAAGGAAAGATGAAGGCAGTAGTCTCTGTCACCTTTGACGATGTTTTTGTAGTGCATGACATTAAGGTGATTGAAGGAAAGGAAAAACTCTTCGCAGCAATGCCCAGCAGAAAGTCTGCTGACGGCACTTACAGAGATATTGTGCATCCTATTACAACAGAAATGCGCGAAGAACTTCAGAATGCTATTCTCGCAAAGTATGAAGAATTCCTTGCAACAGAACCGGAACTGACAGAAGAATAATTTACAGCAGGATACTCGGATTCGGCTTGGTTGAGTCCGAGTATCTCATTGGATACTACATAATATGCCCACAGTTCTTTAATTGTATAAAGACAGGGGTTTTATGATAAAATTATATTAAATCACGGAGGAATTGAAATGATATCCCACGGTAAGAACATCAAGTTATTCACAGCAAATTCAAATCCCAAGCTTGCAGAGGAAATTGCAAAGCAGCTTAACCTTGAACTGGGTGAGGCAAATGTTGGTATTTTCTCAGATGGCGAAATTTTCGTTAACATCGGTGAAACTGTAAGAGGTAGCGATGTTTTCGTAGTTCAGTCTACAAGCTCACCCGTAAATGATAATCTTATGGAAATGCTCATTATGATTGATGCGTTCAAGAGAGCTTCCGCAGGCAGAATTACTGCAGTTATTCCTTATTTCGGATATGCCCGCCAGGACAGAAAAGCAAAGGCAAGAGATCCGATCAGTGCAAAGCTTGTTGCTAACCTTCTTACAGAAGCAGGTGCTGACAGAGTCCTCACTATGGACCTTCATGCAGCTCAGATTCAGGGATTCTTTGATATTCCGGTTGACCATCTTCTTGGTGGCCCTATCCTCGCTCCGTATTTCTTGGATAAATTCAAAGACGAGCTTGATGATATCGTTGTAGTATCTCCCGACTTTGGCAGTGTTACCCGTGCAAGAAACTTCGCTCAGAAGCTTAATGTGCCGATTGCTATCATTGATAAGCGTCGTCCCAGACCCAATGTAAGTGAAGTTATGAATATTATTGGTGAAGTTAAGGATAAAAAGGTTATCCTTGTTGACGATATGATTGATACTGCAGGTACTATCTGTCAGGCAGCACACGCTCTTGTTGAAAAAGGCGGTGCAAAGGAAGTTTACGCTTGCTGTACACATCCTGTGCTCAGTGGCCCCGCAATTGAAAGACTTGAGGCAAGCCCCATTAAGGAACTTGTTTGTCTTAACACAATTGCTCTTCCTGAAGACAAGATTATGGCGAAGACAAAAATTCTCAGCGTTGCTCCTATGTTCGCTGAAGCAATTGAGCGTATCTATGAGGATGTTTCTGTAAGCCCCTTGTTTGTATAATTACATAAAAACACAAATGATGCCGCCTCCGGTGATTCCGGTGGCGGCATTGTGGGCGTTAAATGAGTATTGTTAAGGAGAATTTTAATGTATCTTATTGTTGGTCTCGGCAATCCCGGGCGTGAATATGAAAAAACAAGACATAATGTGGGCTTTGTGGCAATTGAATATCTGGCACAGGAGATTGGCGCAAAAATAAGCAAAATAAAATTCAAAGGAATATATGGCGAAGGATATATCGGAAACGAAAAGTGCATACTTCTTAAACCTCAGACATATATGAATCTTAGCGGAGAAAGCGTAAGAGAATGTGCAGAGTTTTATAAAATTCCGACGGAGAATATAATAGTAGTGTACGACGATATAAATCTCGAACCCGGAAAAGTCAGAATAAGACCGTCAGGTAGTGCCGGCGGACATAACGGTATGAAAAATATTATATATCTTCTTAATTCGGATGAGTTTCCGAGGGTACGCTTCGGAGTAGGTGCGCCAGAGCACGATTTGTCAAATCATGTTCTCGGACATTTCAGCGATGCCGACGGAGTAAGCGTAACAAAAGCAATAAAAAAGATTGAAGATATCATCTCTGTAATTATTAAAAACGGCATTGACGATGCTATGAGCAGATTCAATAACAAGGTGTTGTGATTGTATGAAAGCAATAAACAGATTGCTTGATAACTCGAAAGAATTTAATAATATCATCAATGGGGCAGAGCGGGGAGAATTCCCTATATCGATCACAGGTTGTGCCGATGCACAAAAAGCGCATATTATCGACTACATTGCTAAAAAACTGGAAAAGAAAGTGTTTGTTGTTACATATAACGACATACAGGCAAGACGCCTTGCAGGGGATCTTGGCTTCTTTTCTGATAATGATTGTGTGTATATTCCGCCTAAAGAAACTGTTCTTTATGAGGTGGAAGCATCTAATCACGAAATAGATAATAAAAGGGCAGCAGCCATTGGTGAGCTTAATAAAGGAGCAGATGCAGTAGTGTCTATTGAGTCTCTGCTCCATTTTGTCGCGGACAAAAATGAATTTAATTCCATGCAGCTTGAATTTACTTACGGTGGTGTGACAGAGGCTGATACAATAGCAGATAAGCTTGTTAAAATGGGATATACCCGCGTAGATACAGTTAATCTTAGGGGGCAGTTTGCAATTCGTGGCGGTATAGTGGACATTTATTCCCCTGATGCACTTTATCCTGTACGAATGGAACTTTTCGGTGACGATATAGACTCTTTAAGATATTTTGACTGCGACAGTCAGATGAGTGTTGAAAAAATAGATTATGCAAAAGTTATTCCGGTAAGTATTGAAAATGCAAAGGAATCGATGCTTTCTTATCTGGGAGAAGATTATGTTATCTTTATGGATGAAATGCAGAGGGTAAGTGAGTCTGCAAAAGCAGTAGAATGGGAAATTTCTGAAAATATCAGAACTCTTGCAGAAAAAAGTATGAAAAAAGACATTTCCGAATGTGTGATAAACTACGGTGATATTATAAAGAAACTTTCTGAAAGACAGGTGTTTGTTCTCAGTGCTCTTTCCGGAGAATGTCCTGACCTTAACATAAAACAAGACCTTAAAATAACAGGAAAAGGTATTTCAAGTTATAGCGGAAATATAGAATTTCTTGTTTCTGATATTGCGCGCTGGAAGGATGAAGGGGTAAAAACCGTAATCCTGGGAGGAAGTACGGCAAGAGCAAAAAAAATTACAGAAATGCTTGAAGACCGTGACTTAAAAGCAGTGTATGATGAAAATCCGCAGAGTCTTTCATCAGATTATGTTACAATTGTTCCGGGAAGTATCACAAGGGGATTTGAATACCCTCTTGAGGGTATTGCCGTTGTAAGCGACAGTGAAATTTTTGTAGCAGAAAAGAAAAAAAGAAGAACAAGACGGGATGAGAACACTACAAAAATCCGTACAGCAGATCAGCTTGATATAGGTGACTATGTAGTTCATCGCGTACATGGTATAGGAAAATATCTTGGTATTACCAGAATGACCGTAAGCGGAATAACCAAGGATTATATAAAAATAGAATACCGCGGAGAGGATTATATATATCTTCCGGTGGGACAGCTGGATGCTGTCAGCAAATATACAGGCGGTGAGAATAAAGCTGTAAGACTTAACAGACTTGGTTCTCCTGAATGGGCAAACGCAAAGAGAAAGGTAAGACAATCTGTTGAAGAAATGGCACAAAAATTAGTGCAACTTTATGCAGAAAGAGCGAATTCCGAAGGTGTAAGTTTTTCTCCGGATACTCCCTGGCAACACGATTTTGAAAGTGCTTTTCCGTATGAAGAAACAGAAGATCAGCTCCGTAGCACAGCAGAAATTAAAAAAGATATGGAAAGCAGCCGTCCTATGGATAGGCTCCTTTGCGGAGATGTAGGTTACGGCAAGACAGAAGTTGCAATGCGCGGTGCATTCAAGGCAGTTGTAGACGGATATCAGGTGGCTTATCTTGTTCCGACTACTATTCTTGCATCACAGCATTATCATAACTTTGTTGAAAGGATGAAAGACTATCCCATAACTGTAAGAATGCTTTCAAGATTTTCCACCCCCGCGCAGACAAAGAAAACACTGAAAATGCTGCAGACCGGTGAGTGTGACATAGTTGTCGGTACTCACAAACTGCTTTCGAAAAATGTTGTTTTCAAAAAGCTGGGATTCCTTATCGTTGACGAAGAGCAACGATTTGGTGTAACACATAAAGAAAAAATCAAAGAAATGAAAAGCAATGTGGATGTTCTTACCCTGAGTGCAACTCCAATACCGAGAACTCTTCATATGGCTATGATTGGTATCCGCGATATGAGTGTGCTCTCAGCACCTCCAAGTGACCGCTATCCCGTTCAGACCTATGTGCTTGAATATAACGATGCTGTTGTTAAAAATGCAATTGAAAGGGAAGTTGCGCGTGGAGGACAGGTATATTATCTTCATAACAGAGTAGAAAGCATCTATGCCGTAGCGGAAAGACTCAGGCGCCTGGTGCCGGATCTGAAGGTAGGAGTAGCACATGGCAAAATGAACGAAACAGAGCTTGACGATGTTATGATGCAGGTAGAAAACAAAGAGATTGATGTTCTTGTGTGCACAACAATTATAGAAACTGGACTCGATATTCCCAATGTAAACACAATAGTTATTGAAAATGCTGATACACTGGGTCTTAGTCAGTTATATCAGCTTCGTGGCAGAGTAGGAAGAACAAACCGGCTTGCATATGCTTACCTTACTTATAAAAAGAATAAAATTCTAGATGAGGTTGCAGAAAAGCGTCTTCGTGCAATACGGGAATTTACGGAGTTCGGCTCCGGTTTCAGAATTGCTATGCGTGATCTTGAAATAAGAGGTGCGGGTAACGTGCTTGGTCCGGAGCAACACGGTTTTATGGCAAGCGTAGGCTACGATATGTACTGCACAATCCTTGAAGATGCAGTAAACGATGCTATGGGAAAACCGCCCAGGGAAGAAAAAACAGAAACTGTTATCGATATAGAAATCAATGCATTTATTCCCGAAAGCTATATTCCTACATCAAACCTCAGAATTGAGGCGTATAAGCAGATTGCAGGAATTGAGAGTCTTGGTGACCGTTATGGTGTAGAAGGCAGCTTCGAGGACCGTTACGGTGAAATTCCGCAGGAAACGTATAATCTGCTTGACATACAAATGTTGAGAGTTAACGCAAGACAGGCAGGCATCAAAGAAATTTCTCATGCCGAAGCGGGAATTATTTTCAAGATACAAAGAATTACTCCGCAGTTGCTTGATAAAATTTCGATTCTTGCATCTCAGAATAAAGGAAAAATTCTATTCGGTGCAGGTGAAAATCCTTATATATTGTTAAGAGAAAAGAATTTTAGAGGAGAAAAACTTACAGAAAGTATAAATAATGTGTTAAACTGCTTGCAAAATGAAGAAGAATGATGTAAAATAATTAAGATTACTGCAGACTAAAGGAGATGGTGCAGAGATGAAAAAAATAATCGCATTGGTTCTTACAGTGCTTTTGTTGGCAACAACTGTTTTTGCAGGTGCGGCTGATAAACTGAGTTCAACAGTTGCTTCTGCAATAATTGTTAATACAGACGGGGGAAGCAGACCGACGGCAGGAAATGTAGCGAAAATCGGTGGCATCAATGTAAGTAAAGAATTATATAATCTTGTGGCAGATGCTATTTTCAGCCAAAGCGGAATGTACGAGCTTTTCGGATCAGATGCGGAAAAATTCCTGTCAACAGATATCGGGGATGGTACTACTGTTGAACAGTATATCAGAGAAAGTGTTATCGCATATATAACTCAGCAGATTGCGATAGTGAAGCTAGCGGAAAAGGAAGGTATAGTTCTCGGAAAAGAGTCTGAAGCCAAGCTTAAAGAAGCGAGAGAAATGATGATTGAGCAGTTTGGCGGAGAAGAGAATTTCAAAGCATATCTTACCTCAGGTGCTACTTCTGAAGAAGCTTTTATGCAGTATGAAGAATGGTCGTATATTATTAACGAGTATGTGAAAAAGGCAACTGCAGAAGGTGGAGTAGCTTATGTGGATACGAAAACTGCAGAAAAGCAATTTAAAGACAAGTATTTTAAAGCTAAACTTATTGTGCTTGCAGGCAGAACGGTAGAGCTGGGCGACGGAAATGTTATTCAGGGTAAGTCTGCCGAAGAAGTTAAAGCTATTGCCGAGCAAATCAATTCAAGACTTGAAAACGGTGAAACGTTTGAAACTCTTATAGAAGATTATAACGAAAACGGGGCTCCGCCGGAATATATGTATACCTTTGCTGAAGGAGAGATTGAACCGGTGATTATAGACACAGTAAAGAGCCTCAAGGTTGGTGAATATACGAAAAATTTTGTGCAGGTCGGTTCAGATTACGCATTTGTAAAAAGATACGACAACACTCCGGAAGCGAATGAAATTTCCCAGATAGCTCAGGTTCTTTCGGAAGAAAAACTTGTTGAAACTGTGGATGAATACAGTAAGAAAATCAAGGCATCCGTCAACAATGAACTTGCAAAAGAGTCTATAATAGAAATGCTTGCCGCATTCAAATAATAGAAAGATAATTTATAAAAATACAACTAACTTTGAGAGGATGTAACGAAATGAAAAGAACTTTAACACTTATTCTTGCACTCGCTTTAGCAGCTGTACTTGTGTTAAGCGGTTGCAGCTCAAAATCAGAATATGCAACAGAAAACGATGCTTCGCTTGACGATGGTGTTGTTGCTACAGTAAAAGATATTAAAATATCTCAGGCTGACTACAATTTCCTTTACAGTATGATTTTTAATGAAATGTCTCAGTACTCACAGTATTACGGCGAAGGCTGGCTTACTATGCCTGTAAATGATGAAGGTACTACAATGGAAACATATATGAAAGACAGCTCAATTAATCAGCTTACACAGCTTGCTGCTGCAACCTATCTTGCAGAAGAAAATGAGGTTGATCTGGATGATATCAAAGATGTAGTGGATAAAAGTAAGGAAGATGTTGTTAAAAATTATGGCGGAAAAGACGGTTATATGTCTTTCCTTAAAGAGTGTCGCACAACAGACAAAGCTATTGAAACATATCTCGAACGAGTTGAAATTTATAACAGACTTTGCGATAAGTTAACCGCAGAAGGCGGAGCAGCATATATTGATATGGAAGATATCTTAAAAGAATTTGCAGGAAACTATATGACAGTACAGCACGTTCTTATTTCTACTCAGGAACAGACAAATGAGGACGGAAGTGTGACTCCTGCAAAGAGTGAAGCAGAAGCAAAGGCTATCGCAGACGAAGTTATACAGAAAGTGGCTGCCGGAGAAGATTTTGATAAACTTATTGAAGAGTACGATGAAGACCCCGGTATGGAGCCCGGAAAATTCTATACATTCACAGACGGACAGATGGTTGCAGAATTTGAGGAAGCATCCAAAAATCTTGAGGTTGGTGAATATACAAAAGAAGCGGTAAAAACCGATTACGGATATCATATTATAAAGAAGTACGATATTGATACAAACGATGAAAACTTTACTAATTTCAAGCAGCAGAAAGCTGATGAGAAGATGAACGAAATCATCAATAAAAAGCTTGAAGATCTCAAAGTAAAGAAAGAAGATAAGAAGCTTGAAGAGTATTCAAAAGAGTGGAATACAGAACTTCAGAAAAGGCTTACAGATAATATGCAAAACCAGCAGCCTTCAGCAGAATAATTGAATAGTGTTCTTCGGGGTTGGGTGTAATTCCCTACCGGCGGTACAGTCCGCAAGCGTTATGCATGATACGGTGTAATTCCGTGACCGACGGTATAGTCCGGATGAGAGAAGATGTTTTTTTAAGTTATTAAAGAGCAGACCCCGTATGGGTCTGCTCTTTTGTCGTGTATAAGGAGAATATATATGAATTCAAAAAAAACAAATTATTTGATAAAAGTAGGTATGCTTTCTGCAATTGCTTTTATTCTGCAGGTTATAGGAAGCTTGATGCAACTTAAAGTGGCGGGCTTCCTTGAAATTGAGTTTTCAGATTTACCTGCAATAATTGGCACTCTTGCATTAGGCCCGGTTGCAGGGGTTCTGATTGAATTGATAAAGAACTTACTTCATTTGTCTATGACTTCAACAGGATTTGTTGGTGAGTTTGCCAATTTTGTCATAAACGGAAGTTTCGTTTTTGTGATAGGCTTGTTGTATAAGTATAATAAAACTAAAAAAGGTGCAGTTATTGCACTTGTATTTGGAAGCATAGTTATGCCATTGGCAGCGGCAGTAATCAATTATTTTATAATGTTACCGCTGTATATGTCTGATGCAAGTCATGCAGTAAAGCTTAATCTTGTACTTACAACAATCACACCGTTTAATTTTGTTCGTGCAATAGTTCTTTCACTTATAACGGTATTCTCATATAAGCGGCTTTCTCCTTTGCTGCATAAATAGAATTAAATTCAGTTCGTTTTACGGATTGTTTTTTGCTGCTCATACTTAAGTTTTGTTGCCTGACCGCCTCTGATATGTCGTTCAGCTTTGTTTTTATCAAGGACTTTTTTGACTTCAAGCGCAAGGATAGGGTCAAACTCAGTAAGTCTAGCAGTAACATCTTTATGTACGCCGGACTTTGAATAACCGAACTGTTTTGCCGCATCCCGTACGGTTGCATTGTGCTCCAATATGTATTCGGCAAGCGTTATTGCACGCCTCTCAATATAATCTTTCAAAATTAAAAGCCCCCTTTTCACTCTAATCTATGAGCAAAAGGGGGCTTTTATGTCAGTAATATTATTTGTCTTCAACCTTGCCGTAAAGATTAAGCCTGAAAAGACGGCTTTCATCGTCAGCGTTTTCACATTCAATAATGGCATGACTGAGGCTTCCGCCCTGAACAATGCTCATAAGACCTACCACTTTACAGAATGAAGACATAAGGTTGATGCGGTCTCCGTCAGTTGTTGTCATCCACACCTGTCCTTTGCAGTTAGCAAGCTCCTTTACAAAAGCTGCCACATCAAGGTCATTGATTTCAAATTTTCTCATAGTAAAATACCTCCTAATTTATATTAAATATAATTTATTGCTGTTGTTTTTTAATTCTGTTAGCTTCTTTTGCTCTAAGGTCAGTGTCAAGAATCCTCTTTCTTATCCTGAGGAAATTGGGCGTAACCTCCAGAAGCTCATCATCCGCAAGGAAATCAAGACTTTCCTCAAGACTAAGTATTTTCGGGGGAGTAAGACGAAGTGCTTCATCACTGCCTGCGGCACGCATATTTGTTGCCTGTTTGCGCTTACATACATTGACAACAATATCTTCAAGCCTGCTGCATTCACCAACAACCATACCCTGATAAACTTTTTCTCCGGGTCCTATAAACATAATTCCTCTGTCTTGAGAATTAAAGAGACCGTAAGCAACAGATTCGCCTGCTTCATAGGCAACAAGGCTTCCTCTTGCTCTGGTTGAAAATTCTCCGGGTATAACAGGCTCATACGCGTCAAACACGCTGTTTATAATACCTGTACCCTTTGTCGCAGTAAGAAGCTCACCACGGTAACCGATAAGCCCTCTTGACGGAATTCTGAACTCCATCTTTGTATATCCGGTAGCACCGGGAGCCATATTTGTGAGAGTACCTTTTCTGGTTCCGATACCTTCCATTACAACACCGGTATATTCATCCGGAACATCAACTGTCAATACTTCAACGGGTTCACATACAACACCGTCAATTTCTTTGTTTATGGTTTTAGGTTTGCTTACCTGGAACTCATATCCTTCACGGCGCATATTTTCAATAAGTACCGAAAGATGAAGCTCGCCTCTGCCTGAAACAATAAAGCTGTCGGGGGAGTCTGTTTCAGAAACCTTAAGAGCAATATTACTTTCAAGCTCTTTCATAAGTCTGTCGCGGAGATGACGGCTTGTTACATAGTCTCCGTCCTGACCTGCAAACGGACTGTTATTTACGCTGAAAGTCATTGAAAGAACGGGTTCATCAACAGGGGTAAAGGGAAGAGGCTCAACAACTCCGTTTGCACAGATTGTGTCACCAATGTTTATCTTCTCAACACCGCTTATAGCTATGATTTCACCTGCAGAAGCTTCATCAATTACCTGTTTTTCAAGGTCCTTGTAAGCAAACAGCTTTGATATGCGTGAATTATACGGATTCATACCATCGCGGCTTATTGTTATGGGCATATTGGTTTTAGCGTAACCTCTGTTTATTCTGCCGACTGCAATTCTGCCGGTAAAGGTGTCATAATCAATATTTGACACAAGCATCTGAAATTCACCGTCACGGGTATCTTCGGGGGAGGGAATATGTGATACAATAATATCAAAAAGCACCTTGAGGTCATCGGGATGGTTGTCGGGAGAAAGGCTTGCCCAACCGTCTCTGCCTGATACATAAACAACGGGAGAGTCAAGCTGGTCATCTGTTGCATCAAGGTCAATGAAAAGCTCTAAAAGCTCGTCTGTTACTTCGTAGGGGCGTGCGTTGGGACGGTCTGCCTTGTTTACTACCATAATGATTGAAAGATTAAGCTCAAGAGCCTTTTTCAGAACAAATCGAGTTTGAGGCATACAACCCTCAAAAGCGTCTACCAGAAGAAGAACTCCGTCTGCCATTTTAAGACCGCGTTCAACTTCGCCACCGAAATCTGCATGGCCCGGAGTGTCAATAATGTTTATTTTCACATCATTGTACATAAGACTTGTATTTTTTGCAAGAATAGTTATTCCGCGTTCTTTTTCTATGTCGTTTGAATCCATTACTCGTTCTTCAATCTGAGCATTTTCGCGAAAAACACCGCTTTGTCTGAGCATTGCATCAACAAGTGTTGTCTTGCCGTGGTCAACATGTGCGATAATAGCAATATTTCTTATATTCTGAGGTTCTATCATTAGTATACTTCCTTTCAGTTCTTTTCAGTCACGAAGGTACTCCAGGTGTCTGCATACTGCAAAAGCAGGAGAAGCGGAGTTTCCTTTGTGGCTACTGATTTGTTGTCGTCAACATACTGTCCGTCATGGTACATAACTGCTTGGGTCTCACTTTCAGAAAGGCGGATATAAGGTGATGCCAGATAAAGACTTCTGAGAGGCACACTCATATAAACAAGTGAATTGTTTATGCTGTATGGAACGGACGGTCCGTAGCCGTACTGTTTCTGCCTGGGAGTAGGTTCGTTGGGAATATACATCGGATTACCGGGCATACCTGCTTTTCCGAGGTCATGGATGAGAGCCGTTATAATACAACTTTCCTCATCAATTTCAGGAGCGAGGGCTTCTCTCAGCTTGAGCATATTTTCTGCAACATTTACGCTGTGTTCTAAAAGCCCTTCTTCCTTGCAAAGATGATAGCGCGTGCTTGCGGGACTTGTAAGATATGCAGTTTCATTTTCCATAAAACTGATAAGTCTGGAAAACTCATCTTTTCGTTCAATTACTTTTGATTTAAGCAAGTTATAACGCTCTTTAACTGTCATTAAAAAACTCCCTTTCTGATTATCCAGTATATTATACATCAAAAATCCTTTTATTTCAATAAAAAAATTAAGTGTGTTAAAAAATACCTTGTGTTTTTATGAATATTAAAGCTTTGAATATCAAATGCTAAAAACAAATCAAAATCTGAAGGAGGATGTGTTATGAGAAGAATGTGGGGCTTTATGAAAGGTTTTATAGCCGGCTCTTTGATTTGCGGCTCTGTATGTATGATGATGGAACCGCCAAGTATGAATAAGGCTAAAAGAGCATATAAAAAGACAAACAGAGCTTTGAAAAATGTAGGATATGCAATAGAAGACCTTATATCAGGCAACTGAAGTATTTTTCTTTATTATTGAAAGTGGACTGTAAAAACTCAGCTTTTACAGTCCACTTTTATTAAAACAATCTGTATACACCAACAACCTTTCCGAGTATGGAAACGCTGTCAACAATTATCGGGTCCATGTAGTCATTTTCGGGCTGAAGACGAAAATGTCCTTCTTCTTTGTAAAAAGTCTTTACTGTTGCGCTATCTTCCACAAGAGCAACAACCATTTCTCCATTACGGGCAACATCGCACTTTTCAACAATTACATAGTCTCCGTCAAGAATACCGGCATTTATCATACTTTCACCACGAACGCGGAGCATATAAATATCGTTCTTTTTTGCAAAATCCATAGGAAGAGGAAAGGTGCGTTCGAGATTTTCTTCAGCAAGCAGGGGAAGTCCGGCACTGACTCTGCCTATAACGGGAACTTCAAGATATTCTTTTTCCATTGACGAAATGTTTGTCGGCACATTTGCAAGACGGATACCGCGTGAACTGCCGTTATCCTTAATTATGTGACCGTTTTTTTCAAGACGTTTTAAATATCCGTGGACCGTAGACGGAGAGTTAAGACCAACCGCCACACAGATTTCTCTTACAGTAGGTGGAAACCCTTTTTCTGCAACCTGCTTTTCTATAAAATTAAGTATTTGTTGCTGCTTATCAATATTTGCTGCCATAATTGACCCTCCCGAAATCATTATATAATCATTATAACACAAGGTAAATAAAAAATCAAACATTTGTTCGAAAAATATTAAAAAAATAAAGAAGAGATATTCCATAAAATGTCAAAACGTATATTTTACTTGACTTATTTTGATATAATTGGTATGATATATAGTAGGTAAAGTCGTGAAAGGAGACTATATGTATGAATAATGAGAATGAAAATAAAAATATGACTAATGAAGAAATCGGTGATACAGTTGCCGAAGAAGTTGAAATAATACAAGAAAATACAGAAGAAACTTCTTCCGAAGAAAAAGGAGAACAGATTGAACCTGTTAATCTTGAGGAAGTCGAAAGAGAAATTATGGAGGAGTTCGCTCCGAAGCCTATTGAAATTCCGAAGTACGACAAAGAAAGGGAGCTGGAAAAACGGGATAAGGCTAAGAAAAAACAAAAAGTGAAGAATAATAAGAAAATAAAGAAACGCAAAAGAATGGTTAAAAAGATTCTTAATGTAACTCTGGTAACAATTTTGACGATATTCCTTATTGTCATATCAACCGTTACAGTAGCTTCAGTGATAGTAAGACTTAATACTTCAGGTTTTGCAATTGAGAATGCTATAAGTGACTCAAGACCCGAAACCTATACCATAGGAAGACTCAGTGAAGAACTCAGAGAAGACCTTATTCTTGTAGAAAGCTCTCCGGAGGCAGGGCTTGCAGATATCATCAAGGATAATGCTAAGGGAACAGTAAAGACTACATATAAAACCATAGAAGATGAAATTGAAAAATCTACTTATTCTGAATTTGTAGCAGGAGTAGCATCAAATGTAATTGATTATTATCTTTACGGAGAATCATATTCTCCGCTTACACGCAAAGATATTTCAGAGGTAGTTGCAAAGAATTCATCAAAAATTGACTATCTGACAGGTCGTAAGCTTTTCCAGCAGCAATATGACGATGTTGCAAAGAGTGTATTAAAAAGTAAAGCTGCAAAAGAACTCAGTGCGGAATCTCTTAATAAGCAGAAATCTGCAAAAATAACCGGGATTTCATCAGCCGTACTTTCTATTCCGATGATGGCTGGTATGGTTGTTGCTTTGATTCTGATGATTGTTCTTATAATAATATTGTGCAGCGGATATTCTCATAAGATTATCGGTGCCTCATTTATGGTAGCCGGAGCAGTTTCCGCAGTAGCAGGGTTCCTTTATAAACCTATGTTCCACTCAACAAACAGATTTATAAACTGCGTAGTTGATGCAATTGTGCAGAACTTCAACAAAAATGCACTTATTGGAGGCGTTATTGTTTTCGCTCTCGGATTGCTTATAGTATTCCTTGGCAGTGCATTTTCAGACAGAGATATAGATTCAGAAGATATTGATTATATTGATGAAATTGAAGTTGCAGAAGAAAACTAAATAACAAAAAAAGGGGTGTAAAAAATTTACACCCCTTTATTAAGGATTGATAACATTGATTATACCAATTTTTATTCCGCATGAGGGTTGCCCAAACGACTGTGCATTTTGTAATCAGCGTACAATCAGTGGAAAAAACCGGGCACCTTCCGAGGAAGAAACTGTCAGAATAATTGAAGCTCATCTTGATACTATGGGTGGGTTTGCCGACGAAATCGCTTTTTTCGGTGGTAGCTTTACAGGAATTGACGAAAACAAACAAAATATATATCTTTCTGTCGCTCAAAAATATATAGCCGAAGGAAAAGTCGGCGCTATCCGTCTTTCAACAAGACCGGATTATATAACTGAGCAAACTGTAAAAAGATTAAAAAGCTTCGGAGTGAAAAACATAGAACTCGGAGCACAGTCGATGGATGAGGAAGTGCTCAGACTATCAGGCAGAGGACACAGTGCAGAGGATGTAGAAAATGCAGCGCACATAATAACGGAGAACGGTGTCAGCCTTGGATTGCAGATGATGACCGGACTTCCCGGTGACACTGAGGAAAAGTGCCTTTATACAGCAAAGCGGTTTCTGGAACTTGGCGCGGTGGAAACGAGGATTTATCCCACGGTTGTACTTAAAGGAACATTACTTGCAGAACTTTATAAGGAGGGAAAATATTTACCCCAGTCTGTTGAAGATTCTGTAAGTGTCTCTGCAAAACTTTACCGCTTTTTTATACAAAATAATATAAAAATACTCCGTATAGGGCTGCCCGACAGTGCTGAACTCAGAGAAAACTTTGTAGCAGGGGCATATCATCCGTCCCTGGGAGAGCTTACAATGAGCAGAAATATCCGTAACATAATAGAGGAAACTGTAAAAGAGAATACAAAAATACAAATCCGTGCCAAAAAAAGTATGATTTCAAAAATTGTAGGAAATAAAAGGTGTAATATAAATTACTTCTTGGAAAAAGGTGTAGAGATTTCAATACTTCAGGATGAAACTGTCGAAAATATGATAATTACGGCAGAATCCTGACCGGAGTTCCGACGGAAGTAATGGAGAACAGCGTTTCAATATCTTCGTTATACATTCTTATACAGCCGTTTGATGCAGCGGTGCCAATGGACGACGGGTCATTAGTTCCATGTATACCATAGCCTTTTTTCGAAAGCCCCAGCCACCTTGTACCGTAGGGTCCACCGGGGTCAATTTCTTTGTTTGCTATTTCAAAATTACCTAAAGGTGTCGGTGTTGAAGGCTTACCTGTTGCAACAATGAATTCGCGGAATAAAAGACCGTTTTTATATACTGTAAGTCTTTTGGCGGAAACATTAACGACAATTTCTATCGGATTTGGAGAAATAGGCAGACATATTATCTGCCCGGGAAAAAGGTTTGCAGGATTTAGACCTTCATTAGCTTCAAGAATACTTCTGACAGTTATTCCGAATGAAGCGGCAATACCTCCAAGAGTATCTCCGCGGCGGATAACATAAAAATTACGGGAATCGCACTCAGGCGGTTCCTTAAATTTTTGTGCAATACAGATTCTTTGTCCTACAATCAGGTTATATGGATTTATATCTGGATTTGCGTCAAGAAGTGCTCTGACATCAGTTCCGAATTTATCAGCTATACTACGGAGTGTGTCACCCTCGTTAATATTGTAAGGGAGAGTACCAAGGGGACAGGTAACAGGCTGAAAGGTTTTTGATATAACGCAGATTCTTCTGCCGGGAATAAGATTTTCAGGTACAAGATTTTCATTAAGACGGAGTAGATTTTCAGTCGTTGTGTTAAACGATGCTGCAATAGAGGAAAGGGTATCTCCTGCTTTTATTACATAAAATTCTTCACATGCCATCAGTCTATCTGCACCTCCGTTCCGACGGATACAAGATTAAAAACCTTATCCATATCGCGGTCGGTAAGGATTATATCACCTGCGCCTCTTTTTCCGCTTGCGTTTGTAATTGCAACATCCGGGAGAATATTGAGCCTCTTAAATCCGCCTTTTGAGTCGTCAAGCTCTTTTTGTGTAACTGTACCGGAATTCTTTCCAATCGGTCGCACACAAGGAAAGCACACCTCTTCACCGTCAAAATAGCAAAGATGCAAGGTGCTGTTTTCAATATGCACGCACAGAACGGGCGGAGCAAGGGGAATACAAAGTATCATTCCGTCATAAAGATTGTTTATGTCAATGCCGATATTTGAATAGAGAAGCTGTGTTGTGCTAATGCCGAAGTATTTTGCAATTTGTGTGGCACTGTCACCACCTTTTACTATATAGTAATTTGTTGTTCTGCATGCGGGATAATATTGCAGAGGAAGCGGAATGCAGAGAGTGTCACCTGCATAAATCAAATCAGGATTTTCAATATTGTTTATTTCAGCGAGCCTTTCTACAGTGCTTTCAAATCTTTTTGCAAGCGAGTAGAGAGTATCGCCTTTTCTTATTGTATAGGGGAAACTGCCTGCAGGGCAATCCCATGAATTATTACATTTCATAAAAAAACCACCTCATAAATATTGTATTCACGAGGTGGTTGTTGGTTGTATGCAAAATATCAAATATCAATAAAAAGTTGCAAGTTCCTTTTCAGGAGGAGAGGTAATGGCAATGCTTTCTATATGAATAACAGGGCCTTTGCCTTTATAGAGCTTACAGTATTCGTTTTTGATTGTACCTGTTACCATAAGCCAGTCCCGGCTTTGTACTGAGTGCTTCTTATCGGCAATACAGACAATCGGCATATATTCAACATCATCTATACAGCAGGTCATAACATGGCGTCCGGCTACAAACATTGTGTCAGGCATACGGTTATCATATGCCGCAATGCCACGGAACTTAACTTTTTTTCCGTCATATTTGTCTGTTTCTTCAATCAGATCTCTGTACCACAGCGCATAGTCGGTATCTTCTATTTTTATAACCTGTGCATCAAGATCAAAGGGGAGAGGATCTTCAATATCGTCGTATTCGACACTGCCGTCAGTGTATTCGTAAGCTATATCTGCACGACGGCTTACACCGCGTACTATCTTGTGCAACTCCATTTTATCGATATCTTTATTCATTCTGTTAAAAACAACAAGCTCGCACACTCTGAGTTTGTCAACAGTCTGGTTGCGCATATTGTTGTTATAGTTTATGAAGGTTTCTGCATCAGCAAACATCATACACTGAACAAGGGTAAAACCCTTAGGGAAAGAATTCAGAAGAGCATCTACCGGCCACATACCGTTATATTCAATAATGACGCGTTCAGCGGAAGAATCCTTGCGGAGAGTGGAAAGAGCGGAAGCTGTTATTTCATCAGGAGAGTCAAAGGTCTTTACGGTCACATTACTTCCTGAAAAGAGTGTGGGATCGTATTCTTCAATACCTTCCTCGCAAACGATAAGAAGGGTTTTTTCTCCATTGTTAAAACGAACATCGCATAAAGTATCCTGAATAAATTTAGTTTTTCCGGATTCAAGAAAACCCAGAAAAAGATATACAGGTATTTCTCTCATTGAAAGTCACCTCATATTCTGAAGAGCGCTTTAAGTGCATCTTCGTTGATTTTTGCTCCGATTACACAGATTCTTCCAGTTGTACCGGCACTGCCGTTGCGGATATCTGCTTCTCCGGGAACATAGTCGAAATGAATCCAGCCATTTGTGCCGCTTACTATACCTTTTGCACGGAGTATTGTTCCGTATGTGCTTTCATCTTCGAGTTTTGCAAGAATTTGAGAAAGTTCTTCATTCTGATATGAACGAATTGTTTCGGCACCCCAACTTGTGAATACATCGTCTGCATGGTGATGATGGTGGCCGTGGTCGTGACAATGGCACTCTTCATCGTGATGATGGTCGTGATCGTGACAATGGCACTCTTCATGGTGGTGATGGTCGTGGTCGTGACAGTGGCACTCTTCATCGTGATGATGGTCGTGGTCGTGACAGTGGCACTCTTCATCGT
>JAZUOX010000037.1:0-15285 GCA_045604905.1 Clostridia bacterium
GGTGAGAATCGAGGCGGGGTTGAAGCCTAAGAGGGCAACGAGGGAGAAGAAAACGATTAATAATCGTTTTCCCCGAAGTTGGTGCGCAGACGGGTACCGAAAGCAAAGCTAGCGGTCGTCAAGCAGGCAGGATGCGAAGCACCCGTCCCCCCTCGGCTCCACCAATGAATAACACGTAAAGTGTTATATAACCAAAAACAGCTTTAAGGCAATTTCGCGCCTTAAAGCTGTTTTAGTTTGTCCTGACGACGATATCCATAAAGGGATAAATTTAATCGATTTTTAAAATTAGAAGTGTATTTCTCAAGGAAAAGCTTGCTAAAACCGTTGTTTAATCCCAAAACGGGCAGGGGTTGGTGGAGGGTCATACACTATAGCGATGTTAGTAAACTTATTTTAAGTCAGGTTAAAGTTTGTATTTGTAATTATTTCTTGAAAAATAACCTCTCTCTTAATAAAATCCGCGGTTTTGCGTGAAAACCCAATCATATAGGGGTTTAACCGCGTTTTCTTTGCGTGTTTTCTGCGTAAATTCTGCGTGTTTTTTACGTGCTTCTTGCGTATAACTCACGTGACAACCCGCAAGGAATATATAACGGGAGGTCTATTTTTGCATCTGTGACAAAATTGAGCGCAAAATATCCTGTCTCACTCTTTTGAATGAGGCGTTTTCTGACCGTGCTGGGAGGCATAAGTATTATGTCGCTTGATACTTTGGTAGCCCTGACATCAGGCCTTATAGTTTTCCCTGCATGCTTTACTTATAATGGTGGTGTTACTGCGGATGCATCTGAGGTGGGGGCAAGCTTCCTTTTTACCACCCTTTCACAAATGTTCAATATGATGCCAGGCGGTAGAATTGTGGGAACGCTTTTCTTTGTGTTTATGTTGTTTGCAGCGCTTTCAACAGTTATTGCAGTGTTTGAAAACATAATGTCTTTCTGGCTTGAAATGACTAAAATGTCAAGAAAAAAGATTGCAATTATAAATATTATCCTCATGATTGTTTTATCTCTTCCGTGTATACTCGGCTTTACTGTTCTTTCAGGTGTACAGATTGGCGGTAAGGGCATAATGGACTTGGAGGACTTTACCGTATCTAATGTGCTTTTGCCGCTTGGCAGTCTTTTCTATGTTCTTTTCTGCACAATTCGTTACGGTTGGGGATGGGATAAATATTTTGCTGAGGTTAATACAGGTAAAGGTATTAAAATGCCGAAATTTTTAAAACCGTATTTTAAATATGTGCTTCCTGTGATAATTATTGCAGTATTTATAATGTCAGTTATATAAATAAAAAAGAAGCGTGCCGCTTCACCCATTTCGCGTTCAAACTAAAATCAAACAAGCCAATTGTTGCTCGCGTTTAAATTACGCAATTTCCTATACGGCAAAAGAACGGATTCGCATTGCGAATCCGTTCTTTATTATACAGGAATTTATTTGATTTAATCACGAACAACGATTGTCAGAGTGAGTTTCGTTGCGAAGCTTCAAGACATTTTCTGTATTCGCCGATGTCAAGCTTTTTTGTTCTTTCAAGCTGTTCAATCTTCCATTCAATATTCTCACGGTGTCCGATGTAGAGCATACTGGGCTCCCAACCAAGGACTGAATCCCGGTCAACAAGGGGAAGGGATTTTCGTGCAACCTCCTGCTCATCTGTGAGAAGTGCTGTCATTTGGTCAAGATATTCTGAAAGCTTTTTCTCGTCTGTTTCAGCGTGGAAACTGTTCTTTAACATATACCACTTTTTAAAATTAACAGATGAAGCCGCGGAAAGTTCAAGATACTTTAAAAGGTTAATAAGCTTATCAAGCTTTTCATTTTTGCCTTCAAGTGGGGATATAATTTCAACACCCTTATGCATAAGCTCGTGCATCTTTATAAGGCTTTCAAGGTGTTTGGGTGCTCTGACATTCATAATTTTTTGGAATCTGCCGTCACAACCGTGACCGTGGTCACTGTGCCAGAAAGACCTGCCGGATTCTGCTTCCTCCTGTACGGGAAGTTTGTGGTCAACAGCGAGGCAGAATGTTTGTGCAGTGCCGACACAAAGCGTAGTTCTTACAACCGTACTGTCAGTTACAAAATAGTTCATAGATTCGCTGAAAATACGAAGTGCATTTTCTACAGTTTCGTAATTTTCTTCGCCAAATTCTGAACAGAGAATTGTTTTAAGCAACTTGTCATAGTCCGCAGGCTCGTTCCAATAGCTCCATTTAGCAAGCTTTGAAATGAATGACGGATACCATCCGTAATGGTGATTTTCCATTATTCCCGAAAGTCCCCACTTATCGTGTGCCTCTCGCATTGCATTAAAGCGGTCAATCCACTTGTAGGGCATCGGCTCGTAGGGAACAACACCAAAGTCCCAGGTTTTTCCTGAGGAGTTTGTCATAGAATATACTTTAAGTCCTCTGTTATGTGCCGCCTCGGCATCGGTTGCAAAATAGTAGCCCGGTCCGGCGTGGGATATTGTATAGTCAAAAATCATATCTCCGCCCGGAAGATGGTCCTTTGTTTCAAAGGTTGCCTGGAGAGTTATATCGTCTGACAGACTGTCAATAAGCTCTTTTCTGATGTCAGCAGGTCGCTCGCCCCAGTTATAGCTCCAGAGGACAACGTCAACATCGTCTGTATGCTTATTTACAACCTTTTTAATTAAATCCACAAGCTCCTTGTAGTCACTGCAGGGATAAGAGGGAGAGCCAATGTTTAATGGCGAGAAATATTTGTGCTCGTCATGGTCAATTTTAATGCGGGGATCACGACTTGGGAAACGAATTGATTCGCCCACAAGAATCAAGCCTTTAAATCCGGGGCACTCTTTGAATACTTTACCGAATGTGTTGTCGTAAAATTCCTCGGCATCGGGTTCGGCAGGATTCTTTTTACAATGTATGTAGCTGTACATATATACGTCAAGGCCGAATTTTTTACATCTTTCAATCAAGTCGTTGAAATCAACGGGACCGCCCTTGCATTCGTTAACGTCCTTTACAAAAAGAAGAACAACGTCAAAACCCTCGTGTGCCATCTGCGCAAGATGCTCGTCTGGGAAATCGTCAAGACCGTAGCCTGAATGAGTCATTCTCGGCGCAAAAATCGGTTTTCTGTAAACAGTTTCCTTTGGAATAAAGGGTGCTTTACGGAATGTCATCAGATCTTCAAGATAGTACAGTGCCTGTGCCGCACCACGGTTGTCGTAGTAATAAATATTTACACCGTCATCGGTACATTCTATCATAAATCCTTTGTATCCGTTTGCGTCTTTGAGGTCAATGTTGTGTTTTTGTGCACTGCGAATTTTAACTGTAGAACTTTGGCTGTCCGTTACAGATGCGCAAACGTCCATAGATGTTTTAAGGTAATCGCAAAAATCCTCTGCTGCAGTTTTTATAACAATGTCATCTTCCTCAAAGTATACAGTAGAATTATTTTTAAATTCAAATTCATTTTCTTTGGGGAGAAGGGATTTATTTCTGATATCTTTTTCGTGAATTTCAAGTAATTTTTTCCTGAAATCATATTTTTGTTCGATTTTCATGAATATCACTCCTTTTTGCACATTGATTTTAACACAATAATCATTTGAATTCAAGTAAAGCTTCTGAATTGTTTTAAGCTTTTCTGTACTGGCAGGGTGCTATGCCGCGAACATTTTTGAAACATTTCACAAATGTACTGTAAGTGTTAAATCCGCATTTTACATAAATTTCTTTAAAAGGCAGGTCTGTTTCAGTAATATAATATTGTGCAAGAGAAATTTTCTTTCTTGAAATCAATTCATAAATTGTGCAACCAAGCTCTTTTTTGACGAGTGAGCAGCAATAAGGCACAGTCAGGTCCACATACGATGCAATATCCGAAAGAGTAATGCTTTTGGTAAAGGTGGCATCAATGTATTTAAGAATTCTGTCCACTCTGACATTCTGTGCCTTTTTTTCGGAACTTTCCCGTAGAGAAATAAGTATCAGTTCCATAAGGTTATTTATTCTCTCATCAGCATATAAATCCGACAAATCGTTAAAAACCTTGTCAAACATTTCAATAAGTATCCGAAGGTCTTTCGTCAGCGCTCCGGGGATATATACGGGGAGTGAAATCGCTGTGTCTGTAAAAAAATTGAGTGAAAAATACCCCGCATCACCGTTTGGTTTAAGACGCTTACGTTCTGTACCCGGAGGCATAAACAGAATATCTCCGTCGGATAAACTATAAGGCGTTCCGTTTACCACATATTCCATATTTCCCGAAAAAACTGCAAGCATTCCGTAGTGTTTGATTTTCCCGTCAAGAGGAAAAGGGGATGCCGATTTTTTAAATTTTTCAAAATGAATTTTATATGTTGGTTTCATAGCATTTTTCTGCATTAAAGAGCTGACTGTGTATCGTTGGGGTCTCCGTTTATTGCAAGATCGTATTCATGTGACCAATCAAGCCCGCGATACTGTGCCGCACGGTCATCCTTTTCAATCCAGTCTAAAAGAAGGTCGAGCATATCTTTTGTCCAGGTGTTCTTATCGATTTGCGCTGTGGTAAACTTATTAAGCGAAATCATTTCAAAGCCAAACATATCCTTAACCTGTGTTTTAGCAGCACCTCCCACAACCTCTTCAACAAGGTGAGAGGGAATAAAAAGGACACCTCCGCCTGCACCGAATACAACATCACCCGGAAGACAAACTGCGTTACCAATTCTTGTAACTGTGTTGTAGCCTGTCATAATGAAATCACGGATAGGGGTGGGGTCTATACCACGGTAATAAACCTGGGTATCCTCAACCTTTTTCATCTGCTCGGTATCACGGATACCGCCCCAGATTACTGCACCGCCGTTTTCATTCTTTGTCTTGTTCTTAAGCGCGGTTGTAAGGTTGCCGCCAAGATATGTTCCCTTGTAAATCTTGTCGTACATATCAATTACGGGTACGTCGTATTCCATAAGATTGTCAATAACCCACTGATTGTATGTGCCTGTTCTGCCCTCGCTTTTGCCGACTCCTTTCACTACTTCGTCAAGGTCGGGACGATAAGGACAGTAAATTGCAGTAACTGCACGGCCGATAAGCTTTCTGCCGTCATCGTGAAGTGTGTGGAGCCGTCCTTCAAACTGACTTTCGTAGCCTTTTACGAAAATCGGCTTCCACACTTCTTCAAGTGTGAGTGTCTTAAGTGCTTTAAGATATTTTTCATCAACCTTCGGTCTGCCGTCGGGAAGTCTTTCACCTTTCCACTGGAGAGTAAGCGCTATTACTTCTTCTCTTACGTTAAAATTCATAATTATTTTACCTCCACAAGTATAATTCCGTTACCTGCAAGCTCAATATCGACTGAAAGTTTGCCATCAGTGTTTACGGCGAATGTCTTGGGCTTAAGAATAGAAACTTCTTTCAGTTCCTGAATCTGTTCGGGAGTAAGAGGCTCGGAATACCCTCTCTTAAGCATTTCACCGTAAGGGAATGTGTTGTTGTCGTCTATTGTCCATACAGTTACTTCTTTTTCTCCGCTTACACCGTCAATAACAAGCGATTCCTTAACTGTGGGGATATCATCCTTAAAGTCAGGCGTAGCGTGCGAAAGAATGATTGCAAGATTGCCGTCATCACTCTTAGTCGGGATAAGTGTAAGGTCATCCACATCCGTTTCGGATGCAAGAATATCCTCATAAAGCTTATTCATAAGCACATAGCCGTTATAGATAGGCTTTTTGATAAAATTGAGTGAGAAGAAGTTACGGAATCCCTCAAACTCGGCTTTCATAGTGTGCTGACCTGAAAGACAAATCATCATTATGCTCGGAATGAGATTTTCTTTGTAGATATATTGAGCCACCATATTCGCAAAATATGCCGCAAACTGCGGTGTTTCACGGAAATTAAGCTCGGGATAATCCGACTTCTGGCAGTCACCGCCGATGCAGGCACCCCATTCGTCAACAACAACTTCAATGCCCTCGGGGTAGTATTTCTTTATGATGTTTTCGTAGACGTGAATGCGGTCAAAATGATTCTGTATAGTGAAGGGACGGCTTCCGTCGCGGATATGCCACGGAGATGTGCCATAAGCGTGAACGGAGATAAAGCTGAGGCGGCGGTTGTTTTTGGTAATGTGGTCAAGGAATGTATCGAGAAGCTCGATATCCTCTTCTCCTCCGACTGTAGGTCCGCCAATCCTTAATTCTGTGCTTACTCTGTTTATGCCGCGTTCAAATGCATCGTAGATTTTATTGTATTCCGCTCTCTTAACCTCGTTTTCCGCGTAGGGAAGGAAGAAACCGGGGGAGTCCGGCTCGTTAAGGCAGGTAAGGTACCAGGTTTTGACCTGTTCCATACCATACTTTTCTACAATATGCTTTGTATATTCATAGCACACCTCTTCCCAAAGAGCATGGTCCTTCGGGGGTGAAGATATGTATTTTTTACCTTTATAACGCTTTGCACCGTGGGAATTTGTGCTATTCATTTCGGGGTCTGCCGCAATGCAGGCAGGTACGCAGGAATATGCAATAAGAGGCTTGTAGCCAAAGCTTAAAAGGCGGTCAATTCTTGTGTCGTTATCTGTGTAATCATACTGAAGCTTACCGTTTTCGTCCATTGATACGATATCTTCAAACATAGAGTAGATTCGTATCATATTTGCCGCTTTATCTTCTGCAACCTGCTTTAAAATTGCATATCCCCAGTCGTCTTCAACACCGTCTGTGGGGTGGAATAAAAAGTTATTCCAGAAATTTTTCTGCTTTTTTATAATCTGATTTGAGTTAACGCATATTTTGCCCATATTTTGATTCACTCCTGTATCCGAGAATTTTTCCGCTTCCGAGGTCTGCTCTTGCATATTTAACCATATTAAGAGCCTCGAAATGAAGGAATTTTCTTAATTTTACCGTGTGTTGCATAGCTGAAACGAGGATTGCCTTAACGCTTTCGTTCGGGACATTCTCGTTAACATATTTTACAGTCTGCTTTACGTTGTATTTGTGCACATAAGTTGTGCAGAAAGGAATAATTTCGTAACCAAGCTCGGGAAGTTCCTTAAGGCTTGCCAGCTTTTTCATAAGGTCTGCATTTGCTTTGGGGCGCTTTGTAGATTCATCTTCATATATAGAAGCCCTGTAATAGTCGGGACTTATCACAACATCCTTATCTGTTTCTTCAAGGAATCTTTCTGGGTCAACGATATACGGGTCAACAAATGTCCACGGACGCACGCCCTGTTCTCTTATTGTGTCAAGAATAAAGCGGTAGTCGTGCCAGTAAAGGTCGTTCTGACGGTAGCAGGCATAGTCATAACGCACCTGACTCCAGCGGTGTTCATCGTCAAAGCCGAAATTAAACATTTCGGGAGTATCAAAGATATCAATAACTTCGTTGATAAGGTCTTTTACAACGGGATAGTAAAATCTTGTTGAAACCATTTTTGAATATACGCCTAGCCAAGCATCGTGTGCGGTGGAAAAATTAAGCTTGGGATAGGGGGTAAGACCCTTTTCACGCAGACGCTGAAGCTCTTCCTTAAGTTCCTCGACTTCCCACGCTCCCTCTACTGCAATTTCGGGGTGTGACTTGTAGCGTACACCGTCTGCAAGCTCAATAAGAACTGAATTGAATCCAAGCTCAATCGCTTTGTCTACGATTTCATCCCATACCTGTTTGTCTGTGTTGAGATTGGTGGAGAACTTTCTTCCGTGAACATTAAGTCTTGTGGTTGAGTCGTCTTCTACATTGTCTCCAAGATATATATGAAACATATAGTTGTTAATCATCTTCGTTCCCTCCCTTACTTATTCCAGTGCTTTCTTATTGCTTCCTGAGTAGCAACAATCGCATCCATAATTCCGTACTTGCAGCTTTCGTTTGTACCACCTGCCCACGGCGCAACCGTAAGGCCGAGAAGCTTGTCGTCGGGCACTACATTTCCGATATGCCATACAGAGTGGTCAATACCATAGTCTTCAAATACATTTGAACACATAGGAAATACATCGTAACCATGTTTGGGAATTTCTGCATAGCTCTGCATTTTTGCAATCATAAATTCGCAGTAATGGTCAGGGTCGGAGTTAGGCTGGGGGAATTTAACCTCGGCATCCTCCCAGAATGCACAATAATACCACGGCATAACAACAACGTCCTTTTTAACGTGTTTTAAGAAAGGTTCGGGATTGTGTGCAAAAAGGTCAACAAACATCATCGGACGAGAGCCTTTTTCTCTTATACACTCGTGGAAAAATTCAATGTCGTGCCACAAAAGGTCGTGCTGACGGTAGCACACAAAGTCAAATCTTCTTTGTATAAGCGGACCTTCCTCATCCTGGTCCATCATGAAGAACTCGGGGTTGCCGAATATTTCAATGTTTTCGTGGATAATATCGCGTACAACCTCATAGTAAATGGGACTTGACACCATTCTTGAATATTCACCGAGCCAGATGTCGTGTCCTGTTGAGAAATTAAGCTCGGGGATTGGTGTAAGACCAATTTCGCGAAGACGGCAAAGTTCCTCTTTAAGTTCGGAAACCTCCCACGCGCCTTCAACTGCAATTTCGGGATGTGATTTGTATTTTACACCATCAAGTGTGGGGATATGTATCGCGTTGAAACCACATTCAACGGCAAAGTCTGTAAGTTCGCGCCATACCTTTTTATCGGTAGTGAGCTTTGGCATATACTGTCCGCCGCGTGCATTGATACGGGATGTTGAATCATCCCACTGATTTTCGCCGAGATACATCATAAAAGCTATCAGTTTGTCTTTCATAATTACAACTCCTTACTTATTTCCTCTGTGCTTTTTAACAAATTCCATATGAGCATTCCAGTCCCAACGTGAGAAGTAGTGCGAGCCGGGGCGGAGTGCATAACCGATGTGACCATCGTTATAAATTACAGATGGTCTCGGAAGCTCTTCCGACGAAATGAAGCCGTCAAGTCCCAGAACTTCAAATGCGGGGCTTGCAAAAGCGGCAGTCATAAAGTCCGCAAGCTGATATTTTGCAAAGTCGCCGTCACCATCAATAAGATTTACATATCTTGGTGCAATTGCGGCAAGGATGAAGTGTGAATCGTAGGGAAGCGAGCAGGGATCGTGTGCAAACTGTTTCTGCTTTTCGCACCACCAGTCTATAGAACCATTTTCAATACAGTCGAGAAGTCTTCTCTTGGTAAGTCCTTTCATAAGACCTGCACCGCCGAAGCCTGAACCGTTAACAAGTGCTGCGAAGAATCTTTCATCCTGTGCAACTGCCCACAGAGCAGTTTTACCGAGGCGTGAATGTCCTGCAACAGAGATACAGTCGTGGTCAAGGTCGTCACGGGTAAGAAGGTAGTCAAGAACACGGCTTGCGCAATATGCCCACATACCAACTTTGCCCCATTCGCTTTCACCGCGGGTATCGCCCTTGCAGAAAAACTTACCCATGCCATTTTCCACGAATGCCTCTTTGTAATTACCTCTGGGAAGGTCACCGATTGTATCACAATAACTGAACTGAACGTATGCAAAACCATTGTCGATAATTTCCTCAACAGGTGCGTAGCAGTGGTCGACTTCCTCCGAAACGGGAAGTTCACTAAGTGACCTTGGCTTGAAAGCTATCTGCATAACAACGGGAGGACGTTCTTCTGCATAAATAGGTCTAACAACCTGAATCGGGAATGAAAATTCTCCGTAAGGTGCATCAAATGTAAGCATAATTCTTTCGGAAACTGCTTTTCCCGCGTATGTCTTAACTACACCTGCATAAAGGTTTTCCTCGCTTGCAGATGACCAGAGTACCTCTGCACGCACCTTTCCAATCGGCTCGGGAGTATAGCCGAAACCGTATTCCATAAGGATATCAAGGATTTCCTTTCTGCGCTCGGGCCAAAGTTCTTTTGTAACGGGTCGGCCGTCGTTCATAGTCATAAAGGACGGGACCTTCCATTCATCTGATGCGAGAAGGTCGCTTTTTGTTTTTGTTGTGTCGTAATGTCTTTCAAGGGGAGTTCCGTTGATGTCATCACAAGTTTCGGGAAGCACCCAACCTTTATAGCTCGGGTCGTCAAATCGTTTATTGGTAATCATTTTAATACTCCTTCCAAAAGTCCTTTTAAATAGCCTATTGCAAAATATCTGCCGATTGCGGCATAGCCTGCAACATCTGTATTTTCATCTTTCATCGTGGGAACGTGGTCAACACGTATCGGAACATCTATGCCGAGATTTGTATAAAGATTCATAAGATGTGCCATATCAAGCGCACCGTTGTCGTGGAATGTTTCGCGGAAGCTTTCAATCGTGCCCTTTGTATTCCTGAAATGTATAAAGAAAATCTTATCGCGAAGATCTGTTATCACTTTGTCAAGGTCTTCACCCATTATGTAGTAATTCGCCTGACACATCGTAACGCCAAGCATATCACTCGCATAAATATCATAAATTGCTTTCTTGATACTGTCATAGCTTGTCATAATTCTTCCCACATTCCCAAGGCAGGGAAGCGGCGGATCATCGGGATGAAGTGCAAGCTTTATGCCGTTTTTCTCCGCCTCGGGAATTACCGCCTTTAAAAAGTATTCGTAATTATTCCAGAGCTTTTCGTGTGATATTGCTTTGTCGGTTGGTTTGAAATCCTTTTGGTCAAATCCCGTTACAAGCGCACCTCCACGTTCGGGATAATCACTTGATGTGCGGAGCCACCCGATGTGTGCCATCCAGTTGAAGCATATTGTGTCAATCCCGAAATGGCGCATAATGGGAAGCATCTTAATAACCTTTTCGATGCTTTCATCACGCTTTTCGTCGCCTGCCTTGATGTGGTCGTGCACTTCGTTGGGCATCGGCTCAACAATGATGGGCTTAATTCCGTAATTTATAAAGTTATCGTACACTGTCTGCCAGTGGGATTTATCGGTAAGGTTGAATTTTCCGTCTTCGGGAAGTCGGATAACACCCTTGTCAACACCGCACTGTTTTGCAATATCCCACGTCAGATCCTTTGTACTGCGAAAATAATCGGTAAGTATCATATCACACACCGCCTAACGTCAGGAAACCGCCGTCAACGGGGATTGTAACACCTGTTACGAATGCCGATGCATCGGAGTCAAGAAGCCATTTTACACAGCCTGAAAGGTCATCTGCTTCACCGAATCTGCCCATAGGGGTATGCGAAATAACCTGCGCGCCTCTTGCTGTAAGACCGTCTTCAACTGTACCGAGGTAGTTTTTACTTCTCTCGTTAACCATAAATCCGGGAGCAACAGCGTTTATGCGGATTTTTGCAGGTGCATAGTATGCCGCAAACGACTGTGTAAGGTTTGTGATTGCCGCCTTACTCATTGCATAGGCAAAACAACGGGTGAGAGGACAGTAGCTATTCATTGAAGCAAAGTTTATGATACTTCCGCCACCGTTTTCAATCATCTGCTTTGCAAATGCCATTGTGGGAATTACTGTTCCCATTGTATTTATGTCAAGAACGCTTCTGAACGCATCAAGATCTATATTATAAAGACCTTTTTCGCCTTCGGGAAGCTCTCCTGTAAGTTCACGTTCATCGTATTTTGTAATGGTAGGCATTGCCTTTATATTATTTCCGCCGGCACCGTTAATAAGCATATCGCAGTTACCAAAAGTTTTTTTGACTGCTTCTGCAAGCTTTTCTACCGAGTTTTTGTCCGTAACATCACAGGGGTAAACCATTGCAGTGCCACCATTTTCGATTATTTCGTCATAAACCTTTATAAGCTTTTCTTCTGTGCGTCCAACAAGAACAACCTTTGTACCATACGAAGCCAGATTTTTTGCAATGCAGGAACAAAGTGTTCCGCCTGCACCTGTAACTACCGCTACTTTGTTTTTGAATTCCATTAATATATCTCCTTTGCATTAGTGTAACACATTTTTTCTGCTATCATATAAAGCTCATCTTCTGTGCAGAATATTTCACCGTCATCTTTCTTTTTGCCCAGGTAATTACACAGAATCCGTCTGAAATAGTCATGTCTGATAAAGGAAAGAAAGCTTCTCGAATCAGTTGTCATCCCTACGAAGTTTGTAAGAACTCCGAATACACTCCAGTTCTCAAGCATATTTTCAATGCCATTTTTGTGGTCGCACCACCACCAGGCAGGTCCTTGGGTAACAAGACCGCTCACTCCATCCTGCGAATATGAGCCTGACAGAACTGAAATCATAGCATTGTCGGAAGGGTTAAGTGTAAAAAGCATAGTTTTCGGCAATCTATATGCAATATCAACCGTGTCGAGAAATTCAGTAAGAGATTTTATATTAACACTGTTGCCTATACCTGCAAATCCACCTGCAGCACCTGCGGCAGCTCTTAATTTGGTGCTTGTGAATCTTTCTGCACCTATATGTAACTGCATTACAAAACCCAATCGTGCATATTCTTTTCCGAGGTAGGTCAGGATGTATGATGACAGATGTTTTTTGTCTTCTTCATCAATAGTTTCGTCAAGTAACTGCATAAATCGTACATCATTTTTTCCATCGTCCTTATAGTACACAAATCCGTTATCAAGTGCGTGGTCGCTGTAGCGGCAACCAAGTTTATAAAACTCCTCAAAACGCATTCTGACCGCATTTTCAAAAGAAGAAAGGTCTGTTATTTCCGTCTGCGTTATTTTGCTGAGCTTTTTTATAAATTCGGGTGAAAGGTTTACTATATCATCACCACGCAATGACGGTGCAAGACCATCTTTTTCTTCACAGAAAATTATGTCATCAAGCAGAGATGCACAAGGACAGTTGTACTCTACATTAAACCGCTTAAGTAAAACTTCGGGCGTTACAATGTTTTCAGCAAGGTATGAATTACATTTTTCAAAAAGCGATTCGTCGCTCCATGAAAAGTCATCACTATCGAGAAGAAATTCAATTTCCATACGGCTCCAGTGGTAGAGCGGACCTCCAACAATCTTTGGAATAGTTTCGCACCATTTTAAAAATTTCTCCTTTTTGTCACAATCTCCGGTGATGTATTTTTCCTCTACTCCGCACATACGCATAGCACGGTGCTTGTAAGGATCAGGCGCAATCCATAAATCATAGATATCGGTAAAACGTGTGTTTTTCTTTAAATCCTTAAGCGAAAGATGATTGTGGTAATCAATAATAGGCAAATTCTTTATTCTGTCATACAGAGTTTTGCCGACAGATGAGTTTAACAAGAAATTATTTTTCATAAAATACACCCGTATCTGATAAAATTTAGCTTTTGCATATTGACTCTTTTGTGGCTTTATTATACAATTTAAAACAGATAATGACAATTCATTATCTGCTAAAAATGTATGGTATTCGATTAATAAGAGGTGATGCTATGAAATATGAAAAGAATTTCGGTAATGAGTATTTAATTGAAAATATCGGCTACACAAAAGTAAGTCGTGACAAAAACTTTGTTTTTTCTTATAAAAACGGAAAGGATGTTAATTCTCTTATAATCCTTGAAAACGGTGCTATGAAATATGAATTTTCAGATAACACAGTTTATCTTGAAAAAGGGAAATTTTTGTATATGCCGAAAAAAGTACCTTACATAGCAACTTATCTTGAGGATAATACAACCATAAGTATGTTTTTGTTTGATACCTGTGAAGAAAAACTTCCGTATTACTTGAAAAATCCGGTTTTAAGGCATATGCCAAAACGTTCAGAAAATTTTGATTCCATGTCAGGACTTGACACACAAAGTGTTGCCTTTGTTTCCGCAAGGATATATGACCTTCTTTATGTGTTGGAAAAACCTGATAATTTACCCGGGAATAAATATACAAAAATATTGCCCGCAGTTTTTGCTATAAAGAAAAACTATTTTGAAAATCACAAAATTTCATATTATGCCGATATGTGTAATATGTCCGAGCCTAATTTTCGTAAATTATTCAGGGAATACACGGGCACTTCCCCCATAGAATACCGTAACCTTATCCGTATGCATCAGGCAAAAAATATGATTGATTCCGGTGAATTTTCAGTGAACGAAGCAGCATACCTTGCAGGATTTAATAATATGTCATTCTTTTATGAGTTATATAACAGAACATTCAGATAATGTATATGTAAGTAACTGCTGATAATAAAAAATACAGGAACACAGGCTTTTTTCCTGCGATCCTTATAAGATTAGCACCCACATGGATTTCATGTGGGTGCTTTTAATATCTCATCTGGGAACATTGAACTTCTCAAGAATCCACTCGTTGCGTATGCAAGGTGTAAGTGGGTGTAAGCCTGTTCTTCGTCCATCCGATATCACATATAACTTGTCGTGGTGTTTTTCTAGCAGGTTAATAACATCTAAAGCTCGTTCTTCAATTCTTGCATTGTTAGAAGATGCTTTGCCCCATGCAAGGATTGTCTTGGGATTTTCCATAACTGATTTAACAATGAATGCATCATTTTCTGCATCGTTAAGTTCCTCATCGCTTTCGTATCTGAATTTTAACTTCGTTGCAAGCTTGGAGTAGAGGTTAAGGATATCTACACCACCGAACTCTTCAAGCTTTGCTACATTGTTTACCACAAGGGATGTAGTAGTATCGGTTATGATGTTATCTGCCTGACAGGGATTAAGCATAATAATTGATATGATAGGTTTGTCTTTGTCCCACACTCGTCTCCACAAGTATCTGTGTGTCCTGTCGTCGTTAAAGATGGCTTCGCATTTGATTGTGTTCTTTAGTCGCTACTTAAAATATACACTGCCGTAAGTATATTCTCATATATGTCTACATATTCTGCAGTCTTGTCTGTATAGTCAAAGAAAGCCTTGATTTCTTTGGGGTCAGTTCCTTTGATTGCATACAGTATGTAACCACCCAGATTCTTGTCTAAATCTCTGTCTGCACCATATTCTGTAGATAATATGCTTTCATACTCCAATAGCTTTATTTTTGCGTTTTCATCAAGCATGATGTATGACAATGATGTAACGTTCTATAATGTATGATTAAACATCTTGTGTAGTCGTGTTGTGTTTAGTGCTAATAGCATAGTCAAGCAAATCAAGGCCAAAACGCTCATTCACACCTTTTGGCCTCGATATCCATACACATTTTCCGTGAAAGTCAGCAGTGACGCATCGGCTCCACCACGCTAAAAGCACCGATTACGGTGCTTTTTTTGCGTGGTGAGAATCGAGGCGGGGTTGAAGCCTAAGAGGGCAACGAGGGAGAAGAAAACGATTAATAATCGTTTTCCCCGAAGTTGGTGCGCAGACGGGTACCGAAAGCAAAGCTAGCGGTCGTCAAGCAGGCAGGATGCGAAGCA
>JAZUOX010000038.1:0-94455 GCA_045604905.1 Clostridia bacterium
CTTGGCCTCCGACTTTATCCTTGCCGCTGGAGAGAGCTATATCAACGAGATTGAGTGTAACAACGCCTTGATTGAAACGACCGTAAAACTGGTACTCACCCTTGTCGTTTTTCCACGGAGTAAGTGCACTTCTGCATCCCATAACCGGAAAGCAGTTTCCCTCTTTTAGCTCTTTCATAATCTTTTCAGAAATATAATCCGGCACAAGTCTCTTTGCAGTACATTTAGCAGCAAGCTCTGTTAGATACCAGTATTTTGAATCAGGAGTGATGTTATCCTCCTCGAGCACATAAATAAGCTTAGGGAAAGCAGGAGTAACAAACACGCCTTTTTCATTTTTAACACCTTGATATCTCTGTAATAAAACTTCTTCGATAATTAATGCTAAGTCAGCTTTTTCTTGCTCGTTTTTTGCTTCGTTAAGATACATAAACACCGTTACAAAAGGAGCCTGACCATTTGTAGTCATAAGAGTAACAACCTGGTACTGTATCATCTGAACACCGTTCTTAACCTCTTCACGAAGTCTCTTCTCGGTAATTTCGTCAATTTTTTCTTCGCCAACTCTTTCACCAAGGATTGCCATTTCCTCTTCTACCTGACGGCGGATCTTTTTACGGCTTATATCAACAAAGGGAGCAAGATGTGTAAGACTGATACTCTGACCACCGTACTGACATGACGCAACCTGCGCAATAATCTGTGTGGATATGTTGCAGGCTGTTGAAAAGCTATGGGGCTTTTCAATCATCGTACCGCTGATGACAGTCCCGTTCTGAAGCATATCTTCAAGATTTACAAGGTCGCAGTTGTGCATATGCTGCGCAAAATAGTCTGCATCATGGAAATGAATAATTCCCTGTTCGTGAGCTGACACAACCTCTGCAGGAAGAAGGATACGCTTTGTAATATCCTTACTGACTTCACCTGCCATATAGTCACGCTGAACGCTGTTAACAGTAGGATTCTTATTGGAATTCTCTTGCTTAACTTCTTCATTATTACATTCAATAAGGCTCAGAATCTGCTCATCTGTTGTATTTGATTTTCTTACAAGGGCACGGTTATAGCGGTATGTAATATAACGGCGTGCAACATCAAATGCACGCTGATTCATAATCTGATCCTCGACAAGGTCCTGGATTTCCTCCACGCTTAAGGATCTGTTCATATTAGCAGCCGCACTCTCAACATCTTCCGCAATACGCTTAATCTGTACTGCAGACATACGGTTACTGGGGACAACGCTTTCATTAGCTTTTGTAACAGCTATTACAATCTTATTAGGATCAAACGTTACTTCTGCCCCACTTCTTTTTATAATTTTCATCTCTGTCCCTCCGGATTCTCTTTTTTCGTACACTACCATTATAACAACATCTAGTTACGTTGTCAATACAAAATCACAAGATATTGTTATTTTTAACACAATTGTAAAAAAGCGCCTATAATGGCTATATATAGGGCTTCAGCAATGTTTTGGAAGGAAAAAATTGTGGTTTTTTCTTATGTCGACCACTACATATTGGTATTTTAAAAATGTATTTTGTTATTTTTTTAAAAAAAATGTTTACTACAAGCAGTCTTTATTGTATAATATAGGTAGGCAAAAGCAATTGCCAATAATTCTAAGGAGGGGCACATATGAAAACTAACATCTACACAAGGAAAATTGAACTCAGCGCAGAAAAAAAGGCTATGATCGAAAAGAAACTTGACAAACTCAGCAAATTCTTTGATGAATCTGTTTCTGCTGATGCTGTCATAAATACGCAAAAAGATAAAATCATTGTGGAAGTTACCATCAGGACGGTAGATATGATATACCGGGCAGAGGAACGCGATGACGATGTTTACAATGCTACCGACAAAATTGTTGAAGCTATTGTGCGCCAAATCCGTAAGAATAAAACCCGTCTTCAGAAGAAGCTCCGTGAAGGAGTCAGCAAAGAATACGATTTCACAGCGTATGACGATGTTGACGATGCTGAAATCAAAATTGTAAAAACAAAGACTCATCAGGTCAAACCTATGAGCGCAGAAGAAGCCGTGCTTCAGATGAATATGCTTAATCACTCGTTCTTTGTTTTCCGCAATGCGCAGACTAACACCACAGATATAGTTTATCGTCGTAAAGACGGTAATTACGGACTTATAGAAACAAACTGATGCTTAATATAAAGGAAGCTATTATAGTCGAAGGTAAATATGACAAAATGCAGCTTGAAAAAATCTGCAATGCACCCATTTTTACTACTGACGGATTCAGGATTTTTAAAAATAAAGATAAAAGAGAGTTTTTCCGTAAGCTTGCAAAAACAAGGGGAATACTTATTCTGACTGACTCTGACAGAGCAGGTTTTATGATAAGAAATCACATTAAGGGCTTTGTCGGAGAAGAAAATATAAAGCAGGCATATATTCCCGAAATTTTCGGTAAGGAAAAACGGAAATCCGCCCCTTCCAAAGAAGGCAAGCTTGGAGTGGAAGGGATTGACGAAAAAATTCTCGAGGATGTTTTGACAAAATATCTGTCAGATGAGAATCCGGGTGAAAAGATTACCAAAATGGACTTGTACGAAAAGGGCATGTACGGCGGCACAGAAAGTGCCGCCGCACGCATTAAACTTTGCAGATTTCTTTCCGTTCCGGAAAAAATTTCTGTCAATGCACTGGTCGATGCACTCAATGCGCTTATCACTAAAGAAGAATTTTTAGAATACACAGAGGAAATCCTATGCATACAGGACACAGAAAACGCTTGAAAAAAAGATTTTTGGATGAGGGGCTCACATCATTTTCTGATCATGAGGTGCTTGAGCTTCTGCTTTTTTACGCCATTCCACAGGGAGATACTAACCCGACAGCACATCTTCTTATAGAAAAGTTTTCCTCGGTAAGATGTGTTTTTGATGCCTCTGTTGAGGAGCTTTGTGCCGTTAAAGGTGTTGGCGAGCACGCGGCAGTTTTTCTTAAAACAATACCTGCGTTTTCTCAGTTTTATCAAAGCCTTGCTGTAAGAGACAAGAAGATGCTTACGACATCCTTTGATGCCGGACAGTTTGTATCAGGAATGATAGGCGGTCTTAATAACGAGGTGTTTGCAATAATATGCCTCGATACTCAAAGGCGTGTGATTGCTTTTGAAATAATCGAGGAGGGTACAGTTTCACAGTCGAATGTAAGCCCGCGAAAAGTTGTGGAATGTGCCATAAGACACAATGCCGCACAGATAATACTTGCACATAATCATCCCTCCGGTATGCTGAGTGCATCGGAAAGCGACCGTATACTTACTTCAAGGCTCTGCGACATATTTGAGGGAATGGATATACCGGTTATTGACCACATAATCGCGACCCATAACAATAAATATCTTAGTATGGCAGACAGTTCGCTTATGCCAAATTAAAAAGGAGAGTTAAACTATGACACTTGAAGCATTACAGAAAGAAATGATTGCTGCTATGAAAGCAAAGGATAAGGTAAGAAAGGACGCTATATCTTCTCTTGTTGCCGCAGTTAAAAAGTATGGAATTGACAATGGCGTCCGCAATAATATCTCAGAAGAAATGACAGATTCTGTAATTCTTAAAGAGCTTAAGGCTGCAAAAGAGCAGATTGACACCTGCCCCGCTGACAGAACAGAGCTTATTGAAGAATATACAACCAAATACAACATTATTTCAGAATTTGCTCCCAAGCTTCTCAGCGCAGAAGAAGTAAAGGCAATTCTTACAGAGAAGTTTGCCGATGTAATCGCAACAAAGAACAAAGGTATGATAATGAAGACTGTTATGGCAGAACTAAAGGGAAAAGCAGACGGCAAAGTAATCAATGCCGTTGTTGCAGAGCTTGTAGGTTGATATGCCCGGTATAGAAAAATTTCTGACACCAAGGCTTTCTATGATAGCCGGTCTTGTTCCTGCAACCGTCACTGTGTGCGACATCGGCACAGACCATGGTTATGTTGCAATTTATCTCGCAAAAAAGGGAATTGCAGAAAAAGTGATTGCCGCAGATATAAAGTCAGGCCCACTTAAGCAGGCGGAAAAAAATATTTCTCTTTTTGATGCGTCGGACAAGGTGGAAACAAGGCTTTCTGACGGATTTGAGAACATCGGAGAAAAAGAGGCAGACTGTGCTATAATTGCAGGTATGGGCGGAGAAACCATTGCTGAAATTCTGAAAAACGAAAAAGGATGCAAGCATTTTGTACTGCAGATGCAGACAGGGCATCGGGAATTAAGAGAATTTCTCTCGGCAAACGGCTTTATTATAGAAAAGGAAGCTATCGCACAAGAGGGACGCAAGATGTATACTGCTCTTCTGTGCGTGCGTGGTGAAAAATACACGCTTACAGAAATCGAAAAGGAAATCGGACCGCTTCTTATAAAAGAGAAGCCTCCGCTTTTCGACGACTATGTAAAATACCGCCTGTATGAAATTGAAAGTATTCTCGAAAAGATGGGGGAAGATACTTCTTCTCCCAAGAAAGAACATATGCTCTTTCTTAAAAGCGAATACGAAAACCTCCTGAAAGGGGAAAAGTAATGGTAGAATTAAAAGCTATAACAGATTTTATTGAAGAAATCTTCCCGCCAAGCTTTGCGGAGGATTTTGACAATATCGGGCTTCTCATAGGAAGATGTGACAAAAAAATAAGCAAAGTCATTATCTGCCTTGATTGTGACAAAAATGTTGTCAGGGAAGCAATTGATGAAGGCGCAGAGCTCATTATCACCCACCACCCCGCTATATTTAATCCTTTGAAAAAGATAACCGACGATGCCGACCACGGTGAAATGATTGTTTCAGCACTCGAAAACGGTATTTCCGTATACAGTGCACACACAAACTTTGACAGCGCCCCGGGTGGTCTCACAGATAATGTTGTGAAAAAGCTTGACCTTATCCCTATAGGTAATATGGAAGGTGAGCTAGGAAGAGTATGTCGCACGCCTTTTGGAGAGACTGCAAAATCTCTCACGCAAAGAATTAAAGAAGTTTTTGGTATTGAAACCCTGTATTCTACCTTTACAAAAAACAAAGAAATACAAACCGTTGCAGTATGCAATGGCGGTGGCGGAGGAAGTCTTGTTGAAACAGCAAGAGAACTTAAGGCTGATGTTTACATTTCAGGCGATTTGAAGCACCACGAGGTTTCTATGCTTAAGATTGCCGACGATATTGATTTTATTGAAATGCGTCACTATGACAGCGAAATTATTGCCTGTAATATTCTCTATGAAAAGCTTGACGACAAGTTCAAAAATGATATTGAACTTAAGATAAGCAACGCACAGTGTTCTCCTTTGACTGATACAAACAATATAAGATAAAAAGATTTTTGTCAAAACAAAATCTTCATTCATTTCGCATTAAAAAATTTAATATTTGAGTAGTCTGAACGGTCGCGGCAGTGTTTTACACTGATGAGGAAAGTCCGAGCTTCATAGGACAGGATGCCGGAGAAATCCCGGTGGAGGCGACTCTAAGGAAAGTGCAACAGAAATAAACCGCCCACTTCGTGGGTAAGGGTGGAAAGGCGGGGTAAGAGCCCACCGACATTGCGGTAACGCTTTGTGCCATGTAAACCCCATCCGAAGCAACGCCGACTGGATTGGTCTGTCCGACCTATAATCCGAAAGGCGGCTGGAGCCGTATAGAGATATACGGCGTAGATAGATGACCGTTTTAAACGACAGAACTCGGCTTACAGGACTACTCATTTAATAAAAAACTAAAAGAGGTGCAATGCACCTCTTTTGTTTTTCCCCAATTTGGGGACAGTCCCTAAATTGGGGAATTTTCTTTACATTCTCTTTGTTTGTGGCTGGAAAAATGTTCTGGTCTTTTTTCATTTCCCTTTAAAATCAGAAGGACCTTGCAAGCCCCAACATAGCATTTCCGTCGGGGCGGACTTTGCAGGAGTCATTTTGTGACGGAACTTCTTTTTCAAATTCCGGGAAAGCATCGGGAGAAGGTGCGAAAATATACACTTCGCCTTTTTCTGTATCAAGGGAGATAGTACCTTCATACTGTTCTCCGTTACACCACGCCACATCCCAAGGGTTTTCAAGGGTTAACTTGTTACCGAAAAGGGACTTTATCGCTACAAAGGAAACCTCTCCATCAAAAATTTCACACATTACCTCAAAACCGCCAACTGCGTGAAGCTTGAATTTTGCACTCCTTTTTCCGTAAGCAGGAGCGATTCGGATAGTACCGTCATAGCTCTGCATAAGTCGTTCATTCATAGTCGCTGAAAATACTCCAAGGGGTTCAAGACCCATATGTCTGAAAGGGAATCTTTCGCCACGGTATTTTTCCCCGGTTTCACTGTCAAGGTCAAGAATATCTACTCTGCGGAAAGGCATATGCTGATTGAAAACATATCCTTTATCGTAGTGAGAAAATCCGTTGTTGTAACCCTGCCAATATGAAGGATAATCGTAAATAAATCTATCTACCGCATCCGAAAGACCAAGTCTTGCAAGAACAACGGGCATAGGATCCCATCCCATTGACTGTTCGTTTCGTGAATACAGAGCAGTAGAAACAAGGGCATCATAAAGCTCGCTGCCGCGGTCTTTTACGCCGACAGCCTCCATGGGATAAACAGGGGCAACACTTGCCTGAAAATGCGCAAAAGTTATCTGATCAACACCTGATTCAACCTGAGAAGGAACTCTTTCTCCACGCGCTACTGCACGGAGTACATCAATTCCCTTAAAAGGAATTTCTATTTCTTCACCGGGAATAAACTGTGGAATGTATTCGCCCAGATGTTCTTCATAATAGGCAGTACGTCTTTCGTCGGGCAAACGTGTTCCCGTTTCTTCAAGAACACGACCAACGGCAATTACTTTGTTCGTTTTAACGTGTTCACCCTTGAACATACCTCTCTTTATAACGCCGTTTTCTATAATTTCACTGTCGCAGTCAACAAGCACGAAAGGTGCGATATTTTCAAGTATATCACGGAAAATATCCTCATCAGGTACACTCTCCCCTGTCACTTTCAGTGCATCAAGGGTTGCCGCAAAAAGAACTCTTGCCATTGCAAGTTCTGTCACCACATCTCCAAGAACGTCCTCGCCCTCATAGGGCATACCTCTCTTTGCATGGTATTTTCCGTCCCCTCCCTTTTCAAAAAGGGTTGCGAAAAAGCGTGAGGCGGCAAGCATATAAGGAAGAGCTTTTTCCTCTAAAAATTCCTTGTCGCAGGTGTATTTATACTGACGCCAGAAGTCAAGTGCAACTTCCCCGACAGGGGTATGATTGTTAAGTTCCAGCACTGAATTATATCCCCGTCTGTCGCAGACATCGGAAACAAATATTCCGTTTTCAACCCCAAAGTGTTTCTTTGCCGTTTCTGCGGAGTGCTCCATTCCGTTCCATCTGTAATTGAGGTATGTCTCGCAAAGATTGTGGTGCCCTGCGGCATTAAGTCCCCAATATGCCTGCTGCTGATTCCAATGGAAATAGAAGTTCCACGGCTGTACATCCGCTCTCCAGTTCCAGAGGGAATTTATGAATCTGCCGGGGTAACGGCCACGCTGTCCTGCATTTGCATAATACATTGCAATGTGCCAGTAGTTGTCAAGGTAGTCGTCATCCGTTTCAATAAATGACTTTTCCCAAAACTCTCTCCATGAAGCCTCATTTTCTTCAAGAAGCATGTCAATTCCTGTATCAACGGCCTTTTTCAGATTTTTTTCAAGGCTTTCTTTCCCGTTTTCGTCAAAAGGACTTGTGACAGAAAGATACAATGTGAATTTTTCGCTATTCCCTCTGAAAACACAGGCGTGGGAACTTGAACGGGAAGGAGTCAAATTATCGCAGACCGCACCGCAATAAAATGTCCCTGTCGTAAGTTTGTGCGAAATATAAGCTTTATTATTTTCCACAAAGGTGTCCGTTCCGCCGAGGCCTATCATCGGGTCACGCTTCACCATAGAATACCAATGGGCAAATGTACGCGAGCCGTATCGTTCAACAGTTATCTCAATCTCATCTTTTTCAACAAAATCGCAGGTGAAGTCGGCACATAAAACATCCATATTTTCGGCAATAAATATCTTTGCAGAAAGACTTCCAAATGGTGCTTCAAGGCGTAATTTTGCACAACCGTCCTTAAGTGAAAGACGTGCCTTGAAATCAGTCAGATAGAAAGTATCGAAAATAGGCTTTTTAAAATCTATAATGATTCTGCAGGCGTGGCGGAGTGTGGTATTAAGCTCCTCCTCTTCCTCTTTCCAGTTGCAAAATTCACCGAACTCGGCATCGTCCCATAAGTCGCTTTTATTAACCGCGATAAAGATACGTCTGTCGTCGCACCATATGAGTGCCCCTACTTCTCCGTTGCCGACGGGCAAGCCATACTGCATCGGGTCTGTGGGCGGTGCTTCGAAAACAAGGTCATGGCGCGATATACGTTCTGGCCACGATATTTCAAAGTCACCTTTTTGAATATTAAACGAAGTTTTCATGGATTTCCTCCATATATAATCAACTTTTCGAGAAATTTTTATTTCAACTCTACTTTTGCTACCTTATCATTACCGATTTTGTAAAGCAATATATTGCCATACGCAAATACGCTGTCCGCTACGTCCGATGAAGAAAATGATGCATACTCGTGCTCTCCACTATTTCCTGCTACAAAAAATCTTACTTCATCATCAGGAGACTCCCCTGCCGTTCTTACGCAGATAAGATTATCAAATTTTGACACATAAGTTCCCGTTTTTGTTTCGAGTATAACTGTATCCTCTGTAGGCATTGTTTTGTCTGCCCATAAGGTTTTAACTACAGTTTTGTTCCCCTCTCTGTTTTTCATAACAGCATAGGTATGGAAACCTCCAACTGCGGCTACAAGGTAAAGGTCTTCATCGCCTTTTTCTTCAAGCGCCATATTTCCACCTGTTGTTTCGTCATACAGCATAACTGTGCCGTTATTATCGTAAATGATTACGTTTCCTTTATAGTCGCCCGTGGGTTTTTGACACACGTCAAATCCGCATACACCATCAAGGAGTTTTTTCTGCGCCCCTGTTTCTGTATCTATAACGTAAAGGGCGCTATCCTCCGAATCCTGCTCGTTATACGCAGTGTAATAAATCTTGTCACCGAATATTTTCACACTGGCGGGAGATGTATTACTGTATACAATTCCGTTTCTTCTTTCCCCTACATGTGCCCATCCGGGAAGGGGCTCAACTTCATAAACCTTTCCGTCTTTTTCGTAAGAAAATTCGGTCATACCGTTAGCACCATGATGCTCACCTTTAAGCTTAATTTCATCGTTTGCAATTCTGATTTCATAATAGCCATGTTTACCGTAGCCGTAACCGTCATCAGGAATTTTTTCCGTTACAGAGCCGTCCTTTTCTATTTTGAAAAAGTAGCTTGTGCTTGTGGTAGGAACAGACCCTGCTGTGTATGAAAAATAAATATCTCCGCAGGAATTACTGAACAATGCACCACCCGACATTATTCTTTCGGGCAATTCATAAATAACTTCGGGATTGCTTGTATCCGTCGCTAAAGCACGGTACACAACCCTTTTCCCGTCCTTTTCTCCGTTATAGTAATAATACTCTCCGTCAGTTGCGACGCTTCCGTCTATACCGGGAAGCTTTATGTTTTCTGTACGGTAATTCTTTGCCTTGATTAAAAGTCCGTTTTTCGCATCAAAGCTGTATTCCCATCCGAATTCATCCACTGCAAAACGCCATGTAAGCGGAAAATATGTAACATCGCGGAAAGTGAGAAGCGGATATTCTTCCTTTGAATTATCTATTTCTTTGCCGTTTACCACAATGTTAAATCCGCATACAGACGCTCTGTCATTTTTATTGTTCTTCCTCCCCCATTTATAATCGCGATATGCACAATTTATGGGAGTCTGTTCTATTGAAAGAGTTTTTGTTTCTTCATTCCAGTCAGTTTTAAGTCCCAGATAACGGCAATCAAAATATGTCATAGGAACATAGGTTATGTCTTTATAAACAATCAGCGGAAACTGTCTTTGTTCACTTTCGACCTTTTCCGAACTGAAAGTAACATCAAAGGCAGGTAATGTAACCGATTCCTCGGCAAGCACTGCAGTTGATGAAAAAATTGCTAAAGCAAAAACCAATGTCAATAAAAATTTTCTCATAATGTCACCTCATAGAAGAATAAGTGTGTAGTCCCAATGACTACACACTTATTATATAGCATATTATTCAAGTTGTAAATATTACTTCAGGAAAATTTCAATTACAGGAACAACAACATCGGGAATCATTTTGGGGACATTGATTACAACGTCGTTATCCTTTTCGCCAGATACGGTGTCGCCCATATGTACGAACTGCTTGTCCGTAAAGGGAATTTCGCTTCCGTCGTGAAGGAACTGAATATAATCAACCTTTCCGCCCATTCCTTCAAGCTTGATAAACCCGTTGGGATATTCAAAAAGGTGAATATAAAGACGCTTTCCGTCTTCACTCTGGGTGATGCGTGTACCGCGTGGCTCTTTAATTTCAGGCTCACGCATGGTACATCCGTAAATTGAACGGGCGTTGTACTTCATCCACTCTGCAAAGACATTAAGTGCATTGTCGGCACGCTTGTCAAAGTTGCCTCTCGCAGTAGGTCCTACATTCATAATAAGGTTACCGCCACAGCTTACGTTATTTATAAGAAGCTCAATAAGCATCTTGGGTGATTTCCAGCTCATTTCGTCACGGTGATACCCCCATTTTCCCGAGAAGGTCTGACAGCTTTCCCACACTACAAGCTCGCCCGTTTCGGGATGCTTTACCCAGTCTGTGGGAGTATATTGTTCAGGTGTCCAGAGGTCCTGGTCGATACCTGTACGGTTATTTATAATAATATCGGGGTTAATGCTTCTGATTAAAGCAATAAGTTTTTCGCTTTCCCAGTCGTCCTTACTTTTGCCTTCCATCCATTCGTGCGCCCATGAATGGTAACTAAGGGGTGTTCTTGCAGAAACAGGCATAAGATCGATAGGTCTTTCGGGATATGTATAGTCAAACCAGATAATATCAATCTTTCCGTAGTTTGTGAGAAGCTCACGCACCTGATTTCGCATATATTCAGCATAGGCTTTGATATCTCTTGTTTTGTTCATTTCAGGACCGTTGTCGTGACGGCGGGGATGTGTCCAGTCAACGGGGAACAATGGATGATGCCAGTCAATCAGAGAATAATAGATACCTACACGGAGTCCTGCTTCTCTGAACGCATCGGCATACTCTTTCACAAGGTCTCTGCCAAAAGGAGTATTTGTAATTTTATAATCTGTATAGTCGGAGTCCCACATACAAAAGCCTTCGTGATGCTTGGCTGTGAGAACAACATATTTCATACCTGCCTCTTTCGCCTTTTTTGCCCATTCTTTAGCATCAAAAAGGTCGGGGTTGAAATACTGCATATATTTGTCATACTTATCCTCTGCAGTAAGCTCCCGAGTTTTTACCCATTCGCCTCTTGCAGGCATAGCATAAAGTCCGAAATGAATGAACATACCAAATCTGTCGTGAGTAAACCACGCTGTATCACCATCTGTTTTTCTTGTTACATAACTTGACATAAACATCTCTCCTTCTTCAAAATTCCCCAAATTGGGGAATTTTTATTTTAAGCAGATTTCAATTACGGGCACAATCACATCGGGAATCATCTTGGGAACGTTGATTACAACATCGTTGTCCTTTTCCCCCGATACTGTATCGCCCATATGTACGAACTGCTTGTCCGTAAAGGGAATTTCGCTTCCGTCGTGAAGGAACTGAATATAATCAACCTTACCGCCCATTCCCTCGAGTTTGATAAATCCGTTGGGGTATTCAATAAGGTGGATGTAAAGACGTTTTCCATCATTACTCTGTGTGATACGTGTTCCGCGGGGTTCTTTTATTCCGGGTTCACGCATTGTACAACCGTAAATCGAGGGTGAGTTGTACTTCATCCATTCAGCAAAAACGTCCAGTGCATTGTCGGCACGCTTGTCAAAGTTACCTCTTGCAGTAGGGCCTACGTTCATAATAAGGTTACCGCCGCAGCTTACGTTGTTTATAAGAAGTTCAATAAGCATTTTAGGTGATTTCCAGCTCATTTCGTCACGGTTATAACCCCAGCTACCTGAGAAGGTCTGACAGCTTTCCCATGTAACAAGCTCCCCTGTTTCGGGATGCTTAACCCAAGTCTCGGGAGTGTACTGTTCAGGGGTCCACAAATCCTGGTCTATGCCCAAACGATTATTTACGATGATTTCAGGCTGAAGCTTTCTGATAATTTCCACAAGCTTTTCGCTTTCCCAGTCGTCCTTACTTTTTCCTTCCATCCATTCCTTCACCCACCAATGGTATCTGAGAGGACTGGTTTCTGCATCAAGCGCAGGCTTATCGGGATATGTAAAATCAAACCAAAGAATATCAATCTTGCCATAATTTGTAAGAAGCTCTGTAACCTGATTACGCATATACTCGGCATATTTTTTCATATCACGGGTTTTATTCATTTCTTCTGCGTCAGGCTCGCAACGGCGCGGATGATTCTGGTCAATGGTGAAATCGGGATGATGCCAGTCAATAAGTGAATAATAGAAGCCTACCTTCAATCCCTCTTCGCGGAAAGCCTCCACATATTCTTTCACAAGGTCTCTGCCGAAAGGTGTGTTGGTGATTTTGTAATCTGTATATTTTGAATCAAACATACAAAATCCCTCGTGATGCTTTGTAGTAAGAACGGCATACTTCATACCTGCTGCTTTTGCCTTTCTTGCCCATTCTTTTGCATCGAAAAGGTCGGGGTTAAAGTATTTAAAATATTTATCGTACTTTTCCTCCGATATAAGTTCGTAAGTTTTAATCCATTCGTGACGGGCAGGCATTGCATAAAGTCCGAAATGGATGAACATACCGAATCTGTCCTCTGTAAACCAGGCGGTGTTACCGTCAGTTTTCTTTGTTACATAACTTGACATAAAAATCCTCCTTGACAACATTTGTATTGTGTAATAATATAAATATGTATTTTATATTTTCAATATAGCAAAATACCCCATATATTTCAATGAAATTTTTATTATTAAATATGGAGATTTTATTATGAACAATCTTTTTTCTCCCGATGTTATAAACAATATAAAGCTATCCGTTCTGGGATGTAACAGTGTAGTTCTTGACGAAAACTGGAAAAGCAAAATGTTTTCAAGCCCTTATTCAAGACTTTATTTTGTAAAAAACGGTGACGGGTTTATAAAAACAGAAAATGGCATTGTCAAGCTCAAGGGCGGAAATGTGTATCTCATTCCTGCAGAGTTCAGATTTTCCTACGGATGTACGTACCTTGAAAAAATATTTTTCCACATTTCCGTTACAACCCCTGACCGCTATGACCTTTTTTCAAATATACAAAAGGTTTGCTCTATGCCCTTTTCCGCAGAGGAATATGACCGCCTGGAAAGATTGACAGAATCTACGGAAAGTTATGAAAAGCTACTTCAGATAAAGGCATTTCTTATGAAGATTATGGCAAAATTTGCAGCGGATTTTTCCGAAAGTGAAACACCTGCTAAAAAACACAGTGAAATTGTAAAAAACGTAATTTCCCTTATAAGTCACAATCCATCAATAAAGGTAGACGTGAAACAGTTTGCCCAAAGACTTTTTATATCTGAAAGCAAGCTCCGAAACGTGTTTTTAAAGGAAATGGGTATCCCTATCGGCAAATACATTGACGATATGATTTTTATAAAAGCAAAAGAGCTGCTCGCAAAGGAGCAGCTCTCAATAGCCGAAATAAGTGCAGAACTTGGTTTCTGCGACCAGTTTTATTTTTCAAGAAGATTCAAGGAAAAATTCGGTGAAACACCAAGCAGTTTCAGGAAAAACTCTCCAAAGGAGTTTATATAACATCATTAAGAGGCTTGCCTTCTATGAAAGCCTTAATATTATCAGCTGTCATACTTATGCACCGTTCCCTTGCCTGCACAGAGCCCCACGCAATATGAGGTGTATAAACGATTTTTTCCTTATTTTTAACATTCATAATCGGGGAATCTGCCTTTGGCGGTTCTTCGGAATATACATCAAGTGCCGCACCTGCAATAATACCATCATCTATAGCTTCCTGAAGTGCCGCCTCATCAATAACACTGCCTCTGCCGACATTTACTATGACGGCAGTTTTTTTCATCATTTTTAATTCTTTTTCACCTATAAGGTGGTGTGTTTTTTCGTTAAGAGGAGCGTGCACTGTTATAATATCACTCTCAGAAAGAAGCGTATCAAGTTGCACATTGGGGTAATTCTCTTCGCGGATAGCACCGCTTATACTGCTGTAGCAAACTTCAGCACCGAAAGCCGCTGCACAATCTGCAACTCTTCTTCCGATAGAGCCCATGCCGATTATACCCCACTTTTTGCCCTCAATTTCAAAAAATCTTTTGCCCAGGTGGTTTGCTACTCCACTTTCCGAGTATGCACCGCTTTTCACAAATTCATCATAATAACGCATATTTTCAATCAGCGAGAATAAAAGAGCAAATGTGTGCTGACACACGCTGCCGCTGCAATACCCCGGAACATTTCTGACCTTTATATTATTAGCTTTGCAATAATCAAGGTCAATATTGTTATATCCAATAGCAAAAACACAAATAAGCTTGAGATTTTTTGCATTCCTCAAAGCTTTTTCATCAAGCACAACCTTATTAAGAGCCACAACATCTGCATCTTTTATATGTCCTGCCACATCATTAGGTGCAGTATTGCCGTAACTGACTACTTCTCCCAGAGCCTCTATACATTTGAAATTCATATCACTGCCCATTGTGAGAGTATCGAGCAATACTATCTTCATCAGTTTTCCTCCAGCTTTTTAAGCTCTTTCATATCTGTATCGGAATTATCGTTGTTGTTTTTATTATTTTTCAAGATTTTAAGATCTTTGAAATTAAATTCCGTAAGCTGTGCCTCCGCTTCATTGTCAAGTTTAACCTTAGCCACACCTTTAAGCATAGTTATACTCTGCACAACTCCTTTTCCCTGAGGAGTTGATACTATCGCACCTACCGACGGAGCAATTTTATAATATTCGTCATAACAGTTCTGTTCGTATTTAAGGCAACACATAAGTCTGCCGCAGTTTCCGGAAATTTTTGTGGGGTTAAGACTGAGACCCTGTTCCTTAGCCATTTTAATTGATACCGGATGGAATCCGTCAAGAAAACTGTTACAGCAAAGACTTCTGCCGCATATACCGATGCCTCCAAGCATTTTTGCCTCATCACGGATACCGATCTGACGAAGCTCAATCCTTGTTCTGAAAACAGATGCAAGGTCTTTTACAAGCTCGCGGAAGTCTACTCTGCCGTCTGCAGTAAAATAGAAAAGAATCTTGTTTGCATCAAATGTATATTCAACATCCACAAGTTTCATATCGAGCTTATGAAATGCAATCTTTTCCTCACAGATAATAAAGGCCTCTTTCTCTTTCTTTCTGTTTTTTTCCACCTGCTCCCTGTCCTGTGAGGTGGCAATTCTTACGATTTCTTTAAGAGGTGAAACAAGCTCCTCTTCCGAAACCTCTTTAACCGCCATAGAAACAGTTCCGAACTCCAGTCCTCTTGCCGTTTCAACTATTACATCCTCGCCTACTTTAGGCTCTAATTTACCGGGGGCAAAAAAGTATGCCTTGCCGGATTCTTTAAATTTAACTCCTACTACCTTTACCATGGATATCCTCCCAACAATTTATCAGCATATTTACAATCCACAAATCATATTTCATTGACACATTAATTTCACTGCGGACTTTCGCAACTCTTTCTATCACGCTTATCACAGACGATGTCGTAACTTTAGAAGAGAACTTTTCAATATACAGCCGCATATCTTCATTTATAACACGACCGCCTATTTTTACAGACAGCACATCGCGCATAAAGCTTGTAAACAAATCAAAATATAAATCACACTCAGAAAATGCACTTTTTCCGCTCTTTACGCCAAAAGCTTCCGCCACTTTAAAAATGGAGAGTCTGTCACCCGTAATAGAAGAAATCACTTCAAACATTTTCTGCCTTATTTCAAAAAACTCTTCATCCTCGCAAAGATTGATTGCCCGCCCGATTACGCCTCCGCTGTAAAGAGCTATAAAATCGGCACTGTCCCGTTTCAAGGGATACTGTCTTAAAATATAATCCTTTACAACAGACTCTTCGAATGGCTCAAAAACAATTTTGTTTCCTCTTGAACGAATAGTCTGAAGAAGCATCTTCTCGTTTTCAGATAAAAGTATAATGACTGCATACCGGGGCGGTTCTTCAAAAGACTTAAGCAAAGCGTTCTGAGCATCGGTATTCATATTATCTGCATTTTTTACTATAAATATCTTTTTTTCGGAAAGAGCCGGTTTTATATAAAGCTCCTCATTCATAGAACGTATATCGTCAACCTTTATCTGGCCTTCTTCGCCAATGATAAAAAGGTCGGGATGGGTGTTTGCCGCATGTTTTTTGCAGTCGGGACACTCTCCGCAGGGTTTTGTGCTCCCGGTACAGTGAATGGCATTTGCAAAAATCCTCGCAGTGGTAAATTTTCCTACACCTTTCATTCCCTCAAATATATACGAATGAGCTACTCCGCCTGTCCGCGCTGCACCTAAAAGAGAGCGGAATGCCTTTTGTGTTGTAATATAACTTGCCATTTTACTGACCTTCTTTACAGTACTTTTTCACAAGTTTTACAATAATGCAGTTTGCCAAAAGCACCACTAATGAAACAAGCATACCGACAATAAGTCCGTTTATCGCTCTTGTATATATAACCTCCGCTGATGTAAACACATGACAGAAGCTGTTTATGAAAGATGCAAACAGGATTGAACTACCTACGCTGAATCCCCATCTGAGAAGTGTGCAGTTTGTGTTCTTCACATAATAGAAGAAAAGCATAAGACAGGGCCATCCGACCAGAAACTCCTTTGTTCTGGGACGAGCAGGCATAATAGCCGATATAGTGTTACGCATAAAGCTTTCAACAGGTGATATTTTTTCAACATTACCACTTCTTATAAGGTATATTGCTGCAACACCGCCGAGAACAAGTGCAATAAATGTCCAGTATACTTTAACATCTGCGTTAAGCACTCTTTTTGCCTTTGAATAAAGAGACTCTTCCGTATCTCCGAAAATCATTCCGTAAAGAATCATACTGTATGCAATCGGAACAATAAGAGATATCTTTATACCTCTGAATATAATTGAATTAAGATAATAGTCAAGACCACTAAGAAGTGCTATCTGTACTGTTGCACAAAGGAAAAGTGTAACAAGAGTTACAAGAAGAGATGCAATGCCAAACTGCCAGGGCTTTAATTTATCACGCATTTCTCTTACATAAACTGCCACAAGAGTCATTGCAAAACACGGAGAAACTACGGCAAACAAAGTGGGATACAAAAGCACTATACTTTCCGGAGCAAAGTAAGTGAAAAGAACTCCCATCACTGCTCCCGCCGTTGCAAGCTTTTCAAGCCACATATATCTCTTGTTAAAGAGCCACTCAATAACAGTTACACCCATAAGAATCATCATTACGAGAGCCGCCATACTCGTAAGCGTGCGGTAAGGGGTGTAATTTTTATAAACTTTATCATAAGATTCCGTATTATAGCCTATTTCTCTGATTTTCTCTATTGCCGCCTTTGTGGCTATGTTTGTTTTCTTGCCTTTTTCGTCAAAGGGGTCTGTTCCGTTTGTAAGCTGTTTGATTGAAACAAAACGGATATTTCTGTCGATAACAGAATTTACTATTCTGTGAGAACGGGTATCATAGATTGTAGGTCCGAGATTTTTTGTATCCACATCAATTGTCTCGTAACCGCGCAGCACTCTTCCGCCTGCGCTCTTTATAAGTTCTGCATAACCGATGGGCTTTTTATTGGAAAGTTGAGTTTCCGTCTCAGTAACAATAAGGAAAAGTCCGTTTTTCTTTATAAGTTCGCAGAATGCTTTGTAGTTCTTTTCTGCGTGCGTACTTGCCTCCTGTGCTATTTCGCTCTTTTTAATATTTATATGAGTTATTCCGTATTCTTTGATAATACGCTCAATTTCACCAACATACGCAGCATCAGAGTATGCACCAAGTCGCAGAGACAATACAATATTCATCCCTTTTTCTTTTGCAAGCGCGAGCTTTTTCTCATCAAAGCCTATATCTGTATGCCAACTACTCACAAGCCCATCATAAAGAACATATACATCGGCATTTGCATCTGCTTCAAGCTTGACAAAATCCTCTTTTGCATATTTTGCATTTACCCATTTGTCAAGATGTTCTTTCCATTCTTCTCTTTTTGAAATAAGCACATAGCTGTCGTTATGGATTTTTCTGTTATCTGCAAGTGCTTTTATAATAACTTCACTCTCATCATCATACTTATGGCAAAGAACGCCATACTTTATTGCTGTTATATGACCACGGGTTATAAGTGAATTGAGGCTTTCCTCTTCTACAACAACCGTGTTTACACCGAAGGACTTATTTTCCTCAATACTTTCTTCAACTTCATCAGCACTCAGAAGAAGCTGTGCGTCATTTAAGTTAAGAGCAAAAATAACATCCTTGTTATCCGACTCATTCTTTACTCTTACTGCAAAAGAAGGAATCACCATTGCCAGAAGAATTACGAATATAATTCCGCGTATCAATAAATTTTTCTTAGACATTTCATCTCTCCTCACTGCGGATTTTCCGCATTTCTTCCCTTAAGTATTACTTTTACCATTCCACTTACAAAAAGCACAGCACAGTAAACTGCCGCACATAACAGAAGCGGTATTATAAAGCCGAATTTTCCGCCGAACATATCCGGCAGGAACAGCTTCCACGCACCAAACACGGTTAACGCTGCAATGCTTGACAACAAAATTTTCCCAATATTTTTAATAAACGGTCTGTCGATATATTTTCCTGTAACTTTTGCTATTGCAAAAGCAATCATTACGGCATATACGGTAAAAAGTACGGTTGTACTTATTGCAATTGCCACTGCCCCAAAGTCTTTCAATGACATATTCAAAATAAGTTTAAGAACAATCACTGCGCCTGTACCAATAACCGTGTAGGAATATTTTGAGTCCAGATAAAGAATCTTGTTAAAAAGCTCCTGGCAGGCATATCCGAAAACGCCCAGCGTATAAATACCGAAAAGAATTCCCGTAACTGCTGAATCTTCTGCAGTAAAATTCCCCCTCTCATAAAGAAGTGAGATAAGCTCTTTTCCGAAGCAGCATGCTACAAGTATAAAAGGAATAAAAATTGCGAGCATCACTGTTATCATATACTGCAAAAGACTTTTTACATATTCTTTGTTCCCTTCCTCGAAATTACGGCTGATAGAGGGAAATACCACATTACTCATTGCAACAACAAACACACTTGCTATCGTAACAAACAGATTTGACGCATATGTTACTGTTGATACTGCACCGTCAACACCTGTAACAAAAGCCTTGTCTATCATAAAGCAAATCTGGAACATCATATTCGATATGAATATCCACAAAAGCTCGCTGCTGCCACTTTTCTTTCCGGTAGGCTTTTCATATTTTGAAACAAAGAGCCGGTAACCTTTTTTGTAAAATGAAGGAAGCTGAATTACAATATGTAAAAGCCATCCAATCGTCGTTACAACACCAACTGTCATTATATCTATATCTTTCACAAAAAGAGAAGCAATAATAACAACATTAAAAGGCAGACTCATTATCGAACTTATAAAGAAAACCTGATTATTCTGCAATACACCTGATATAATGTATGCTATAATTACAAACACAAATGACGGAAGCATTATATACATAAGCTTTACTGCAAGTGCAGTGTCCTCTGCGCCGAATTCAGGAAGCAGAAGGTGCACAATCGGCCTTGCAAGGATTGCCATGCAAATTGCCGCAATTACCGCTATAACAGTCGTTTTACGGATAAAGTGCGACACATATCCACGTTTTTTAAGCTCCGTCGAATTTTCTTCCTTATTGAGATTTTTTATAACAAGAGTGGAAAGTGCCACTCCGATTCCCGTAAATATAAGGTTTACCAGTCCGAAAATCTGAAAATACATATCAGAATCGGCACCTGTTCCGAATACCGATGCAAAAACTATATCACGGAAAAATCCGAGACCCTTTGCAATGAGTATACCGAGAACAACCAGTATATATGCTATGCCATTCATCCGATGCACCTACCTTTCCCCATTATACTACATCTATTATATAATACACTAAAAGAAGGTGTGTAGTCAAGTTTTTACACAAAATTTCTGTTTCTACATCAATGCACAGTCTTCACTTCCGACATTGTTTTTCAAACAAACTGTTCTTCACCACATATTCCCGGAATTTTTTCATAGCTGCAAAAAAGTAGCTCTCTTTTTTCCACACAAGACTTATGTTTATGTTCATTTTCGGCTCTGCGGAAATTGCCTTGAAATCCTTGTCCTCATTCACAAGATGACTGAACATAAACCCTGCGGCAATATCGTTTGCAACAAGGCTCTGAATAGTAGAAAGCTGCGACGTCTGCAAAATAATATCAGGGACAACTTTGCTGACGGCAAACCATTTTCTGATTTCTTCTGTATGATAAAAACTGTCTTTAAAAATTACTATCGGAGTTTTTGCAAGCTCTTTTGCAGTGATATTTTCTTTGTCTGCGAGAATGTTTTCTTTACATACGCAGCACACTATTTCCGTCTTTACAATATTTATTCCTGAAAAGCCCTTTTCTTCAAAATTTTCATGAGGCATAAACGTCATATCGAGGAGCCCTTCGGAAAGTTTACTCAGAAGCTCTTGCTGTCCGCCCTCTGTGATTTCAATATGTATATCGGGGTTTTCCGAAAGAAATTCCCGATATATTTCAGGAAGCACAACAGACCCTATCATCGGCGGAACTCCGAGGCGGAGAATTTTACGTTGTCTTCCCATATCTTTCATTATATTTTCTGTTTGCTCTGCTCTGCTGAGAAGCTCTTTTGCCATTTTGTAAAGCCTTTCACCCTCTGATGTGCGTACCATTCCGCGATGTTGACGGTAAAAAAGCTTCACCCCGAACTCCTCTTCCATTTCTTTTATTGCATTTGAAAGCGACGGTTGGGCAATATGCACTCTTTCTGCCGCTGCCGAAACCGTTCCCGCCTCGCACACAGATATAAAATATTTAAGTTGTGTAAGATTCATATCCATCACCCACTTCCATTATATAATTTTTAACTATAGTTGTCAATAAATTATATATTTTACAAATATCAGAATTGGTGATATACTAAAGAAAATTTCATTGGAGGTTTATTATGGATACATACAAAATAGCAGTGATTCCCGGTGACGGAATCGGACCTGAGGTTATTGACGAAGGTGTAAAAGTGCTTAATGAGGTTTCACGCATTGACGGCAGTTTCAGATTTGATTTCACATATTTTCCGTGGGGTTGTGAATATTATAAGGAAACAGGCAGAATGATGGCGGAAAATGGCATTGAAGAATTAAGTAAATTCGACGCTATATTTCTTGGAGCAGTAGGTGCTCCCGGAGTCCCTGACCACATCTCGTTGTGGGATCTTCTGCTTATAATCAGAAAAAGCTTTGACCAGTACATCAATCTTCGTCCGGTAAAGCTTCTTGACGGTGCCCCGGCACCTCTTAAGGATGTTCCTAAAGAAGATATTGATATGGTATTCATCCGTGAAAACAGCGAAGGTGAATATGCAGGAAGCGGAAGCTGGCTCTATAAAGGAAAGCCCAATGAGGTTGTAATACAGAATGGTGTATTCTCCCGCACAGGCTGTGAAAGGGTAATCCGCTACGCTTATGAACTGGCAAAAAAAGAAGGTAAAACACTCACAAGCATCAGCAAAGCAAACGCTCTTAACTACTCGATGGTATTCTGGGATCAGATTTTTAACGAAGTGGGACAGGACTACCCCGAGGTTAAGACATACTCATACCTTGTGGATGCGGCTGCTATGTTTATGGTTAAAGACCCGAAGCGATTTGAAGTTGTAGTAACATCAAACCTTTTCGGCGATATTCTTACAGACTTAGGTGCTGCAATCTCAGGCGGTATGGGGCTTGCAGCAGGTGCAAACCTTAATCCTGAAAAAAAGTTCCCATCAATGTTTGAGCCTATTCACGGCTCTGCTCCCGACATCGCCGGTCAGCAGAAGGCAAATCCCCTTGCAACGGTATGGTCTGCATCACAGATGCTTGACTTTTTCGGTCACGAAGACTGGGGCAAAAAGCTTATAGCTTGTATTGAAAAAACTCTTACAGATAAAAAAGTTCTTACCCCCGATATTGGCGGCAATGCTACCACACCGGAAGTCGGAGATGAAATTGTCAGACTTCTTCGGGAGGATTGTAAATAATGGAGAGCATAAAATTATCCTTTAATGCAGTTATGCCGATATTCATTCTGATGATGCTGGGGTATTTTATCAAAAAAATAAAGCTTGCAGATAAGAAAAGTCTTGATGCTATAAATAAACTGATATTCAAGATTTTCCTGCCGGTACTGCTGTTTTATAACATATACAACACCAAAACCTCCGGCATTTTTGACGGAAAACTGATTCTTTTCACTATATGCGGAATTGTTTCAGTTTTCATACTTGGATATTTTGCAGTTATGCTTTTAACCAAAGATAACTCCAAACGTGGCGTAATGCTTCAGGGATTTTTCAGAGCTAATTTTGCAATTCTCGGTATTCCGCTTGTGGGATATATCTGCGGAAATCAGACAAGCGGACTTGCTTCCCTTATGGTTGCGGTGGTAATCCCAATATTTAATATTCTTGCCGTAGTGGCTCTTGAAAGATTCAGAAAAGGGAACACCGGCCTTGATATATTAAAGCTTTTAAAAGGGGTTATTACAAACCCTTTGATTATCGGTTGCCTAATCGGAATTATATTCTTTGTATTTGATATAAAGCTTCCGTCACTGATAGAAAAATCCGTAAAGGATATTTCTTCAATAGCAACACCCCTGTCGATTATTGTACTTGGCTCCGTGTTTGAATTTTCAGACATAAAAGGATATTTCAAGGAAAACGTTATAGTAGTATTGACAAAGCTTGTTATTGTTCCGCTTGTTGTTCTTCCCGTGGCAGTATGGCTCGGCTTTACAGGTGAGGCGCTTGCGTGTCTTCTTGTAGTATTTGCATCACCCGTTGCAGTATCCTCATTTGCTATGGCACAGCAAATGGACGGGGATGAAACATTGGCGGTACAAGTAATCGCCCTGTCTTCGGCTTTTTGTCTTGTTACACTGTTTTTGTGGATTTTTGCGCTGAGTTTTCTGGGGCTGTTTTAAGTTTATAATAAGAAAGGTAGATTAAATATGGATATAAAAAGTACTTCACTAAAAAAGCATTATGAATGGAACGGAAAAATCGAGGTTGTGGCAAAAGCCAAAGTGAACAATTCCGAAGATTTGTCACTTGCATACACTCCCGGTGTTGCACAACCGTGTCTTGAAATACAAAAAGATATTACAAAGTCATATGAACTTACTCGTCGCAACAATCTTGTTGCTGTTATTACGGACGGAACTGCAGTTCTTGGGCTTGGCGACATCGGTCCCGAGGCAGGTATGCCCGTTATGGAAGGTAAGTGCGTACTTTTCAAAGAATTTGCAGACGTTGACGCTTTCCCCTTATGTATTAAAACAAAGGATGTCGACGAGGCAGTACAGACAATCTACAATATTTCCGGAAGTTTCGGTGGCATAAATCTTGAGGACATTGCCGCACCCCGTTGCTTTGAAATCGAAAGAAGGCTTAAGGAAATATGCGATATTCCCGTATTCCACGATGACCAGCACGGTACAGCCATCGTAGTTGCCGCCGCACTTCTTAACGCAATTAAACTCGTAAAGAAAAACATTTCAGAAATAAATGTAGTTATAAACGGTGCAGGCAGTGCAGGAACTGCAATCGGCATGCACCTTTTAAAGCTTGGTGTGAAAAATCTTGTTATGGTTGACCGTTTCGGTATTATTTGCAAGGGTATGGATGGGCTTTCAGAAGCGCATAAAGAACTTGCTGAAATCACAAACAAGGAACATAAAACAGGTAATCTTGCAGATGCTATGAAAGGTGCCGATGTATTTATCGGTGTATCTGCTCCCGGTATTGTGTCAGAAGAAATGGTTTCTTCTATGGCAGATGGCGCAATAGTATTCCCCATGGCAAACCCCACCCCTGAAATTATGCCCGACCTTGCACTCAGTGCAGGTGCTACTGTTGTCGGAACAGGCAGAAGTGATTTTGACAATCAGATAAACAACGTGCTTGCATTCCCCGGAATTTTCCGCGGGGCACTGGATGTGAGAGCAAGTGACATAAATGAAGAAATGAAGATGGCTGCATCCTATGCCATTGCATCTCTTGTATCAGACGAAGAGCTTGCCCCCGATTACATTATTCCCAAGGCTTTTGACAGCCGCGTAGGAAAAGCCGTAGCAAATGCCGTGGCAGAAGCGGCTAAAAAAACAGGTGTAGCAAGAATATAATTAGTGTGACGCTGCGCCTGTGTCGCACACCCCGATTTGTGCAGCCATCGTTCTATGCGTCTTAATTATAAAGCTTTACATACTATTATGAAAGGCGGTGACAAATTTGGACAGAGTAATATTACATTGTGACTGCAACGGATTTTTTGCATCTGTTGAATGTGCACTTAATCCTGCGTTAAAAGATGTTCCTATGGCAGTAGGCGGTGATCAGGAAGCACGCCACGGCATAATCCTTGCAAAAAACGAGCTTGCAAAAAAATTTAATATTCAGACAGCGGAAACAATCTACTCTGCAAGAAAAAAATGTCCATCACTTGTCATTGTTCCTCCTCATCATGATTTGTACGAGCAGTACAGTCAGCGTGTCAACGCTATTTATGCAGAATATACTGACCTTGTTGAAAAATTCGGCATTGACGAAAGCTGGCTTGATGTAACAGGCTCAACAAAGCTTTTCGGCAGTGGAATAGAAATCGCAGATATTTTGAGAAAACGCATCAGGGAGGAAATCGGCATCACGATTTCTGTTGGTGTGTCTTTCAACAAGGTATTTGCAAAGCTTGGCAGTGACTACAAAAAGCCCGATGCCACAACAGTGATTTCAAAAGAAAATTTCAGAGAAATAGTCTATCCCCTTTCAGTAAAAGATTTGCTTTTTGTTGGCAGGCGCACAGCGGAAATACTTTCGCGGTTGAGAATAAATACCATTGGTGAGCTGGCAAATGCCGACAAAGCTCTTCTTCTGAAAATGCTTGGCAAACAAGGTGAAACAATATACAGATATGCCCGAGGAGAAGATGAATCTCCCGTAGACCCTCATGCAAACGACGAAGTTAAATCTGTCGGTAACGGTATGACTTTCCGCCGTGACCTTTGCGGTGAAAAGGACATTATGCGCGGAATAACACACCTTTCTGAAAGTATTGCCGCAAGGATGAGACAAAAAGGCGTAAAATGCACCGTTGTGCAGGTTACAATAAAAAATCCCGATCTTGTGAGTATACAACGACAGGAAAAGCTTGACCATCCCACAAATCTTGCAAAAGAAATTACTGAAAAAGCAATGGAAATTATCCGCCGAAGCTGGAATATGCACGATCCGATTCGTATGTTGACTGTTACAGGCGGCGGAATTGAATGTGAAGACGGGCAGTGTCAGTTAAGCTTTTTCGAGGAAAAAGTACAAAATCCTAAACAGGAAAAGCTTGAAAAGGCACTTGACTCAATCCGCAACAAATACGGAAAAGATGCCGTCCAGAATGCAAATATCATAAACAACGACCTAGGAATCTGAAAAAGGGGATGTAAAAAAGTCCAGACCGCATTTTTCCTATCCCCAATGACAGAGGGTGTAAAGAAATCGAATTTCTTTACACCCCCTTTTGTTATTTTACGTTAATATACTGAAATAATCGGTCAGGGAAATTAACTGTCATACCGTCAACTTCCATATCGCACATCCTTTTCATAAGGGGTACATTACTTACGCCCCAGGCTCTTACACCAAGACCTGCGTCACGCCATTTTTTCATCATTTCAGAAGTGACTTTTTCTGCCATTGGTGCAATTTCTTCACCGCCTATGGAAAGGAGTTTTTCTATTCCTTCATCTTCACCGTCTACTGTGAGCCAACCGACTCTTGCAGCTTTATCAAGCTCTTTTATTATTTTGATATAGTCAAATTTGAAGCTTGTGAAGGTGGTTTTATCCATAATGCCAAACTCTTTTACCATATTAAGTGTGTCTTCTTCCACTCCGGGTCCTTTAAGTTCAATGGCAAAGAAAATGTCGTAACTCGAGAATTTTTCCAGAAATTCCCTTAAAGTTATGATTCTGTCGTAAAATCGGGTTGTATTATTTCCATACACATTAAGATTCTTGAGCTCTGACAGAGTGAAATCACAAATCTTACCACTGCCGTCTGTAACTCTGTCAACTGAGTCGTCGTGGAACAACACCAACTCGCCGTCTTTTGTTCTCTGTACATCTGTTTCTATGCCGTTTGCACCTTGCATAAGTCCCAGATAAAATGATGAAAATGTATTTTCAGGAGCGTATTCGCTTGCCCCTCTGTGAGCATAATTAATCATCTTTTTCTCCTTTGAAATAATTTACTATTGCTTCTGCATTGGTTTTGCTGATACCTTTAACAAGGCATAATTCATCAGCCGATGCAGCCTTTATTTTGCCGATACTTTTAAAATGCTTTAAGAGAGCAATTCTCTTATTTTTACCGATACCCTCTATTTTCTCAAGTTCACTTTCAATAGTGTTTTTGCGATGAAGCTTTCGGTGATATTCAATTGCAAAGCGATGCACCTCATCCTGAATGTTCTCCACCAGGTGAAAAACAGAGCTGACGGGGTTAAGATACACCTCACCCTCTTCAGAAAGAAGCGCTCTTGTGCGGTGCTTATCATCCTTGACCATACCGAAAACGGGGATATCAACATCAATTTCCTTGAAAAGTTCCTTTACTGTGCTTAACTGACCCTTGCCTCCGTCAAGGAGAATCAAATCTGGAAGGTTACTGAATTTGCCGTCACGCTCTCTTTCTTCGTGAGTGAATCTTCTTAAAAGCACTTCCCGAAGTGATGCTGTATCGTTTGCTCCCTCAACAGTTTTTATTTTAAAGCGGCGGTATTCCTTTTTTGCACTTTTTCCGTTTTCGAACACCACCATTGAGGCAACAGTGTCTGCCCCGGATATATGGGAAATATCGTAGGATTCAATTCTGTCAGGAATCACTTCAAGGCAAAGCGCCTTAGCAAGCTCCATCACAGAATCTGCTATCAGTTTTTCCTTGACCTTCTGGGTTTTGTAGTTTGTGATATTTTTAAGGGCATTATTATATGCCATATCAACGGTTTTTTTATTGTCTCCTCGAACAGGAACCCTGATATGCACCTTTTTGCCCTTCTTATCAGTAAGGAATTTTTCCACATTTTCAATTTCGTCAATGCTATGAGAAAGGAGCACCGTAGTCGGCACAAAATTGTCACGGCTGTAAAAACGGGGCACAAATTCAGAAAGAAGAGCTCCCGGTTCTGCATTGACCGCCTCAGACAAATCAAAACTGTCACGCCCGATAAGTCTGCCACCTCTTATATAGAATACTTCTGCAGAAGAAAGTCCGTCCTCTGCAGCGGCAGCAATTACATCTATATCCCCAATACTGTCTGTAATAACTTTCTGCTCTTCTCCAAGCTTTCTCACAGACGCTGCCCTGTCGCGCAGAAGTGCTGCACGTTCAAATTCAAGATTTTCCGAAGCCTCCAGCATTTCCTTTTCGAGATTTGCTGTAACCTCTTCATCCCTGCCGTCAAGAAAACTTACTATGTTTTTGAAAATTTTTCTGTATTCTGTTGCCGCGATACCACCCTGACACGGAGCGCTGCAACGACCCATCGCATAATATATGCATGGTCTTTCCTTTTTTAAATCCCTCGGAAACTGTTTCTTGCAATGGGGGAGCATAAAAATATCCCGAAGAAGCTTCATTGTTTCCTTAATGGAATATCCGCTTGGATACGGACCGAAATACTTTGCTCCGTCATTTTCAATTTTCCTTACAAAAAGCATACGGGGATATTCTTCGTTAAGCGTGATTTTAATATACGGATAATGCTTATCGTCTTTTAAAAGTATATTATAACGGGGCTTGTTTTCTTTAATCAGATTTGACTCAAGAACAAGCGCCTCCATTTCGCTGTCACAGATAATGTAGTCAAAGTCACAAATCTTTGACACCATAACCTGTGTTTTCAGGCTGTGATTTGCCGAAGCCTGAAAATACTGCCTGACGCGGTTACGAAGCACCTTTGCTTTGCCCACATAAATTATCCTGCCGGAAGCGTCTTTCATCATATAAACTCCGGGCTTCTGGGGAAGCTTATTCAGTTTTTCAAAAATTACTTCATTCATAATTTTCACCTGTGCAAAAGTAGGCGGTCTCTGACCGCCTACTCTTAAAGTAATTGCATTGCTATATTTACATAAATCGCCAAAGACACTGCGTCAATAATTGTAGTAATAAACGGGCTTGCCATAACCGCAGGGTCAAAACCGATTTTTTCCGCAACCATAGGAAGCGTGCAGCCAACTATTTTAGCAACAATAACAGTTACAAGCAACGTAATTGAAATTACCAATGCAACCGCCAAGCCTACACCGTCAAATAAAACAAACTTCAGGCAGCTTACTACCGCAAGAGTAAGACCGCAAAGAGCTGCCACACGGATTTCTTTCCATATGACACGAATCATATCGGCAAACTCAATCTCTCCAATTGAAAGACCGCGAATAACGGTAACTGATGCCTGACTACCGGCGTTACCGCCTGTTGACATCAACATCGGAATACTTGCTACAAGAGCAATGCTCCCCGCAAGAGCATTTTCATAATGAGTGATTATCAGCCCTGTAAATGTTGCTGAAAGCATCATTATAAGAAGCCACGGAACACGGCTGAGGTACATCTTGAAAGCTGCCGTTTTCAGATAAGGCTTATCAAGAGGCGTAATAGCTGCCATTTTTTCAATATCTTCGGTGGTTTCTTCCTGCAGAACATCCATTACATCATCGACTGTTACAATACCCACAAGACGGTTTTCTTCATCAACAACAGGCATTGCCGAAAGGTCATACTTATTGAAATCAAGTGCAACCTCTTCCCTATCCTCTGTAGTAAGCGCACAGATAACTTCCTCTGTCATAAGTTCTGCCATAGTGACATTTTCTTCCGCCAAAAGAAGCGTTCTGATTGTCACGATACCAAGAAGTTTTCTGTTCTGCTCCGTAACATAACAGGTATTGATAGTTTCTTTATCGACACCGGTTCTCCTGATTCGCTTTATTGCGTCCTCTACCGTCATATCAGGGCGCAGACTTACATACTCGGTAGTCATAATGCTGCCGGCACTGTCATCAGGATACTTGAGTATTTCGTTAATCATTTTTCTTTTTTCGGGTCCAGCCTGCTTAAGTATACGCCTTACAACATTTGCGGGCATTTCCTCTACAAGGTCAGCGGCATCGTCCACATAAAGCTCGTCAACCACGTCCTTAAGCTCACTGTCACTGAAGCCCTGGATAAGCATTTTCTGCTGATCCTCTTCCATTTCCACAAAGGTTTCTGCTGCAAGTTCCTTGGGTAGAAGTCTGAATAAAAGCGGCACAACCCCGTTTTCGCACTCCTCAAGAGCCGCTGCTATATCCGCAGCGTGCATCGTCTCAAACACATCACGAATAGAGGCATATTTTTTACCCTCTATAAGCGTAGTAAGCATCTGAGAAAGTGCATTTTCACTAAAATTTTCTGCCATACTGTCACTCCCTAAACTTAAGTGTCTGTACAGCCCATTGTGAGCAGAAAATTTATCTGCGAAAAATGAACGCAGATAAACCCTGCCCGCACCCTCGGGCAGTACTTGCGCTGTTATTTCCTCCTGCGTCCATTCTTCTCACCTCAACTTTTAAATATGTTTATGTTATTATAATATCCTTTTTTAGTGTGGTTTGTCAACCTCTGTTAAAAAGTCTTTTCATTTTTTCCTGTATCATTCGGTGTCGCTCTTGTGTAAGAGCCTTATCTACACGGTACAGATTGTTTTCTAAAACCACAACGTCTCCCTCTTTAGCATTAAGCAAAAGAGATTTGTCGACATCAACCGTTTCACCTGCTTCGTTTTCTAAAACGGCAAAATTTTCTTCAAATCGGTCTATCACAAACTGATTCATAATTACCTCAACTGTTCTTGTGCTGACTGAAAGTCTCTGTGAAAATGTGACTGCCGTCATTCTTTTTTGTATCTGTATGATAGAAAAGATAGCTATGTGTTTCAGGCTCCATAGCAGCTTCAATTGACTCTATACCCGGATTACAGATAGCTCCCACAGGAAGGCCCTCATTCTTATATATATTATAAGGAGAATCAACTTCAAGGTCAGAATAAAGAACTCTGTCAACATCATACATTCCGTCAGAAATCACATAAACGATTGCCGCGTCTACCTGCAGAAGCATACCCTTGTCAATACGGTTCTGTATAACTCCGGATATGGTTTTTCTTTCGCTGTCAAGCTTTGCTTCCCTTTCAATAAGAGAAGCACGAACAATCGCCTCATCCATAGTCATACCTTCAGGAAGCTTATGTTCCACTGTTTTGTACTGTTTCTCAAACTCTCCAAGAAGAGTATCAATAATTTCGTGTGCAGTGGCATTCTGGTCAAAATTATGTGTACTTGGGAAAAGATATCCCTGCAATTTATATTTTACTCCGTCTCTTTTTGGAATATCCTTAATAAAATCATAATCAAAGTCGCCTTTTTCAAGTTCTTTAAGAAAAGCCTCTTTTGAAACAAGTCCTTTACTTTCACAGCGAGCGGCAATCTGCTCAGCACTGAATCCCTCAGGAATAGTTATTTTTATGCCCTCTTCAAACTCGGTAGAAGTTCTCAGAGCATCAATAAGGTCGTCAAGACACATTTTTTCGTTAAGCACAAATGTGCCGTATTTGAGCTGACCTCTGTACGGAGACATTTTCATTTTAATACGGAAAGAAATTTCGCTGTTTATTACACCGTTTTCCTTAAGAATAGATGCAATTGCCTGCTCCGATGACCCGGCGGGAATAACAACATTGACAATTTCTGTTCCCGATGTGCTGCGCATAAGCTCTGCCAACACAGGCGCACAAACTGCTGCTGTCAGTATAACTGCAATCAAAAAAATTAAAAGCACTATTTTTTTCGCAGTTCTCTTTTTTCTTTTTTTTCTTACTTTCACAGTATTTTTCCCGGGGATTTTTCTTTCGTTCTGTTCCATAAAAAAACCTACTTTCTTCCCAGCGTTTAAAAAAGTATTCGCTGCAACTTGATTTTATGCAATTTTTTATAATCAAAAAGCAAGCCGGATAAGGAATCCGGCTTGCTTTTAAGCATATACTTCAGTGAGTTTTTCAGCTGCGAATGTAAGACTTGTTATTTCTTCCATACTTTTTTCTATTTTACTGAAAACAAGGTTGCTGCCTCCGACGTCATACAGATTGTCAATAACAAAACCGACACCGGACTTCGGCTCTTTTGATAAAAGCACGCACCCTATGGGGCTGCCGTGACGCCTTGAATAGCGTTTTACAAGCTCTTCTGCATCCTCTGCTATTACCTGTCCTTCCCTGTTTTTGCCAAAAGAAAATGATTCTGTATAATATGCCACCCCATCCTGAAGTCTGTAAATCACAAGAGCATGGCCTGCTCCGGGATTTTCAGCGGAATAGCCTGACTGTACAGGAAAACTCAATACAATATTTTCAAGATTGTTGCCGTATTTCTCTGCAATTTCAACCAGACAATTCTCGCCAGGTTCACGGTAGACATAATATCCTCCGCTTGTCATCTGTACATTCTCAAAATTTGAATACCACTGATTTCCGTTTCCTCTGAAATCAAATTTATTATCAAATATTCCCATAGCCCTGAGCTGACATCTCACATATGTTCCGCAGTATCCGTCAAAGCTACGTCCGTGAAAAGAGCGGGCCTGTGTGTATATATTGTCACCATAGGAAGAAAGTTCCTCCGGAACAATAAGATTTTCCGCATAAGACGGGATTGCCAATGTGAAAATCATACACATCAGCAACATCAGTTTTTTAAACATGCAATCTCTCCAAACACTTAGAATTGTTTGCAGAAGAATTCTGCTACAAAACTATTCTAGCACTTTTTTGTAACAATTGCAAGCTTTTTTGTAACATTTTTTTAATAATTTTAACTTTTTATCCGCTATTTTCCGTTTTTATCCCCTTTTAAACGACATTTTGATTTGTAACATTTATTTTACAAAATGCTCTTCAAACCACTTAATCATGCTGTCATATATCGGAATATCGCAAGAAAGTCTTTCCCTGAGAAGATATATTTCCTCAACAAGTTTACTACTGTCGTTTATAGGTTGTTCCACATAAATCTTATTGTGTTTTGTTGCAGAGTGCTTCTGCTTATCAAGAAGAAGCTCCTCGTAAAGCTTCTCCCCCGGTCTGAGACCTGAAAATTCTATCTTTATGTCAACATCCGGCACCAGACCGCTGAGTTCAATAAGATTCTTTGCAAGGTCGACAATTTTTACCGGCTCACCCATATCAAGAATAAATATTTCTCCACCGCCGGCAAGAGCACCTGCCTGCATAACAAGCTGTGCTGCTTCGGGAATAGTCATAAAGAATCGGTTGATTTCGGGATGAGTAACAGTCACGGGACCGCCCTCTTTGATCTGTTTTTTGAAAAGAGGTATGACACTGCCGTTACTTCCGAGAACATTACCAAATCTTACTGCTGCAAATATAGTTTTTCCACCGTCTTGTTTTTGTCTTAATGCAAACTGCTGAACCACCATTTCTGCAATACGCTTGCTTGTCCCCATTATGTTTGTGGGATTAACTGCTTTGTCTGTTGAAATAAGGACAAATCGTTCTGCACCGAATTTTGCACAGGTTCTTGCAACATTATAAGTTCCGTATACATTGTTCTTTATTGCTTCGTTGGGGCTATCCTCCATCAGTGGTACATGCTTATGCGCGGCTGCGTGGAAAACAACCTTGGGCTTATATGATTCAAAAACTTCTTCCAGTCGGTTTTTGTCACGGACGGAGCCGATAAGAACCTCAAGTCTCAGCTGAGGGTATTTTTTTCTGAGTTCCATCTGAAGTTCATAAGCATTGTTTTCATATATATCAAATATAATAAGACGCTTGGGATTGAATGTGGCTATCTGACGGCACAATTCACTGCCGATGCTTCCGCCGCCACCGGTTACCATAACAGTTTTTTCTTCTATGTATCCGAAAACATCCTTGCCGTCAATTATTTTTTCAGTTCTGCCAAGAAGGTCCTGCGGTGTTACCTCTCTTATCTGCAACACATTTGCTTTTCCGCTTGCGAGCTCAAAAAGAGACGGCACGGTTGAAATTTTTACACCGGTTTCCTTGCAGATTCTCATAATGTCGTTATATTCCTCTTTTTTGCCTGAAGGAATTGCAATTACAATCTCACGAATTTTGTACTCTTTTACAACTGCAGGAATTCTGTCTCTTCCCCCGACAACCGGAATATCACTGATACGCATACCATGTTTGGCACTGTCATCGTCGATTGCAACAACAGGATACATAGTAGTATCCCGGCGCATACTTCTTATAAGTGCTGAGCCTGTATCTCCTGCACCTACAATCAGAACGGGAGTTTTCTTCGAATTTCTTTTTACATTCCGTCTGTGACTTATGCGCGCTCTCACCAAACGCCCGAGAAAACGCTCCACTGTAAAGCCACACATACATACAAGAACCATTATCATATAGTTTGCAAGTTCAAACTTTATTTCGTCAAAAACAAGCAGTCTTGACAGAAGATATGCCACTGTACCCGATACGATATTTCCTATGTACATAGTAAAATATTCTTTGAAATCTGCATATCTCCATGATGTGGTGTAATTACCTATAATTCCCATAACACCACAGCTTGAAAGCATGAACAAAACTATTTCGCGGTAGTTTTTGACATAAAATCCAACGATATCTACCCTGTATGTCCCTCTTCTGAGCGCCGCTGCAAGCCACGCAGCTACAGCAACTATAAAAACGTCGCAGATGAGCATTATTAAAATGCGATTGATGTTATTGATTTTAACTGTTTCTGAATACTTTTTTGAAAACATATTCCTGCTCCCTTTTATAAAGTCACAACATACCAACTTGCATTCTACACCAAAATGCAGATTTTGTCAAGTTTTGCCCTGCTCTCTGAAGTACTCTTTCGGAGTACATCCGAACTCCTTTTTAAATGCCCGATAAAACGTTCTCAACGAGTTGAATCCACTTTCCATCGCGCAATATGTAAGGGTATATTTATTCTCCGACATAAGAAGGAGTACATTTTTCAGTCTGACAGTAGTAAGATAGCGGTTAAATCCGATTCTGAAGCAGTTTTTAAAATAGCGTGAAAGGTAACTTTCGTTATATCCCATTTCCCTGGATACGGTTCCGAGGTTTATATCTTCTGTCAGATTGTCATTAATGTACATAAGCAGCCTTGTCCCGAGGCTTGTGTCAACAGTTTCACAGGAAGGCTCAAAAAAAATATTTTCCGATATAATGCCGAGTATGACATATATATAGCCCAGTGCTTTTATATGGTTATTACAGCAGTTATTTAAACTTTCTGCCAGGTCTTTGATGCGCTTGAAAACCTCACTGTTACAGATAAATGGAGAGGCTGCTCGTTTGTTTTTTACCGTTTCCATAAACTCCGGGCACATATGCACCGGAATAAAAAGCGCACTGGATTTTGAAGAATAGGGCGTCGAATAAGCGTGCGCATCAAAGCTGAGAGCAACCGATAGCTCTCCTCCTTTCAGGATTTTTCTGTTATGATTTACCATAACATCCATCTCCCCCTCATCCACAAAGTAAATTTCTATCTGCGAATGAAAACAGAATATTGATGCATCATCTTCATAATGTTCATAGGAAAGAAAATTCTGTTCCTCTCTGTCAATTCTGAAAACAGGCTTCATATTTACCCCTCCCGGTACCAGGTAAGAAAATGTCACAAAATAAGCTGTTTTTGGCAAGAAATAGCCAGAAAATTACAGTATTATTTTACACGGTCGGTAAAAAAATGTCAATATTTTTATAAGGCAGGGTAACGGCAATGGGATTTATTGTATATATTTTCGCGTTTTTAAAGAATGTAATATACGGACTGTCTGTATATTTTGTAGGAGACCTCACTAACAATGTGGATTTTATGGATGTACTGGCACTTCGCTACCTTTTCAGCTTTGTGGTGATGTGGATTCTCAAAACGCTGAAGATTCTGAAAATAAATATAGGAATCAAGGACATTTTCGTAAAAGGAGAACGCACCCCTTATCTGAAATACCTTCTTCTTTCAGCGTTGTTCGAACCTGTTCTTGAAATGTTTTTCGAAACTCTGGGCATTTCGATGACCACAGGTATTACAGCAGCTGTAATTCTCTCCCTCTCTCCTGTGGCATCCTGCATTGCAGAGGGGATTTTTCTGAAAGAAAAAACAACCGTTATGCAAAAAATTTTTCTCGGAACAGGCATTATCGGTGTTCTTTACATAGCCTTGAATACAACCCCAAGCGGAGGCAAGGACTCTTTATCCGGAATTCTGTTTCTGGTGCTTGCCATAATTTCAGGAGCGCTGTACCTCACTTTTTCACGCAAATCAGCGGGAAGATTCAAAGCTATGGAAATATCCTACACCGCTGTATGTATGGGAGCGATTGTCTTTAACGCTATAAATGTTGTCCGTCACCTTTTTTACGGAAACATAGAAACATACTTTGCTCCCTATTTCAAGGCAGACAATATAGCAGGTTTTATTTTCCTCAGTATTATATGTACAATAGTTGCAACCGCTATGAACAACTTTGCTCTTTCAGGTATGCAGGCATCTACCATGTCGGCATTCGGAGGGGTTTCAACCTTTGTTACGGTAATAAGCGGCGTGGTGTTTGCAGACGAAACTCTTGCGTATTTTCATGTTATCGGGCTTTCACTCATACTTATAAGAATGATTGGAGTAAGCTACATTCAGATTAAAAGGGATAAAAAGAAAAGTGTTCTTTGACTTGTTGGCAGGATGGATATCCTGCCAATTTTTATTTACTGCATTTTTTTGTTTTTTCAAAAGAACATCTACTTTTAAACGAAGTTTTCCGTATTATGCAACTTACAGTTGCGCAAAAACATTATCAGAGTTGCTTGACTCAAGGAATATTTTTGTTATGATAAGATTAAAATAGTGTAAAAGGATGATGAATATGACAATAGGTGAAAAAATCGCACATCTTCGGATTCAGGCAAATCTTTCTCAGGAGCAGCTTGCAGAAAAAATTGATGTTTCCAGGCAGTCTGTCTCCAAATGGGAAATGAATCAGGCTTTGCCCCAGATAGATAAAATACTTTTGATATGTGACCTTTTTGATGTATCTGCAGATGAGCTGCTGCGTGAAAAAACAGACCTCAGGTGTGTAAGAAAGGGTTCGACGGGGAATAAATACTTCGGCACAGACGGTTTCCGTGGAGAGGCAAATATTTCTCTTACCTCTATGCACGCATATAAAGTCGGAAGATTTCTCGGCTGGTATTTTTCCGCAGCATCACAGTTTAACGAAAAATCAAATTACCGCCCCAAAATAGTAATCGGTAAGGATACCCGCCGTTCGAGTTATATGCTGGAATACTCCATCGTTGCCGGAATTACAGCATCCGGTGCAGATGCATATATGCTCCACGTCACAACAACGCCCAGCGTTTCCTATGTGACACGGCAGGAAGAATTTGACTGCGGAATTATGATTACCGCATCACACAACCCCTACTATGACAACGGAATAAAAATAATAAACCGTTACGGAGAAAAACTTGACGACAAAACAACTGCTCTCATAGAGTCATACATAGACGGAGATATGAAACCTTTTGGAGTTGTCGGAGACGACCTTCCCCTTGCCCGTAAAGATAAAATAGGACAGATTGTCGACCATGTATCCGGCAGAAACAGGTATGTAGGTTATCTTATTTCTTTGGCATCAAACTCTTACAAGAAGCTGAGAATCGGTCTTGACTGCGCAAACGGAGCTTCCTGGACTATTGCAAAATCGGTTTTCGGTGCTTTGGGTGCACAGACTACCGTCATAGGGGATGAGCCCGACGGTCTGAATGTTAACCGTGACTGCGGGTCTACTTCTCCCGAAAGATTATGCAGGCTAATTAAAGAAAATCATCTTGACGTAGGTTTTGCCTTTGACGGTGACTGCGACAGATGTATTGCCGTTGACTCTGACGGAAACGTTGTTGACGGTGACAAAATGATGTATGTTCTGGCAAAAAGGCTAAAATCAAGAGGTATGCTCAATAAGAACACAGTAGTTTCGACCATTATGTCAAACAGCGGTTTTGTCGCAAGTCTGAAAAAAGATGGCATAAACTGTGTACAGACCAAGGTCGGAGACAGATTTGTCTATGAAAGTATGCAACAAAACGACTATGCTCTGGGCGGAGAACAGTCCGGGCATATCATTATAAAAAAATATGCCACAACAGGCGACGGTCTTCTGACTGCTATTATGATATGTGAAGAAATATGCGACAGCAAGCTGACACTTACAGAGCTTACAAAATCTGTTATGCTCTATCCTCAGTACACAATAAGTGTACGGGTAAGTAATAAAGATGCTGTACTTAAGGACAAAGCAGTTCTTACAATACTTGAAAACGTTGAGAAAACTCTTTGCGGCAAAGGCAGAGCTGTTATTCGACAAAGCGGTACTGAGCCTGTTATACGGATTATGACAGAAGCAGAAAGTGAAGCGCTTTGCAAAGAATATGCCGACAGTATTGCTTCAGTTATCAAGGAACGGGGGTACTGCATTGAGTGATAAAATTAAAACCGCAAACCTTTTTGATTGCAAAACGGAATACATTTCTCCTCTTTTTGAAAATTCTGAGTACCCTTGGGAAATTCTTCCGAAAATCAAAGAATATATTCTCAAGCTTATAAATAACGGGATTGACGGTTATACACAGATTTCACCCGGAGTTCTTGTGGGGGAAAATGTGAAAATCTACCCTACTGCTACAATAGAAGCTCCCGCAATAATAGGTAAAAACAGCGAAATAAGGCCGGGGGCATTTATTCGTGGAAATGTAATTACCGGAGAAAAATGTGTTCTCGGCAACTCAAGTGAATTTAAAAATTGTATTTTACTTGACTGCGTGCAAGTTCCGCATTATAATTATGTAGGAGACTCCATTTTTGGCAATAACACCCATACCGGTGCAGGGACCATTTGTTCCAACTTGAAAACCGATGGAAAAAATGTAGTTATACATGCGGATAAAGACTTTGAAACGGGACTACGGAAAATCGGTGCAATCCTTGCCGATGGTGCAGATGTGGGCTGTGGATGCGTACTGAATCCCGGAACGATTGTCGGAAAAAACACATCTGTTTATCCGATGACAACTCTCCGCGGTGTGTTCGGAGAAGGGCTTATTGTCAAAAGTGCAGACAATATAGTCAAAAGAAGTTAGGAGAGATTTTTTATGAATTTTATCAAAGTAGAAAGCTATGAAGAGCTCAGCAAAAAAGCTGCAGGCATTATTGCGGCTCAGGTTATTATGAAACCTGACTGCGTACTTGGTCTTGCAACAGGCTCATCACCTCTCGGTACATATGCAAACCTTGCAAAAATGTGTGACGCAGGAGAACTGGATTTTTCAAAAGTTACATCTGTTAACCTTGACGAATATGCAGGTCTTGATGGCACTCATGACCAAAGCTACAGGTATTTTATGGATACAAACCTTTTCTCAAAGGTTAACATCGTAAAAGATAAGACTTTTGTTCCCAGCGGCATCGCAGATGACCTTGTAAAAGAAGGCGAGGAGTACGACAAGCTTATAGAATCACTTGGCGGAATTGACCTTCAGCTTCTCGGAATTGGTCTTGACGGACATATCGGCTTCAATGAGCCTGATAGCGTATTCACTGCTGAAACTCATCCCGTAAAGCTTGACGAGTCCACTATTGAAGCTAATGCTCGTTTCTTTGCATCTAAGGATGATGTTCCCCGTCAGGCAATCACCATGGGGATGAAGTCAATTATGCAGGCAAAGAAGATTCTTCTTATAGCAAACGGACAGAATAAGAAAGCCATTCTTGAAAAAGCCTTTAACGGTCCGGTTGACCCCATGGTACCGGCATCAATTCTCCAGTTACATCCTGATGTAACCGTAATTTTTGCAGAAAACTAAACTTAATAAGCATAACAAAAATACTGTAAGCGTACCTGCTTACAGTATTTTTGTTATATATTCACCCTCAAGCTCTGTTATTTGTGCCGTTCCGTTTGAAATATCCTGAATGGATTTTATAAATTTATCTTCTTCTCCGTGTTGTACCCCGATTGTGAGAACCACGTCGTTTTCAAACGCGCTGTCCTTGAGAATATACCCCTCAGTGTTTACGGCATATTCTACCTTTCCATAGGTGGAATAGTCACATTTTACAAGATACATACTGCAGTATAATTTTTCAATTCTGACTGCTGCGTCAACACCTAATTTTGCTGCCTTGCCGTATGCACGGACAAGACCGCCCGCTCCCAGCAACACACCGCCGAAATAGCGGGTTACTACAACGCATATATCCGTCAGATTCTCTTTTTTGAGCACCTCCAGAACCGGCACGCCTGCCGTTCCTGCAGGCTCTCCGTCGTCGCTGTAACGCATAATATTATCTTCACGCAGTATATATGCATACACATTATGCGTTGCCTGACGGTGCAGTGCGCGTATTTCATTTATAAAATCTATTGCCTCGTCCTGAGTTTTTACAGGACGGCAGTATCCGATAAAGCGGCTCTTTTTTTCTATCATCTCATCCGATGCATCATTCTGCACCGTTCTGTAATTCTGCATTTTTGTAGTCCTTTCAAACTATATAATTACGGAGTCTGGCATAAAGCGCCTCATCCGCCAGAAGCACCATTTTTGTACCCTCTGCTTCGTAGCTTTCTTCAAGAATCACCTCGTCCTCGTGCAAAAGCGCAGCCGTTTTACTGTCAGAGTATGGTATAAGCACTTCAATCTGCACTTTTTTCCCGGGAAGTGCATCGTGCAGAAGTTCCGTCAGCTCATCCATACCCTCTCCGCTTTTTGCACTGACAGACACAAAGTCTGTGTAGTTGCCCTCAGGCCGCGGAGAAAGTGGCGGAGCAACGTCACACTTGTTAAATACTGCAATAATCCTTTGTGCACGACATCCCAGACTCTGTATAAGATCATCAACAACTCTCATCTGACTGTGCATTTCAGGATTTGATGAGTCTATTACGTGCACAAGCACATCTGCAAGTACTGCTTCGTCAAGCGTGGATTTAAAAGCTTCGATAAGATGGTGCGGAAGCTTTCGTATGAATCCTACGGTATCCACAATAACTGCGTTACGGTCATCGGGAAGCGGAAGCTTTCTTACAGTAGGATCAAGAGTTGCAAAAAGCATATTTTCTGCAAGTACTTCTGAATCTGTCAGACGGTTAAGAATTGTGCTTTTTCCTGCATTTGTGTAACCCACAAGCGCAGCAACAACCACATTATCCTTTTCTCTGCGATTTCTCTGCAGGTCTCTGTGAGCCTGTATTTCCCGAAGTTCTTCTTCAAGCGAATGTATTCTTCTGTGTATATGACGGCGGTCTGTTTCAAGCTTGGTTTCACCGGGACCTCTGGTGCCGATACCTGCGCCCAGCCTTGACATTGCCGCACCCATACCGGAAAGTCTCGGAAGGCTGTAACGGAGCTGCGCCAGCTCAACCTGAATTTTACCTTCCTTTGAAATCGCCCTTTGGGCAAATATATCAAGGATAAGCGTACTTCTGTCAATGGTACGCACACCGGTATAATTTTCTATATTCCGGATCTGACTTCCCGTAAGTTCATCATCGAAAATAAGCAGCGTTGCTTCAAGTTCTTTTGCTGCCAATCTCAGCTCTTCAATCTTCCCCTCTCCGAAATAAGTAGACGTTTCGGGATGGTCCTTGTTCTGGATTATCTCCCCTACGACTTCTGCCTGCGCAGTGAGCGTAAGTTCATAAAGTTCTGACATTGACTCTTCCGTTGTATCTTCAAGCGTATTAAGTTTTCCCGTGTGGACACCGCAAAGAATTACTCTTTCGGTTTCTTTTTTTGTTTCGTGCAAAATAAAAACCTCCCGATTGGGGTATATATATTATAAAAGGATGGTGCTTTATGAAAAAAGCTTTATATGTTTTACTGACCTTGCCCGTTTGTGCTGTTTTCGGTTTCACAAAACTATGGTGCGGATTTTCCGCCGTCTATTTTCTTTTTCTTTTTAAAGGAATCGGTAAACCAACACTTTGGGAAATCCCGATGGCAATCCTCGCCTGTAGCATAGTAAAAGACCTTACTGCAGGACAGACAGCTTTGGGAATAAGGTTTTTAATTCCGTCTGCGGCACTTTTGACAGCTTTTTTTACGCCAAAAAAACTACTACCCTTTTTTGCCGTTTCAATAGTTTCGCTTATACTCAGAAATGACTACGGCTTATCTGCTATATTTGCTGCCATGTGGTGTAGCGGCAGAGATTTTATAATCCGCAGGCAAACTACTTTAGGTTATTCTAACACAGAAAAGTCATTTTTACAAGATTGTAACAGAGAAAAATATGTTGAGATTCCCAAAAAAATGTGATATGATGACGACAGTTATTTTAATAAGCACGTCTTCACAATGTACAGAAGACGGCAGAAACGGGAATTATCGCTATGGACAAAAAGCTTTACTTTGCCCCGCTTGAGGGCATAACTACATATATGTACAGAAATATCCACAATGATTTGTTCGGTGGATGTGATGCCTACTACGCACCTTTTATAACTCCCAGCGACAACGAAAAAATCGGGCGGAAAGGTTTTCGGGATATACTGCCGGAAAACAACTGTGGAGTGAATCTGAAACTTCAGGTACTTACAAACAACTCCGGTTCATTTTTAAGATTCTGCGATAAAATCAAAGAATATGGTCATAATGAAATAAACATAAACCTCGGCTGTCCGTCCGGAACTGTTACGGGGAAAGGCAGAGGGTCGGGTTTCCTCAAAAATCCGGCTGCGCTTGATGAATTCTTCGGAGAAATTTTCAAAAAATCCGATATTGAAATCACAGTAAAAACAAGAATCGGTTTTTCTTCCCCTGATGAATTTAATGAACTTATGAAAATATACAACCGCTACCCGATTTCGCTTCTTGTTATTCATCCGCGCACAAGGGCAGATTTTTACAAAGGGGCGCTGCATCGCGAATCGTTTGAAAAAGCATACAAAATGGCTTCAATGCCTCTTTGCTATAACGGTGATATCAGAACAACCGATGATATCAGTGGAATTTTTAATTTGTTTCCTGAAATTAACAGCGTGATGATTGGCAGGGGCGCAATCCGTAACCCTGCTATATTCAGGGAAATACGCGGCGGAAAGAAGCTCACCACGCAGGAACTTATTACCTTTTCAAAAGTTTTGGCAGAAAGCTACAACAATCATCTTGATACCCCTGTATATACCCTTCACAAGCTTAAGGAAGTGTGGCTTTTTATGATGGAGAACTTCCCTGAGGAAACAAAAATCCTTAAGACAGTCAGAAAAGCAAATAAGCTTCATGAGCTTATGAATGCGATAGAGTATCTCCCCGAAATAGCACGCTGATTTTGTGCCGGAGCTTTCCTTGCTATAATAAAAAAGGATGTTGAAAACTAATTTTTCAACATCCTTTTTGTTATTCCTTGGGAAGTTCTACACTCTGACCTTCCATACCTCCGAGAAATTCTCCCACTACTTCAAGAAGCTCCGCTTTTCTTTCGGCAGAGGTATTCTCATCGTTAATTTCCTCTATAAGAGCCGTAAGCTCATCTCCTGTTTTTATATCTTCCGCCTCTTTAATATGCTCTGTTTTTACAGGTTCCTTTTTTTCTTCAGCCGGTTCTGAAGTTTCTCCGTCTTTTGCTTTTTCGGTTTCTGCATTTTCCGTTTTTGCTTCATTTGACTCAGTTGCCGGTTCTTCAGTCTGCTTTGAGCATCCTGATACAAAGACTACTGCTAAAACCAATAATAATGCAAGTATTTTTTTCATATCAAATCATCTCCTTATATACATTGTAGTACGACTTTCTGTTAATTGCAAGATATTTATTTTTTCCATATTTTGTATGTTTCAGAAATTTACTGTTGATTATTCGGAGAATATGTGTTATCATACTATATATTGTAGTTTGATGTAAAGAGGTGTACTATGCGAAGACTTGGAGACAGATACGATGCTTACCGCATCCGCGACATAGACGGAATGCATTTTTATATGGCATATCTGATGCCCAAAAGGACAGATGCCGAGGTTTATATCAACGAAAAAATTGATGTGACAGAACTTATGCGTTACATTAAAGAGAAAAACGCATCGGGAGAGCGCAAGGTAACGGTTTTTCACTGTGTAATTGCTGCAGTTGCCAGAACTCTGAGGATGCGTCCTCTGCTTAACCGTTATATTTCAGGCAAACGCTACTATATGCGTCATAAAATTTCCATGGGTTTTACTATCAAGAAGAGATTTCTTGACCATGCCGAAGAGTCGCTGGTTATTTACACCCCCGAGGACGAGGAAAATCTCTGTGCCATAACGGACAGACTTTCCCCTCAGATTAAAAAAGCAAAGCGCGAAGACAAGGGGCAGAGCGTGGACGACATACTGAACATTGTCAAAAAGCTCCCCAAACCGATTATGCATATTTTTATGGCATTCATGCGTTATGCAGATAATCACGGACTTATGCCGAAATCCTTCAGCAGTGTTGACCCTAACTACTGCAGTGTAATGCTTTCAAATCTTGGCAGTATAAAGTGCGACGCCGTATATCATCATCTCAACAACTTCGGCACAAACGGCATCGTGATAACAATCGGAGAAGTTCACAAAGAAATTATGCTTAATGATGACGGAGAACAGGAAGCACGCGATATTATGAATATCGGAGTAACTCTTGACGAAAGAATTGCAGACGGTTTTTATTTTGCAAGATCTCTCAAGCTTATAAAATATTTATTTAAAAACCCGCACATCCTTGACAAAACTTTAGGGGAGGAGATTGAATTTGAGTTCTGAAGCTAAATGGTTTAAATACTACGGAGATATTCCCCACTCACTTACATATCCTGACATTTCAATGTATGAAATGGTAAAGCGCACCTCTGAAAAATACGGTGATTTTATTGCTTACGACTTTATGGGCCGTTCTGTAAGTTACTCAGAATTTATGAAAGAAATTGAAGTCTGTGCCAACGCACTTTCGGGCTACGGAATTAAAAAGGGAGATGCCGTTACGATTTGTCTTCCAAATGTTCCTCAGGCAGTTATTATGTTTTATGCACTTAATAAAATCGGTGCAGTTGCCAGCATGGTACATCCTCTTTCTGCTGAAAAAGAGATACTTTTCTATCTTAAAGAAAGTAAGAGCCGCATCGCAATTACGCTGAGTCAGTTCTACGACAAATTCAGTGTTCTCAAGGACGAGTGTTCTCTTGAAAAAGTTATCGTTGCAAAAATTAAAGAGGCTCTCCCGACGGTTAAGGGTTTTGTATATAATTTTATCGGCAAGGAGCCCAAAGTCAAAGACGACCCGTGGGTTATATCCTGGCACGATTTCATTAAAAGTGGCTTAAAAACAAACACTGTTCCCGTTAAAAATACAGGAAGCGATGCTGCAGCAATACTTTTCAGCGGCGGAACAACCGGTACTTCAAAGGGAATTCTGCTCACAAATCTTAACTTCAACGCTCTTGCAATGCAGACAGAAGCGGCAGGACAATGTCTCAGTGCAGGAGGTACTATGCTTTCCGTAATGCCTGTATTCCATGGTTTCGGGCTAGGTATAGGCATTCATACAATGCTTTGTTTCGGTGCAAAATGCGTTCTCGTTCCAAGGCTTAATGTGGCAGAGTTTCCGAGACTTTTCAAAAAACATAAACCTAATTATATGGCAGGCGTTCCCACGTTGTTTGAAGCTATGATGCGCAACGAAAAAATGAAGGAAACTGACCTTTCAAGTCTCAGAGGTCTTTTCAGTGGTGGTGACACACTTTCCATAGAGCTCAAAAAGAAGATAGATAAATTTCTCAGAGACCGTGGTGCAACAATACAGGTCAGAGAAGGCTACGGTACAACAGAATGTGTTACGGCAAGCTGTCTTACCCCTCCCGAATACTATCGCGAGGGAAGTATAGGTATTCCCTTTCCTGACACTTTTTATAAGATTGTTATCCCCGATACTCTTGACGAAGCTCCTGCTAAAGAACTTGGCGAAATCTGTATTTCGGGACCTACGCTTATGCAGAAATACATAAATAATCCCGAAGAAACCTCGCAGACTCTAAAAAAGCACAGTGACGGAAAGGTGTATCTGCATACAGGCGATATAGGATATATGGACGAAGACGGATTCGTATACTTTGTGCAAAGACAGAAAAGAATGATTATCACAAGCGGCTACAATGTTTATCCGTCACAGATTGAAAATGTTATTGACTCACATGAAGCGGTTATGTCCAGCACTGTAATCGGGGTGAGAGATAGCTACAAAATGCAAAGAGTAAAGGCGTTTATCGTTCTTAAGCCCGGATATACCCCCACAGAGGAAATTCAGGAATCCATAAAAGAACTTTGCAAAAAAAACATTGCGAAATATGCTCTTCCTAAAGAATACGAGTACCGCGACAGTCTTCCGAAAACCCTTGTGGGCAAGGTTGCGTACAGAGAGCTTGAAAAGGAAGAAGAGGAAAAACTTACAAAGCAGGCTGAGCCTGCACCCACATCACTCTCTTAATCAAAAAAATGAAGTTAAAGAATTCCCTCCACCGGACGGGGATTCTTTTTCTATATATAAATAAAATACATACTTATAATAAGTTTTACCAAAAGGTTGACTATGAAGGGAAACTTGTGATATAATGTAAAATAATTATGGGTTTTTATACCCTTTAACAAAATTCTGCATACTGCAGAGAATGGAGTATTTGCTATGATAAAGAGTATGACAGGCTACGGTATGGGCACTGCAGAAGACGGTGGAAAAATTTTCACAGTCGAAATCAAAGCAGTCAACTCACGCTACAGCGACTTTTCGATAAAGCTTCCGAGGGTTTACACATTTTTAGAGGATCCCATCCGCAAAAAAGCGGCCGAGAGAATAAACCGCGGAAAGGTGGATATATATGTAAATGTGGAAAACACGGGAGAGGCAGATGCAGTTGTTACAGTTAACAAGCCTCTTGCAAAAGCGTATCTCGACGCACTCCGCGACCTTGCAGGATATCTTGAAATCCAGACAAACGCCAACGCTGAAACATTTCTCAGAATTCAGGATGTTTTCACTGTTGAAAAAGCTCCCGATGACACAGAACTTATAACAAAAACTGTTCTTTGTGCCCTTGAGGGTGCTCTTGACGGATTTGACGAAATGCGTATTGCTGAGGGTGAGAAGCTCGTTCACGACCTTAAAGAGCACCTTGCGTTTATTGACAACGCCACAGGCGAAGTTGAAAAGCGCTCTCCTCTCATTGTTGAAGAATACCGTGCCCGCATCGAAGAAAGAATGCGCGATATTCTCGGAAGCGCAACTTATGATGAATCGCGACTTCTTACAGAGGTTGCAATTTTCTCAGACAAAGTAAATGTCAACGAGGAAACAGTAAGACTCAGAAGCCATATCTCTCAGTTTACAAATATGCTTGACGAGGGTGGCAGTGTCGGAAGAAAAATTGATTTTCTTATTCAGGAAATGAACCGCGAAATCAATACAATAGGTTCGAAATCCAACGACCTTGATGTTGCAAGAATTGTTATTGATGTAAAAGCAGAAATAGAAAAATTAAGAGAACAGATTCAGAACATCGAATGAGAAAGCTGAGTCTTCGCTCATTGTTTTTTAATCGCCTACACAAAAAGGATATGATACTATGAAACTGATAAATATCGGTTTTGGAAACCTTGTGTCTGACATAAGAATTGTCAGCATAGTTCTTCCTGAAAGTGCCCCCGTAAAAAGGCTTTCACAGGAAGCAAGAGAAAAAGGAATGCTCATTGATGCCACCTACGGCAGAAAAACAAAAAGCGTTATCGTAACAGACAGCGAGCATGTTATACTGTCAGCTCTTCCCCCTGAAATCATTGCAGGGCGACAGGCAGGCAAGGGTGATTCCTACGACGAAAGGATTGATACAGATGAATGACAAAGGTTTACTGCTTGTAATTTCCGGGCCTTCCGGTGCCGGCAAGGGAACGGTTTGCAAGTCTTACATTGAAAAGCATCCCGAATGTGCTCTGTCGGTATCTGCTACAACAAGAGCTCCCCGTCCCGGAGAGGTTGAAGGGGTGAATTACTATTTTATGTCGCAAGATGACTTCCGCACAAAAATCAGCAACGACGGATTTTTGGAGCATGCTGTTTTCTGCGACAATTACTACGGCACTCCTAAGGATGCCGTTATGGAAATGATAGAAAGCGGAAGAGATGTTATTCTTGAAATAGAAGTTCAGGGAGCTATGCAAGTCAGGTCACATTATCCTGAGGCTGTCCTGATTTTCGTTTCTCCTCCCACAGAACAAGAGCTTGAAGACAGACTCCGCAAAAGAGGAACAGAAACAGAGGAAGTTATTCTTTCAAGACTTAAAAGGGCTAAAGAAGAGCTCCGCTATACGGAAAAATACAACTATGTGCTCATAAATGACACTGTTGAAAATGCCGTAAGCCATCTTGAAGCCATAACCGTTGCGGAAAAATGCCGTATCGAAAGAAAATATGATTTTATTATGAATGCTTATAAAAATTAATTATAAAGAAAGGTTTGATAATATGTTATACCCCGAAATCGGAAAACTTATGGAGGGACTTGATTCCCGCTATTCACTTGTTATTCTCACAGCCAAGAGAGCTCGCCAGCTTGCGGCAAGTGCCAATAATGACAAAGCTGTTTCTCATGCAATAAGTGAAATTGCAAACGGCAAAATCAAATGTGCAAAAGGCAGCGCAGAGGAAAGATTTTCCGATGCTGTTGCAGAATTTGAAGCAGCAAAAGAAGAAGCTGTTGACTGATTATGATTGCTCAGGTTTATATTAAGACAAACAACCTGAATACTGACAAACCCTTTGATTACCTCGTCCCCGAGGATATTGAGGATAAAATCTGTCTGGGTACAAGAGTAAAGGTCCCTTTCGGCATGGGTAATTCTCCCAAAGAAGCTTATGTAGTTTCACTGAAAGACGAGAGTAGTTTTTCCGGTCTGAAATCTGTACGCAATGTTACAGATAAATTTCCTGTACTTACAAAAAGTGCAATTGAGCTCTGCTTTTTTATGCGCGAGCGTTACTTCTGCACTTTTTCTGAAGCAGCGTCACTGATGCTACCTCCGGGTACGGATATTAAGTTCGAAGAGTGGGTTTCGCTCACTCACAAATATTTTGAAAAAACACAATCTCTGACATCTCTGTATCAACAGCAGCTTATAAGACTTCTTGAAGAAAACGACGGCTCCTGCGAAATGCTGCAGATAAAAAACGTTCTCGGCAAAAATGCAAGAGCCAGCGTTAATGCACTTATCGGCAAAGGAATTGCCGAAAAAAGCTTCCGCGATAAAAGACGAGCTAAAGAAAAAACCGTACGTCTTGCTTACTATTGTGGTGAGGGTGATATTGACTTTCATATTCAGAAGCTTGATAAATCCGCTCCGAAACAAGCAGATGTCCTCAGAGCTCTCAGTGACCTCGGAGAGACAAGTGTTCCCGATATCATTTCCTATACGGGTGCATCAAGGAACAGTGTAGAAGCTCTTTATGTCAAAAACCTTGTAGGTTTTCGCCAGGTGCAGATTCTTCGCAATCCGCTTGACGGAAAAGAATCCGGTAAGGTTTCTGAGCTTTGCCTTTCAGATGCGCAAATAAATGCCGTAAACATAATAAAAAACGGCAATGTAGGAACATATCTTATCCACGGAGTTACCGGGAGTGGCAAGACAGAAGTTTATATGTCAATAGCCTCTGACGCCCTGAAGCAGGGAAAACAAGTTATAATACTTGTTCCGGAAATTTCTTTGACTCCGCAGATTACGGACAGATTTTTCCGCCGTTTCGGAGATAAGGTTGCAGTAATCCACAGTGCGCTCTCCCTTGGTGAACGGCTTGATGAATGGCAGAGAATAAAAAACAGGGATGCCGGCATCATAATAGGTGCCCGCAGTGCCATTTTTGCCCCCGTTGAAAATCTTGGTGCCGTTATTATTGATGAGGAGCATGAGCAGTCCTATAAATCCGAATCTTCTCCACGTTACCACGCGCGGGATATAGCGGAATTCATCGCAAAGAAACACAACTGTCCGCTTATTCTTGGTTCTGCTACTCCGTCTGTAGAGAGCTACTATAAAGCAAAGAACGGACAATACTCACTTATTGAGCTTGGTGAAAGATTCAATAAAAAACCTCTTCCCGAAGTTTATATTGCAGATATGCGCAAGGAACTCAGAGACGGTAACAAAACAGTTCTGTCAAGGCTTCTTGCCTGTGAGCTTAACGAAAATATTAAAAACAAAGAGCAGTCGATACTGCTCCTTAACAGACGTGGCTACTCAACCTTTGTTTCGTGCAGGGATTGCGGAATGGTATTTACCTGTCCGTCTTGCAGCGTATCACTTACTTATCATAAAAATACAAGTTCTCTCACCTGCCATTACTGCGGTCACAGAGAGGGTATTCCGTCCGTCTGCCCACAATGCGGCAGCACCCGTGTGCGTGACTTTGGCAAAGGAACTCAGAAGGCCCAGGAGCAAATTGAGGAAATTTTTCCCGATGCAAAAACTATCCGTATGGATGCCGATACAACAAGCGGGAAACGCGGGCATGAAAAAATTCTGGATAAATTTTCTGAAGAAAAGGCCGATATTCTTCTTGGCACGCAGATGGTCAGTAAAGGGCTTGATTTTGAAAATGTAACTCTGGTGGGAGTTCTTTCGGCAGATGCATCACTTAATGTGGACGATTTCCGTGCCCAGGAAAGAACTTTCAATCTGATTACTCAGGTCTGCGGCAGAGCAGGCAGAGGCGATAAGCCGGGTCGTGCCGTTATCCAGACCTATGAGCCTGATAACAGAACCCTTATCCTTGCTGCAGAGCAGGACTACAAGTCTTTTTATGCGGAAGAGATTGAGTACAGACGAGCCTTTTGCTACCCGCCTTTTTGCGATATTATTACTGTTACAGTATCGTCTTCAGATATGGAAGTGGCGGAAAAAGCGGCTCAGAAAACAGCAATGGAAATAAAGGTCGCTCTCCGCACCTATGGCGACTGTACATTCTTCGGACCATCACCTGCACCCTTAAAAAAGCTGCAGAACAGGTACCGCTACAGAATATGGTTCAAGTGCAGTGCAGATGACCTTCTTATAAAATCACTCCGTGATATAGTTCACGAAAACAAAATGAAAATAAAAAGCGATTTATCAATAACTGTTGATATAAATCCGCTTTCAATGACTTAAGCGAGGTATATTTTATATGGCTTTACGAAAAATAAGAGAAATAGGTGACCCCTGCCTTACAAAAAAATGTCGCGAGGTGGAGTTTTTTGATAAGAAGCTCCACACTCTGCTTGACGATATGCGCGACACTCTCATCGAATCAAACGGTGTAGGCCTTGCTGCGCCTCAGGTGGGTATTCTGAGAAGGGTTGTAGTTATTGACCTTGGCGAGGAAGAAGGAATAATTGAGCTCGTTAACCCCGTTATAACTCATACAGAGGGCAGTTATACAGATATTGAGGGTTGTCTCAGCGTTCCCGGAAAGGCAGGCGAAGTTGCACGCCCCACCAAAGCTACCGTCAGAGCTTTTGACCGCGACGGTAATGAGTTTGAATTTACCGGAGAGCAACTGTATGCTCGTTGCATCTGCCACGAGTGTGACCATCTTGACGGCAAACTTTATGTAGATAAGGTTATCCGTTTTATAGACCCTGACCAGGAGGATGTTGACTGATGCGTATTCTTTTCATGGGTACTCCCGAATTTGCGGAAAAGTCTCTCCAAGCACTTGTTGAAGACAGCCGCGAAGTAGTCGGTGTAATCACCCAGCCTGACAAGCCCAAAGGCAGAGGTTATGAAATGGCTATGCCTGAAGTTAAGGTGTATGCCCTTGAAAAAAACATCCCCGTATTTCAGCCTGAAACACTTAAGGATAACAGCATAGCAGATATTCTTAAAGAGCTTAATCCCGATATTATCATTGTTGTAGCATACGGAAAAATTCTTCCTGAGTATGTTCTTAACTATCCCAGGTACGGGTGCATAAACATCCACGGCTCGCTTCTTCCCGAGTATCGAGGGGCGGCACCTATCCAGCGCGCTGTAATGGACGGCAAAAAAATAAGCGGTGTTACAAGTATGTACATGGAAAAGGGACTTGATACGGGAGATATGCTCATTAAAAGAGAGCTTCCCATCGGAGAAGAAACAACTGCGGGAGAATATCACGATGCTCTTGCAATTTTAGGCGGTGAGGTACTTCTTGAAACACTCGATGCACTTAAAGAGGGTACTCTTTCTCCGGAAAAGCAGGATGACAGTCTCTCATCTTATGCATCGCAGCTTTCAAAAGCAGAGGGTGAAATAAATTGGAATAATTCCGCTGATGCAGTATATAACAAAGTAAGGGGACTTAATCCCTGGCCAAAGGCGTTCAGTTTTATAGGTACAAAACGATTTGTTGTTGATTTTGTTTACAAAGCATCAGGTAGCGGCAAACCCGGAGAGGTACTTTCAGCAGATGATGACGGAATTATTGTTGCCTGCGGTGACGGTGCTGTTCTTATTAAAGAACTGAAGCCCGAAGGCAAAAAAATGATGAAGGTTTCTGACTATCTTCGCGGACATAAAATTGAAAAGGGCTTTATTTTTGGAAAGGACGAATAAATTATGTATTTTTACGGGTATTATGCAGACCCCGGTTACTTTCTTGTAATTATAATGGCAATCCTTTCTATGATTGCATCATTGAGAGTTAATTCTACATTCAAAAAATATTCAAAGAAGCTGACTGCCCGCAATATCACTGCAGAGCAGGCGGCAAGAAAAATTCTTGACTCAAACGGACTTTATGACATCCGTATAGAGGGCGTTGCGGGTAATCTTACAGACCACTATGACCCCAGAGCAAAGGTTATCAGGTTGTCTGAGTCAGTAAGAACATCCACTTCCGTTGCAGCAGTTGGCGTTGCAGCACATGAAGCAGGGCACGCAGTACAGCACGCTGTCGGATATTTTCCGATAAAGCTCCGCAATGTTCTTGTTCCCGTTGCTAATATCGGTTCTATGATAGGCCCTTACCTTGTTCTTGCCGGACTTATCTTTGCACAGACTCTCCCCCTTGCTGAAATCGGTATCTGGCTTTTTTCTGCAGCTGTGCTTTTCCAGATTGTGACACTCCCTGTTGAGTTTAACGCATCAGGTCGTGCCGTAAAAATTCTAGCAAATGATATGTATCTTGAATCGGATGAGGTCCCTGCCGTTAAAAAAGTGCTCGGCGCAGCAGCTATGACCTATGTTGCGGCAGCGGCAGTTTCCGTTGCAAACCTTTTAAGACTTGCGATGCTGGTTTCCGGCAGAAGGAATGATGACTGATGAGTAGTCTCTCTAAGCCGCGTGAGGCGGCACTTAAGGCACTGGTTTCTGTTGATAGAGACGGAGCATATCTCAATATAGTTCTTCGTGATATGCTTTCCGCATCCGATATGGATGATCGCGACAAGGCACTTTGTACAACGCTTGCTTTCGGTGTTACGAAAAACAGACTGTATATTGACAATATCATAGCACACCTTTCTTCGGTAAAGCTTAAAAAGCTTTCGGTGTGGATACACAATATTCTGAGAATAGGTATTTTCAGCATAAAATTCCTTGACCGTATTCCACATCCGGCAACGGTTAACGAGTGCGTGCGTCTTGCAAGACGCTACGGTCACTCATCCTCTGCAGGGCTTGTGAACGCTCTTTTGAGAAATGCAGCAAAAAGCGGTGATTTTCTTCCGGAGGATACCTCTTCACCGGAATATATGAGTATTAAGTATTCTTTCCCGTTGTGGCTTTGCAAAAAGTGGATAGGAGAAGGTTATACGGAAAAGCTTTTCTCCGGGATGAATACAGAGCCTCCTGTTGTCGTAAGACTTAATACACTGAAAGCATCTGTGCTTCCCGATATGTTTGAAAAAAGCTCTCACTCCCCTTTTTCATATATATACAAAGGGGCAGGCAGTGTCGAATATACTGATGCTTTTAAAAACGGTGATATAGCCGTTCAGGACGGTGCATCCCAGAAAGCTGTTATGGCTCTTGATGTCAGAAAAAATATGTCGGTACTCGATTTATGCGCAGCGCCGGGCGGCAAAACCGCCTTTATTGCACAGCTTCTTGAAAATTCCGGAAGTGTTGTATCCTGCGACATACATCCCCATAAGCTTGAGCTTATCAGGGCTAATCTTGAAAGGCTTGGTGTAGAAAACGCAGAAGTAAGATTAAACGATGCAACTGTTTTATATGAGGATTTCGTAAACAGATTTGACAGAGTCCTTTGTGATGTTCCCTGCTCAGGTCTGGGCGTTCTCAGGCGCAAACCGGACATTAAATGGACAAAAACAGAGGAAGATAACGAAGCTCTTGTAAAAACTCAGCGTCTCATTATAGACTGCGCAGTTAAATATGTAAAAAAAGGCGGAATACTGGTCTATTCTACCTGTACAATAAATAAAAAAGAAAATGAGGACAATGTAAAGTATCTCCTTGATACATACAAAGATTTTTCTCTGAAAAAAGAGTTTGAAAAACCTTTCGGAAGACAACTTCTTCCGGATAAAGATGATACAGACGGTTTCTTTTATGCGGCATTTGAAAGGAAGTAATTTTCTTGAATCTTGGTGACCTTACGAAAGACGAACTTAAAAATTACATAAAAGAAAAGGGACTTCCCGCATTTCGTGCAGGTCAGATTTATAAGTGGATTCACGGAGGTTGTGAGTCTGCAGACGAAATGACGAATATTCCTGCGCCACTTCGGGAAAGTCTCTCGGATGAGTTTGAGATATTTCTCCCCAAGGTTTACAAAAAGCTTGTTTCAAAGCTTGACGGGACTGTTAAATACCTTTTCAGCCTGTCTGACGGTAATATTATAGAATCCGTTGTCATGGACTATCACCACGGCAAAAGCATATGTATATCAAGCCAGGTCGGTTGCCGTATGGGGTGCAGTTTCTGTGCATCCACTCTTCACGGACTCAGCCGTAATCTGTCTCCCTTTGAAATTGAAGGTCAGATACTGAGAGCGCAAAAAGACCTTGGCGAAAAAATTTCAAATATAGTTATTATGGGTATTGGAGAACCACTTGACAACTATGACAATGTAATGACTTTTATTAAGAATATAAACGATGTTGACGGTTGTAATATAGGGCTCAGGCACATAACTCTTTCCACCTGCGGGCTTGCAGACAAGATTTACAAGCTTGCCGATGAAGAGCTTGCCATAAATCTGGCAATATCACTCCACGCACCGACAGACAGTGTACGGCGCGACCTGATGCCTGTTGCAAAAGCATATTCCCTTGACGCTCTATTAAAGTCGTGCGACTATTATTTTGAAAAAACGCACAGACGAATAACTTTTGAGTATGCTCTTGTTAAAGGAAAAAATGCTTCTTATGAAGAGGCAGCGGCTCTGGCAAAACTTCTGGGTAAGCGAAACTGTCATGTAAATCTCATTCCTGTAAACCCTGTTACAGAGCGCAACAACATACGCACAAATGAAAAAGAAACCCGTGACTTTCACGCATATCTCACTCGGCTCGGCATAAATGCCACCGTGAGACGCGAGCTCGGGGCGGATATAAATGCATCCTGCGGACAGCTCCGCAACAACGAACTTTAAAATTTACAAGGAGGTGGTAATATTGCAGATTATTTCTTTAACCGACAAAGGTAAATCCCGTTTTAATAACGAAGATTTCTGCACATCGGCAGTTATCGGGGATTGCACTGTTTTGCTTCTTGCTGATGGTATGGGCGGAGCAAACTGCGGTGAGGTTGCAAGTTCAAAGGCAGTTTCTTCTGTTCTTGAGCAATTCACGCCCAAGGTTATGAAAAACCTCTCTCTTGCAGAAATCCCTAAACTTCTGAAAAAAGTTATAGCAAAAACAAACACTCTTGTTTTTAATCTCAGTAATTCAGACGATGAGTACAGCGGAATGGGTTCTACCCTTGAGGTTTGTCTTATCAAAGACAGTACTCTGTATATTGCCCATATCGGTGACAGCCGTGTATACAAAATCTCTTCCCAAAAAGAGATTACAAAGCTGACAAAGGATCATTCACTGGTAGAATATATGATTGATTCCGGTGAACTTACCCGTGAAGAGGCACTTCACCATCCGCAGAAAAACATAATAACAAAGGCTATCGGTACAGCAAAGGATATTGAACCCGACATTATCTGTCATCCCCTTTTGCCCGGTGATGCTATCCTTTTGTGCAGTGACGGTCTGACAAATATGGTTGACGAAATGGTCATTGCAGACATCGTTACATCAGAGGCAGAACCCGAAGAGCGCGCAAAAAAGCTTATCGATTTAGCTAATGAATCAGGCGGCACAGACAACATCTCTGTTGTGCTTGCCTTCAACTAAGGGGGTAATTATGGAAAATATAGTACTTGGCTCAAGATATGAACTGCTTGAACGCATAGGACTTGGCGGCATGGCAGTAGTATATAAAGCAAAAGACAGAATGCTCAACAGATTTGTTGCAGTAAAAATCCTGCGTGAAGAATTTAAAGAGAATGAGGATTTTATCAGACGCTTCAAGGTAGAATCTCAGGCTGCGGCCTGCCTTTCTCATCAAAATATAGTTCAGATATACGATGTGGGTGAAGAAGACGGCATGCACTACATCGTTATGGAATTTTTAGAGGGAGATACTCTCAAAAAATACATAATTGACAAAAAAGGTGCTCTTTCTTTAAGAGAGGCAATTAACTTTTCCATGCAGATATGCCGTGCTCTGGAGCACGCTCATTCAAAATATGTGGTACACAGAGACATCAAACCTCAGAACATTGTTATTACGGAAAACGGTAAGCTCAAGGTAACTGATTTTGGTATTGCAAGAGCTGCCAATAATACCACGACAGTTAACGATAAAAGCACAATAGCTGTTGGCAGCGCCCACTATCTTTCTCCTGAACAGGCGCGTGGGGGCTACACAGACCACCGCAGTGATATTTATTCACTTGGTATAGTGATGTATGAACTTTTCTGCGGAAGGCTTCCGTTTGATGCGGAAGAAAGTGTGTCTGTACTGATGCAGCACCTTCACGAAGAGCCTGTTCTTCCTACTGATGTCAATCCTGACCTTCCTCTTGGAATTGAGGCCATCATTCTTAAAGCAATGAAAAAGGAACAGCGTCTCAGATATAAAAATGCTACTGAAATTCTTCAGGACCTTGTTGCAGTCTATCAGGACCCTAATATTGAAGTAGGACTTCTTAATGCAGCCATGAGAGAAGAAGGGGCCACTACTGAAAAGGTTTCTCCCAACCGTCCTCCCCGCGTTTCGCCGCAAAAGAAAAAACCGGCATTAAGAAAGAAGAAGAAAAAGAACGTTTCCAAGACACTGATTGTTGTACTTTCCCTTCTTGCAGCGTCACTTATGCTTCTTACCCTTGCAATAAGACCTATTATCCGGATTTTCTTCACAGGTACAGGAGAAGAGGTTGAAATCCCCGATGTTGTCGGTATGCAGTATGACGAGGCACTTGATGTCGCTGATGCCGCATCCACAGACGATGTTACTTTCTCAATTGAAATAAAGAGCAAGGACTACTCTGACGAAGAACCCGGTACTATCATTTCTCAGACTCCGGATGGAGGAGATCATGTTAAACGCGACAGAACAATTGCTGTTGTAGTCAGCAAGGGACCCGTTGTTCTTACTCTTGAGGACTACGCAGATAAAGATTATGAAAAAGTAAAGGAAGAGCTCGAAGAGCTCGGCATAAAGGTTGTAAAAGAAGACGTAACAGAGCCTGCAGGGAAAGAAGGCGTAATCCATAAACAAAATCCTAAAGAGGGAACAACTCTTGCAGAGGGTGAAACCGTAACTCTTTATGTTTATGCAAAAACAGAAAACGTGATTGTACCTAACGTAATTAAAATGGATAAGGAAAAAGCTATTATCCTTCTTACCGAAAGGGGTCTTGAGGTAGGAGAAATAAAAGAAGATAACTCAAGCGCACTTCCTGTTGACCAGATTTCTTACCAAAGTATCTCCCCGGATTCACGAGTTCCCATTGGCTCAAAAATCAATCTTAAATATTCAACCGGCAAAAACGAATCTGAGGAAAATCCTGAAGATAAAGCCGAGGAGGATAAAAATCCTCCTGCACAGGTCAAGCCTTTCAGCATAAAGCTTTCTGGGCTTCCAAAAGATAAGGATACTGTCAGAATCAAACTGGTTCACGACGGAAAAATCTACTATGAAAAAGATTTTTCCACAGGTTCCGGCAATGCCACTGTGCAGATAGAGACCGATAAGTCTCTCAGTCTGGATGTGTATTATGACGGAGTATATATCACAACGAAAGAGGTAAAATATTGATTTCACAAGAACTTACCGGAACAATTTTAAAGGGAATCAGCGGTTTTTACTATGTAAGTACCTCGAATGGTATTATTGAGTGTCACGCCAGAGGTAAATTCCGCAAAAAGGATCTTTCCCCCATTGTGGGAGACCGCATTACGCTGTCTCTTTCTCCCGACGGCACAGGCAGTATTGACTCAATTTTTGAGAGAAGAAATTCTCTCGTCCGTCCCGAGGTTGCAAATGTGGATACCCTCGTTCTGGTGTCTGCGATAGCGTCTCCCCTCCCTGATTTTTCGCTGATTGACAAGCTTCTCGTCATTGCTGAAAGCAAAGGTATAGAAGGGGTTATATGTATCAATAAAACGGACCTCGCGCCGTCCGATGACGCCAGGGCTTTTTGCGATATTTACACAAAAGCAGGTTATAAAACAATTATAGCAAGCGCAAAAACAGGAGAAGGTACAGATGCACTGAAAGATATTATTAAAGGAAAAACCGTAGCCTTTGCAGGTCTTTCCGGAGTAGGAAAATCAAGTCTTTTAAAGCGCGTTACAGGTCTTGACCTGCAGACTGGCAGTGTAAGCAAAATTGAGCGTGGGAAACACACCACACGCCATGTGGAACTTATGGAGGCATGCGGCGGTTTTGTATTTGACACTCCCGGCTTTTCACGACTTGAGGCAGACGAGCTGTACTCAAATGACCTATGGCAGTATTTTCCTGAAATTTCCCGTTTTCACGGTGAGTGCCGCTTCCGCACCTGCAACCATGTGGGAGAGCCCGGTTGCAAAGTTGCAGAAGCTGTGGATGAAGGACTTATTGCACAGAGCCGCTACGATAACTATGTTGTACTTTTTAACAAACTTAAAGATATAAAGGACTGGCAGAGAAAGGACTAAAAAAATGATTAAAATAGCACCATCTATACTTTCAGCAGATTTCGGCAATTTAAGAGAGGATGTGCGTCTTGTCGAACAATCAGGGGCAGACTGGTTACACATAGACATTATGGACGGGCACTTTGTTCCCAATCTTACAATGGGACCCGATGTTGTAAAGTCTATCCGCAAAAACTCAAAGTTGTTTTTTGACTGTCATCTGATGATAACGGATCCCGAAAAATACGCACCCAAGTTTATTGAAGCAGGAGCAGAGCTTATAACATTCCACGCAGAATGTGTAGAGGATATGGCATCTCTTGCAGATAAGCTTCATGCGCTTGGTGTAAAGGTAGGCATATCCGTTAATCCCGCCACACCTATTGACAAAGTTCTCAAGGTCCTTGATAAAATCGACCTTGTGCTTATAATGAGTGTTGTTCCCGGATTTGGCGGACAGAAATTTATGGGAGAGGTGCTTTCCAAGGCTAAAGAGATAAGAGAAGCTGAGGGCGGAAAGAACATTATAATCGAAATTGACGGCGGTATTAACCCCGAAACCGCTCCTCTTGCAGCAAAGGCAGGAATTGATGTACTTGTGGCAGGCAGCGCCGTATTTGGCAAGCCATCCTACAAAGATGCCATTGATTCTATCAGAAATGCTGCGGAGGCAGTATTATGAGTAGCGAAAAAGCAGTTCTCCGAAGAGAACTGCTTTCTTTAAGAAAATCTCTGCCTAAGGCTACGCTCTGTTATGACAGCCTTTTGTCAATACCGGAATTCAAGGCGGCAAAAACGGTTTTTTGCTATGTTTCCGCCAAGGGAGAAGTTGATACAACTAAGCTTCTGTCTGATATAGCAAAAGAAAAGGTGCTAACCGTTCCTTATTGTATCGATACAAGAGGAAATATGATTGCCGTCAGAACGAATGACGTCTCAGACCTTGTTGAAGGACATTTCGGAATTCCGGAGCCGAAAAATCCCATAGAGTTTCCCAAAAAAGAAATTGATTTTGTTATAGTGCCTGCAATTGCATTTTCAAAAGACGGCTACCGTCTTGGCTACGGCAAAGGCTACTATGACAGATTTCTTTCAGACATTACTCCTTACAAGCTCGGAGTTTGCAAAAAAGAACTTTTGCTGGAAAATCTCCCTCACGATGAATATGATGTAAGGGTAGACAGAATATTAGTTATATAACAAAGCATGCCGCTGCACTACTATGACAGATTAAATTTCAAATACTTTCTGCGGATAGTTTGTAAGATTTTCACAACCGTCTTTCGTAACGCGGATAACATCCTCCATGCGAAGACCTTTCTTATACTTTCCGTTACCGAGGAAAATATCACAGCAGAAAGTCATATTTTCTTTGAGAATCCATTCCGAATTACTTTCAACCCAGGGAGCTTCACCCTCCATAAGGCCATTACCGTGGCAAGGTCCGTAAAGAAGCCAGTCACCGTAGCCTGCCTCTGTGATGTTCTTTTCGTAAAGACGTGCAAGCTCACCTGCACAAAGTCCGTCACGGATGTTGTTAAATACTGTATTCTGTCCTATATAGCCTGCGGCAATAAGTTTCTTTTCATCTTCAGATGCTTTGCCGAAGATTACAGGACGACCGATTGAAGAAGCATAACCCTCATAACGTGCTCCAATCTGCAGAAATGTAAAGTCACCGGGCTTGATTTTTTTCTGTCTTGCACGGCTGATTGCCTGATCACTGCCATCACCTGTAAGCACCCAAAGAGGATAGCTTTCTCTTTCAGCGCCAAGCTCGTGCATTTTACCCAGAGCAACACCCACAACCTGTGTTTCTGTCATTCCGGGATGAATATTTTCAAGAACATAGTCAAAAGTCTTTCTTGTGATTTCTGCAGCCTTACGCATACAACGAAGCTCATTTTCTGTCTTAATCATACGAAGGTCGTTAAGAAGATAGTCTCCTCTTACGATATTTTCTTCCTTGAATACTTCTTTAAGCGCAGAATATACACCGATTGTCATTAAGGGATAGCCTGCAACATAGATTTTTTCTGGAATGTCTTTACCGAGCATTTCCTCGAAAAGTCCTCTGAAGGTATCAAGAGGTTTTCCGGGATATTCAGGTTCTGAAGACTCACGGAATGCCTTGAGAAGCCTTACTTCGGGGATTCTTGTGCGGTCGCTTGCATAAGTAAAGCTCTCGGGTCCGATAAGGAGCTTCGGCTCGCCTGTCTGCGCAACAAGTACACCTGCTGTTTCGAATGAAGGCCAGTAGTCAGAAAGATATCTTACATACTGGGGCTCTGCCTCGTTACCGTAAGCAAGGAACAGTTCAATACTGTCCTTTTTCATTTTCTCCTGTAATTTCTTTATTCTTAATTTAAATTCTTCATTGGGAATCATTATTCTTTCCATTAGTCGTCTTCCTTTCATAAGTTCGAAATGTAAAATTCGAAATGTTCGTTTCGCACTTCGAATTTTACATTTTTATTATTCCTTTCCGCAAAGAAAATCTGCGGAATTATCAATTAACATAGCATCTATATCTTCCTGACTTATTCCCTCTTCAAGCATTACGGGAACAAGGTTACGGAGTAGATGGTCATATCCCCAACCGCCGTATGACCTGAGAAGTGTCTTAAGACAAACGTCACAGCTTAAAAGAATCTGATCGCGGTATCCTTCTTCGATAAGTCTTTTCAGAAGACGGATTCTTTCAACGTCGCTGATGAAAAGGCCGTAACCGCTGTTGCGTGCATCTTTGTCAACATAGTATTCTTTACCGAAGTTGTCAAACTCAACATACACGCCTTTTTCAAGGAGTCCGTGGATATAGTCAATCTTACCCTCAACGTCAATATGGGAAATACAGATTTTCTCAGGCTTAACACCTTCCGAAAGAAGGATATCTGCCGCCTCTGTACCGTTTTCTGTCCAGGGGTTAATATGTACGTTGATTGCAACGCCTGTTTTCTTCTGCGCAATACCCGCCGCACGGAGAACGCGACGCTCGTTATCGTTAAACACTTCGCTTATACCGATTTCACCGATTATGCCCGCTTTTATGTCTGTTCCGTCAAGACCAACCTCAACCTCTTTTACTATTGTGTCTGCAATTTCTTCAAGAGTCATTTTGCTGAGTTCTTCAGGGTGTGTTGAATACACATAATAGCCTGCACCAGCTATGATATTAACGCCTGTGTTTTCAGAAATTTTTCTGAGCGCCTTCGGGTCACGGCCGATGCCCTTTGTAGTAGCATCAACAATAGTCTGACCGCCTGCTTTTTTGAAGTAGCTGAGTTCTCTTTGCTGAGTTTCAAAATCGAGCATTGTAAGGTTGTCCTTAAGTGCGTAAGGGTCACGGTTAAGAACACCAAGGTTTTCGATAGCGACCTTCACATTTTCAGAATTGTCAAAATCTTTTATTTCTCTGGGAGTGTAAAACGCAGAAATGTCAATAAATACATGCTCATGGGGACTTGTTACTCCAAGCTCTTCTCTTGAAAGATCCCCTGTTACGCTTTGTACTTTCATAAAATCATCCTCCTTTGCTTTTATTTTAATATATATACTTATTTTAACAAATAGGTAATTACAACTTTAAATTAGTAAATTTAATCTTACTTGTTGACAAAAAGATTTTTTCCATTTTATAATGAATTCAGGTGATAATTATGCACGAACCGAAAATTTTTGAAAACAACGTACCCGTTTTCACCCGTGAGGACTTTTTTCGCGACAATGAAAGCGTCTATATTCAGCTATCCGACGAATTCAAGGAATATGTGGGTATTTTGCACAAACACGAATTTATAGAAATAGTCTATATCATCTCAGGCAGAGCGACCCATATAATTGACGGAAAAAGTTATCAGGTAAAAAAGGGAGATATATCTGTAATTAACCGAAAAGAGGAGCACTGCTTTTTTGCAGATGAGGAATACGAGGAAAAATTTATTGCATATGATCTTATGTTTACTCCTGATTTTCTGAATAATGATATTCTTTCGGGAGAGGATTTTTCAATCCTTTCAAATTCATTTCTGTTCTACTCCCTGTTCCCTGATGAAAACGGTTACATACGCCGTCTTAACCTGATTGAAAACTGTAATTTTGAATTTGGCAGTATCTTTGATAAAATTTATTACGAATATAAAAACAGACAAACAGGATACCTTAATCTTATCAGGGTTTACACTGCGGAGCTTATAATAAAGCTTTTCCGGAAAATAGAAAGTTGTCAGCAAAATCTTCTGACTGCATCGCAGAAGGATATTGTCAACAGTGTTATAGACTATATAAAGACTAACTATAATATCAGCATACGAATGGAGGATATTTCCTCAAAGCTGTTCTTTAACAAAAACTATATCGGAAAACTTTTCAAGCAGGAAACCGGTATGCCGGTATCAGATTTCATCCGGGAAATCCGTATAAATGAGGCGTGCCGTCAGCTTAAGGAAACAAATAAAATTATAACCAATATTGCCCCTTCCTGCGGATATAATGATATGAAGTCATTTTATGCGGCTTTTAAAAAAAGTACAGGAATGACGCCAAAAGAATATAGAAATAGGTAATTCTTAATGCGAAGTTCGAAATTCGAAATGTATGAAGGTTTTGCACAGGCAAAACCTTTTTATTTTATTTCTTTACTTGACATTTTAACCATTTCAGTGTAAAATTGAGAATGATTCTCAAATTATGAGGTGTCTCTATGAAAAGCGATTATAAAACAAAGCAAAAAACGGCTCTCTTTGATTTTTTCCTTGAAAACGGCTCGCGCCATATAACTGCGGCAGAAATCGTTGAGAAGCTTTCTGAAAGCGGAACAAAAATCGGCACAGCAACGGTATACCGCCATCTGGACAAATTGGTTTCAGACGGTTTTCTCAAAAAATACATTACTGACGGCAGAGCCTGTTATCAGTACGGCGGGGAATGTCACGGCAATCATTTCCATCTCAAATGCACAGGGTGTGGCACGCTTTTTCACGTTGATTGCGATTTTCTTGAAAGCCTTGCTCCGCACATTCTTGAACATCACAAATTCAGAGTGGATAACACACGCACGGTTATGTACGGATTATGTAAAAACTGCAGTCAGTGAGGTATTTTATGAACAATATACTTACAGTTAAAAATCTTGCCGTTTCCTACGGCAGCAAAACAGTTATAAACAACATAAATTTCACTGTCAGCGCAGATGACTTTCTGGTGATTTTCGGTGTTAACGGAAGCGGAAAAAGCTCTCTTCTGAAAACTCTTCTTTCGCTTAAAACACCTTCTATGGGAGAAATCATTTTCGGTGATGGTCTTAAAAGAGAAGAAATCGGATACCTGCCACAGATTACTCCTGAGCAAAAGGACTTCCCTGCATCTGTATGGGAGGTAGTATTGTCAGGCACCGTTAACAGGCTCGGACTGCGCCCGTTCTACGGGAAAAGGGAAAAGGCTCTTGCCAAAAAGAATATGGAGCTTCTCAATATATATGACCTCAGAAAAGAATGTTTTCGCAATCTTTCCGGAGGGCAGAAACAGAGAGTTCTGCTCGCAAGAGCACTCTCATCTGCAGAAAAGCTTCTTATTCTCGATGAGCCGACCTCAGGTCTTGACCCGGTTGCGTCAAAGGATTTTTACGAAGCTATTTCTCTTATAAACAGAAACGGTGTGTGTATAATTATGGTATCTCATGATACGGCATCCGCACTTAATATGGCAAAGCACGTTCTTGATATAGGCAATCATACTGCACTGTTTTTCGGCAGCTCTGAAGAATACAAAAAGTCACATTCTTGAAAGGAATTATAATAATGGAGACAATTATCACCTTATTTTCATATCCGTTTCTGACAAGGGCACTTGTTGTGGGTATTCTTGTGAGCTTGTGCGCTTCTATGCTCGGTGTAAATCTTGTTCTTAAGCGTTATAGTATGATTGGTGACGGCTTAAGTCATGTATCTTTCGGTGCACTTGCAGTTGCCGCTGCACTTAATATGGCTCCTCTTGCAGTATCTGTACCGGTAGTTGTTATTGCTGCGTTTATTATGTTGCGTATGACAGAAAAAAGTACTATCGGCGGTGACAGTGCCATTGCCGTTTTTTCATCGGCAGCTCTTGCGACAGGAATCATTGTAACAAGTCTTCCCGGTGGCATTAAAATAGATGTCCGCAATTATATGTTCGGAAGTATTTTATCTATGAGCGAAACAGATGTTACAGTAAGTGTTATCCTTTCTGTAACAGTTATCCTCGTATATATTCTCTTTTACAACAGGATTTTTTCCATAACTTTTGACGAGAACTTCAGCCGCGCAACAGGTGTACGGGTAAACCTTTATAATATGACTCTTGCCGCACTTACTGCGGTTACCATAGTTATCGGTATGCGTATAATGGGCGCACTTTTAATATCCAGCCTTGTAATTTTCCCCGCACTTAGTGCTATGCGTATTTGCAGATATTTCAAGCGGGTTATAATTCTGAGTGCAATAATCAGTGTCACTTGTTTTGTTATAGGATTGATTTCGTCCTATTTTTTTGAACTTCCTGTGGGAGCAAGCGTTGTTGCGGTAAATTTTGCAGTTTTTGTTCTTTGTTTTATTTTTTCGGGAATAAAATCTGCAAACAATTGAAAAATTATGTATTAATTTTAAATTTTTGGCAAAATGACTTGTAAAACCCGTTTTATTATTATATAATACTTGGGTATCAAGAAAGAAAGGTGGTATTTTCGGATGGAGTCCCACAAGTGGAAAGCTTTTTTCTCTTACTATAAATGGCATCTTGCTTTCCTTTTGCTCGTAATTATATGTGTTGCGTTTATATTCGGCAGTATATCAACATCATACGAAGTCGATTTGTATGTCGGTTATATAGGCCTTGGTTCAGGCTATATGAAAGAGCAGGAATTTGAAGACGGTAAGGGCGATTTTGAAAAGTTACTTAAAGATGCTACCGGTGACGAAGCAAAGCATGCCGCTATAAATGTAATTAATGTCAACAAAGACAAAGAGGGGTTAAGTATACTCGAACAAATGATTGAGACAAAGTCTTATCATATATACATTGCTCCAAAACAAATCTTTGCCAATCACCCCAATAAAGATGATTTCGCCCAGCTTCTTAAGCCTGACGCAAATGTCGAAAATCTTACCGACGACCGTGGTCGTATATATGCGATATCTCTTGCAGGTAATACTTATATAGAAAAACTTGGACTTCGTGATCCTTCCGAATTCTATATTGCGGCAGCCTCCTTCCAGGATGAGGAGTTGTCCGATTTTGAAAAGAATGGGATTAATATAACAAACTATATTGTAGAAAGCAGAAAGAAATTCAATTAACAAGAAAGGATGATTTTTTATGTTAACAGCTTATGCAGCAGAAGCAGCAAATCAGGCACAAGCCCCACAGGGTGGCATGGGCGGTATGCTCATCTCAACTTTACTTATGGTGGTAGTGTTCTATTTTCTTCTTATCCGTCCTCAGAAAAAGCGTCAGCGTCAAATGCAGAATATGATTGATTCAATGCGTAAAGGTGACGAAATTGTGACAATCGGCGGAATTATGGGCAAGGTGTTTGACATCAGACAGGATTGTGTTGTAATCACAACAAGCGCAGACGAAACTAAGATGAAGTTTGAGAAAAGCGCTATCGCAAAGGTTCTCACAGTTCATGATGAGGATGTTCCCGAAGAAAAGCCGAAGTTCGGATTTTTCAAGAAAAACAAATAAGCCGGATTGTAATAATCAAAAACGCCTCCGAATAGAATTTATTCGGAGGTGCTTTTTTATGAAATTATCAGTTTCTTTTAAAAAATACATATTACCGTTTCTTCTTTCGCTGGGAATAACCTTTGTTCTTACAGGACTTTTGTCTCTTCTTTTTTCCGCTGTCAATCCTCCCGATGCTGTAAGTAATTTTGTAAGCAGACATATGTATTGCGTGTGTGCAGCAATTTCCGCGTTTTTATCAGCAAGAAAAGCAGGGAGAAACGGACTCATTACAGGAGCCGTCAGCGGAAACATAAGTACTCTTATTCTTATTCTTGCAGGAATTCTTATCCTTAAGAATCCTTTTCCGGGAAAATCCTTACCTTTACTTACTCTTTTGAGTACTCTATTCGGTGCAATTTTCGGAGTAATCGGAATAAATTTCAAAAAATAAAGGGGGCTGTGCCCCTTTTATTTTTTGAAATAATCTTCAGTAATTCTCTTTACGGTATACCCCTGAGCTATTACTGCCATAAGGTTCGGCACTGCCATAAGGGCATTCATTATTTCTGATATACTCCATACTACATCAAGACGGCTTACTGCCCCTACAAAAACAAAAGCCACATATATTATTCTGTATAAAGACACTGCTTTTTCTGATTTTTGCGACAGATATTCCACGCATACTTCTCCGTAATATGCCCACCCGAAAATTGAAGAAAGAGCAAAAAGCACCGTTGCAATATTTACACCCACACTGCCTGTGTTTCCTATGGCACTTTTAAAAGCATTTGCACTGAGGACTGCACCGTCAAGGGAAGTTGTTTTCCACAAACCGCTTGTAAGAATCACAAGGGAGGTCAGTGTGCATATAATGCCCGTTGTAAAAAACACCTCAAACATTCCCCATAACCCCTGCTCCGCCGGATGCTTTGCATCTGCACTGCCGTGAGCCATAGGTGCACTGCCAAGCCCTGCTTCATTTGAAAATATTCCTCTTGAAAACCCGTACTGCAGTGCGCCTCCTAATATTGCCTCGGGCCTTAACGCATTTTTAAAAATAAGTGAAAACGCTGACGGAATTTCTTTTATATTTACTAAAAGGACTGCCACTCCGCAAACAATATAAAAAACAGCCATAAATGGCACAAGTTTTTCATTCACCTTTGAAATTGCACCTATTCCGCCAAAAATAACTGCCGTTAAAATAACCGAAAGCACCGTTCCCGTTATCCACGGAGAAATCTCTGCCGCGTCGTACATCACTCCCGAAATGGCGTTTGACTGAACGGTATTCCCCATACCAAAGCTTGCAAATATTGCAAAAACGCAGAACGAAACTGCAAGCCAGCGCTTTTTTACCGACTTTTCAATATAAAACATCGGTCCGCCGATGTGCTTTCCCTCGCTGTTTTTTTCGCGGTAATGCACGGAAAGCAGAATTTCCGAATATTTCGTTGCCATACCCAAAATACCGCTTACCCACATCCAGAAAACAGTCCCCGGACCGCCTAAAGTAATTGCAGTTGCTATCCCTGTAATACTGCCTGTTCCGATAGTCCCTGCAAGTGCCGTTGACATTGCCTGAAAGGGGGTTATCCCGTCTTTCTGCTTTTTCTTTTTTTTAAACATTTTTAAAGCAGTATTTTTAATCATATATCTGAATTTGAAAAACTGTATAAATCCCGTTTTAAAAGTAAGATATATTCCCGAAAAAACCAGTAAAGCTATCATCCATTTTCCCCATAACAGAGAATTTATTTCAGATAAAAATTCCATAAAAAACAACTCCTTTATACATTATAAAGGAGTTGTTTTCTCATTATGAAGTTTATTTTGAGTTTTCTTCGAGGTAGTTTACAAATTCTACAAGTCCTTCGACCATTTCATCGCAAACCTTTTTTCCAATTTCGGGAGTTGCCTTTTCTGGGAATCCCATGACGCCAACTTCAATCTCGTCACGCTGACCGACTGTTTCAACAACAAACGGATGTTCAAGAGGCTTTGTACGTTTTTCGAACCAGTCCTGATCGCTTCGCATCATTCTTGATGTATACTCGTCATCCATAGTAAGATTTTCCATCTGTACAAGTTCGGGTTTCCAGTACATCATAAGAGATGTTTCTATAAGTCCTGCGTGAAAATCGTGCTCAGGCTCCATAGCAAAGCCGTCAAGCCATGTAGGTGACAAATCCCAACATTCCACGAGAGAAAGAGTGATTTTCTTTGCAAGTTCCTCATCACGTCTTAAGAGCATCTGGAGAGTGTTTTTAAGCGCTGCCTTATTGTCAGTACCTGCGTGACCTAAGAGAACAACAATATTCTTAAATCCGATACGCACAAATTCACTGCAGATTTCCGAAATAAGAAGGCCGAAGGTGTTTGGGCTTACATTTATAGTTCCGGGGAGCGTTCCGCCAGAAAAGCAGTAGTTAACAGATGGAGCAATGACAGCATTAAGTCTGTCCCCTGCTTTTCTGGTAAGCTCGACAGAATTATGTATATCCGTACTTAAAGGAAGATGATAACCGTGCTGTTCAACAACGCCTACGGGGATAATAACGGTATGAGTTTTTTCCATAGCAATACGCATATCGCGTACGCTTATTTCTTCCATATAAAAAGCCATTTTATTATTCTCCTTTATTCAAAATAAGATAAATCGGGCATTTTAAACATCTTTCCACCGTGCTTAGCGGAAATATCTGCGTAAATACCGGGCATAGCAATATTAATACCGAATTCAATATCAAGGGGCGGTTTTGTATCGTTTACAATACAATTCACAAACGCTTCCATCATCTTGGGATCCGCGCCTCCGTGACCGTCCTCCCCTGCTCCGGGATAGCCTGCACCAACGGGAATTTCGATAGCTGTTTTAGTGTTAGGTATACACTCGAGATGTGCGTGGGTATCGTTATCCTTGAAGCCTTTCCAAACCTGCGTTTCAAGAGAACCCTTAGAACCGTACATTGTATAACCATGACCTGTATGGTGATGAACACCGAAGCCAACGTATATCTTAATAAGAGTACCCTTCTTGGTTTTAATCATCGCAACACCATCGGGAGGTGCGGGATGGCAGTCTTCAATGGGGTTGATTCCGGGCTGAAAACCTGTTATTTCATCGCAGGTGTCGTCAAGTATATAAAGAAGTGGGCCAAGGTCATGGGTAAGATATGTAATAGAAGAGAGATATGAACGCCATGTAATTTCCCTACCGGGTTCAAGGTGTAGATGTGAGTGCAGATAATCTGCCTCTGCAAATACCACCTGACCGAGAAGTCCGTCTTTGTACATTTTCTTCCATGTATCGGCAAATGCCCAGTAGCAGCAGTTTTCCGCAACCATAAATTTCTGATTGGGATTAGCCTTTACTGCACGGTAAAGCTTTCTTGCATCTTCCTCACTTGCAATATTGGGGATTTCGCAAAGAACGTGCTTTCCTGCATTAAGGCAGTCAACTGAAATATCTGCATGGCTTGAAACGTGCGTTGCAACGATAACCGCCTCAACATTGCTTTCAAGAAATTTATCATAAGAATCAAAATATTTTACACCTGTTATTTTCTTTTCGTCCTCGAGCATATCCTTACATTTCTGAAGATTTGCAGGATCTTTATCACACACTGCATAAGCCTCTACATTCGGATTATCAATAAGAACCGAAAAAAGGTATCTTCCTCTGGGTCCTGTACCGATAACGCCAACTTTAATTTTTTTATCCATAACTAAACCGCCTTTCAACTTTATTTGGTTTTATGAGTTAATTATAGGCAGTTTTTGCTGTTAATTCTACAATTTTATTCTGTAAAACATAAATTATATTTGGTTTTTTTAAATTCCGTAGGGGTTTTTCCTGTTATTTTCTTAAAAGCTTTGTTGAAATTTGCAGCATTGTTGAATCCGCACATAGTTGCAATTTCTGTTATGTTATATTTCGATTTTTCTATTACAAGGTAGCTGATTGCAAGCTCAATACGCATTTTCAGTATATACTCCCACACAGTGTATCCCGTGGTACGCTTGAAAGTTGTTGAAAAATATGTCTTATTCATATTTGCAATACCGGCTAAATCCTCAAGCGTTATATTCTCACTTAAATTCCGGTTTATATAAATCATTATCTTTTCAATGGAAGTATTGCGTTTTTTAACGGTTTCTGTAACACCGTCTGAAATATCATCATAATACTGAAGCAAAAGAGTATATATAAGTATCATCTGTGCACGGACAACCTGATGGGTGAGTTTCTTTTCCTCTTTGAATTCATCCCTCATATTAATGAGCACCTTCCCGATTTTCTCAGCACCCCGGGAATTCTTTTTTATTAGGCAATCACCGTTGTGAAGCTTTACAAACAGTCTTTCAAGGTCACCGCTATCGAAAACAATAAATTCCTCTGTTATAAATCCCCGTATGTCAAATTCTACAGAAATGGTGTCAAATCCTTTCGGATCTACAAAATAAAGCTGATGCGCCTGCATACTGTCATAGAGGATAATATCTCCCTCTTCCACATCAAAATTTCGCTCATACCCTGTTCTTATACTTCCGCTTCCCTTTGTTACAAGAGTAATCTGCATTTTCTGATGATATTCGGGCTTTTTCATTTCTTTTCTTCCGATATTTTCGGAAAGCGTTAATATAATTCTTTCACCGGGATACTCAAATAACTGATATATGTTCTCTGTCATAATGCACCCACCTTTCAAAACCAAATATAGTTTAACATATAAAAAAGAAAGAGGCAATATTTCTGCATCGAAATACTGCCTTTTTATATTATTTGATATAAAAGTTAAACTTTATTCTCTTTTCGTTAAACTGATACTTTTCCATAAGCTGAGGACCACAAGAGCCGGAGCCTATGCCTGAATTTTTATAATCAATTCTCACGATTGTATGGTCATCCTTTACAAGCTCATCAGTGTGCTGTGCCTTCTGAATTGCTTCTATGGAATAGTGTGACACATTGAAATCAAACTTCGCATCCGTGAAGAAAGAAAGTCCGTCTTTCACTTCAAGTAGCTTAGTATTTGTATGATTTCCGTGTTCCTGAGGCATTATATATGGAACATATTCCTCATCGGCACTGCTTTCATACATACCCATTTTCGCGTGACGGCAAAGGTCAGCATAGTTTTCCGTTTTACCCATACCGAAGTAGCGGAACTTATCCGACTTGTAAGGCAAGCGGAATTCAAAACCGAATCTGGGAAGCCAGGTTACATCCTCTCCTATATCACCGTCAAGGCTCACCCCGATAACGCCACCGCTGTAAAGAGCGTATTCAAGAGTGTATCTCATAATCGGGCGTCTTGACATACCTGCAAGACTACCTTTAACTTCAATTACGTTGCCGTTAAGAGTACACGAATAAACCTTTCCCGAAAGAATATCTATATTTTCCGAAAACCCTCTCTGAAGACGAATCCAGTCTTTCCACTTGTGTCGTTCATTATCTGTGCAAGCACGCATAAATGACATTTTAACGGGAGAATCAATCACTGTTTTTCCGTTAATAACGGCATTTACAATTGTGCCGTACTTTTTAGAGAAGGTATAGCAGAAATTGTCGCCCTTGAAAATAATATTCTTTTCATTTTCTTCAATCTGTGAAGATGACGCAGGAACAAGTTCCTTCTTTTCTATATTTTCGGGAAGCTTATGTTGAGTGAAAGCAACATCGTTTCCGTCCTTGTCATAAAGTGTGCAGGCAAGGAAGTTTCCGTACTTACAGTCCTTGTCAATTTCATAAGAAAGGTTGATGTCGGCTGTCCCTTTCGGCAAAACATCAAGGGTGTATTCTTCTGTGTTTACAACCGCGCCGTCGCGTTCCCAAGTGAGAACAAGCTTGTATTCATTAAGATTTGTGAAATCGTAAAGGTTCTTCACAGTAAGAACATTGCCCGAAAGAGTTGCATCAAAATACTGATACGCCTTTTTCATTTCAAGAGAGCCTGCTTTAAGGCTTCTGTCAGGGAACACAATACCGTCACTGCAGAAGTTTCCGTCGTGTACCTTTTCACCAAAGTCGCCACCGTATTTATACACGCCGTCAACCTCTACCGTATGGTCAGCCCATTCCCATACACATCCGCCCACAAGGCAGGGGTATTTATAAAAGATTTCCCAATAGTCACAGACATCTCCGGGGCCATTACCCATGGCGTGAGAATATTCACAAAGGAAAAACGGAGTTTTATTTTTGTCGGAATTTGCATACTCTTCGGCAAATTCAATAGTTGTATACATTCTTGAGAATATATCAGTGCCCTTGTATTCGGGGTTCAGTCGTGAAGCGTCCTCACAATGAACAAGACGTGTATTGTCACGCTTTTTTGTCCACTCAATCTTTGCAATGTCGTTAGGTCCGAAGCCTGATTCGTTGCCCATAGACCAAGAAAAAACAGAGGGGTGGTTTTTATCTCTTTCCACGGTGCGGATAATTCTGTCAAGATACGCTTCTTTCCATTCAGGCTTGTTACAAAGCCAATCCTCGTGCTCACAGTCATAACCAACATAGCCGAGGCTTCTTGCGGCAAAGCCGTGGGTTTCGTGGTCAGCCTCCACCATTACATAAAAACCAAGTTCATCGCACATATTAAGAAATTCCGGATGTGGCGGATAGTGAGACGTTCTTATAGTATTGACATTCAGTTTTTTCATCTGCTTAAGGTCGTAAGCCATAGCTTCCTTTGACATTGTCCACGCAGTTTTCGGGTGCGTGTCGTGATGATTTACGCCTTTAAGCTTGACAGAAACACCGTTTACAAGAATTTCGCCTTTATCGGAAACCTTTATTTCACGGAAACCGACTTTCTGCCTTATAACCTCATCGCGGTAAGTAAACACAAGCTCATAAAGATAGGGATTTTCCGCATTCCATAAACGCGGATTTTCTACCGTTATTTCCGCACGGTCCATAGCACTTATTGAAGCAAGCTTTTCTTCTTTATCAAAAAGCTCAATCTGCGCAATACCCTCAAGCTCAATTTCAATTTTATTCTTGTTGGTTTTTATAAAAATATCTTTAATGTGTCCGTCAGGACGTGAAAGAAGATACACATCACGGAATATACCATGGAATCGGAACTGATCCTGATCTTCAAGATAGCTTCCCGCACACCACTTATAAACCTTCGACGTCAGTGTATTCTTTCCTTCCGTCACAAAGTCAGTTATATCAAACTCGTTCTGCAGTCTGCTTCCGCTACCGCTTCCGACATAATTACCGTTTATATATAAATCGAAATATGCCGACACGCCTTCAAAAACAATATAGTGCTTTTTTGATGCATCCTTGATTTCAAACTCACGGCGGTACACTCCACAGGGGTTGTCGTCAGGCACATAAGGAGGGTCTACCGGAAACGGATAGTTTGAATTAGTGTAGTGTGGAGCTTCGCATCCGTAAAGTTCCCAGCAGGAGGGAACAGGTATTTTCCCCCATTTAGTTGCATTAAGGTCAGCCTCTTCCTCACAGGCATAGAAATTAAAGTTCCAAACTCCGTTAAGGTCGGTTTTCCCGTTTTCGGGAATATAATATGCACGCTGAGGGAGAGCGTTTACTCTGATATTTTTCAAATCTTCGTATTTTCTCATTTTTATACCTCCTGTTTGACATTTGTAAATTATTATAGTATAATTTTATTACACATTAACCTAATTTTCAACATAAATATATTGCATTTTATATAATTATATTTCAGGTGTTGTTATGAAAACAAAAATTTACAGTGATAATCTTCCCCCGCTTCCCCTTTATCCGTCAACCATTGCACTGAATTTCAATCAGCCGGGAATCTCCAGACCTTGCGGCTATCCTTTTGACGAGGTTTTTGTTGTAAAATCCGGCAGTGGTGTTCTGCATATCGGAGAAGAAGCCTTTACACTTCAGAAAAACGATATGTTTTATCTTCGTGGGAATATTCCACATGCATACTATCCTTTGGAAGACGGCCTCTCAACTGATTTTCTTTCTTTTTTTGGAAACAGTAACGATAGCATACGAGAATATTACTGTCTTGGCAATTACGGAATATACAAAAATAAAAGTTCAAGCTCTTTTGCATCAGAGCTTTTAAAACTGTTCGAAAATTTTGACTCTACACACAAACTTTCAACGCTTTCCGCTATGACCTACTCTGCTGTAATAGCTTTTTTTGACGAGGCAAATAAAAAAGAATACACCCCTATAGAAAAGGTGTACAACTATCTTGAGGCGAATTATTCAAAGCCCGTCACTCTGGAGAATTTACTTACCTTTTATCCCTATTCCAAAACAAAGCTATGCACTGATTTTAAGTGTACTTACGGCAGAAGCATTTTCGATGCACTTACAGAAATCCGCATTAATCACGCACAGAAAATGCTTTCTCTCAATCCACACATTACATTAAAAAACATCGCCGAAGCATCCGGCTTTGGCGATGTAAGCTACTTTTGTAAAATATATAAAAAGCTAATGGGAACAACTCCTAAAAGTTCATATCTTCGGGAAGGGGAGCTAAGATAACCGTTCTATCTTTCGTTTCAGGATGTATGAATACAAGCTTTCTGCAGTGAAGACGTGTTCTTTCTCCCTTTTGCGGTGCACCGTACATACTGTCACCGTATATTGGACATCCAATGTGCGAAAGATGCACCCGTATCTGATGAGTTCTGCCTGTTTTCGGGAAAAGTTTCACAAGAGAAATCTCATCTTTTTTAATAACTTCATATTCCGTTAAGGCAGGTTTTCCGTTTTGGGAAACCTTTCTTTTTATCCCCGTGCCACGGTCAATGGGGGCATTAACTGCGCCTGTTGCGTTTTCAGGACAACTGTTCACAATGGCAATGTACTCTTTTTGTATGTTGCCGTTTTTCATTTTTTCTGTAAGTATTTTTGCTGCGTGGGGATTTTTCGCAATGAGTACAACTCCCGATGTATCTCTGTCTAGCCGTGTTATTATGTGGATGCCTGCATCCTCACCAAGATAATTTTTGAGTCCGTTTGCAAGTGTGTCCGAAGTATGATTTCTTGACGGATGCACAGGCATATTGCAAGGCTTATTCACTGCGATTATATCTTCATCTTCAAAAAGTATTTCAAGGGGAATTTGTGAACCCTCAATGCCGTTTTCTTTTTCTTTAATGCTGACAGAAAGTATGTCCCCCTCTTTTACTTTTGTAATCATCCTTTCACTTTGTCCGTTAAGGGTGACTGCACCGTCTGTTCTCTTTAGTTTTGCAATAAGGGAACGTGAAAACTGCAGTTCTTTTTCAATGATTGATTCAATTCTTCTGCCCGATAACTCTGGAGTTATCTCAATTTTGATTGTTTTCATTATTTAAAAGTTCTCTTTCAATAAGATCAATAGTTATTCCTGTATTAAGCTTTATTGCATCAATGGGATAAATATCTTTTATATAGCCGTTATAAAATCTGTCCATAAACCAGTCTGCAATTTTTTCTTTCGTAGTGTTTTCTTTCAGCATAGCTACGATTTTTTCCGCTACTTCTACGGCTGATTCACGGGACTTTTTAAGATAAATCTCCGTTGTTTTCTTATCTATAATTCCGTAATGGGGAATAAGGACGTTTTCTATATCAAGCTTTGACACTCTGTCAATGGAATCAAGTGCCATTTTGCACCCCACAAGGTATGACGGAACAACATCGTCAGTACCGTTATATACGCCTATGGATTCGCAACCTAAAAGGAGCTTTTTCTCCTTACAGTAATACCCTACGGAGCATTTTGTATGTCCCGGCAGACTCAGCACCTGAAATTCCATATCCCCCGCCTTTATTATGTCACCGTCTTTTGCGGAAATGTCAACAGAGAGGTCGTCAATTAAGTCCTCATACTCTTTCACACCGTTTTTTATTGCAAACTTGCCGTCCAAATCACGCATAACCATTCTTGCAGTTGGCTTCGCAAATATCTTTGCAGCATATTCCCCTGCAACAACCTTTGCATTTTTCCAGTATTTTTTAGCATAAACCGAACCAAGTGCGTGGTCGTAATGGGAATGAGTGAGGAATATGTAGTCAAGCTCTCTTTCCCCAAGAATCTCTTTAATTTTATCCGCTACCCTATACCCTGTAAACGCAAACCCCGAATCGTACATAATGGCGGTTTTTCCGTCATCAATTAAAAACGCACTGTCCCCCGGAAGGGCACGCACGTCGGTTATTTTTATGTCTTTCATTTTATTCACCTATATAAGTAAACCTCAAAACCTCTTTACCGTTAACTTCTACCTTTTCATTCCACATAGAAAGAGGTCTTACCCACAGTTGTCCTTCTCCGTAAAGAGCTTTATATACAACCATTTCTTCCTCTGTTTCGGAATGGGTTGCAATATCAACTACAAGATATTCATTTCCTTTATAATGGCGGTATTTTCCGCCGATAATTATATCCATATTACTGACCTCTCATAGTATGCATTGAACTCCGTCTCACCACAAAGAAACATACAACGTGCGCAATAATAACTACTACCCACGAAATAGGCCAACAAACAAAAAGCATCCCCGGAGTGTGGTTTAAAGGAAGAATAAACTGCACCCATAAAATTCTTAATCCGCAAGCACCCACAAGGCTGTTCACCATCCCCATATTTGAATGACCGATTCCGCGGAGGGCACCTGCAAGAATTTCCATAATTCCGCACAAGAAATACGGAAGACCGAGATAATATATTTTGGTTGTCCCGAAAGTAATCGCTTCCTTTGAATCTGTAATGTAAATACCAAGAAGCGGCTTTGCAAATATTGCTGTAATCAGACCAATCGAAAATCCCACAACTACAACACTTGCAATACAAATCCATATTGTCTTATAGATGCGTTTTTCATTCTTTGCACCGTAATTCTGACTTACACTTGTAAGCGTTGCCTGATAGAAAGCATTCATTGCTGTGTAGGTAAATCCTTCTATATTGCTTGCTGCGGCACTTCCTGCCATAGCCTCAGCACCGAAGGAATTTATGGCACCCTGAATTACCATGTTTGCCAGACTGAACACAGAGTTCTGAATGCTTGCAGGAACACCTATTTTAAGGGATTCAATAAGCTCGTCCTTATAAAACTTTATTTTCTTTATATCAAGCTTATATGATTCGTTTGTTCTGCAAAGGCAAATAACAACAACAATCGCTGAAATATAGTTTGCTACTGCTGTAGCGATCGCAACACCTGCAACATCCAGATGGAAATAGATAACAAGAACAAGGTTAAGTATCACATTTACGATTCCCGATGATGAAAGTATGTAAAGGGGCCTTTTCGTGTCACCTGCAGCGCGCATTATTGCTGCACCGAAATTATATACCATTGATGCCGGAAGTCCGATAAAGAAAATACGCATATAAAGAGTTGCTCCGTCAAGCACCTCACCTGCAGGAGTTCCAAAAAGGACAAGCAGAGGTTTTGACAACAGTATGCCAATCACCATACCAATCAAGCCTGAAACTATACCAAGCCCCATTGCAGTATGCACTCCACGATGAGTTCCGTCGTCATCTTTAGCACCTATTCGTCTTGAAACGATAACGCTTGCGCCAATGGAAAGACCGATGCAAAGGTTTACAAATAATGTATTAATGGAACCTGTTGCTCCAACTGATGCAGTAGCATTACTTCCTGCGAATCTTCCCACAACAATAAGGTCAGCCGCATTGTAGAGAAGCTGAAGCATATTTCCTAAAATCAGCGGAATTACAAACTTTATAACATTCCCAAGCATAGGGCCCTGAGTCATATCAAGGCTGTTTTTCTTTTTAACGTTAGCACTCATATTGCTGCCCCCTAGAAATCATTCTGTCCCTTTTACCAATTATAGCACCATAGTAGCGGAAGTCAAGAAGATAAAGCACGAAAGTTTTTCTTTTTTCAGAGCAGCCTTATCTTTCCATTTTGCTACATAACTAAAAAGCAGATTATGAATTTCATCGTTCACAATCTGCTTTTTAGTTATCTTAAAAACATCTTAAGAAGCTTTCCGTAAATTCCACGGTTGTAAGGCTGATAACGCATAGGCAGGTCCATAAAGGTTTTCTTGTCAACAATACTCTTTGTATGACAGAACGCCTCAAACCCTGTCTTTCCGTGATATGCTCCCATGCCACTTTCACCTACTCCTCCAAAGCCCATCTCACTTGTCGCAAGATGAATTACAACATCGTTTACACAGCCACCACCAAAGGATAGTTTGCGTGTGATTTCTTTGATGTTCTTTCTGTTTTCTGAGAATATGTAAAGAGCAAGAGGCTTATCCTTACCACGCAGAATTTTTTCTATATCACTGAATTTATCATAGGTTAACACAGGAAGTACGGGACCGAAAATTTCTTCTCCCATAACGGAATCGTCAAATGTTACATTGTCCATTACCGTTGGTTCAATCCGTAGTGTTCTGCTATCCGTCTTCCCTCCGATGACAACCTTTTTACCGTCTATCAGACCGCAGATACGTTCAAAATGCTTTTCGTTTACGATTTTACCGTAATCGGGATTTTCGAGAGGGTTTTCTCCGTACTGCTTTTTAATCTGCTTTTTGATTTCACTTACAAGCTCATCCTTAACAGATTTATCGCAAAGAATGTAATCGGGAGCAACGCAGGTCTGCCCGCAATTAAGGTATTTGCCAAAAACTATTCTTTTTGCGGCAAGCTTGATTTTTGCAGAAGAATCCACTATACACGGGCTTTTGCCGCCAAGTTCAAGAACGGCAGGTGTAAGATGCTCCGCGCATTTACGAAGAACCTCTTTGCCGACATTCTGACTACCGGTAAAAAATACCATATCAAACTTTTTGTCAAGAAGGGCGGCATTTTCCTGTCTTCTTCCCTCTACAACGGCAACATATTCGGGCGGGAAACATTCTCTTATAATTTTTGCTATTATTCCGCTTGTGGCAGGAGAGTATGCACTGGGTTTTACAACTGCCGTGTTTCCTGCAGCAATAGCGTTACAAAGCGGGTCTATTGTAAGAAGAAAAGGATAGTTCCACGGGCTCATAATAAGTACGTTGCCATAGGGTGTAGGTTGTTTATAGCTTACAGATGCAAACTGCGGTATGGGAGTATATACGATTTTTCTTTTTGCAAAGCTTTTTACATGCTTAATCATATAGCTTATTTCAGAAAGGCATAATCCCACCTCGCACATAAATCCCTCAAACTCGCTTTTCCCAAGGTCTGTCCTGATGGCTTCGTTTATGGCATCTTCGTTATCTTTTACAGCTTTGTAAAGCTTTTTCAGCATATCAATGCGGAACTTTACCGGAAAGGTAAGCCCCAGGCTATAAAATTCTTTCTGTTTTTCAAGTATCACATCTATATTCATATCGATTTCTCCATTACTGCATAATAAAATTTTTCAAGCTCATTCGCTCCCATAAGCACAGGTACGGGATAAAGGGGATTTCCCTCACGGTCGGCATGTTTTGCCATAGCAGAAATATCTTCCTCTTTAATTCCATTAAGTGTTGTGGGAATACCCATATTTTTATTAAGGGTTTTCACCTTGTTGATAAATTTTTCTGCGCCGTCTTTAAAGCTGTCCTTTTCGTCTGCAATTCCTGCATATACGGCAAGCTCCCAAAGTTTTTTATGTATCCTTTCTCCGTATGCTTCAAGCACTATTGGCATAAGAACAGAATTTGCAAGACCGTGAGGAGTATTATACTGACCTCCCAGAGAATGTGCCACTGCGTGAACATATCCGACATAGGATTTTGAAAAGGCAATACCTGCTTTATGAGCTGCGAGAAGCATATTTTCCCTTGCGGTATGGTTCCGGGGGGCATTATATGCAAGCTCAACATTTTCTACAACAAGCTTTACTGCCTCTTTTGAAAGACGCCTTGTTTCTTTGCTTGTGGAATTTCCGATATATGCTTCAACGGCGTGAGTCATCGCGTCCATACCCGTAGTTGATGTTAAGTGAGGTGGAAGAGTATATGTAACAGAAGCATCCAGCACTGCAAAATGCGGAATAAGCGGGAATGAATTCATCGTGTACTTGTGTCTTTTTACATCATCTGTTATAACAGCTGTAACCGTTACCTCGCTCCCTGTTCCTGCAGTTGTGGGAATTGCAAAAAATGTCGGAAGCTTTCTCCATACCCTTAAATTGCCTTTGAGTTTTTCAATGCTTTTCCCTTTGTACGCCACTCTTGCTCCTGCCGCCTTTGCGCAGTCCATTGCACTGCCTCCGCCAAATGCGATGAGAGCACCGCAGGAATTTTCTACATACATTCTGTAAGCTTCATCAACATTTACTGTTGTGGGATTTGGACGCGTTTTATCGTATACACTGCATTTTATAAAGTTTTCTTCAAGAGATTTTTCAAGAGGTGCGGTAAGCCCGCTTTCCCTGAGAAACTTATCCGTTACAAGAAGCACTGAATCTATGTTTTTGTTTTTAAGTACTTTTGTGATTTCATCTGTGCTTTTAAGCTTCTCAGGTTCTCTGTACGGAAGCACCGGAAGTGCCAGATAAAAACAGAACTGATACACTCTGCAAAATGCTTTTTTGAATATATTCATATTATAAACCTTCCTTACTCATTTTTTTAAGATTTCTGCCGATAATCTCAATGGCGTTATAGAAGCTGTCTCTTTCCTCTTCGCTGAGACCTTCTCCGCCTTTTTCTACGGCAAGCTTCACCCTTTCACGAAGAATTCTTGTAGCTTCTCTGCCCTCATCGCTGAGGGTTATATTTGCCCTATAACCATTTACTGTGGTATTTTTTCTTAGTACAAGACCTTTCTTTTCCATCGAAGAAATCGTACGGGAAACCTCCGCCTTGTCGCGGTTACACATTTCGCAAAGATTTGCGGCAGTAAGTCCGTCCGGATGCTTGTAAAGAGCAATAAGGTATATGACTGCATTGCCTTTAAGTCCAAAAGGTTTCATTTCCTCGGCAGCAATTTTATTCCAGCTTGACATTATTTCAGAAAGAGCAAGCGTAAAGGTTTCGAATCTTCCTATCACTGAATTTCACTCCACAAAAATAGACTTGTTGAAATTTCAACAAGTCTATTATAAAGTAAAGATGTTGATATGTCAACATCTTTACTTATCTTTTTATTGTCAATCGCTGATATACTGAGAGAGGAATGGGTCATTTTTTGCTTTATATTCTACTCTGTCGCTTATATAACTGCACTTCATTTTTCCGTCATATTTATAGAAGCTGATGCAGTCACCGTAACCGTCCTTTTCAAGGGAAGGCCACGAAAATGAAACATCGGAATATGAGCCGTCGTCAAAATTACAGATTTTGTAAATATCCTCTATCTTTCTGAAATAGTCCTCTGTAGTAAGAGCCTTGTTGTCATAATCTTCAAATCTGAGGTCAATAACATTTGCGACACCTCTTCTTGTGAAGGAAACTTCGGGATAAGCAGTGCTGAGTCTTTCGATAAGAGTTTCGTCAAGCTCTGTTATATAAGGAATACCGAGCTTTGTTTCTCTTTCTACCGCAAGTCCGAAGTTTACAGTGCTTCGAATCCCGTCATAATTTTTGTTTACAACATACTCGGCAAGTTCCATAATAACTTCATACTTTGTTTCGTCTGTATTTTTACCGAGGAAGTTCATTCCATGGAAAGTAATGCTGTCTTTTTTTACATCCTCAGTAATTACTGTCGAAGAAAAAGAAATGACGCCAAGCTTTAAATAAAGAAGTCTGCCAATGTTTTCTTTACAGTATTTTTCAAACTCTTCACTGTAAAGTTCGGGGATGTCGACGGTTATATCATATTTATTGTTTTCGCCGGGAGTATATCTCAGATTCTTTATGTCATAAATACTGAAATCTCCCATAGATGAAACAATTCCGTTTTCATGTTGAGAATTAACATTTAAAAGAGCAAGTATTGGAAGGCCGATTTTTTCTGCTTCCAGCTTTACACTTACTTCGTGTGCGCGCTTGCCTGCATATCCGAAAGCATACGGAATTTTAATCACATCAAGTTTTCCTTTGAGGTCAGCTACCACTGCAGTAAAATCCTCTTCAGATTCTGCATAGATGCTTTCTGCTGCAAGTTCAACTGCTCCTTCGGGAAGTGCATCTTCATCTGACTGATACTTTCCCCATGTTAAATTTTTTGTCAAGGATTCATAAACAACGGTCTCTTCATCTTCAGACAAAAACGGTTTGTTAACATACCCCTTGTTGTCTCCGCATCCGCTGAGAATGAGAATTGCAACGAGGCTCAGAATAAATAATGTTTTTTTCATTTGTATACACTCCTTATCTATAATTGTTTTTATGCACTTAAACGCTTGGCTCTTTTATATACTAATATAAACATAATTCCGTGGAGGATTGACACCCCAAGCCACGATATGGGATAGCACCAGAACAGCGTTTCAAAGGTATGGAACTCTTTAAACACTGTCATAATCCACACAATACGAATTCCGCAAACGCCTATTATAGATGTTGCCATATTGACTATCGAAGCACCCATACCGCGGAGGGCACCGCTCAGGACATTGGAGAATCCCAGAATCCCGTAAGTATAACCCAGTATCATAAATTTACGCGTTGCCCATTTTACAACCTCCGTGTCGGTTGTGTAAAGCCCGATCAGATTTTTCCCGAAGAAGAAGGTCACCAGAGACTGAATTCCCCATAAAATACAGGTGAAAATTATCCCTATACCAAAAGCCCTCTTGATACGGTCAAATTTCCTTGCACCGAAATTCTGGCTTGTGAATACGATTGAGCTCTGATACACACTGTTAAACATTATATTGTAAAATTCAGTTATACTTGTGCCTGCTGAGCTTCCTGCAATGGCAGCACTGCCGAAGCTGTTGACACTTGACTGCACCAGTATGTTTGAAGCCGAGTAAACTGCACTCTGCACACCCGAAGGAAGGCCCAGCTTCAGAATCCGAAAAAAAGGTTTTTTATGAACGCGTACTTTTTTCAGATAAACTTTCGTTCCGTCTTTTTCGTTACAAAGAATATACAATAATACAATGGCATTAAACACCTTGGATATAACTGTGGCAAGTGCAACACCGCTTGCCGCCATTTTGAAAAAGCATACAAACACAAGGTTAAGCATAACATTGATAACACCAGATATTGCAACTATGTAAAGCGGTCTTTTTGTATCTCCCTTGGCACGAAGTACCGCTGAGCCGAAATTATATATAAGAGACGGCACATAGCCAAGAGCCATAACACGCAGGTAAGCTGTCGCCTCTCCCATTACATTTGCAGGGACCCCCGTCAGAGTCAGAAGTCCTTTTGAGAAAAACAAGCAGGCACCCGTTATTATAAGACCGCTGTATACAGCCAAAGCAATTGAAGTATGTACCGCCCGACTTACGCTGTCACTATTAGTGTTACCTTGGCTTTCTCCGATTACCTGTCCTACAACTATTGTTATACCTGCAGCGAGACCCATAATAAAATTAAGGAATAGGTTTACAAGTACCGAGCAGGTACCCACGCCCGCCAGAGCTTCTTCCCCGGCAAATCTGCCGACTACCATAACATCTGCCGCACTGTACAACTGTTGAAGAGACATTGTAAGCATATAGGTGAAAGAGAATTTCATCATTTTTCCCCAAAGAGGGCCGTTGATCATATCTACACTGTTGGTTTTCATTGCCATAACCTCACCCCGTTAGTCATTATAGCATCAAAACAATAAAAGTACATAGACCAACCGCAACTATATGGATTTTTCGCAACAAAATTTATTTATAATATTGATTTTTTCTTGCGATAGTGCTAAAATTTAAGTGAGTTTTTTATTTTTGGAGGAATTTTTATGTTTCAAAATATAGAAAATTTAAAAATACTCACTATTACTTCCGGAGCTGCAAAAAACCGTCATTCCTTTGTATCTAACAGAAAGAACAATTCGTTTATACTGCGTATTTCGGGCTGTGTGCGTTATACTTTTGATGGTTTTCATATTGACATTCACCCCGGAGAAATTGTTTTTCTCCCCAAGGGTTCATGTTATGAATTCAGCAAACTTACCGATGTCCCCTGTAACTATGTTTCAGTCTCATTTGAGGGTGATATGGAAGATGCTGTCCCCTCTTCCTATTCCTTTGACGGATTCCGGGATGCAGATGAATTTATAAACAGTATTTATACTTTGTGGAACTTTGGAAGCACTTCTGAAAAATACAGATGCTATGCAATTTTTTACAATTTATTGTCTTATCTTGAAGAACTGGAAAATCAGGACTATATCGACAAAAGTAAATTCAGTATCATTTCTCCTGCCGTTTCATATATTAAGACCCACCTTTATGACAGTGATTTGAACATTGAAACTCTTTATAAGCTGTGCGGAATATCAGGCACTTACTTCCGTGACATCTTCGAAGATCATTACGGCACAAGCCCGCAAAAATATATTTCATCAAAACGACTTTCCCACGCAAAGGCAGTTATTGACAGCGGTGACTACGGTTCAATTTCGGAAATATCCGTTTCCGTAGGTTACACAGACCCTCTTTATTTTAGTCGGGCGTTCAGAAAGAAGTACGGAGTATCTCCAACGCAATATGCAAAAGGATAAGCATTACTTCATTGCGTCCTCGTGGCATTCTGCCTTTATACAAATTTTCTGGATGCAAACATGTTTATCAGTGCACCTACATTCCCAATCACTATAAACACAATACCTACTATCCATGCCGGGAAAACGAGCATACATATCCCTGCAACCAGACCTAAAAGACTTATGTGATTAGGAATAATTAATCCTGATGCTATACTAAGACAAATAATAACTGTTGCCGCTGCGACAGTTAACCCCTTTGGCAAGAAAACCATCATCAATCCCAAAAGGGCAGAAAAGGCAAAATTCCCACCTATGATATAAAAAACTGATTTTCGTTTACTCATAACAACAACCTCCATTATTTCAACAGTTGACTATTTAATACATTTATATTATAATTATTCCTAAGGAAAAAAACAATCATCAGTTTTTTCAAAAATGTTCATTTAATGGAGCTTTATTATGAATACTAAAAACAATCGTCGTCGCCAGGAAACCGTTAATAAAATTGAAACCGTATTTATGGAATTTCTGAAAACCAAGGAGCTTTCGCAGATAAAAGTATCTGCAATTTGCAAAAAGGCAGAAATAAACAGAGGAACTTTTTATGCCAATTTTATAGATATATATGACCTTGCGGAAAAATTACACACAAAGCTCAAAAACGAAGTCAACCAGTTGTTTGAAGCAAAGCTCAATCCGCAATATACAGAAATCAATTTTTTGAGTCTGTTTCAACATATAAAAGAAAATCAGGACATATATTCTTTCTATTTCAAACTTGGATATGACGACAGCAATGATTTGAAGCTATATGACATTTTTCAGGACAGACATAATTTCCGCAAAGAATATATTGATTATCATATAGCCTTTTTTAAAGGCGGTTTTAATACAATCGTAAAAAAATGGCTGGCGGGCGGTTGTAAGGAAACCCCCTGTCAAATGAGAGATATCCTCCTATATGAATACAGAGATCGATTTAACTGATTACAAAAAGGGCTTGTAAAAAATGAACTGCCCCCAGTTTGTGCAGACAGCACAAAAAAGAGTACCTATGGTATAAGTATTAAATTTTAAGCAACATACTGACTTCGTTTTTCAAGCGGGGTCAGTTTTGTTTTTAGTTGTATTCTTTCATGATTGTAAAAATGTATGTATTCAGCTATAAGGAAACGAGCCTCCTCGTAGCTCTCAAGTTTAGTACGATAAATACACTCTGTTTTAAGAATAGAAAAGAAGTTTTCAGCTAATGCATTGTCATACGGATTTCCTTTCCTTGATATTGATGGCGCAATGTTGTATGATTTAATTAGCTTGAAATACTGATGAGATGTGCATTGAAAGCCTTGGTCACTGTGGAGCTGCAACTCTGCAGTGACTTTTTCTTTTCTCTTTGCTTCTCTAATTGTTGAAAGAACAAGATTCATATTCTGCTCTGTTCCGGTTTTGTAAGCAACGATACTGTTATCGTATAAATCTCTGATAACTGACATGTACAATTTTCCTTGTTTAGTTTTGATATACGAAATATCTGTAACCCATTTTTGATTTGGTCGTTCAGCATTGAAATCCCTGTTTAACAAGTTTGGATAATGATGCAGATGTTCGCCATAATTACGATATTTCTTTCTTCTGACAACAGATAAAAGATTGTATTTCTGCATTACACGAAGTATTGTTTTGGGATTGTGGTGTACGCCTTGTCTTTCAAGCCATATATGTACTCTACGATATCCGTAAGTTTTGCCGCAGTTTTCTGACATTCTTTTATCTTTTCAGCAAGTGCCAAATCCTTTGCAGATATATTCATTCTTTTTACATAGTCATAGTATCCGCTTCTTGATACATTGAAAAATCTGCACATTTCGCTTATTGAATATTTATCCCTGTGACGATAACTTCTTGGCATAAAAATACCTCCTATGGTTTTTTCTATTATACCATAGGAGGCTCTTTTTTTCTATTGTCCGTTTTTACTGGTTCTGTTCAAAACTGAATTTTTACGGCCCTTTTTCTGTTATTTTATTGTTGCATTCCTGAATGCGTTTCTGAGTGTTTCCGCATTGCAATCTGCGCTTATGTACGCCTTTTCCTTTGCAGGAATTGTGAGCGCATTGCCATTCTTTGTGAAGGCAATTTCTTCTTTTCCAAGGTCACGTTCAAGTTTTACATCTGCATCAAGATTAAGTGTAAGTTCTCCCTCGCCCGTGTTATGCCAGAATGTAACGTAACTCTTGCCCTCTCTTTCAAAACTGAACGCTGTAACTTTTTCGTCAGCCATTTCAATCTGATAATAAGGCACAAGCTCATACTCGCCTTTGTCGTTTATAAGAAGTGTAAATTCAGTATTTTCGTCCTTTAGCATTTCCTTATGCTCGTCGGTGAGCCAGTCCTTTGCCCTTACATCCTCCCAACGGCGCAACACTTCAAGAATGTCAGCTACTCTGGGATTTGCTGCAAAACGCGCAGCCTTGTATGACAATGTAATGGGGCAATCCCATGCTGCAGCCTTACTTGTACCGAATTCGTAAATGTCGGCACGGGTATCCTCGCAGAATCTCCACCAGCCGAAGTTAAGACGTGTGAAGTTCTTCTGCATCATAGGAGCTTCACGGAAGGGATGCTTGATGAGCATTTCCTTGAATTCGTGCATTTCAAAGGTATCGAATGCGTTACCGCCGCTTATCATATGCCAGCTGAAGTGAGATTTAGCCGCACCTTCGCAGAAAAGCGGTTCTTTATCAAGCTTTTTATACACTCTGTACTGCGCATAGGGAACGTATATTTCGTAAGGTGCATTTGTACCCTCGGAGCCGTCATAATAAATGAATTCCATACCTGCGTTATAAGCCTCGGCAAGCTGAGAAGCAACCTCGTCCTGAAGTGATGTAGTCTGGTCAATATAATAGCTTGTTGCTATGTATTCGCTGACGTCAAGCACGCCACCTATTTCGCCTAACGGATGCTCTGTCGCGATGGTGTCATTATGCCCTCTCTTACAACCCTTGAAGCAGTAGGGGTATTCTGTCGAATAGCTTTCGTAGCTGATTAATTCCCCACCGAATTTAAGAATACGGGTTGTGTTATTGTGTTTGTTACAATACATTGGACAACCTGCAGGATTCTGCTCAACATAGATTGTATCGTCGTCCTTACCGAGGGGCCTTGAAAGGTAAAGATATCTCTTAAGATTAAGTCTGTGGTCAGCAACGGGCTTGGCATACTTTGTATCTCTGCCGATATGCGTATGCAGGAAGTGGAAGCCGGGGGTAATACCCTCCTCCTTAAGGCGATTTATAACATATTTAAGGTCCTCGATACCGTTGGGATATGTATCTATATATTTATACTCACCGCAGGCAGCATATCCCCAGCCTATTTCAAAGAAGCAGGGGAAATACATAAGGATTTTACTGAATCCTCCCTTTTTTGCTATTTTAATGGTTTCTTCAAGATTGTCACGGCAAAGGTCAGATACCCACAGCATTGATGAATTAAGATTTTTCTTGTCACGTCTGCTCTTGACACCCTTGGGAAGATCAAAGTCCTTTTCAACTGTTTCGATACAGTCCATAAGGCAGTCTTTTTCACAGCCGATAATTGCCGCACCAACTTCCTTAAGCTGAATGTCAAAAAGTGATTCGGCATACATAATTTTGCCGCCCTTTGCCTTTTCTGCATCAATTCTTGCAAAGGGGTGTGTTCCGAGAACGTTCACGGCACTATTATCGTCCCACATAACATTCAGCCATTCGCCGAAGTTTTCTCTTTCCTTTATGGGAAGCTGAATCATTCTGAACACATCTACCGGTGGGCGGTCCATATCAAGTCCGCCAAACCATTCCTTTGTATCGTGACCTTCAAAGTCTACAAGCTTGAAGCCGATGTAGTCATCCTTTTCTTCAATTTCAACAACTGCACGGAATCCAATCAGGTCAAAGCCGATTATGAGCCTGTTACCCTCACGATGGAGAGAATTTGCCTCAAAGGTCATACGCTTGTTGGGGTGTGCAAGCTTTACTTCATTATTAAATGGTCTTTTTTCCGTAAGGGAGAAAAGTGCCACCTTTTCCCCGGGGATAAGACACTCTTCTCCATTAGCCTTTATAACAAAGCTTTTTGATATTGCGTCCTCGCCCACAATAAGGCGGAAGTGCTTGTTTTCAATAATAATATCTGCCATAATTACACTCCTTTATTTTGCTAAATCTTCTACAAATATGTATTCATAGCCGTATTTTTCAATACATTCACAAGCCTTCATCAACTTGTCACGACTTTCAGGTTGATATGCGAAATAATCGGGATATGAATACTGCTCATGGGTTGCCACACAAAGATATTCACTGCCCAATACTTTTGACATATCATCCTCAATCTCATCAAGATGGGAAAGATTCAGGCAGGCACTGTTGCAGAACACTTTGAAATAAACGCCCATTTCTTCATTATAAATTGCTTCCGTATTATAAACCGTTCTTTCGTAATCTTCTGTTGAAATGTGGTTATAACCGCAAAGAGAATCGGAAATAAATTCATTACCTTTCGTATTTCTGAAGAAAATAGCTGTTTCGGGCTTTCTGTTATTGAGAAGTCTTCCTGCGTGACCGTAAGGAAGAGATGCAGGGTCGCCGTTATACTCTTTTCTTTCGCCTGCAGTTACGGAAACCATTGTAATTCCTTCTTCTGCCATTGCCTTTAAGCCGTCTTTGCTTACGGGCGACCAATGGGGGTTAAACGCTGTGGAAAGGGTATTTTCACCTGCAAAACGAATAACCTCATTTTTAAATCGCACATACATCTTTTTCATATCTTCGTAATCGATATTTACGTGGGGATAGTCTGGAAATTCCTGCTTTGCATGAAAGCCGATTTTCAGCCAGTCGGAGTTTGCCTCCCACTCCTCTTTATATGCATCGGTCATTTCTGCAAGAGAAAATTCATCATCACCGTAGTAATAGTCTGTACGGTAAAAGGTGTTCAGCACAACTTTCAAACCGTATTTATCGTGAGCTTCCTTTAACATTTTCAAAAGAGTCTGCTCGAAAATGGATTCCGGCTTTTCCCGTGTTATATCACGAAACGGCCAGACAACATCATCAATGTAGAAATATGCTTTTTTACTCATAATTTTTACTCCTTTATTTTAAGTTCGAAATGTAAAATTCGAAGTTCGAAGTTGTTGTTGGTTTTCTCTGTTGAGAAAACCTTTTTATTTAATCAAAGATTTTAGTTCAAACGAAAATCATCCATCACTTCGCATTTCTCATTTTTATAAATTATACTGCTTTCTTGCCTTACTAAGAAGCTCGATTGATTCCATAATAACAGGTTCTCTCTCCTCGCATACGTTTGACCAGGTAGTTGTAATCATACCTGCAAGGCAGGAAAAATCGGGGTTATTTCTTCTTACAAATTCGATGGCATCTTTTTCGCAGTTTTTGATGTAAAGGTTACTTGTTGTAAGGATGAACTTATGACCTTCCTTCATAAACTTTTCAAGAAGTGCCATTGCCTTTATTACAGAGGGGGATTCCTCTACATATTCAACAGTGTAGCCGTAACGTTTTACAAACTGCACTCTGTACCATTCCCTTACTTCCTCGTCCTGCTCGGAAATAAGTGTCCAGTTTTCTTTAAGATATGAGTAGTACATCCACACATAAGGGAAGATATCCTTGTCAATGTCCTTGCTGAATTCAGGTTCAAGGTCATTAAAGGGGTCGTGCCACATATGTGTTTTTGCACCTGCCTCTTTAACACAAGCATTGAAGAAGTTAATATCGTGAACTAAAAGACCGTCACGTCTTGCGGCGATGAATTCATAACCGGGGTCGTTGAAGTGCTTCCAGTTTTCTTCATCCATACCGATATGTATATATTCAGGCTGAAGGAACATATCATAAACTTCTAAAATAAGGTCACGGCATACCTTGTAGTAAATTGATGTTGAAACCATTCTGCCGTATTCACCCATCCATACATCGTGAGTGGTGGAGAAATTAAGCTTGGGGATGATTTCGATTCCCTTTTCACGAAGTCTTAAAACCTCACTTCTTACTTTTTCCTTGCTCCACGCACCGGGGAGGGAAATTTCGGGATGGCTTTCCCACTGTACACCGTCGTTTACGTCAAGAACGATTGTGTTAAGCCCGCATTCTTCGCACTTGTCAACAACTCTCCGCCATACTGCTTCGTCAAAAATCAGTTTTTCCTGTCTTTTTAAGTCACCTGCTATATTAAAGCTGAGGTGAGTCAGAATACCCCATTTTCTTTCCATAAACTACAACTCCTTTATAAGTTCGAAATGTAAAATTTACATTTCGCATTTTATTTAACATCCCGCAAGGGATAGGAAAAATCGTTCAGAACGTACAAACGGAACCCGCAGGGGGTACCCGAAGCTGTATGTGGATACAGCGAGCGGTGACGTTTGCGCGTAGCAAAGGACATAAATTCTGAAATTCGCTTGACGAATTTCTACAACAAACACTAAAAGTGCTGTTGTTTTAACTATTTATAAAGCATTAACATAAAATCCCCTGTCCTTTGCGATGTGGGCGATTTTAACATCCCGCCATTATAGCTTCTGCTTGCTTTCTTGCCTTTCCTATTAATTCCGCTTCTTCCCACCAAAGGTCGCGTTTTTCGGGAACAAACTCACTCCAGGTAGTTCCCACCATACCGTCAAACAGTGAAAAGTCGGGATTATTACGTCTTATAAATTCCACGGCATCACATTCGCAGTTCTTTATATAAAGATTGCTTGTTGCCATCATAAAGTGGCGCTTTTCCCGGAAGAATTCATCAAGCAACTTCATTGATGCAAGTACAGCAGGTGATTCTTCAATATACTCAACCTCATAACCGTAACGACGGACAAACTCTGTGGCATACCAGTTTCTTACGTGGTCGTCCTGCTCTTTGACGGGAGTCCACTTTTCCTTAAGGTATGAGTAGTACATCCAGATTTCGGGAATAACTGTATCCTTAATTCTTGCCTTATCTTCCGGCGTAACATTGTTAAAAGGATCGTGCCATATATGACATTGTGCACCAAGTGTTTCTACACATTCTGCAAAGTAATTCAGATCATTAACCTGAAGGGCACTGCTTCTGAACATTATTACATCGCGGAAACCGTCTTCTATGGCGTGCTTCCAGTTTTCCTCGTCCATACCAACATGTATGACAGAGGGATGAAGGAACATTTCATAAACTTCCTCAATAAGGTCTTTTGTCAATTTATAATATTCGGGAGTTGATACCATTCTTGCATACACATCGCCAAGCCACATAGCGTGTGTTGTTGAGAAATTGATATGAGGAACAACCTCTATTCCCTTTTTACGGAGTCTTAAAATCTCGCTCTTTACGAAATCCTTGCTCCACGCGCCCTTAACTACAAGCTCGGGATGGCTTTCCCACTGTACGCTTCCGCCAACCTCTAAAACGATAAAATTGACACCGCATTTTTCGCAATGGTCAACATATTCATTCCACATATCCATATCAAAAACAGTTTCACGGAGCATTCTTTTGTTTAATTCTCCTCCAAGATGAACCAAAAGCCCCCATTTTTTATCCATAGTTAACTCTCCTCACGGCAATTAATTTACCTCTTGAATTAATTGTACAATACACCTGCATAAAAATCAAGAGTCAAAATCTTTTTTTTAGGACAAAAAGTGCAAGGTTCAGAATTCTGATAATTAATAGCATAAACGCGGTTATATAGCCATTTTCGTAACTTTTTCAAAATTTCTCCTATAACAATTTTTTCATTAAACTTTATATTTACATAAAAATTGAACACTTTGGGGACAGTCCCCAAAGTGTTCAATTCTCGTTTCCGTCAGGAAACATATCGTGCCCATCGGGCATATCGCGTACAAAATACATATCGCAAATCTCGACAGAGATTTATATCGCTGCAGAAGAAATTATGCATTCTGCAAGGAAAATAGGAAAAAATGTTCAGAACGGACAAAGGTCAGTCCGCAGGACGCCCCGAAGCTGTATGTGGATACAGCGAGAGGTGACGTTTGTTCGTAGCAAAGGACATAAAATCTGAAATTCGCTTTGCGAATTTCCACAATAATCCATAAAAGCAATATTGTTGCAATTATTTCATAGAATAAAATCATAAAATTATTCTGTCCTTTGCGTTCTGGGCATTTTTAACATTTTCCCATAATTTCTTCTGCTTGCTTTCTTGCCTTACCCACAAGCTCTGCCGCTTCCCAGAAAAGCTCCTTTTTCTCGGGAACAAGCTGATTCCAGGGTGTACCGATCATACCGTCAAGAAGCGAAAGGTCAGGGTTATTTCTTCTTACAAATTCTATAGCGTCCTTTTCGCAGTTCTTTATGTAAAGGTTACTTGTTGCAAGGAAGAAATGTCTCTTTTCCTCGAAGAACTTTTCAAGAAGCTTCATTGCCTGCAAAACAGAGGGTGATTCCTCTACATACTCGATTGTATAGCCGTAACGGCGAACAAATTCGTTTGCATAGAAATCCTTTACTTCATCATCCTGCTCACTGATAAGTGTCCAGTTTTCTTTAAGGTATGAATAGTACATCCAAACCTCGGGAATAACGGATTTTTTGATTCTTTCCGCATCTTCTTCCTTTACATTGCAGTAAGGATCATGCCACATATGACATTTTGCACCCAGGTCCTCAACGCACTTTGTAAAGTAGTTTATATCGTGAACCTGAAGAGCACTGTTACGGATAACAACCATTGAGCTGCCTCCATCTGTAGCGTGCTTCCAGTTTTCCTCGTCCATACCGATATGAATAACTGAAGGATGAAGGAACATTTCGTAAATTTCCTCGATAAGTTCCTTTGTTACCTTGTAATATTCAGGGGTTGAAACCATTCTTTCGTATATACCAAGCCATGCATCGTGTGTTGCTGAGAAATTAAGCTTGGGAACAAGCTCGATACCCTTTTCACGAAGACGGAGAACTTCACTTGCTACAAGCTCCTTACTCCACGAGCCTTTGATTGAAAGCTCGGGATGGCTTTCCCACTGTACACCCTCACCTATGTCCATAACAATAAAGTTAATTCCGTTAGCCGCACAGTGTTCAACATATTCGTTCCACACGTCCATATTAAACTTTAATTCTTTCTGTGCTCTTAAATCACCCCACATATTCATACCAAGGTGAACCAAGATACCCCATTTTTTATCCATTATTAAACACTCCTTTGTTTTTTTGTTATTTTAATTATACTACCCCAAAAAACCAAAGGTCAAGAGACAGATTCTAACCTTTTGGACAAAATCCAATCTGAAAAAGCAAAATTCGCCAATTTTGGGGCAGTCCCCCAAATTGGGAATTTTATATAAATCTTTTTTTTTATTTACGTGGGGTATTGCCCCATTC
>JAZUOX010000039.1:0-56616 GCA_045604905.1 Clostridia bacterium
TATTAAACACTAATTGCTTGATAACACCTCATTAGCCACCTGACAGTGACAGCTTCCCCTCAAGGGGAAGCCTTTACTTTCATTCTCTGCTTGTGGTTGACCGACTTTTTCGACTGTCTGAGATGATGTGAAGCAATTTCACATCATCTCTTTTATTACCCTATCAGTGCTTCGTCGGAAAAGCCTACTTTTTTCTGATTATCTTCTTTCCATTCTTCCGGAGTATTGAAACGAAGAATTTTTATCTCTCTCGGATTAAGTGAGATTTCGTCTTTCACTTCACCTTTGTCCCCGTCGATGGTTACTTCTGTGTAGGTACCGCTTAATTTAACGGTATCCTTTTCATCAGAATAGTTTGCGAGGACTATGTACATATCGCGGTTGATAAATGCAGTTACAACTGTTTCTTCGTTTTCTGGTTTAATAAATTTAGGAACTTTTATATCAACATATGCCCATGTTCCGTATGTGGTCATTTCCTTATATAGTTTGAGCCACTTAACCATTCTTTCAAAATCGGGAACACCCGCATCGGGTGAGCCGATACCCATTTTCGCATCACGCATAACGGGGAACTGCATAAAGGGGATGGAGTTAAGATAACGCTCATCATCATTTGCTACTGCGTAGTTGAAATCCGGAACAACATATGCATCATAAGCCTTTGAATGTTCGCGGATGTGGTTGATATTACGCACTGCTTCACCAACCCACAGGTAGTCATAAACTTTGAAATCTGCCTGGACGGTATCGTAGCCTTCCTTGTGAAGCTTAAGAATTTTACCACGCCTTTTTACTTCCCCGTAAATAAGACCGAGAAGATCCTGCATACCACCGTCATGCTCGCGAGATTCGGGAAATGCAAGAATTTCATCTGCCGCAGTTCTTACCTCATCATCGTAGTAGTGCATATATCCGCTGAAATCAGTAATTCTCTGATAACCGGTATCAATATACACTCCGTCAAAGTCATATTCGTCAAGAAGTGTTGCATACTGTTTTACAATCTGCTCACGCCAACCGGGACTGAGTGCACTGCAGTGTGCAAGGTGTATGCCCAGGTCAAACATCTTGTCAGACGCCCAACCTTCTTCAAAAAGCGGAGACTGCCTTACAAAGAAGTTTGTAGATGTATAGGGAAGAATTTTCATTCCGTATTTATGAACAAGGCGGATAAATTCTTTAGCCTTTTCCTTGTCATAGGGACGGTACATCCATTCTCCCTGATGTGGGTCATGCTCTGCTCTCGGACCAAGTGAACCGTCAGGGCGTATATAGTCCGAAAAATGCTCCCATATCTGAATTATATTAACTCCCTGTTCTGATAGCTCTTTAAGTTTAGCTTCATCTTCTTCAAGATTATCAAATCTTACCTTGGGCCACACATACTGAGCAGGCTCATAATATGTAATAAGGTCCTTTCTTAACGCTCCTTTAAGGTTTTTTTCGATAAGACGGATATTTTCAAGTCTTATTTTATGGTCCTCACGGGTAAAGTTATACATAATATTTTTTTCCATAAATTATCACCTCATTAAAATGATAACATAACAGAATATGAAAGTAAATACGAAATCAGGTTTAAAATATACGAAATCAGGCAAAATTTTTTCTGTGAGATTTGACAAGTAAAACTCTATTTGATACAATAAAAAAGAGGTGTAATTATGAAAAAAATACTTATTGTAGTTGATATGCAAAAGGATTTTGTTGACGGTGCTCTCGGAACAAAGGAAGCAGTGGTAATCGTTAATAATGTGGTAAATAAAATAGAAAATTTTGACGGTGATGTTATTGTTACCTACGACACGCACCCCGAAAATTATATGGAAACTCAGGAAGGGAAAAAACTTCCGGTGCCCCACTGTATTAAAGGCAGTGACGGATGGAAGCTTGACAGTAAGGTGCAATCAGCCCTTGATAGAAGGGAATACAAGGCTATTGAAAAACCGACCTTCGGCTCGACAGAACTTCCCGAATACATAAAGGAAAACTATAATCCCGACGGAATTGAGATTGAGCTTATCGGACTTTGTACAGATATCTGTGTTGTATCAAATGCACTTTTGTTGAAAGCGAATTTCCTTGAAACTAAGATATCAGTTGATGCAAGTTGTTGTGCCGGTGTAACGGTGGATAGTCACAATGCGGCTCTTACAACAATGAAGATGTGTCAGGTAAACGTAATCGGGGAATAATTAACTGAGGTGATTTTTAATGTTTGATGCTAAAAAAGTAAAAGACGAATGTGTAGCGTGGATAAGAGAATTTTTTGAACAAAACGGCAAAGGTTGTAGCGCTGTGGTAGGGATTTCCGGCGGGAAAGACAGCTCCGTTGCAGCGGCACTTTGTGTAGAAGCACTGGGAAAAGACAGGGTCATAGGTGTTCTTATGCCAAAAGGGGAACAGCACGACATTGATATGGCATATATGCTTGTAAACCACCTGGGAATAAAGCGCTATGAAATAAATGTAAAAGATGCGGTTGACGGCATTATAAATAATCTTCCGGCAGACCTTGAAATAACTGCGCAAACACTTCAGAACATTCCGCCAAGAATAAGAATGTCCACACTTTATGCTGTTTCTCAAAGCTGTAACGGAAGAGTGTGCAACACCTGCAACCTTTCAGAAGACTGGGTTGGATATTCCACACGTTACGGTGATTCTGTAGGCGATTTTTCCCCTATGTCATTTCTTACTGTGACAGAGGTGAAGGCAATAGGAAGAGAGCTTGGGCTCCCGGCAGAGCTTGTTGACAAAACGCCCATTGACGGTCTTTGCGGAAAAACTGACGAGGAAAATCTTGGATTTACTTATGCGGAGCTTGATGTGTATATCCGCACAGGGAAAATCGAGGATGAAGAAAAGAAAGCCAACATCGACAGACGCCACAAAATGAATCTTTTCAAGCTTCAGCTTATGCCGTCATTCAAGCCTGAAATATAATATAACGAAAAAGTTTCGAAATGTGAAAATGGTATTGAAATCCCCTCACTTATGGTGTATACTCACTGTAACGGAGGGGATTTTTTATGATTACTCTGTCAAAAATTGCGGCATTGGCTCATGTTTCGGTTCCAACTGTGTCGAAGGCTTTTTCAATGAGCAGTGAAGTCAATGAACAAACCCGTGAAATTATTTTTAACATAGCAAAAGAACACGGTTGCTTCCGTAAATATTATAATGCTAAATATCCCAAGCACGTTATAGCTGTTATATGTCCCGAATTCAAGAGTAGGTACTATGCAGGACTTCTGTCCCGTATTCAGGAAAAATTCTTTGAACTTAACTGTGAAGTAAGTGTAGCTTCAACGGAGTTTTCAAAATCTACGGAAGAGGCGCTTTTTGAGTATTACAGCAAGTACGCCGCCGTTGACGGAATAATAATGATTGACGGCTCGGCAGAGCTTGACAGCAATATTGACATACCTGTTGGTGCAATAAATTCCTCACGGCTGAAAAATACAACTATTACCGTGAAAATGCAGTATAGAGAGGTTCTTTCGGAAGCTCTTGATTATTTTATTGAAAATAATGCAGAAACAATAGGCTTTGTTGGTGAGACTAAAACAAAGAAAAAAGCTGACCTTTTTTCAGAACTTCTCACTGAAAAAACCGGTAAATGTGATGAAAAGTATATAAGCATTTCCACTGAACGCTTTGAAAAAGGCGGATATGAGGCAATGCAGAAACTGATTGATGCAAAAAGTGTGCCCCGTGCTGTTGTCTGTGCATACGATCAGGTTGCAATCGGTGCAATAAGCTGTGCCACGGAAAACGGACTCAGAGTGCCGGAGGATGTTGCCGTAATCGGCTACAACGACATTCCGGAGGCGCAGTATCTTAATCCACCTCTTGCATCAATGGATACAAACGTGGAGGGGGCAGTAGAAAAACTGACAGAAGCACTTGTTAAAAGCCTTAGTGGTGAGCCTGTTTGTGAACAGGTGAATTTAGAAGCATCACTAAAACTCAGAAAAAGCGCACATATTGAAAAGAGGTAATAATTATGAAACTTATGCAAAGACTTGGCGGAGGAGCAACAAGTAAATATAACGATGAATATATCGAAATGATTACTAAAAATCCCGGCTCTTGTGATGATATATGGATTGCCACAAAGTACGGCTACCCCAAGAACGAAACCCACAGAGCATTTGCAGATTTCTGGAAAGTAGAGGCGGAGAAGTTCAGAAAGAACGGTATCAGCGTTTCTATGCAGATTTCAAACACTCTGGGCCACGGTAAGTATATGATGGCAAATGACTGTAGCGGTCTTGTGTTTGAAGGTTCACCTGCAAGAAAACTTGTTGGTCATGATGGCAGTGTAGCAGATTACTGCTTCTGCTGGAGGGATGAATTCTTCCGTGACTACCTTTGTGAGCATCTTCGTTACTATGCTGAAATCAAGCCTGAAAGAATCTGGTTTGACGATGACTTCCGTCCTTCAAACCACGCACCTGTTGAATACGGCTGTTACTGTGATGACTGTATAAAGACATTTAATGAAAAACACGGTGCATCATTCACCCGTGAAACTCTTGTCAATGAGTTCCTCTACGGAGATAAAATCTGGAGAGAAAAATATATAGCCTTCATCCGTGAGGGTATGGCAGGTCTTATGCGTGCAATGTGCGAGGCAATTCACTCTGTTTCTCCCGAAACAAAATTTGCATATCAGCACGGTGCATACGGTGCGTATGCAGGCTACGGCTACGACCATATTTATGATGTGATGAAAGAAGTCTCGGGCGAGGCACCTGCAACACGTCCCGGTGGCGGAAGCTATAATGACCATAACCCCAACGATTTTCTTCATAAATCACTTTATATAAACTGGCAGAATTCAATGATGCCCGACTATGTGAAAATGAAAGCTCCCGAAATTGAAAATCTGCCTTTTGTGTCATTCGGTAAAACACCTGCAGGCACAGCCTTTGAAACATCTTTTTATATGGCAAACGGTAACACCGATATGAGTTATTCAATGCTTATGGCAAGAAAAGAGCCTATGGAATTTCATATGCAGGAATTCCGACTTTTCTCCCAGCATAGAAAGTATTGGGAAGAAATGTCAAAGTATAATGTGGATTCATATCAGGCAGGTTTACGCTACTACTATTCAAAATATATCTGGAAGAAAGACCTTCTTCCGGGAGAAGGTATGGAAAAGATTAACGAGCAGCCTTATCTTGAAATTCTTGATATGCTCCGTACGGCAATTCCGTTTGTGTACGACCAGAAAGACAACGACATAATCATTCTTCATCCGGAGAGTGCAAAGCTCCTTCAGCCTGAGGATGTGGAATTCCTTAAAGGAAAGAACATCGTAACAGACGGTGAGTCTATACATATTCTTAAAGAAAAGGGCTATGACTTCGGTATTAACACAAGGGAAATCACCCCTGACGAAGCTCTTGTAATAAACGAAAAATTTGTAGAGCATCCCACTCATCCGGGAGTGGAGGCTTTCAAGGTATCATTCTTCTCAGGCGGCAGAGCGGCAGCGTATGCTATGGACCCTGTAAATACAGATTGCGAAATTGTTGCACATTACAATGCAATACAGCCTCTTAACCCTTACTTTGAAAACACAGACCTGCCACACGGTGTTTCTGAAATGGTAATCACAACCGATAAGGGCGGAAAATGGGCAATTCTCGGCTACTGTCCGTGGAAGAATATTATTCCTTCGTTTATCCGTGACCATATCCTTGACCTTGCAGATTATGTAAGCGGTAACGGTGTTTGTGCAAGACTTCTTACACCTGTTCAGGCAGTTCTTAATCCCCGTAAGAAAGACGGAAAGGTTTGCTGCGTTTCAATCACCAACTGCACAATCGGTAAGAGTGGTGAAACAGAGCTTCTTGTAAGAAATCCTGCAGGCGAAAAGTTTTATTTTATGAGCCAGTACAATGGCGAGTGCGAGCTTTCTTATGAAAAACGAGGTGACGATTATATTGTAAAAGTACCTTCTCTTGAGCCCTGGTCAGTAGGTACAGTATTTGTGAAATAGTTTGAAAACAGTATGTGAAAACTAAGCTTTCACATACTGTTTTTTATATTGAAAAAATTTGCTAAATGTTGTAAGATTATACTGTATATTACGTGTATAAGTGTGAAAGGGGGCGTTTTGTGTGGATGACAAAGAAATAGTCAGGCTGTATTTTGACAGGGATGTGCGCGCAATTGAAGAGACAGCGGCAAAATATAGGAATTACTGCATATTTGTAGCTATAAATATCCTCCAAAATAGTGAAGATGCTGAAGAATGCCTGAACGATGCCTTACACAGTGTATGGAATTCCATACCGCCCAAACGCCCCGAAAACCTTCGTACATACATAGGAAAAATAGTAAGAAATTTATCTTTTGACAGATACAGAAAAAACAATTCAGAAAAACGCGGAAAGGGAGATATAAAGGCAGTTCTTGATGAAATTTCGGAAATTGTTTCCGGTAAAGATACTCCTGAAGCGGAAATCGACAGAAAAGAGCTTACAAAAGATATAAACCGCTTTCTGGGAGAAATAGCAAAAGAAACACGTCGTATTTTTATTATGCGATACTGGTATGCAATGAGTGTTTCTGATATTGCTGAAAAAGTTGGAAAAACAGAAACGAATGTGTCTGTTATTTTAAACAGAGTACGTTCTTCGCTTAAATCCTACCTTTCTGAAAGGGGGTATGAATTGTGAAATCAGAAGAATTTTTTGGAATGCTGGGCGATATAGATGATGATAAAATTGTTGAAGCGGATAATTTCAGAAAAACACCACATAAACGAATTTTATTAAAATGGGGCGCACTGGCGGCATGCTTTGTAATCATAATGGTATTAAGTGAACAGACACAGAAAAAACAAAATATTATGGGCGATATAGTTGTTGAAAATTCTGCCGAAGAAAAAGTATCGCAGGAAGCGAATCTGTCGAAACAAAAAACTGAGGAATTGCAGGAAGAAGCCCATTTACAGGATGCAACAACCGATGATTATGAGTACGGTGTGTTGACTGAATCTGACACAGAAATCCGGACTGAAATTTATGAAGACAGCGTCAATGAATCATTCCGCGAAGAAAGTGTTTCAGAAGATACCTGCGATTCATCGGATGACCCGGTATCGGGAGGTGGTGGAAGTTCCTCCGGTATGTACAAGGAGGCTGTGGAATCAGATTCACTAATTAAAACCGTTTCAGATATTTTTGGCGGTGCATATATTGATGAAAGCGGAAATTATGTAGTAGTCTTAACAGAAGACACTATACAAAACAGAGAAATGATAGCATCAGAGCTGGAAATTAATATAAATGAAGTGGTGTTTAAAAAAGGGGAATACACCCTTGCATATTTGACTTCACTGCAGGAAAAAATTTCAACAGCAATGGTAAACGGGGAACTACCGTTTGTTATGAAATCTGCAGTAATGGAATCATCTAACTGTATAGAGGTTGGAGTTAACACTGATGATGAAACAGAGCTTAATAAAATAAGACAGTTTGATACCATAGGCGGAGCAATAACTTTTAAATATACTACAGAAAGTTTTGATATAAAACAGTAGAAATACAATTTCATATATGATACAATAATTACAAAGGAGTGATATTATGAAAAAACTACTTTCATTAATTCTTGCAGGGGTTATGCTGATAATTCCTTTGGGAGCGCTTGCAGACAGCTCTACATCATCAGAGCTTGAAAAGGTTCTTATTGCCGTGAAAACAAAAATCAACGTTCCGTCAGACCTTACGGAATTTTCAAGCTATGTTTCAGAAAGAAGTGAAAAAACCTACTATAATCTTGATTGGTCAAATGAGGACTACAGCAAAACACTTTCTGCTTCCTGCGACAGCGAAGGCAGAATTATAAGCTATCACAATTACATAAATGACAGTACAGATAAGAAGTTTTCCTCATTTTCAAAGGATGAAATTGTAGATTTTGCAGCAAAATTCATTCAGAAAACACTCCCCGAAACAAACCGCGGTGAGGGAGATATTCTTGTATATGACGAATCATCCTATGACGCACGCGGCAATATGCGCTACTCTATGCGTTTTGACAGAAGAAAAGAATCCGTCAGAGTAAAAGATAACTATGCAGATGTGACCGTGTGTGAAACAGACGGTGCACTTTCTGTTCGCAGTTTAAATGTCAGCTATGACTATGATACGGAGTTTGTTCTTTCCGCAGAAACGGAAGACGGATATATTGAAAAGTATAAAGCAGCCTTTCCGGCAGAGCTTATATATAGGGATGAATATAACTATTATGCGCCAAAGGGTATGCCGAAAAACACTCCTGTTCTTGTATATCGCATAAAGGATGATAACATTGGCTATATTGATGCCGTGACAGGAGAAGTTGTGACTGAGGACGAAGTTGAAAACGAGCTATTTAAAGCAGAGTCAAGTGTTATGGAAGACAGCTCTGCAGGAGGCGGTGCAAACCGTAACGACATACTTACACCTCAGGAAATAGAGGAGCTTGAACGTATTGAGGGGCTTTTGAGTATAAGCGATATTGAAAAGGCGGTAAAAAAACTTCCATACGTTGATTTTGCAAGTGATATGGTACTTACAAGCAGCGATCTTTCAAAGTATGAAGAAGACTATACTTACAGACTTTACTATTCTTCTGAAAAAGAGGATGATTACCGTTATATAAGAATCAATGCAGATGCTAAGACCGGAAAAATTCTGAGCCTTTATACAAAATCAGGCTACAGCGAAGAAGAATTTACGGAAGCACAAATAAAGGATACTGAAAATAAAATTACGGAATTTCTTAATGCTGTGGCAAGGGAAGAGCTTGGCGAGTGTGAAGAGCAGGAGAAAAATGGCTATAAAAAAACTTTAAATAAGCATTATATGCGTATAGTAAACGGAGTCAAGTACATAAATAACGGAATAAACGTGAGCTTCGATGCGGAAAACAACTGTATTACAAACTACAGCCTGAATTTCACTAAAGCTGATTTTCAGAATCCGGAAAATGCAATTGGGGAGGTAGCAGCATATGGAAAAATTCTTGAATATGCACCCGTAGTTCCTCTTTATATAAGAAGCGGCGGAGCTTATAAAAGGGTGTTTACCCTTGACTGCTACGGTATACAGATTGACGCCATTACAGGTGATATTATGGACGGATATTCAGAGGAAGGTGCAAACTACACCTATTCGGATATAGACGGACATTGGGCAGAGGAGGCTGCAGAAAAGCTTTCGGAAATTCAGGTAGGGTTTTCAGGCGGTATGCTTGAACCTGAAAAGGAAGTAACGCAGAAAGACTTTCTCAGACTTGCAGCTTCGGGAATATACGATAAATACTACGCAGGATATACTGAAGCGGACTTGTATCGATACCTTATAAATGACGGTATTCTTACAGAAGAAGAAAAAGCTCCCGATAGTTTTGTTACTAGGGAGCAGGCATTTGTGTATATTATCCGATTTGCAGACCTTGAGAAGGTGGCAGAGCTTTCTGATATCTACAGGGTAAGCTACGTCGACGGACACCTTTTGTCTGAGGGTAAAATCGGCTATGCCGCAATTCTCAGCGGACTTGGCGTGGTGTGTGGAAACGGAGGAGAATTAAGACCGCAGAGTAAACTTACAAGAGCTGAGGCTATTGTGATGTTGTACAGATATCTTCTTAAAATATAAAACAAAAACCGTTGTGCACTCAATGCACAGCGGTTTTTGTTTTAACAAAGAATAATTTTTGAAAAAAATCACAAGATATGAAAAAAAAGTATTGAAAAATTACCAAAAAAGTGATAAAGTAAATTGTCGGTAACAAATCTATTAGGATGGAAGGGATTACAATGGCAAACAAAGAGAGAAGAGTTGGTACAGTATCGAGAGGTATTCGTTGCCCTATAATCCGTGAAGGAGATAACCTTGCAGAGCTAGTTTCTACAAGCGTTCTTGAAGCGGCTGAGTGCGAAGGGTTTGAGCTTCGTGACAGAGACGTTATTTCTATCACAGAGTCAATCGTTGCACGTTCTCAGGGAAACTATGCATCTGTTGAAAATATTGCAGAAGACGTTAAGGCAAAGCTTGGCGACGGTACAATCGGTGTTATTTTCCCAATTTTATCACGTAACCGTTTTGCTATCTGCTTACGAGGTATTGCTAAAGCTGCAAAGAAAATTGTTCTTATGCTCAGCTACCCCTCCGATGAAGTTGGAAATCAGCTTATCTCCATTGATCAGATTGACGAGGCTGGTGTTAATCCTTATTCAGATGTTCTTTCGCTTGAAAAATACCGCGAGCTTTTCGGTGAAAACAAGCATGAGTTTACAGGCGTTGACTATGTAGAATACTACGGCAATCTTATCCGTGAATGTGGTGCTGATGTGGAGATCGTTTTCGCAAATCAGGCAAAGACAATCCTTAACTATACAGATACAGTCCTTAACTGTGACATTCACACCCGTAAGAGAACAAAGAGAATTCTTAAAGAAGCGGGTGCAAAGGTTGTATGCGGTCTTGATGATATTATGACTTCTTCCGTAAACGGCAGCGGTTATAATAAAAAGTATGGTCTTCTCGGTTCAAATAAATCTACAGAAGATAGCATCAAGCTTTTCCCCAAGGAATGTAAGGACCTTGTACTTGATATTCAGAAGAGAATTGCAGACAGCACAGGAAAGCATGTTGAAGTTATGGTTTACGGTGACGGTGCGTTTAAGGATCCTCAGGGTAAAATCTGGGAGCTTGCTGACCCGGTAGTATCACCGGCATTCACAGACGGTCTTATCGGTACACCTAACGAGCTTAAGCTTAAGTATCTTGCAGATAATGAATATAAAGACCTTTCCGGTGAAGCTCTTAAGGAAGCTATTTCAAAGAGTATCAAGGAAAAGGACGGTAACCTTGTAGGAAATATGGCATCACAGGGCACAACACCCCGTCAGCTTACAGACCTTATCGGTTCGCTTTGTGACCTTACAAGCGGCTCAGGAGACAAGGGTACACCCGTGGTACTTGTTCAGGGATACTTTGATAACTATACAAACTAAAAAAGGTAAAAGGGCTGCAGCAAAATAATTTTGCTACAGCCCTTTTAAGTCAGAGTAAAAAATATCTTTATAGAAAATGATTTTATATTGAAAACATATATTCGTTATGCTATAATTTCAAAGAGGAGAGATTTATATGAATAAAAAAATTGCAATGTACACACCGCCTTTTCCAAGGCTTAAATCATACATAGACCTTATTGACCTTGCATGCGAGTACGGAGTCAGTGCTGTTGAACCTTTTTCAGTGCTTGATTTTGCAACTCCGGATGTGGAAAAAGCTAAGAGGATAAAAGAGTATGCAGATGAAAAGGGTATTGTTTTTCCGTGTGTATCAATTTATGCAAATGTGCTTGACGGTAATACAGAAGGTCAGCTTGAGATGCTTAAGGGTTATGCTGATGTAGCTGCAATACTAGGCTCACCATATATTCATCACACAATTGCAGGCGAGTTTGAGGATCCTTCAAAGGTTATAGATTCCCGTGGTGAGCTTATGGATGAAGGAGTTAGATTTGTAAGAGAGGTATATGATTACGCAGAGCAAAAAGGCGTAAGGGCAATATACGAGGACCAGGGATTTATCTTTAACGGTGTAGAAGGATTTGGGGAATTTCTCTGTAAAGTGAATCGTAATGTAGGTGTGGTGGCAGACTTCGGAAATATTTTTCAGTCAGGAGACTGTATTGAGGATTTTGTTAAGGCATTTCACGACAGATTTGTTCATGCTCATATTAAGGATGTTACAGTGTCAGATGACAGAAACTCTACCGCATTTCCTGCACTTGGAGGAAAATTTGTGGATTATGTTGCAATAGGCCACGGACAGATTGATATCAAGGGTGTAATCGGGCTTCTCAGGTCATATGGATATGACGGATATTACGGTATTGAATATTCTGTAACAGACGATAACAGCCCGGTAATAAAAGAAATATTTGATAATGTAGATGGTTGGTTGAACTGTTAGAAAAGTAAATTGTTGTCTTACTTTTACACTAAGTGGATATAAAAAATGCAGGCATTGAATATGTCTGCATTTTTTATGTCTAATTATTGGGGATGTTTTGTATGGGTTGTACTGCCACATATCGGACAGAGCGGATGCTTTGCGTGAGAAGTACTGCCACACACCAAGCAGAGCGGATGCTTTGTATGACTGGTGCTTCCGCATACTGAACAGTATGTACGGACTTTGGTTGTTTTGGCAGTAGTTTTTTTAGTAGTTTTTTTAGTCTTGACTTTGGCCGCAGCTGCTTGATTTGCCTCCACAGTATCCCATGCAAGTTCATATGCACTAAGCAACTGGTCTGTTTCAGCTTTTATAACAGATTCACTTTCAAGCTGAGCAAGAACAGTAATATCCAGCTCTGAAATATCATCTATCTGTATGCCTTTATTAACAATGTAATCAAGCGACTCCTGCACAACAGACTTAGCTTCTGCAACCTCATCCTGATTTATGGATGTATCGCTGTAAACAATTTCAATAAGCTCTTTAGCCCACTTATAGCTGGCTTCCAGAGCTTCTGCGTCAATCGGAGCATAGATGCTAAGCTGCACAGTTTTCCGGACATCGTCAATTTCAATTGTTACAATAGTGGAGCCCTGCAAAGAGTTTGCTGTAATCAATCCGTTTTCATCAATTTCAGCATATTGAGTATCGTCCACAGTGTATGTGATTTGACTATTGCGGACCGCAGGAACGAGAACAGGCTCAAGCTGATATTGCTGCTCATATGTCATAACAATCTGCTCAGGCAGATTTTCAATGTCCCTGACTTTCTTTCCGTTTATAAGGGAAAAGATTGCAAGAGTAAAGAAACTGATCAAAAGAATTACACCGGCTATTAAAGAAATAATTCCGATAACTTTGCCTGCTGATTTCTTCTTTTTCTTTCTGGGAGGGGTGCGAGGAGTCGGTGGAGTGTAAGCAGTCTGATTTATGTCTTTATAGAGAAATTCTACTGTTTTTTCTTTGTCATCAATAAACATTTTATCTGAATTTTCAAAAGACGGTGTTACGTTTTTAATTTCAGAATGTAGTGGAGAAACAGTTTCTGTCTGAAATTGGGAATATAAAACTTCAAGTGATTCTCGCATGTCTGCAGGGTGGTTGTATCTGTCCTTTGGATCGTAGCTGCAAGCCTTGAGCACTATTTGTGCCAGCTTGTCATCAGCATTAGCCGGCTTTGGAATAGGGGCACCGCTCATACGCATATTGCAGGCTTGTTCTTCACTTGCATAGGTTCTGTCTGAACGAAACGGCTCAAGATTGTTATTTAAAAGCTTATACAGTACAATACCAAGAGAATAGATATCAGCCTCCGGACCGAATTTTTCGCCTTTATATACTTCGGGAGCCATATATGTACTTTTTTTAGAAAGTCCGGATGAGGCTTTTTCAAGAGCTCTTGCAATGCCGAAATCTCCGAGCTTAAAATCACCGTTAGGTGATACAAAGATATTACTCGGTTTTATATCTTTGTGTATAATATTGTGCTTCCGGCTTACCTCAAGAGCTTTACATATATCAATGCCAAGCTTTAATATATCCTTCTTTTCAGGTGAATTATGTTGAAAATATCTGCTCAGCGGGTTTAGCAATTCCATACGGATAAAGATATCCCAACCTATGCCGTCATCACGCTTTTTAACATCATAGTCTTCGTAACTTACAATATTACTGTGGCCTTTCAGTTTTGAAACAGGAAGAAACTCTTTTTCGAATTCTTCAACAAAACTGTAAAAATATGCAGCAACGCTTTTTTCATCAAGGTCATAGTTTTCTTCTTTAAATCTGCTAACCTCGCTTTGCGACGAAGGGATTGAAATAACCTTCAAAGCTGCTTTCATATCAGGGAGGTCCTTCCTTTCAACTTCGAAAACAGTTCCGAAAGAACCACTGCCAATCTCATTTTTTATAATCCATTTTCCGTCAATCGGCTCGAATTTTTTAACATAGCTAATATCCATGTAAAAGCTCTCCTTTTTATAGAAAATTGAGAATATTATTCTTCCTCAAGTCTTCTTAAATAGTCATATTTCAGTGTAAGATCGTTTTGCTTAATGCGGTTATTAATCTGGTCGTTAATAGTGTCAATATAAGCTTTATGGATGACATTATCGCTTACTTTATCAGAGTACTGGACATAGTTTGCGCCGTCGTACCATGAGTAATCGCTGAAAAACACATAACCGCTGTAAAACTCATCCATTACATCCGTTCCTATATAATCTTCTTTATAGAAGTTTTCTCCCAGCATATTAAGCACTGTTGGCAGAATGTCAAGCTGAGAATTAACTTTAGTTGCTTCCACACCATTAAAACCCTTGCTCCAGATAAAGAACGGAGTTCTGTTGATACGGTTATCCTCTGTTGTTTTATACTGGTCAAGAATTGTTTTGTCATTGAGAGTATAAAGGTAATGGTCGGCAAATGCAACTATTATAGTGTCGTCGATAAGTCCGTTATCTTCAAGTCCCTTAAGCAACAATTCTACCATATAATCTGTTTCAGCAGCGTAGAGCCTTGCAACATCTTCCTCTGTAAGGTTGCTCAGAGTAACGCCTTCCTCAACCTTCTTTTTGGCAATCAGTTTACCGACTTTGCTGTCAATAGAGAATGGTGTGTGTGGAGTATAAGTAATAATATAGTGCATAAACGGGGGTTTCTGCTTGAAAATCTTATCATAGAAATCTTCGTTAAGGATAAGCTCCCTGTCAAGCTGATAGGATGCATCAGGATAAAACTTCTGATCCATAAGTCCGTAATAATTGTCATAACCCCAGTTAGCGTAGTTTATATTACGCATATAGTATTCACCGTTGTTCATATGAAAAGCATTTACGCTGTAACCTTTTCTTTTCAGAACATTCGGAAGAGAGTTGGGGAAATAGTTACGGTTAAAAGAGTATGCGTTTTTTGTGTATGAGATAGGTGTTATAAAGCCTGTATTTACAGCAAGTTCAGAATTGAATGTAGAACCGCCTCCCGTGTAATAGGAGTAATGCTGTGTGAAATTGATGGAATTCTTGAGCATTCCATACATAACGGGCGTATCTGTTTCGTTAAGCAGCCAGTTGTCAAGACCTTCAAGCTGAAGAAAGATAACATTCTTTCCTTCAAAAATTCCGGTATAATTATTTTCGCTGCGGGGAGTATCCTCAGCATAAATATTGTCAAGAAACTTGGTTTCTTCCGGATTATCTTTCTGAGCAGGTTTAAAAAATGTTGTCTGAGCATCGCGGAAAGCATATTCATACAGTCCGCAGATTTTCATATTTTTGTTGCTGTCATTAAAAGTGTCGTAGACATTTCTCGGATTACGCCATGTGTCCCACTGCAGAGAACTATTCGGAGCACCGAGAAAACTCGGAGCAAGAGAATGTAGAATAATGAAAATAGATAAAATCACTATTATACGTCTGGGATGATTATTATTAACTTTTGGAAAATAGTTTATTACGGTAGCACCACCAGAAAATGCAAGAGAGCATATTATAAATCTTATAAAATCAATGCTTTTAAGTGTGTCGAAAATATACGCCTTACCCTCGCTTGCTGACTGGAGCAAGTTAAAACTGAAGAAAAATCCCGTATAGGGGTAGTACACATAGTTTGTGAAAAAAACTGCAAAAAACCAACCAAACATAGTAGCATAAAACATCTGTCCGATTGTCCCTTTGAGACTGCGGGATATGGCAACAATAATACCTATCCATATCAGTGAGAACAAAATCCCCGGAAAAACTATACGAGAATTTGAATAGTTAACATCTGAGGCGAGAATTCTCATAAAAGTATCCATCATAACAAAGGGAAATGCCAGTAAAAAGATATTCCATTTTTCTTGCCATATCAGCTTGAATTCAGTTAATATAAGCTGAATAAAGGAAAGATTATCCTTATTGTTTTCCATTTAAAACTTCCTCTTTCGATTTTTCAATCTGATGAATTGTTACAGTACTGGTGTGGGGAATGGGTTTCCACTCAACCTTCATAAACAAAGCAAAATATGTAGTCCATCTGCCGATTGCATCAAATACGGGCCATGTGAAACAATAGAAAATTTTCTTATACCATTTAATTTTTATAATTCGCTTGTGTTCGGTTATGAACACATATGCTGCGGTAAGCATTGTTTTGAAATGATAGTTAATCCTGCCGATTGCATTCCATATAACTGCAAGACCCACAGAAAGCATTGCCGCTTTTATACCGGGTTCCGCTGAGACTCTGAAGCCTTTTCCGAATATAAAGTGAAGAACCTTTGATAAACCGTTATTTCCGCGGAGTATGTAAGCTGCCTCAATACCCTCTGTATAACGCAGGCAGGCGTGGATGAATATTGACACAACAAGCCATACCGCAACCTTTACTACTGAAGAGGGAACGAGCTGCGCAAGAGTATCAAAGGACGCCCAGCGCATACGGATTTCGTTAAGAAATTTTTTCCACGACATTTTTTCTTTTACAGACTTATCGCGGAAAGAATTGCCTACAAAAATATTCTTAAAAAGAAACCATCCCGTTTCCTGAAATGCCAGAAGATGTCCCTTGGACCAGCGGATTCTCTGTCTGAGAGCAACACGGATACTTGTGGGCTGTTCGTCAAAAAACTCTGCCGCATCACAGTATGAAATGGGGTAACCGTGTGCAACGGCATCAGCAGTAAACGCACGGTCTTCAGTAAGTGATGTATAGTGCCAACCGTTGCGGACAAGCTCATTTGCAAAAAGGAATCCCGTACCCTGAATATTTGTTGCAAGACGGAGTACAGAACGTGCTCTGTGTCTGAAGCGGATTGAACGGAGCCAGTGTAGCGCATATGTAGAGGCAATCCAGTTTTCATCAAAGTTTTTGGTGTTACGGTACGAGGTGACAATTTTTTCACCTTCATCGAATGCCTCATTCATTCTTGTCACATAGTCTACATTCAAAAGATTATCTGCATCAAAGATAAAGTATCCCTCAAAGGATTCAATACCATAATCCTTTCTGATATTTTCGAAAAGAAACTGCAGTGCATATCCCTTTGTTCGTTCTTTGTCGTTGAACCTTTCATAACATATTGCACCCTTGTCGCGGGCAACGGCTGCTGTTTTGTCGGTACAGTTATCTGCAACGACAAAAACCGTCAGATATTCCTTAGGGTAATCCTGCAGACTTATGCTGTCAAGGAGGTTGCCGATAACAGATTCTTCATTTCTTGCAGCGATAAGTATTGCATATTTGTGATAATTTTTAGCCGGTTTGAATTTTCTTGTAAAAAACAAACCTATAGCTCTGTATGGCCATACATGTATGGTGAGGATGCTGAGAAGTGACCATATAACACAGCGTATTTCCCAGCTTTCTTCGTAAATTCCGGCGATGGCCTCTATTATATCATTAAGCATATTCTTCCTCCGTGATTTATAGGGAAAATTCCCCAAAAAAGACCTACAACATAACAGAGTGATTATAACACACAAGAGAGATTTTGTCAAATAATCGTTAAAACGTGTAGAAAAAGCAAAGAATAAGGGAAACTGCACAGAATAAAACGGCATTTATCCCAAGGACTGTGAGCTTCTGCCTGAAACTGTATACTGCAATTGATGCAGTAAAAAAGCAACTCCACAAAAAAAGAATAATAAATACTGTTTTGAATATATTCATATACCTCAGTTTGTTTCTTCAAAATCTGCGAACACAACTTTAAAACCAAGGTTGATTTCCGCAGACTGAAACTTTTCCTCCCAGTTGAATTTTTCGAAGGATGTCATATCGGGGAAGTGACATTTTAGTTTATCTCCCAGACCAAGAAAGTCACTGTTATAGTTTTTCTGTGCATTGTAAATAAGTTCTGTTGCTTTAAAATTAAGCTCTCTTTCAAGATATGCACAGAACTCTGCGGACTTTCCTCCGTTGCTGCCAACTTTTCCTGCATCAACATACTCAAGAGAAACGGGAACCGTTATGTCAATTCTGGCTTTTCCGTTTTTTATTACAGATGTAACATCAGGAGCTTCCTGCTGAATGAGTCTGACAGTAACAAAATCCTGCTTTCCGGGGTATAAAATACTGTAATTACGCGGGTAGTATTCTCCGCAGATAATTCTTGCAAGGTCTGTGTCAAAACTTCCCAGAGAGCCGATCATTTTGTCATTGCGAAGAACTGCACTGCCAAGTATTTCTGCTTTGTTTTTTCCTTTGCGTACAATTTCTCCCGCCCGTGCTTCATAGGAAAAATCATCACTGCCTGTCGTTTGTGTAGGAGTATCTTCCAAGTTGTTTTCGTTAACGCCCACAAGCGGTACAAGACTTCCGCTTGTTTTATTACAGACGTTGAAAAACAGATAATAAAGATATGCTTCATTGACTTTGTCAGATACGACCTTCTGCATAATATGGTCATAGTATTTTTCTATAAATTCCTCGTGGGACGGCTTGACGGAAGACAGGTATTTTTCTGCACTGCCCCGGGATATACATACATAAGTATTAGGTCTGAAATCCCTAGAGGATGCAAAGCCTGACAGAAAATCCCCGATACCGCTTTTTGCAATTTCTTCAGAAAAGACCACGATTTTAGTATGAGTAAGATTTATTTCTTTGCTTTTGATTGCATCAAGCTTTTTTACTGCTGAAAAGGTTGTTGGTGCTTCAACCGTAACCGCATCGGGAGTAGGAGAAGACGGAGACTTTTCCTCACTATTGCTTCCGGATGGATTTGCAAAAACAAATGTAAGCTTAAGAGGATAGGCTTCACCTTTGTCGATTCCTACTGCAATAACAAAGGTTTGAGTGTCGACATCCTGACCGTATGAGCAGCCGCTTAAAAGAAGGATGATGGCTATTATCAATGAAATTGTTTTTTTCAAGAGTAATACCTCCTTTTCAGCCTTGCGATACACAAAAGAATAAAAGGAACAACCGGGAAAATCAGTGTGCTTAAATTGATGAGCCTATCATACAGAGAAAAAGCTGAGCTTTCACTGGCAGGGAGCATAGCAATAAAAAAAGTTATTACAGTTATTATGGGGGTAAAGGCTTTGTCAATACCTTTGTAATTTTGTGATGCCAGACGGGATGAGGCAGCTATCAGTACACTCATGCTACACATGACAAAACTTGTCCATACAAATACTACAATCGGTTCAAGCCTTTGCAGAAATGCCCCAGATTTAATCATTCTTGTCATCTGATAAAAAGGCAAAAAGAAGTTCTTTGATGCAGGATAAGGTACTGTAAGACAATATCCCAGCGTAAAAAGAACTGATACTGCCGTAATAATAACAAATGTCATTACGGAAGCTTTTTTGATTTCTTTAAAGCTGCCAAGTACCGGTGCAAAGAAAAATATGAGCACCGTTTCCGTAAAACCGAAATGCTTTGTAAAAATTCCGTTAAGCAGCTTTTTAGAGTCTTCGCCAAACAGTGGCATAATGTTTTCAACTCTGTAATGAGGGAAAAGAGCGATAAAGACTGTAACGATTGTCAGTATCACGAATGGAAAAATTACTATACACAGATTTCTTGTGGGATTTAATCCGTTGTACGCTGCAATAAATACAGGTGCAAGAATAAAAAGCGCAAAAAACTCATCCGGAGCAGTGGTCGCAATTACCGTGCTGAGTGCCTCGCAAAGAAGTCTTAGAAGTATAGCGTTAAAAACCGTGAAAGAGATTATATAAATATAGTTAATTATTATTTGGGTGCACTTACCCCCGACAAAGAAAGATACATCAGTAATACTCATAGGTGAAAATGGTTTGTAAAGCCACAACAGAATAGTAAGAGAAAGAGTGGCAATAATGCACTTTGCCAGTACATCCATCCATGCAGCATTTCCGACATACTTTACCATATATTCAGGAAGAATGACAAGATATTTTGATAAAATAGCACATGATAGAAGTATAGAAATGCTTTTGTATGAAACCTTTTTCATAACTACCTCCATTTTCTTGAAATTCTGTCTTGTCGGAAAATTCTTTTAGGATTTACAAAGTCGTCTCGATGTTCTCTTTTCCATATTGGCGGAACAAATAAAGAAGTTGGGACACCTTTTTTAGTGACAGGTGCAAACGGTGAGGACATAGGTACTCCCATAGATTTTGTGTTTGTCCACAGGAGAACATTTATGAAAAGCCCTGCTGTAATTCCGAGAAAGCCCGCCGCCTGACCGAGAAATATATATAAGAACCGCAGAATCCTTGCAGACAGTCCAAGATAGTAGTTTGGTGTAGCAAAAGAACCGATAGCGGTGATAGACACAATTATAATGAGGATAGGGCTGACTATTCCGGCACTGACCGCCGCCTGACCGAGGATTAACGCTCCGACAATACTCAGAGTACTTCCGCTTGCTTCCGGAGTGCGTATGCTTGCTTCGCGGATTATTTCAAGACAGATTTCCATTATTATAATTTCAACAATAGACGGAAACGGAACAGGCTCGCGACTGGATATAATTGACATAAGAATGCCTGTGGGAAGAAGTTCTGCATGGTAAGTGATTACTGCAATGTAAAGACCGGGAAGTAAAAGTGAAAGCAAAAAGGCAATCCACCTTATGCACCTTATCATATTGACATAGGGGAATCTGAGGTAGTTGTCCTCAGCTGCTTCGTTAAGTTCAAACACCGTTGTGGGAAGAATCAGCACAAAAGGTGTACCGTCGCTGACAATTACAATCCGTCCGTCGAGAAGTGCTCTTGCAGCGCGGTCAGGACGCTCTGTTGAAAGAAACTGGGGAAGAGTCGTCAAAGACTTATCCTCCAGAAACTGTTCGAGTTCTGCCGTTGAAAAAATATAATCAGTATCTATACTTTCAATGCGGCGCAGCGTTTCTTCTACCAAAGATGTATTTGTTATGTTTTCAATATACATAACAGAAACGGGGGTCTGACTTATTTTACCGATTTTATATTCTTTGCTGATAAGACTTTTATTTCGTATAATGTGGCGTATGAGCGCAGTGTTTTCTCTTAACTGCTCGGAAAACGAATCGTTTGGTCCCCGTATAATCCGTTCCGTTTTCGGAGAATCTATGCCCTTGTGGTCCCAGCCCTTCACATCTATGCAAAAAGCTTTTTTAATACCATCTATAAGAAGTATTGCGCTGCCGAAATTGATATCAAACAGTATTTCCCCCAGAATATCCGTTTCTTTGGTTTCTGTCTGAGGAATAAGAACTTCGGGTATGTCCTTAAAGCTTTTTACACTTATTTCGCGGCTTTTAATCATCAGAGGCTTTAAAAGAAAGTCGTTGATAATCTGTTTATTAACAAGTCCGTCGACGAAAAACATAATAGCATTTCGGTCCTGCTCATTTATACATACAGTAAATTCCCGGATTTTGATATCACCGCTTTTGCCTGCTGAAAGTTCGGCTTTCAGAAGCTCGCTGTCCTTTCTGAAATTCCCGTGAAGAAGCGGTCCACCGTGGTTTTTTTGTACAGAGTAGTTTTCATCTTCTTTAGCCGAGGAAAGATGAAATTTATTGTTGTAAGTATGTCTGTATATAAATAAGTCTGAAAATCTCATAATAACACCCAAAAATCATTTTGACCTTATTTTTCCGCAAATAAAAATAATTATTCGGCTTCCCTTGAAAAGGGAGTCTGATTGTGCTAGAATGTAGAGGTGAAGAGAGGATGAAGATAAATGATAGGTGCAAAAAGAAATGCTCGCAGAATACTGTAATTATTCTGTGCTGGCTTGTGTATGTTATTGCATATCTCGGAAGATACAGCTATAACGCAAATATAAGTCTTATTATGGATGATTTTAAAATAAATCATGCTACGGCAGGAGTTGTGACGACCTGTTTCTTTTTTGCTTACGGAATAGGTCAGGTAGTAAACGGATTGTTTTGTGCTAAATATAATAAAAAGTTTCTTTTTCCGTCAGTGCTTTTGATATCTTCGGTTATAAATATTCTTGCAATAGCTGTTCCTTTCTCTTTCTTTAAATATATGTGGCTGTTAAACGGCTTTTTGCAGGCGTTTTTTGTGTGGCTTGGTAACTACCGCATAATGTTTGGCTTTGCCGCATCTGCACTTGTTATTGTGGGTGTTATGACTCTTGGCAAGAACAGCGCAGTTATGATGATTATATGCTTCGGCATAGTGCTTTGCCTGATGCACGGTGTAAATAATGTAGTTACATCTCTTGGTCCGCTTAAACTGCGTGAAAAAGTAAATCCCGGTAAAATAGCGGGAATACTGAACGGATTTTGTTACCTTGGAAGTACCATAAGCTCTTATGGTCTTGGTATGATAGCGGACAATTGGGGATGGCAGAGCGTGTTTACGCTGCTCCTTGTGCTATGCGGAATATGTATGGTTATAGGTCTGTTATACCGTAAAAATAACTGATTTAGGTGATTATGATGATTTATAATTTTGATAATCTTGGCGGAGTGTCGGCTGTTTATAAAATAAGTACAAATTTGGGCACTTATGACGGATATGATTGCGTAACTATAAAAACAGATAACGGCTTTTTGGCAGAGCGTGACGGATTTTCGATAAAATGCAATATCGAAGAATCAGACGGTGTTAATGTAAGAACAGATGTTGTAGAAAATACATCTGACAAAACTCTTCAGATATATAACTATGCATACCGTTTTTGTGTGGAATCCGGCGAGGTTGATGTTTACACACAGCTAAGCTCGTGGCAGAACGAAAGTGACGGTCGGTGGCAGAATCTTGTGACAGGTGTAAGTGCTATGTCAAAAGGGATATATACTACTTCTGATGCTACCCCTATGGTTGCGATATGGAACAAACAAATAAACCGAGGCGTTGTATTTCATATTATGCCACGCCATGGGTGGAAAATTGATGTCAGCAAACGAAATGCCGTTTCAGGGAAAATTCATACCGTTATAGAAATCTCTATATGCGATGATGCTTTATGTATTCCGCTTGAAAAAGGGGAGTGTATAGAACTTTCGCCCATTGTTTATTATGAATTTACTGACAGGACAACCCTTGACTGTCACAAGCTTCATAAATATATGAATGAAAAATATCCCCGTAAAAGTATGCCCGTTATGTATAACAGCTGGCTTGCGTTTTTTGACCGTATAAGCTATGACGTTCTTATAACTCAGGCTGAAGAAGCGGCAAAGCTCGGTTGCGAATACTTTGTTATCGATGCAGGCTGGTTTGGTGATGGTGACAAGAGCTGGACTGAGCTTATCGGTATGTGGGAGGAAAATCAGACAGGCGCCATTATGGGCAGAATGAAAGATGTTTCAGATAAAGTTCATTCCATTGGTATGAAGTTTGGTATGTGGCTTGAGCCTGAAAGAGCACTTAAAGGGGTTAAATCGGTAGAAGAGCATCCTGAATTCTTTTTCACAAACGGAACGGCTTATTTTCTGGACTATTCAAATCCCGATGCCCGTGAATACATGAAAAACATTGTGTTTTCGCTTGTTGAAAAATACAATGTTGATTACATTAAATTTGATTTTAACGATAATATGACTTATGATGAATCAAGAAAGGCCTTTCTTGACTATCACAAAGGATACTATGAATTTATATCTTCTGTAAGAATGAAGTTCCCTGAAATTTATCTTGAGGGATGCGGTGGAGGCGGCTTTAGGCTTGACCTTGATAAGGTGCGCCTTTTTGACAGCTATTGGTTTACAGACAATCAGAGTGTAGTCAGGGGTGCAAAAATTCTTAAAAACACAATTCTGAGAATGCCACCTACTTTTCTTGACAGATGGATTTCTGTAATCAGTGCAGACGGTTTTTCTCCTGCTTACGGGACAGGTGAAACAAAGAGAATTATTTCCACTGATAACGGTACGTGGGACTCTGTTATTGGCGTTAATACAGAGCTTATAAAAGCATTTTTTGCAGGTGGTAATATCGGGCTCAGTTGTGACCTTACAAAATGGGATGACAGCCTTAAAAAAGAAATGGCAGACTTTATTGCAGAGTATAAAAAAGAACGTCATTTCTGGAGGGATGCAACCTGCCGTATTATATGCGATACTGACAGCGTAGTTGCTTTGCAGTACGAAAACAACGGGAAGGTAAAGGTTGTTGTTTATACCTGTAAAATAAATCAGACAGAGTTACGGCTTTACACCTCAGACAACAAAGAAATACTGATTGAAAATCCCGGGGATTACTGCGGATATATTTTTGAGGTGAATTAAGTTGAATTACTTGCTTTTATTTATTTCCGTTATGATGGAAACTGCGAAAAATGCCTTTTCAAATCATTTCAGCAAAACAAAACTCAATACAATTTCAGATGCACTTTTCTATAATATAATATGTTGCGTCGGGTCGGTTATTGTCTGCACTTTTATTCCACTTGGGAGTATTTCGACATATTCTCTTATCCTTTCAATGGTAATGGCACTTACAACTACGGGAATGCTTGTGTTTTCTCTGCTTGCAATGAAACACGGGCCTATGTCCTACAGTATGCTTATAATGACATTAGGTATGATTATTTCCACAGCGTTTGGCATTGTATATAATGAGCAGGCTATATCGGAGATCCAGATAATCGGATTTATACTTATGATTGTTACGCTGTGGCTGGGAACAGATAAATCGGCAAATAAATCCTTTTCATTAAAATGGCTGTTTTTCGCTATGATGAGTTTTGTAGGCTGCGGATGCCTTGGTATTGTTCAGCTTCTGCACCAAAGTTCACCGTATAAAGGTGAAATAAACATTTTTATAATGTGTAATTTTATTTTTTCCGCATTGCTTTCGGCAATAATTCTTCTTTTCTGTAAAAAAGGGGAGAGAAAATCAGCAGTGTCGCTTGTAAAGGGAAGTATGCTTCCTGTCGGTCTTATATCGGGACTCTTTTTCGGTGCGGTGAATATTATTAATCTTGACCTGAGCGGGAAACTTCCGTCAATATTATTCTTTCCCGCAACAAATGGGGGACTACTTATTCTTTCAAGCATAGCCGCAGTAACAGTTTTCCGTGAAAAAATATCAGTGAAACAGGCAATAGGAATTGCGACGGGCATTGTGGCAATTTGCCTTTTGGGAATATAAAATCAAAAAAGGAATGTTGAAAAAATTTCAACATTCCTTTTTTGCTATATATCAATTAAATTAAGATGCATGAATCTATGTTAATGGTAATTTAGAGTGCGACATGAGTGCAGGCTCAGCCTGCTTAACATCGGAGAAGGAGATAGGAAAAAGCGGTCTGAACGGGCAAACTGAACCGAAGGGAACCCGAAGGCGTATATAGATACGCCGAGAGGTGAAGTTTGTCTGTAGCAAAAGGCATAAAAAAGAAAGACCGCTTTGTAGCGGCCTTTCAACGAAAATCAAAAGATTAAGGTTTTTAGCACATTTTAATATAGTTTATTATTCGCCTTTTGCTATCAGGACGTTTTTAACATCTCCGTTTTAGCAGATGGGTGTGCCTTCCGGTATACTGTCATCTACGAAGATAACCTTACAGCCACAAGCATTGTTTGTACCTGCAAGAAGCATACCATTACTTGTAACGCCGCTGAAACGTGCACTCTGAAGATTTGCTACAACGATAATTTTCTTACCAACAAGCTCTTCAGGCTTATAGTCATGCTTGATGCTTGATACAATAACTCTTTCGTCGAGTCCGTCGAAAAGTGTAAGCTTAAGGCAGTTGTTTGACTTACGGATATCGTTAACCTTAACAATCTTACATACACGAAGGTCAATTTTGGAGAACATATCAATGTCAATTTCATCCTTTATTGGCTGAACGGGATCAGGCTCACCGTAAACCTTTTCTTCTACAATTTCCTCAGGCTCTTCTTCCTTGGGAGGATTCTTTTCAATCTCTGTCATAGGAGTTGAAAAGTCGAGAAGACTTAAGTAGCTTTCCTTATCAACTGCGAAGAGGAAGAGGTAGAGTCTGGGTCCGCGTTCCTTATCAATTATAAGCTTGTACACATTCTTGAAGAACTGTCCCTGAATTCCCTTAAGCTCCTTGGGATCCATATCCTCACCGAAGATTTTCTTCGGAATAGCGTAAAGCTCAGAATTAAGCTCATCAAGTGTATATCCGTCTGTTTTAAGGAAATTACAAAGAAGCTCAATTTCTTTCTTTTCTTCTTCTGTAAATGAGTTGTAAAGCTCCCAGTTACGGTATGTGCGAAGTCTGTTAACGCTTTCAGGTGAGCACTGTTCAAGCCAGTATTTAGCTCTCTCGAGTCTGTCAGCAAACTCTTCATACTTATAAGGAGTACCGATTTTTTCAAATACGATTTCAAGCATAGGCACGTTGAAGTTAACAACAGAACCAAGCTGAACAAGAAGACTCATAGGAACAGTAGATGGCTTTCTGCCTTCAACGGTGGTATTAAACATAATACCCATTGTATGCTCATCTGCAGTGCCGTCCTCAAATGCGGTCTGCATCTTGTCAAATTCAAAATACTGACGAAGGATTCCGTCATCAAAGCAGAAGTCAAATGCCTTGAGAGGCTCTGTCTTTGAGTAAAGCCACAAAATAACTTCAGGCTGATAGAGCTTAAGAAGTGTTTCGGGAGTAAGGTTAAGACCGGATGAACCGGACATTTTACCTGTTGTACCCTTGATTCCGATAAACTCATAACCCTGGAACAGGGGAGGCTCATAACCAAAGATAGCCTTTGCGATATCCTTACTTGTATCGTAACTACCGTTCTTAGCTGCGTGGTCTTTTCCACCGGGTTCAAAGTCTACGCCCTCGTACATCCAGCGCATAGGCCAGTCAATTTTCCATGCAAGCTTGCAGTTGAAGTCTTTTGTAAAGTCAAAGCTTCCCTTATGACCGCATTCGCAGGAGAATTCTGCAACTGTGCAGTCATCAGAAAGTGAATGAATCTTTGTAGTATCCTTTCCGCAGATGGGGCAATAGATGCTTACAGGGTAGTAAGCTTCTCTTTCACCGGGTTGTGCCTCCTGTGTACGGTGAGAGTCAAGAATATCAAAAATTTCACCACGCTTACGGAGAGAATGAAGAACGTGTTCAACATATTTACCGCTTCTGTACATTTCTGCCTGATGGCGGTAGTCCATTTCAATACCAAATTTAACGATTGATTCTTCAAATTCTTTTTCGAAATACTCTGCGTAAGTCTTTATTTCAGGACAGTCACTGAAAGGATTTTCAACATCTGCATAGGGCTTTCCGATATGCTGCTCAAAGTCATCACGAACCTTTGCAACATTTACCGGCACCTTACGGAGTCTGTCAAATTCGTCCCATGAGAAAAGGAGTTTTGCCTTTTTACCCATTTTGCGAAGTGCTCTTACAACGAAGTAACTTGTTGCAATATCACGGAAGTTACCGATATGAATAGAACCGGAGGGACTTATACCTGCGGCACAGACATATTCCTCTTTGTTGGGGTTACGCTCTATAATTCTATTAGCGATTTCTTCTGACCAGTGCATTAATCATCATCCTTTAAATTACATATTATAACCATTATATTATACCGATTCCGACACTGTTTGTCAATGAATTTAATTTGTTTATGAAAAAAATGTTGACATATATTGCAAACAGGTGTATAATAGTGTCAATTTAATAAAGGCTAAGCGAAGTATGCAGGAAAATGGTGTAAGCCTGCCGAAGGAGTAACACTCTCAGGAACAAAGGACTGCATACAGATAGCTCTCCGGAGAAGTCCGCTTCTTTTGAAGCAAAAGGATGCCGAAGGTGCAAGGTTTTTTTAAAACTAATCTCTCAGGCAAAAGGACGGAGTTTACAAAGCTTAACGGCTTTGTTTGCGTACGGAGTTTTTATAAAACTCTGTTTTTTTTCGCTTAAATCAGACCTTTATATAAAGAAAGGAAGATTTTATGATGGCATGGTTAACAGAATTTAACGACAGCATTAACAGTTTTGTGTGGGGTAACGGTATGTGGCTTCTGCTTTTTGCAGGTCTTCTTACAACACTTATCACAGGTGTTTTCCAGATAAGAAAGATTGGTCACTGGATGAAAGAAACTCTTGGAAGTATTTTCAAGAAAGATGTATCAGGTCACGTAAAGGGCAAATCAATTTCTCAGTTTCAGGCTCTTTGTACAGCTCTTGCGGCTACAATTGGTGTAGGTAACATTGCCGGTGTTGCAACAGCTATTGTAATTGGCGGCCCCGGTGCAGTTTTCTGGATGTGGGTTGCAGCATTTCTTGGCATGATGACAAACTATTCTGAAAACGTACTTGGTATCTTTTACAGAAGAAAGAATGACGACGGTGAATGGTCAGGCGGTGCAATGTACTACCTTCAGGACGGTCTTGGAAAAATGAAGGGCTGCAAGCACATAGGTAAAATTCTTGCAGTGTTATTTTCAATATTTGCGATTCTTGCATCCTTCGGTATCGGTGCAATGGGTCAGATTAATAAAATCGTTGTGAACATAGTTTCAGCATTTGATATTTCTGCACTTTCATCAAATGTCCTTTACGAGGGTGTCTCCTTGTATCACGTAATTGTTGGCGTAATTCTTCTTATAATTGCTGCACTTATCACTCTTGGCGGTCTTAAGAGAATTGCTAGCTTTGCAGAAAAAGTTGTTCCCTTTATGGTTGTGCTCTTCATTGCAGGCAGCTTTATTATAATTGGTATCAATTATGACCTTGTCGGTGCAGCATTTGGTGCTATATTCAAGTATGCATTTTCTGTTCCTGCAGTTGTTGGTGCAGCAGGCGGTACAATTATTAAGACTGTTGTTACACAGGGATGTAAGAGAGGCGTATTCAGTAACGAGGCAGGTCTTGGTTCATCTGTTATGGTGCACTCAAATTCAAATGTAATTGAGCCTGTAAGACAGGGCCTTTGGGGTATATTCGAAGTGTTTGCAGACACAATGGTTGTTTGTACTATGACTGCTCTCGTAGTTCTTACAAGCGGATTTGTGAACCTTGAAACAGGTGCACTTGCAGAGGGCCTTTCAGACGCAACTCTTGTTGCAAAGGCGTTTGCAAATGTTTTCGGCATATGGGGTGAAAGATTTATTGCAGTAGCAATTCTTCTATTTGCTTTCACGACAGTTCTCGGATGGGATCACTACGGCTCAAAGGCATGGGAATATCTTTTTGGAACAAAGTCTGTAAAAGCTTATAAAATAATTCACCTTGCAACGATTATGTGCGGTGCACTTCTTACATCATCTCTTGCATGGGATATTTCAGACACATTCAACGGACTTATGATGGTACCTAACCTTATTGGTGTAATTGCACTTTCAGGTCTTGTAATGAAAATTACTAAGAACTATACAGACAGACATTTTAAAGGAAAACAGATTAAGCCAATGATTTCTGCTTTCCCTGATGTTCAGGAAGAACAGGAAAAGGCACTGGCAGAACTTAATAAGTAATAGAAAAGAAGCTTTAAAAACCTAGGTTTTTAAAGCCTCTTTTTCTGATATGTGCAGCATTACGTTTTTTCATTCAATGATTTTAAGATCTTCGCCTACTCTTACTCTCCATGCAGGTGTAAAAAGATAATTTTCATTGCCAAGGGGAGTAAGGGAGTATCCCTTTTCTATAAGATTGATTTTTCCTCCATCGGGAAATGCTTCTTTGAGTTTGTTTATATCAGTTACAAAGGAAAGCGTTTTCTTTTCGTGCAGAGTTAACTTTCCGGGCCACAATGCTGAAACCATGCACAAGTCACCGTTTTCATCAAGTTCTGCTTTGATGTACATATTAAAAAGATTTGTTCCTTCATACATTCTGTAAAAGCAACGTTCTTTTTCGTCGTACACAGCTCCATCCATATTGATGCCTACCCTTTTGAGGGCTTTTTTTATTTTGCCGGAGGAATTTGACAAATCAGGCTTTCCGGAAGTTTCAAACGTGAAATAGTCTCCGGATACGATAAGGGAATTACCGCTATCTTTTGCAACAAGGAAATCTCCATCAGTTCTGAATGCAAGCTGTTTATCGAAGAATATATCAGAAAGATCACTGGCAGAGTAAAAAGAAGCTTTCAGAACAGGCAATTCATAGGTGGAATCAGGGAGAAGCTCTTTCTTACAGTCAAAGCCGTCACGTTTCAAAACCTTAACAGAAGCTTCTATCACATTTGCAGGAACGGTAGACTCCTGCAGAGAAGTAAACAAATTAAAACCAATCATAAACACATTCATTACCAAAAGAAAGTATATCATAATTGTTTTTATTCTACTCCAACGCATCATTAACCACCTCCGTATCCTTTGAATAGCGGTAGATTCTGCCGTCAGATGTTTGTGCCAGCCATGTTGCTCTGATATTGTTTTCTGCCCCCGAATCAATGTAGCCAATGTATATGTCATCTATAACCGTGGGTGCACTGTTGGGGTCGGTGTCAATTCTGTGTACAAAATTGTCAAGTGCCGTTACAAATGTATCCGGTACAGTTATTTCAGAAACGCTCTTATAGGAACGCATATACTGCTTGTAAGAAATAAGTCTGCCGTTTGACACTGTCATTTCTATAGCGCATTTCATTGCAGAATGTCCATAGTTTTCAGGTAGAGATACTTCTATAGGTCTGCCGCTTTCATAGTAGTCAAACTTAAATGTGTAGGGCTTGCTGCTGTCATAACCCGAAAGGTCACTTGTAACAAGAATGCTCAGAGGTTCTCCCGATACGGTATCCCATGTTTTTTCTGCAAAATCAATAGAAGCATTAAGCACGCTGTACGCATCACCGCTTTCATCAAGAATAATACCTTTGTCTGCTTCAATAGCGTTGTATTCAAAAACAGAATCCGGATAAATCTTTGCAGATGCATAGTTTGCTATATAGTTCTGTGCCCCGAAGGTGTCTTCATAAGGAGCGACGGCAACCGTGTTGAAAGAAAAGTTTTCAAGCAATCTGCTTTTTGAAGCTTTTGTTATGAGATTGCGAGCCTCAAGTACCTCGGTTGAAGGTTGAGAATCCGAAAAAAGCACAAGGGGGGAAAGGGTGACCTTGCTATTTTCTCCAAGCTTCAATCCGGTGCTGAAAACTGGTTCGTAATAACCGTCATTACTAGTATAAACAGAAAGGTCAGAAGACGGCAGCGTCTGGGAGTCGTCAAGGATATAAGCATATATGAGATTATCATCCTGTGCGTCTTTTATAAGAATGCAAACGTTGGTGTCTGAGCTTGATGGGATGATAATAAGCTCACGGAACGTGTTAATGTCATTTAATACTTCAGCTTTGTCTGTGCCCATAATGTGCGAAAACATATCCGGAGAAAATGCAACGGGATATTCCACATATATACTGAGCGACTCAAGTCCTGCTTCCCATGTGGCGTAGTCGATTTTTTTTGAAGCTGTAACATCCCCTTCAAGAAAACTTGTCAGAATTTTTTTTGTGCGTTGCTCAATAGGGGAGAATCCGATATCTGTATTATAATATGCCATCCAAAGTGAGCCGTCATTTATAAGAAATTTCCTGGGTTTTGAAAGATTGTCTTTTGAAATACTGTATTCCTGCTTAACCGGGAAAAATTTTTCCACAATAGGAATACCGCGAACATACCTGACCATCTCGTCGCTCAAAGAATGGTTCTGATTAAAAAACCACAGATAGGATGTCATATATATAAGATTTGCAATAAGTATGATGATTGCCGAGGTTTTAAGCCTTTCCCTTAACATCAGTTCACCTCCAATTAAGAAAGGCTTCAGGCTATTGCCTGAAGCCTTTAAGCCTCTGTTTCAGCGAAGAAAATCTTCGTGAGATTTCAGTTCATCCAACCATTATAAAGATTTTGTATTCCGTTAGAGAAACCGTTTATGTTATTGAGTATATTCTGATTAAGAACATTGATGTCAAAATATACAATCTGATATGCACCACCGGGAGCTTCAGCTCTTACAGCAAACTTATTATGTCCCTCAGAAAGAGAAACCTGCTTGTAGAATACGCCTGCAGTACCGATTGTTGTCTGAGCCATACCACCGTTTGCATCGCTGAGCGCTATGTATGATGTTCCGTTAAATTTGTAATAAGCAACCTTAACTCCGTTCTTGCCGGTACCTGTCACACCGTAAGTCTTCTTAAGAGTGGCGGAATTCTTAGTTTCAGGCTTTTTAACAACAACAAGGTTGTCGGTGTTGCCGCGTGCCTCCGGAGAAAACGCCGACGGGTTTGCAGCAAATGCACTGAGTGCCGTAAAAATAAGTATTAACGATATCGTTAAAGCAATAAGCTTTTTCATAAAAATACACCTTCATTAAAAAATTAGAGTTCCCTCTGTAATCATTATACACTATAATTGTTACAACGATGTTACAAACGGCTTAATGGTTCATTACTTTTTACTGTCAAATAAAGGCAGTGAAATTTTAACAATTGTTCCGCGCTGATCAGGACTTTCAATTTCGATAGTGCCACTGTGTCTTTCAATGATTTCCTTCGCAATGGCTAACCCAAGTCCTGTTCCTCCGCTTTGACGACTGCGGGCTTTATCAACTCTGTAGAATCTTTCAAAGATACGGGGAAGGTCTGCCGCAGGAATACCCATGCCGTTATCCCGTACCGTAATGTAAGCTTTTGCAAAATCACCACGGCAGGTTATATCAATTTTACCGCCGGGGGGAGTATATTTTATTGAGTTTGAGATGATGTTGGTAAGAACCTGTTCAATTGCGTCAGGTTCACCAAAGCAGACAGAAGAGGGCATACTGATATCTGTCTTTATCTTGTGGCCGCTGTTTTTTGCTGAAATACTGAGCTTTTCAGCTATGGATGAAACTAGTTCTGCCAAATCAAACTGCGTTCTTCTTTCTATCTGCTTTGAACTGTCTAACTGAGAAAGTGTAAGAAGATCTTTAACCAGTCTTGTCATACGGTCAGCTTCGTTTTCAATAACCTTTACAAAGTGGAGAACAGACTCATTTGCACTTCCTTCACCCATATCATTTATGGTTTCCGCATAGGTTTTGATAGTTGTAAGAGGAGTACGCAACTCATGTGATACATTGGCAACGAATTCTCTTCTTGCATTGTCGAGCATCTTACGGCGCGTAATATCCTGGAATACCACCACTACACCTGCTGTAAGAGAACGCTCGGTTTTGAAGGGTGCAAAGAAAACCCTGAGGCTTTTTCCTTTGTACTCTATTTCCCGTTCGATTGTTTCCTCTGTATCAAGGTACAGAATTCTGTAAAAAGAAATATTTGCATCAAGCATTTCAAAAAACTGGTCAAAGGTTTTGTCTGATGTATCACCGAAAAGGTTTTCTCCGGCGGGGTTGATGTGTATCAGTCTTCCGCTGCTGTCATAAGCGGCAACGGCGTCTGTCATGTTTAAAAGTATGGCTTCAACCTTGTTTTTTTCTGCCTGGATTTCGGCAAGACTGGTATTTATTTTTGCTGCCATTTCATTGAAAGCAATTGTAAGTCTTCCTATTTCGTCTCTGGAGCGCACTTCGATTTTTCTCGAAAAGTCACCTTCAGCCATACTTTCACTTCGGTGCTGAAGTGTGGAGATAGGAGCAATGATAGTTCTTGACAGGAAAAATCCCAGGATAAGACTGATAAGCAGTCCGAACAGAAGAGCCCAAAAAATGTTAATGAACATATTTGCGATGATTTCATTTACTTCTTCTTTTGTGTCTATAACATAAACAATATATTCACCTTTTTTTAGTGGGATTGCATAATCCATAAACTGAGCTTTTTTATCAATAACAACACCTTTATCACCGGTAGCGGCAAGGAGCAGATTGTTAGTCGGCTCCAGAGAATTCTGCGATACGGAAGAACCTCCCAGCACATTCATATCACTGTCGAGAATATAGTAGTTACGGAAAGAGTCAATACCCATTCTGACAGAATAAATCTTCAGAAGGTCAAGAGCTTTATCAGTGCCGTTTTCGGATGAAACTGCGTTGTCAAGCTCTGCTACAAATTCTTCAGTAAAAACATGGGAGTCAAGGGAGTTGTTAAAGTCGTTATAGTAATATGCAGAAATATTCTGAAGCAGAAATGTGCCGACCACAACCATAACACTTACAGTCAGCAAAAGAAATATTGCAATTATTTTCCACTGAATACTTTTGAACATACCTTTTCACACTTTTCTATGTCTTAATTATTTGTTGAAATAGTATCCCACACCACGCTTTGTCATGATGAAAGAAGGGGTTGCGGGATTATCTTCAATTTTTTCCCTGAGTCGTCTGACTGTTACGTCAACAGTTCTCACATCTCCGAAATATTCATACCCCCAGACCTTTTCCAAAAGGGTTTCACGGTTGAAAACTTTTCCGGGCTGCATTGCAAGAAACTTAAGAAGCTCAAATTCAAGCAGAGTGAGGTCGATAACGCTGTCATTCTTGGCAACTTCATAGCGAGTGGTGTTGATGGAGAGAGCCCCGAATGTAATCGTATCAACATCATCTGCAGAAGGAGCTTCGGAAACAGTACGGCGCATATTTGCCTTTACTCTCGCAAGAAGTTCTCTGACTGAAAAAGGCTTTGTCATATAGTCGTCTGCGCCCAGTTCAAGACCGAGCACCTTATCAACCTCTTCATCACGGGCAGTGAGCATTATAATAGGTGTCTGTTGCTTATCACGGATTTTTCTGCAGACTTCAAACCCATCCATTTTAGGAAGCATAACATCAAGCAGAATAAGGTCTGGTTTTTCAGAAATAGCAAGGTTATACCCTTCTTCACCGTCGTATGCCATTATAACCTGATAACCTGATTTTGTAAGATTGAAATTCAATATATCGACAATAGGAGCCTCGTCATCAACTACTAAAATAAGTTTGTCCATAATGTACCTCCAAATATAAATTATAACTTATCGATTCTATTTTATAGCATTTTTTAAAATATGTCAATAAACAGGGAAAGGATTTTGCTGTCATATGATGAAAAAATGACATTTAGATTACAAATAAATGTGTACTCTTGTAATCTGGCACAAACAAGGATATAATATATATAGGAAACTTTTTGAATTTTGAAAGGAAGTAAGTATATGAAACTGCCTTGGGAGAAGAAACATCTGATATGGGCGCTGGTTGCTTTTCTTACTGTTGCCGCCAGTGTGCTTTTCTATATGCTTCTGAAGCATTGGGAAGTTGTATGGGGTGTTGTAAAAATTATAACTGACAGCCTCCGTCCTATTACATACGGGCTTATTTTATCATATCTTCTTAATCCGCTGATGAATGGCGTAGAGAAAAAGGTAATACTGCCGTTACTCAATAAAATCTTTGTAAAAAGGCAAGTGGAGTGTCATAAGGCGGCAAGACTTATTTCTATATTGATTACATGGATAATAGTCGGAGCATTTGTATTTTCGCTTATTTACCTTGTTGTGCCGCAATTTATACAGAGCGTGGAAAAACTTGTTCAGAAAATTCCTGAATACGCAGAGCATCTTATTGAATGGTTTGACGGAGTTCTGGTAAAGAGCCCTGCCCTTCATGAATTCCTGAGCGAGGCGGTAAGCGGATTTGCAACCAACGTGACAGAGCTTTTCAATAAGATAATCGGTGCAGTTCCTGAACTCAGCGTTGTTCTTGCCCAGGTTTCAACAGGAGTTTACGGCATATTCATTGCCATTGTGAATGTTCTGATAGGCATTATAGTTTCATTTTATGTTCTAAAAGATAAAGAAAGATTTGTAGCACAGGGCAAAAAAATAACTTACAGTATGTTTTCTCTCAGAAATGCTAACGGAATACTGAAGGTGTTGCGCCTTACTCACGAAAAATTCGGTAATTTTATTGTGGGAAAGATTTTTGATTCAATTATCATCGGAGTTCTATGCTTTATACTTCTAGAAATATTCGACATTTCTTACAGCCTTCTTGTAAGCGTGGTAGTTGGTGTAACAAATGTAATACCGTTCTTTGGTCCTTTTATCGGTGCAATTCCCAGTGCTCTTCTTATTCTTTTTGTTGACCCGGTGGAATGTTTGACTTTTGTTATTATAATTCTGCTTCTCCAGCAGTTTGACGGAAACATTCTCGGACCGAAAATTCTTGGAAGTACAACAGGTATATCAAGTTTTTGGGTGCTTGCATCAATACTTGTAGGTAGTGCCCTTTTCGGAGTATGGGGCATGGTTTGTGCAGTACCGTTCTTTGCAGTTGCATACACTCTCACAAATGAGGTATGCAGCAAAGCACTTAAAAGAAAAGGTATGGATTATACTACAAAAACCTTTGAAAAAATAGAGTATATCAACGAGAAAACAAAAGCACCAAAGTGGAAAGAATAATTTTTTTTACCAGTAAAGGGGGGATTGGTGTTGATAAGGTCTGAAATGCAGGCTTCAATTGCTACTTACATATTTGTTGCAGTAATATACATTTTCATATTTCTTATTATAAGAATGATATCAAAGGATATCCGTACTATGTACCGGAAAAAAACGGGAGAGATGGCGGGAGCTTATCTTAAACTCATCAATCTCAGACAGGAGCTTGATTACTATGTTGATGAAAGCTACGAGATAGAAGAGGATGAGATTATCGGAAGAGGCCGTAAGTGCGATATCGTCATAAACGACAAGTATTTATCAGGAAAACATCTTAGGGTGTTTAAAGTGGCAGGCAAGTTTTATATAGAAGATCTCGGCAGCACAAACGGAACATTTCTTAACGGAAGTGCCTTGGGTGAAAAAGCGGTTGAGCTTCTTGACGGAGATAAAATATCTTTCGGGCGGTCAAACTTTCTGTTTGTTCTTCCTGTTAAAAAATCCTGATTATCGGTGGTAAAACTATGGAAAAAAGATTAAGAAGTATTTTTCCGTTGCTTTTATTGGTTGTGGCAAATTTACTGGGAATGGCAATACTCATAAGCAGAGGAGAAGTCGGCAGTGAAGTTTTTCTTCTTTGCCTCGGAATGTGTGCGCTCAGTTTTGTGGTTTATCTTGTGATAAACCTGTGCGGCTTAGGAGATACATACCTGTATCTCATTATAACTATGCTGGCAACGGTTGGAATCGTTATGGTTTCGAGAATAAATATAAAATTCGGTGTCGGGAACATGACTATGTTTCTCGGTGGAGTTTTGGTATTTTTCATTACAATTTTTTTGTACAGAGCTCTTTATAATTATCTGAAAAAGTTTTCGCTTTGGTATATGGGGCTGTCGCTTGTACTTTATATACTCACACTGGTTCTTGCAGTATCTACAAACGGAGCAAAAAACTGGATAAGGTTCGGAGAATTTTCGTTCCAGCCCAGTGAATTTATAAAAATTCTGTTTGTGCTCTCGGTCGCGGGAATACTGACACGCAGCAGTAAAAAAGCAGAGAAAGGCTTGAATAATCCTATTGAAGAACTGGTGAAAAGAGCTCTTATAGAGCGCAGAATGATTGTTGTTACGGTGATAACCTATATTAACATTATGTTCTTGCTTTTGCAGACAGAACTCGGAACGGCAGTTGTGATTTTTGCAGTGTATCTTGCATTTTTATTTGTTTACGACAAAAGAGGGGTGCTGTTTCTTATAAATGCACTTACTTTCGTTCTTGCAATAGCAATAGCAATTTTATTTGTGGACATAATTGCAAAAATCGGACCCATTGACCATATTGCTCCCAGAATAAGAGGCTGGCTTGACCCGTACAGCGACAGAACGGGCGGTGGCTGGCAGATTATAAACTCTTTAAGAGAAATAAGCGGTGGCAGTTTTATGGGCAACGGTATCGGAAACGGTGCTCTTACAAAGGCCGAGAGGGTTTCCCTTGGCGGATATGAATTCGGTGCAATTGAGTCTGACTATATCTTTGCGGCAATATGTAATGAAATGGGAGTTCTGGGCGGCATCGCTGTTCTTATGCTCTATTTCGTACTTGTTTACAGAGGATTCAAAATTGCTCTCAGCACTACCAATGATTTTAATAAAGCAGTAGCATTCGGTGTCAGTGCAATGCTCGGCGTACAGACTTTTGTTATTATCGGCGGTGTTACAAAACTCATTCCGCTTACGGGAATAACACTTCCGTTTATAAGCCATGGCGGAAGCAGTATGCTGTCCACATTTATCGCGATTGGACTTCTGCAGGCAATAAGCAGTGTAGAGGGGGATTTGACCGATGAACTTGAATAGACGGATAATAGCCGTTATGATAAGTGTGTTGTGCCTTTTCTTTGTGCTTATAACTCATCTTGTTATTTTCACCGTAAGTCCGCCAAAGGATTTTAAAAAAGAAAACGAGATGCGGGAAACGGAGCAGAGAGATAATCTCAGAAAAAACGTTCTCCGCGGTAATATTTATGACCGCAACGGAGAGCTTATTGCAACAAACAGGCAGGAAGAAAAAACGGTAAAAGTTCCCGGTGAAGAAGGGAAAACTGAGATTATCAACGAGCAGTACAGGGTGTATCCCTACGGATCACTTTATTCCCACGTCGTGGGGTACAGCAGAACAAATGTCAAAAACGGCAGAACAAATATTGAAATGCGCTACGATAACCTTCTTGCAAGTCCGCGCAGAAAAGATAAATATTCATCAGAGAGCGATGTCGGTAAAATTTCAGAAGGTGCAAACCTTTATCTTACAACAGATACAGATATGATGAAATACGCCAAGAGTCAGCTTGGAGGGAAAGATGGCAGTGTTATAGTATTGAATCCGTCTACGGGAGAGATATACTGTATGTATTCAAACCCGACCTTCAATCCCGAACCTGTATATATCGGAAAAAACTGGAACGAAATTGATGCGGACCCCAAAAAGCCTTTTACATCCAGAGCAACCCAGAGTGTAAAGGAACCTGGTTCTACATTCAAGATAGTTACAGCAATAGCAGCTCTTGAAAATGGTAAAGGTGACTATGTAACGGAGGACAGCGGCACTACGGAAATAGATGGCAGAGTTTATACAAATGCCACCGATTACAAAGGTGTAGTAGACATAAAAAAAGCAATAGAGGTTTCGAGCAATGTTTATTTTGCAGAGTTGTCACAAAAAATAGGAAAAGATGCTCTTGAAGAAACTGCGAGAAAATTCTTTATGTGCAAAGGTCAGGAAATAAAGCTTGATGTCCTTGTGAAAGACCCGGGAATAGACTTTGATGCAATGTCGAAGACAGGTCTGGCGGAAGCGGCATTCGGACAAGGCACTGTAAATGTGACTCCGCTTCATATGGCAATGGTGGCAAGCGCAGTTGCAAATAAGGGAGAACTGAAAAAACCGTATCTTGTAGGGAAAGTAGCATACAGCGATGGTGAAGTTTATTCCGAAACAGAGCCGGAGGTCCTTACAGAGAATGTTATGAGTCCTAAAACGGCAAGAATTATCACTGAAGCGATGGTTAACTGTGTAAACGGAAAAAACGGTACAGGACGTCGTGCTGCGGTGCGCGGAATAACTGTTGCCGGTAAAACAGGAACTGCAGAGAATCCGAACGGAGCGGACCATACATGGTTTATAGGCTTTGCCCCGGCGGATAATCCGCAGATAGCAATTTGTGTAATGCGCGAACATTCCGGCGGTGGCGGCGGCAGTATGTGTGCACCGATAGCCGGCTCAATGATAGCTTACTGTAAAAATAACGGATACATAAAATGAAAGCGCTTCATCCAAGAGATGATTTGTATATTCCGGTAAAAGGCCCCCGATTGAATTATTCAATCGGGGGTTTTTATGACTGAAATGTTATAATGTATTGATATGTTGAAAACATATTTGATCAATTAGAGTGCAAAATAAATCTTGCAATATTTGACAAAAGATGATAAAATAGCTGAGCTTGAAAATAAAAATAAGGAGTCTTATTGATGAAAGAACTTAAACCGATGCTGTTTACAAGTCTTAGGACGTACAGCGGAGAAAAACTTTTAAAAGATATTATTGCAGGTATTATTGTTGCAATAATTGCATTGCCTCTTTCCATTGCCCTTGCTCTTGCATCGGGTGTAGGACCGGAGGAAGGTATTTATACAGCAATTGTTGCAGGTTTTCTGATTTCGTTTCTTGGCGGTAGCACTGTACAGATTGCAGGCCCTACAGCGGCATTTGCAACAATTGTTGCCGGCATCGTTATGGAACACAAGATGGAAGGTCTTATGCTTGCAACACTTATGGCAGGCATCATTCTTGTTCTTATGGGAATATTCAAGCTTGGTAAACTGATAAAATTTATTCCTTATACCATAACTGCAGGCTTTACTGCAGGTATTGCCGTTACAATACTGATAGGTCAGTTAAAGGACTTTTTCGGTGTCACATATCTGCATGGAGAAGCACCAGTTGAAGCTCTTGAAAAAATAGAAGCTCTTATTCATAATGCATCTACGGTAAACTACCAAGCGATTATAGTTGGCGTAGTGTGCCTTGCCATTCTTATTGTATGGTCTTACATAAATAAAAAAATCCCGGGCTCGCTTATTGCTGTTCTGGTAGGCGTGGCAATGGTGAAATTGTTGAAAATGGATGTTTGTACAATCGGTACACTTTTCCCTGACATAGAAAGCAAACTTCCGGAATTCCATTTGCCGTCCTTTGATATCAAAATGGTGAAAACACTTCTTCCGGATGCATTCACAATAGCTGTTCTGGCAGCAATAGAATCACTTCTTTCCTGTGTGGTTGCTGACGGTATGACAAATACAAAGCACCGTTCAAACGCTGAACTTGTTGCGCAGGGAGTAGGTAATGTGGGTAGTGCTCTTTTTGGAGGTATCCCTGCAACAGGTGCTATTGCGAGAACTGCCGCAAATATCAAAAACGGTGCTGTAAGTCCTATTTCCGGTATGGTACACGCAGTGGTGCTCTTGCTGGTGCTTGTTTTCCTTATGCCCTATGCATCATATATCCCTATGCCCACAATCGCGGCAATACTCTTTATGGTTGCATACAATATGGGTCATTGGCATCAGTTTGTGCAGATTATCAAGACTGCCCCCAAGAGTGATATTGCAGTGCTTTTAATAACATTTGTGCTTACTGTTGTGTTTGACCTTGTCATTGCTATCGAAGTGGGTCTTGTTCTTGCGTGCTTACTTTTCATAAAGAGAATGACTGATGAATCAAAGGTTGTAGGATGGAAATATACCGAGGAAGAGACAGACGATTCAGAAAAACTAAAGGTACTTCCGAAAGAAGTGCGTGTGTACGAAATTTCAGGTCCTCTTTTCTTCGGCGTTGCAGATAATATTGCTAAAATCACAACAAAGGAATATACAAAGTGTCTTATTCTCCGTATGAGAAGTGTTCCTTCAATAGATATAACAGCAATGAATTCCCTTGAAGACTTATATGATAGCTGCAATGAAAAGGAAATAAGAGTTATCTTCTCCCATGTTAACGATCAGCCCATGCGTGTTATGGAAAAGACAGGCTTTGCAAAAAAGGTTGGTGCAGAGAATTTCTGTGACCATATTGATGATGCAATTGTTGAAGCCGTAAAAGGGATTCAGTAATAAATAAAAAACCATTTAAGGAGGTGGCGGAATGTCGTCATCAAAAAAACAAAGGAATTTAACTATTTTTATGGGAATTACCCGTGTTAAGAAGAGAGCCTACGGCACGGGAACTACTCCGCCGCCTGTTTCTTCATTATTTTAATTACACAACTAAAAAACGGTATTCTTAAAATTAATAATTAAAATATGAAGGAGAAATTTTTATGTGGTTTATTTTTGCTATAATAACAACCCTGTGTTGGGGTCTTGCTGAATTGTTTTATAAAAAGGGCGCTCGTCCCGATGAGAAGTATGCCCATCTGAAAATTTGCGTGTGTGTAGGTGCTGTGATGGGATTGCATGCAATTTTCACTCTTGTTACTCAGGATATCAATTATAATGTGGTCAATCTGGTAAAATACCTTCCGGTGTCTATGCTGTACATTATATCTATGGCATTTTCATTTTTCGGAATGCGTTTTATTGAAGAATCTATATCAGATCCCATAGAAAATACATCAGGAGCAATATGCTCTCTGCTTTGCGCAATTTTCCTTGGTGTAAAGCCTACTGCACTTTCGTGGGTTGCAATAGCTGTAATCGTTGTAGGTGTTCTTGGCGTGGGATTCCTCGAAAATAAAGGAGACACAGAAAGAAAGAGAGTACTTGGCAAGAAAATGGCAATAATTGCTTTCTGTATGCCTTTCCTTTATGCATTGCTTGATGCCTTTGGTAGCTTTGTGGATGTTTTCTATCTTGACGATATAACTAAAACTCCGCTTGTTGGCGTAACTGAAGAAACAATAGAAGCAGTGGCAAACACAAGCTATGAGTTGACATTTGCAGCGTTTGCACTTATCCTGTTTATATTTATGAAAATAAAGAAGGTAGAGTTCGGTTCAATTCCGAAACAGAAAGATAAGCTTTTTGCAGCAGTGTTTGAAACCGCAGGTCAGCTTACATATGTATATGCTATGAGCGGAAACGGTGCAGTTGCAGCTCCGATAATTTCATCTGTATGTATTGTGTCTCTGCTTCTTTCAAGAATCTTCCTGAAAGAAAAGCTTACACTTAAAAAATATGTATTCATATCTATTGTAATTATTGGTATACTTATGCTGGCGGTAATAGAAGAACTTTGATAATCTCTACAGAAAAGAAAATTTACAAAAAATTCTTGACATAGTTCTTGAATTGTGGTATCATATCACAGTAACCGCGTAGAAGAGGTTTTAAATACGGTTTCGTAGCCTCAATAGCGAGTCTGTTTAAACGGGAGGTGCAACAATGTACGCAGTAATTAAGACAGGTGGCAAGCAGTATCAGGTTAAGGTTGGCGATGTTGTTTTCGTTGAGAAGATTGACGCGGAAGCAGGCGCTGAAATTAAGTTTGATCAGGTTCTTGCAATCGGTGATGACGGTAAGTTCACAGCAGGTGCTCCTACAGTAGATGGTGCAACTGTTAGTGCTAAGGTTCTCAGCCAGACAAAAGGCAAGAAGGTTATCGTTTACAAGATGAAACCTAAAAAAGGTTACAGAAATAAGAACGGTCACCGTCAGCCTTATACAAAGGTTGAAATCACAGCTATCAATGCATAATTATGATTAAGTTCAGTACGGTAAATAATACCGACGGTAGCATCCGTCAGTTTACGGTAAGCGGGCACAGTGGCTTTGCCGAAAGTGGTGAAGATATAGTGTGTGCGGCAGTGTCGTCTGCTGTATGGATGACGATTAACGGCATTGAAAAACAAAATCTTGCACGTCTTTCTTATGAAGAGCGTGACGGTTTTGTGGATTGCATCGTCGAAGAGAAATTTTCGGATGGTGCAGATGTGCTGCTCAATTCGCTTGTTATGTTCATAGCGGAGCTTGCAGGGCAGTACAAAGAATTTTTGAAACTTACACAGGTTTAACCTGTATTTTGGAAGGAGTGAAACTTAATGTTCGCATTAAATATTCAGTTGTTCGCTCATAAAAAGGGTGTTGGTTCTACTAAGAACGGTCGTGACAGTGAGTCTAAGCGTCTCGGTGCAAAGCGTGCTGACGGTCAGGCAGTACTTGCCGGTAACATCCTCGTTCGTCAGAGAGGAACTAAAATTCATCCCGGTATCAATGTAGGTATTGGTAGCGATGATACCTTGTATGCTCTTGTTGACGGAAAAGTTAAGTTCGAGCGTAAGGGCAAGGATAAGAAGCAGGTAAGCGTTTACCCTGCATAATCAAAAAATAAAAGCTCGGAGCTTCTCCGGGCTTTTTGTTTTTAACTTTGAAACAAATGTCTCATTTTTGGAAACTATCCATAAAAGGAGACAACCCCGATAAAGCGCAATAAAACAAAACAAACAGAAAAACAGAAATCTGCGAAGGCGGATTTCGACAATAGACAAGCAGAGAGAAAAAGTAAAAGATATAGACAACCCCGATAAGGCGCAATAAAACAAAACAATAAGTGTTTTGCGGTCGGTGCTGCTTTATCACATCCGAATTAATGAGGTGACAAAATGTTTGTAGATAAAGCTACTATAACTGTCAAAGCCGGTAACGGTGGAAACGGTCTTGTATCATTCCACAGAGAAAAATATGTTCCTGACGGCGGACCTGACGGTGGCGACGGTGGCAGAGGAGGAAATATAGTGTTCAAGGCGGATAAGACAATATCCACTCTTATTGACTTTGCACATAAAAAGACTTTTACTGCCCGTAACGGTGAAGACGGTAAAGCCCGTAACAGTTTTGGCAAAAAGGGAGAAGACCTTTTTATTATGGTTCCTGTGGGAACTGTTATTAAAGATGCCAAAAGCGACAGAGTTATGAAGGATATGTCCGAAGACGGTGAGGAATTTATTGCGGCAAAAGGCGGAAACGGTGGCTGGGGAAATGTGCATTTTGCAACTGCAACACGCCAGACCCCAAAATTTGCAAAGGACGGACTTAAAGGTCAGGAGAGAGAGCTTGTCCTCGAGCTTAAGCTCATTGCAGATGTAGGTCTTGTAGGATTTCCCAATGTCGGAAAGTCCACACTCCTTTCTGCTGTAAGTGCGGCTCGTCCAAAAATTGCAAACTACCACTTTACAACACTTGAGCCGAATCTTGGCGTTATAAAAATGGGAGAGGGAAAGAGCTTTGTAATGGCAGATATTCCGGGACTTATCGAGGGCGCACACGAGGGGATAGGCCTCGGTCATGAGTTCTTGAGGCATATTGAAAGAACCCGCCTTATTGTGCATATTGTTGATGTTTCAGGTATTGAGGGAAGAAACCCTATTGATGACTATGAAAAGATCAACAATGAACTTTCTCTTTATTCAAAATCTCTTGCTGAACGTCCGCAGATTGTTGCGGCTAATAAAACAGACATTATTCAGGATGAGAGTTTTCTTGAAGAATTCCGCAAGTATATTGCGGACAAGGGGCTTCAACTGTTTGAAATAAGTGCAGCAGCACACAAGGGCACAAAAGAACTTATAAACTATGTGTCGCAGATACTTGACACTCTTGAGCCTGTGGAAATTTACGAGGCAGACTTTGAAGAAGAAAACTTCGAGGAAGAGCCGTTTGAAGTGTTTAAAGATGGGGAAACTTATGTTGTTCAGGGTCCGTATATTGAAAAACTTCTTCGTCACTGTAATTTTGAAGATGCTGAAAGCTTGCAGTATTTCCAGATTGCACTTCGTCGTAAAGGCGTTATCGATGCACTTGAAAAGATGGGTTGCGGTGAAGGTGACCCTGTAAGGATGTATGAACTTGAATTCGATTTTGAAGAATAAGCAGCGTGCCGCTGCACCCATGTCGCACTCCTGATTTGTGCGAACATAGGTTTCATGCGTCTTGATTTTACGCATTTCGAACTTCGAATTTCGCATTTCGAATTACCAGTGGATTGCTATATATATTGAAATACTTTATAGGAGAGATTTTATGCTTTCATCAAAACAGCGTGCCTATCTTCGCGGATTGGCAAATAAAGAAAACGCCATTTTTCAGATTGGAAAAGGCGGACTTAATGACGAAATTATAAAAGAGCTTGACATAGTAATTGAAAAGCGTGAGCTTATAAAAGTAACCGTGCTTGAAACATCCTTTATGTCCACTCGCGGTGCTTGTGAGGCAATATGTGAGGAAATTGGAGCAGAGCCGGTGCAGTGCATAGGTAACAAGGTTGTTGTTTACCGTCAGGCAAGAGCAAAGGACAACCGCAAAATAGAACTCCCGAAATAAGGTGAAGTTATGAGAATTGGTCTTTTTGGCGGTGCGTTCAATCCTTTTCATAACGGGCATCTTGCAATAGCAAAAACTGCCATAGAAAAAGCAAATCTGGATAAACTTATATTTATCCCCACAGGAAATGCTCCTCATAAGAAAGAAACGCGTGTTTCACGCACTGACAGACTTAATATGCTCAAAAGTGCAATTAAGGGCGAAGAAAAAATGTTTGTCAGCGATTATGAACTCAGAAAAGACACTGTTTCTTACAGCGCTGATACAACTGAGTATTTCAAGTCTATGTACCCGGACGATGAGTTGTTTTTTATTATCGGTGACGACTCATACAATCAGCTCGATACATGGCATGAGCCGGAGCGTATAATGAAAGCGGCAACACTGCTTGTTTTCCCCCGTGAAGGTGCAGAGGTGTTTCCTCCTGCAATGGAAATCGATATGCCGAGAGTGGAAATTTCATCAAGCGTTGTAAGAGAAAAAATAAAGTTAGGAAAAGATTGCAGAAACTTATTGCCAAAATCTGTTTTTGATTATATAATAAAAAATAGTCTTTATATGTGAGGGATAAGCTTTGACAGAAGTTGAAATGATTGAAAAATTGAAAAGCACACAGAAAGAGCGTCGCTTTAAGCATACTCTGGGTGTTGCAGCTGAAGCAGAAAGACTTGCTGAAAAATACGGTGTGGACAAGGATAAGGCACGTCTTGCAGGGTTGCTGCATGACTGTGCAAAAAATCTTGACGAAAAAAGCGGAGAGGAATTTTCTGCTATTTGCACAAAGTATGGTGTAACACTTGATGAACTTGCAAAGAAAGAACGTGCATTGGTACATGCTTTCCTGGGTGCGGCAGTAGCGTATAAGGATTACGGTGTTGACGATCACGAAATCCTTGAAGCTATTTATTACCATACTACTGCAAGGGCGAATATGACTCCCCTTGAAAAAATCATTTACATAGCTGATATGACGGAGCCTAACCGTGAACTTGAACAGTCAAAGGAAATCCGCCGTCTTGCGGAGGAAAGCGTTGACGAGGCGCTGATTTATGCAATCGGCTGTTCTATAAAACATGTTATAAGAAAAGGGACTCTCATACATCCCGATTCAATACACGCACTGAACTATCTTATTGAAACCAGGAGGGAAAACGTGTGACGGATATTGAAAAAGTTCATAAAATTGCAAAAATAATTGATATGAAAAAAGCCCGCAATATTATTGCTCTCGACCTTTGCGGAGCAACAATAATAGCAGATTATTTTATAATCTGTACAGCAGGCTCTCCTGCACAGATGGGTGCACTGTATGATGCCGCCTGTGAGGAAATGACAAAGATTGGTGAGCCTCCCGTTAAGTGCGAAGGTATGAAAAATCCTGACTGGGCACTTATTGATTTTGGCGGAGTGATGCTCCACATTTTCAGCACACAGATGCGAGACTTTTACGGGCTTGACAACCTATGGGCAGATGCCGTAAAAATAGAGCTCGACACAATAGATGAAGTATAATACCGAAAGGATCTGAATATAATGGAATACAATTTTAAAGCTATTGAACAGAAATGGCAGAAATATTGGGAAGATAATAATTCCTTCACTGCTGAAAATAACTCAAAAAAGCCTAAATTCTACGCTCTTGTAGAATTTCCGTATCCTTCAGGCAGCGGTATGCATGTAGGTCATATCAAGGCATACAGCGGTCTTGAAGTCGTTTCAAGAAAGAGAAGACTTGAAGGCTATAATGTGCTTTTCCCCATAGGATTTGATGCATACGGTCTTCCTACGGAAAACACTGCTATAAAGACCGGCGTACATCCTCGTCAGGTTACTGATAACAATATTGTTAAATTCACAAATCAGCTTAAGAGAGTAGGTTTCTCATTTGACTGGTCAAGAGTTGTTGACACAACTGATGAGGGCTACTATAAGTGGACTCAGTGGATTTTCCTCAAAATGTTTGAAAACGGACTCGTTTTCCGTGATACTACACTTGTGAACTACTGCCCCAGCTGTAAGGTTGTTCTTTCAAATGAGGACTCACAGGGTGGTAAGTGTGATATCTGTCATAGTGATATCGTTCAGAAAACAAAAGAAGTATGGTACTTAAGAATTACAGAATATGCAGATAAGCTTCTTCAGGGACTTGAAGAAGTAGACTACCTTCCAAATATCAAGCTTCAACAGAATAACTGGATTGGTAAGTCTGAGGGTGCTTTTGTTGATTTCTCAATTAAGGAAAATGACGAAAAGCTCCGCGTGTATACAACTCGTCCCGATACTCTTTACGGTGTAACCTTTATGGTTATTGCTCCGGAGCATCCGATTATCGAAAAGTATAAAGACTCAATCGCAAACTTTGCAGAGCTTGAAGCATATAAGACAGAATGTGCAAAGAAGAGTGAATTTGAGCGTACTCAGCTTGTCAAAGATAAGACAGGCGTGAGAATAGAAGGTCTTACTGCAATTAATCCCATTACAGAAAAGGAAATCCCCGTATACATTTCTGACTATGTAATGATGGGCTACGGTACAGGTGCAATTATGGCTGTACCTGCGCACGATACCCGTGACTATGACTTCGCAAAGAAGTTCGGAATCGACATTATTGAAGTTATCAAAGGTGGCGACGTTTCAAAGGAAGCTTATACAGGCGACGGCGAAATGGTTAACTCAGGCGTTCTTGACGGTATTAAGACCAAGCAGGAGGCTATTGCTAAGATGATAGGTATCCTTGCAGAAAAAGGATGCGGAGAAAAGGGCATTCAGTATAAAATGAAGGACTGGGCATTCAACCGTCAGAGATATTGGGGAGAGCCTATTCCGATTGTGCATTGTCCTGAGTGCGGAATTGTTCCCGTGCCTTACGAGGAACTCCCCTTAAGACTTCCGCCAGTTGATAATTTTGAACCCGGCTCAGACGGTGAAAGTCCCCTTGCAAAAATTGAATCATTTGTTAACTGCTCTTGTCCCAAGTGTGGTGCAAAGGCAAAGAGAGAAACAGATACTATGCCTCAGTGGGCAGGTTCATCATGGTACTTCCTTCGCTACTGCGACCCCAACAATGATAAGGAATTTGCATCTCAGGAAGCTCTCAAATACTGGATGAATGTTGACTGGTACAACGGTGGTATGGAGCATGTTACAAGACATATGATTTACTCACGCTTCTGGCATAAGTTCCTTTATGATTTGGGTCTTGTTCCTACAAGTGAACCCTATGCAAAGAGAACTGCGCAAGGACTTATCTTAGGACCTGACGGTGATAAGATGAGTAAGAGTAAAGGTAATGTTGTTGACCCCAACGATGTTGTTGATGTGTACGGTGCAGATGTTCTGCGTTCATATGTACTCTTTATGGGTGACTATGAGCAGGCAGCTCCCTGGAACGAAAGCAGTATGAAAGGCTGTAAGAGGTTCCTTGACAGAGTGTGGGAACTTCACAATATGCTTGTTGACGGAGAAGAATACCGTGACGAAATGATGAGCAGTATGCACAAGACCATCAAGAAAGTTTCAAGTGATATTGAAAATATGAAGTTTAATACTGCTATTGCAGCACTTATGACTCTTGTAAATAAGATTTATGAGGTTGGCAGTGTGAATAAAGCAGAGTACAAGACTCTTCTTGTGCTTCTTAATCCTTTTGCACCTCATATGACAGAAGAGCTTCATAAAGAGATTTTCGGTACTGTTCTTTCAGACGGCAAGTGGGTAGAATATGACGAAGCCAAGACAATCGACAACGAAATTGAAATCGTTGTGCAGATTAACGGCAGAGTAAAAGCAAAAATGATGGTTGATGCAAACATCAGCCGTGACGATATGCAGACAGTTGCTCTTGAAAACGAAGAAGTTAAAGCTTTTGTTGACGGAATGCAAATTGTAAAGATTATTGCAGTTCCAGGAAAACTTGTCAACATTGTTGTAAAGTAAAGGACGGTTATTATGAATTATAAAAGTACACGCAACAATTCAATCAGTGTGAAAAGCTGCGAGGCTATTGCAAAGGGTCTTTCAGAAGAGGGAGGTCTCTTTATCCCGGAGAATATTCCGGTAATCTCGCAGGCAAATATCGGTTATATGGCTGATATGACCTATGTTGAAAGAGCACGGGAAATCTTAGGCAGATTTCTTACAGATTTTACGGAAGAAGAGCTTGAACACTGTATTCAAAGTGCATACACAAAGGAAAAGTTTGAAACAAATTCAATTGCTCCTGTATACAAACTCAACAATTCACAGTATATTCTTGAGCTTTGGCACGGACCTACTTGTGCATTCAAGGATATGGCACTTCAGATACTTCCGCATCTTCTTACAACATCCGTGAAAAAGCTTGGCATAGAAAGAGAAACCGTAATTCTTGTTGCAACAAGCGGAGATACAGGAAAGGCGGCTCTTGAAGGATTCAGAGATGTTCAGGGAACAAAAATTATAGTATTTTTCCCCGATGACGGCGTAAGCAGTATTCAGCGTCTTCAGATGTGCACTCAGGAAGGGGAGAATGTTTTCGTCAGTGCCGTAAATGGTAACTTTGACGATGCACAGAACGGTGTTAAAGCAATCTTTACAGATAAAGAGTATGAGAAAGAGCTTTTCGGAAAGAATAAGGCATTAAGCTCTGCAAACTCAATTAACTGGGGAAGACTTGTTCCACAGATTGTGTATTATTTCTCAGCTTATTGTGATATGGTTGCTGCTGACGAAATAAGCATAGGTGATGAAGTTAATATCTGTGTTCCCACAGGTAATTTCGGAAATATTCTTGCAGCATATTATGCTAAATGTATGGGGCTTCCAGTTAAAAAACTCATCTGTGCTTCAAACAAGAATAATGTGCTGACCGATTTTATCGAGACAGGTGTTTACGACAGAAACCGTGATTTCTATACAACGACATCACCTTCGATGGATATTCTCATTTCATCAAACCTCGAAAGACTCCTTTACATTGTTTCTGAAGGTAATGATGAACTTGTAGGGAGGTATATGGCAGAACTTAAAGAAAAAGGCATATACACTGTTAATGACAGTATCAGAGAAAAAGTAAAAGAGAATTTCTATGGCGGTTGTGCAGATGATGAAAAATGCTCAGCTACTATAAAAGAAACATATGACAAATTCGGATATGTAACAGATACCCATACTGCAGTTGCCGTAAGTGTTCATAACGAGTATGTTCAGAAGACCGGCGACAATACAAAAACCATTATAGCTTCAACAGCAAGTCCTTTTAAATTTAACGGTGCAGTGCTGGGAGCGCTTGCCGGTAACGATGAAATTGCAGAACTTGATGAATTCAGACTTCTTGACAAGCTTGCTAATGATTACGAGCTTAGAATTCCTCAGTCGCTTAAGAGTCTTGAGGAGAAAGAAGTAAGATTTGAAGTAGTATGCGATAAAAATCAGATGAAAGCAGTTATTAACGAATTTCTTAACTGATGAAAGTATGTAAAGAGGCTGATGCATAAAAACTTGCTTGCATAACCCATTTAAAAGCTGTGGATTTGTGTTCCACACACAGAAAAAGCTGTGTCCTTGAAATGGTAATTATGCTCTTTTATGCAACAGCCTCTTTTGGGCATGAGCCCGTGGGTATTTTAATAAATACCGTTAGTTGCAACAATCCTTTTTAGCAAAGGTTTCACAACCTGTTTCCTTTACGGCATTTGCATCATGACCACCAACGGTAATGCCGGAGGCGCTGCAACCGTTTGAAGGTGTGTGATGAACACAGTTTTCAACCATACACTTTACACCGCAAAGGAGTTTGTCCTGATTAAGATTTGACAAATTAATCACTCCCATTTAGGATAGTAAGCGCAAAGCTTACATAGCTATTGTGTGCTTTATAAAAATTTATATTCGGAGAAAAATATGGCAATTTTTGCATTAAGCGATCTGCACCTTCCGCTTGGTATTGATAAACCTATGGACATCTTTGGTGCAAGGTGGCATGATTATGTTGAAAAAATTGAATATGAGTGGAAAAATAAAGTTACAGATGAAGATTTTGTAATTATAAACGGGGATTTCAGCTGGGCGACATATCTTGATGAGGCTCTGAGGGATTTTCAGTTTATTGAAGCACTTCCGGGGAAAAAACTTCTTTCAAAAGGAAATCACGACTATTGGTGGGAAACACTTACTAAGATGAATGCATTTCTTGAAAAAAACGAAATCAGAAGTGTAACTTTTATGCAGAACACGGCAATCCTTTGCGAAGGTGTAGCTATCTGCGGGGCAAAAGGATGGATTTCACCTGATGACAAGTCCTTTAAGGCCGAAGACGAAAAGATTCATCGCAGGGAACTTATTCGTTTTGAAAATTCGTTGAAGCAGGCGAGAGAACTTTCGGATATAATCATCGCTGCACTTCATTATCCGCCCGACGATGCTTTCTGGAAAATTGCAGAAAAGTATGGTGTTCATACCTGTGTTTTCGGGCATTTGCATGGAAAAAGAGCTGAAGATTATAGAATAATGTACAAAAACAGTATGCTTGTATCAGCGGATTTTTTGCGATTTTCACCAATTCGTGTAATTTGAGGGAAAAAATTGAAAAAACACTTGCAAAAAATGTTATAGTATGATATAAATATAATTTGATATGGGCTTTAGATATAATTGAAATTTAAAGCTTTGAACAATAGGAGGAATCTAGTTATGAAGGTTTTGAAAGTTGAACAGCGCGAAGACAAAAGAATGTATCTGGAAATTGAAATTGACAGTGCAAAATTCGAAGAAGCTATGGAAAAAAGCTATAAAAAGAATGTTAAGCACATCAATATCCCCGGCTTCAGAAAAGGCCGTGCTCCCAGAAAGATTATTGAAAAATATTATACAGAGGCAGTTTTCTATGATGATGCTATAAACTTTGCTATTCCTGAAGCATATGATATGGCAGTGGAAGAAAGCGGTATTGAACCTGTTGAAATGCCTGAGGTTGATATTGTTAAACTCGAAAGTGGTGAAAACTTTGTTTTCAGTGCACTTGTTACAGTTAAGCCTGAGGTTACTCTTGGCGAATACAAAGGTTTAAAGGCAGAAAAAGTTGTCAATGATGTAACTGATGCAGATGTTGATGCTGAAATTCAGAAGATGCAGGAAAACGCAGCAAGCGTTGAAACTGTTACTGAGGGTAGCATCGCTATGGGCGATAAAGTTGACCTTGACTTCGAAGGTTTTGTTGATGATGTTGCGTTTGATGGAGGCAAGGGTGAACATTACAGCCTGGTTCTCGGTTCAAACAGCTTTATCCCCGGTTTTGAGGAGCAGATTGCAGGTAAGACAATCGGTGAAGATTTTGATGTTGATGTAACATTCCCCGAGGATTATCATTCAGAAGACCTTAAGGGAAAGAAAGCTATTTTCAAGTGTAAGGTTCACTCTGTTGAAAAGAAGAACCTTCCTGCGCTTGATGACGAATTTGCAAAAGATGTAAGCGAATTTGATACAATCGAGGAGCTTCGTGCAGATGCAAAGGCTAAACTCGTTGAAAGAAACGAAGGTATGGCACAGCGTCAGTTCGAGGATGCAGTTATTGATATCGCTATTGAAAATGCAACAGTTGAAATTCCTCAGTGCATGATTGACAGCCAGATTGAAAATCAGATTAAGGATATCTCATACAGACTTCAGAGTCAGGGTATGGGCCTTGAGCAGTATCTTCAGTTTACCGGTATGACAATGGAAGCACTTCGTGACCAGCTTAAGGAGTCGGCTGAAAAGACAGTTAAAGGTCAGCTTGTTCTTGCTGCTATTGCAGAAGCAGAAAAGGTTGAAGTAACAGACGAAGATGTAGAGGAAGAATTCCAGAAGATGGCCGATATGTACGGTATGGAAGTAGAAAAGGTTAAAGAACTTATGGGTGCAAATACGGACGCTCTTAAAGTTGATCTTAAATCACAGAAGACCGTAAAGGTTATTGTTGATGCAGCAAAAGCAGGAAAGAGTGTTGCAAAGAAGTCTACTGCAACAAAGAAAACTACAACTAAGAAAGCAGCTGACAGCGAAGAAAAAGAAACAAAGAAACCCGCTGCAAAGAAGACTGCAACTAAAAAAACTGACAGTGCAGAAAAGAGTACTGCAAAGAAGACTACTGCAGCAAAGAAGACTACAACAGTAAAGAAAACAACTAAGAAAGACGCTGAATAATCAGTACAAAGGATTTTTAGAATTATAAAGAGGAGGATGTATTATGAGTTTGGTACCATATGTAATTGAGCAGACAGGACAGGGAGAAAGATCCTACGATATTTTCTCAAGACTTCTTAAAGACAGAATAATATTTTTCGGTGACGAAGTAAATGATCAGACTGCCAGCATTATTGTAGCACAGATGCTTTTTCTTGAAAGCGAAGATCCCGATAAAGATATTATGCTCTATATCAATAGCCCCGGCGGAAGTATTACTGCAGGTATGGCTATTTACGACACTATGAATTATATCAAATGTGATGTTTCTACAATTTGTGTCGGTATGGCGGCAAGCATGGGTGCATTTCTTCTCAGTGCCGGTGCAAAAGGAAAGAGATTTGCTCTTCCTAACAGTGAAATTATGATTCATCAGCCTTTAGGCGGTATGCAGGGTCAGGCAACCGACATCAAGATTCATGCGGACAGAATTATCCGTATGAAAGAAAAACTCAACACTATACTCAGCGAGAATACAGGCCGTTCTTATGAGGAGATTGTTCGTGATACAGAACGCGACAACTTTATGTCAGCACAAGAAGCACTTGACTATGGCCTGATTGATAAAATCATTACAGCAAGATAAATCTCAGAACAGAAGGCTGCGGAAACGTGGCCTTTTGTAAGTGTCAGGACAATTTTCGAAAGGATTGATATATTTGCCCAAAAACGAAGACACACAGCTTAGATGTTCCTTCTGTGGAAAAACACAGGAGGAGGTTAACAGGCTCATTGCAGGTCCCGGAGTATATATCTGCGATGAGTGTGTAGAAGTCTGTTTTGAAATTTTAGATAGTGAATATGACAACTTTGAAGATAAAGACGAAAAGGTTGAAATGTCACTTGAAAAGACTCCGACACCGAAGGAAATTAAAACCGTTCTTGATGATTATGTAATCGGACAGGATAAAGCAAAGAAAAGCCTTTCTGTTGCTGTTTACAATCACTACAAGCGCATAAATTCCAAGGTTGACACAGAGGGTGTCGAACTTCAGAAAAGCAACATTCTTATGATTGGACCCACAGGTAGTGGTAAAACTCTTCTAGCACAGACTCTTGCAAAGGTTCTTCAGGTTCCTTTTGCCATTGCCGATGCAACAAGTCTGACGGAAGCAGGTTATGTGGGAGAAGATGTTGAAAATATTCTTCTCAAGCTTATTCAGGCGGCAGATTATGATATAAAAAAGGCAGAGCGCGGTATAATCTATATCGACGAAATTGATAAAATTACAAAAAAGAGCGAAAATGTATCCATCACCCGTGATGTAAGTGGCGAGGGTGTTCAGCAGGCTCTACTCAAAATCCTTGAGGGAACAGTTGCATCTGTGCCTCCTCAGGGTGGAAGAAAGCATCCGCATCAGGAATTTTACCAGATAGATACGACTAACATTCTCTTTATCTGTGGCGGTGCGTTTTCAGGACTTGATAAAATTATAGAAAAGCGTATCGGCAAGCAGGGAGTAGGTTTTGGAGCAGAGGTGAAGAGCAAAACCAAGCGAGATGTTGGTGAAAGCTTTAAGAATGTTGAGCCCCAGGATCTTTTGAAGTTTGGTCTTATTCCTGAAATTATCGGTAGAGTCCCTGTCGTTGTAACGCTTGATTCACTTGACGAAAAAGCTCTTAAGATGATTCTCACCAAACCGAAGAATGCTCTTGTAAAACAGTATAAAAAGCTTTTCGAGATGGATGGGGTTGAGCTTGAAATAACAGACGATGCTCTCGGCTTTATAGCAAAAAAAGCAATTGAGAGAGATACGGGTGCAAGAGGGCTTCGTGCAATTGTAGAGGGCGCTCTTTCAGAAGCTATGTATGACATTCCTTCTGACGAGTCCATTAAAAAAGCAATATTTACAAAAGAAAGCTTTGAGGGAAGTGAGCCCACTCTTATAAGAGAGAATAAGAAAGAAGAAACAGCATAAGAGAAAAGGGTGTAAAAACGAGTTTTTTACACCCTTTTTTGCAAGGAGAAATATTATGATTGAAAAGCTTGATATATCAGAATTTGATGAGATGTATTCTATTATGGAAAAGAGCTTCCCTCTTGAAGAATACAGACCGTACAATGAACAAAAAGAACTTTTTGAAAACGAATACTATAAAGTTTATGTAGAAAAAGATACTTTTGTAAAAGGGTTTATCGCTGTGTGGGATTTTGCAGAATTTCTTTATATAGAGCATTTTGCAGTAAATCCGGAATACAGAAATCAGGGCATAGGTGCAAAAATTCTGAAAGAGATAACCTCTCTTTATCGAAAAACCGTTTGTCTGGAGGTTGAACCTCCTAAGAATGAAATGACAAAACGTAGAGTAAGCTTTTACGAAAGAAACGGTTTTTTCCTCAATGGGTATCCATATGTTCAGCCCCCTATTTCAAAAGGGAAAAGCCCCGTTCCTCTTATGATAATGTCATCAGGAAAGAAGCTTGCCCAGGCAGAATTTGAAAGTGTAAAAACAATACTTTATAAAAAAGTTTATAAAATTGAGCTCTGAAATAAAGGCGTCGGGGAAAGTACAAACATACAATTTGCAGCTTTCAAAGAAAAAGATTTGCATAAATTCATTTTATGATTGATTTTTCGAAAAATGTGTGCTATAATATATCGAGTGCACGGAGGGTAACTATATGAATAATTTTGAAAAACAAATTGACATTATAGCTAGATTCGATATAGACGGAAAAGTAGTAAGCATAGACAACTGTGGAGACGGACATATTAATTCAACTTTTCTTGCAATAACAGATAAGGGTACAAAGTACCTTCTTCAGAAAATAAATACAACTGTATTTCCCAAACCTCTTGAAGTAATGGATAA
>JAZUOX010000040.1:0-3955 GCA_045604905.1 Clostridia bacterium
CTGTAGAAGACTCAACAATATTGAATGGGGAACAAATTTAAAAATTATTTCAAGCTATGCTTTTTCTCACTGTGACTATAACGGTACTGGTTATAACTGTGGTAATATTGTTATTCCCAACGGTGTTGAAAGCATTAGTGAATACGCTTTTGCTGTTTATAATTCTTCCGAAATAGTTAACAGTGTGAGTATTCCTTTATCTGTAAAAACTATAGGTCAACAAGCCTTCCAGCGTATTGCATATAAAATCAAAGATGTATATTACGAAGGAACTATAGAGCAGTGGGAAGCGATTGACATTGGTTCGGATAATGACGGACTAAGAACCGCTACCTTCCACTTCGGTCATGCTCACTCATACACATCAGAAATCACAGCTGCACCCACCTGCCTTACAACAGGCATTAAAACCTACACCTGTGAATGTGGTGAAACATATACACGCACACTTTCAGCCCTCGGTCACGATCTTGTTATAGAACCAGCTATTTCCGCCACTTGCACCGAAGCAGGATTAACACAGGGCGAATACTGCACAAGATGTGATTATAAGGTTAAACAGGAAGAAACTCCTTCTCTCGGTCACGATATGATAAATCTTGAAGCAAGTGAACCCACCTGTACCGAAACAGGACTTACAGCCGGTGTTGCTTGTAGCCGTTGTGATGAAATCTCCGAAGGTAGACAGGAAACAGTTCCTGCTCTCGGACACGATATTATTATTGATTTTGCTGTTGATGCCACATGCACAGAAACAGGCTTAACAGAAGGCGAACACTGTTCGAGATGTGATTATATAGTTGCACAGGAAGAAACACCCGCTTTGGGTCACAAAGAAATTTTCACATCTTATATTGAGCCTACATGTACTGAAGACGGTCTTTCAGTAGGTAAGGAATGTTCAGTTTGTGGTGAAGTATTCATTCCTGCGTATGTTATCCCTGCTAAAGGACATAAACTTTCAAACTGGATTGTTACATCAAAAGCAACCTGCGAAAAAGACGGAATTAAAATAAAAATTTGTTCTTGCGGTCTCACAGAGGAAGCAGTTATTCCTGCAACAGGTCACGTTGATGCAGACGTTGATGAAAAATGCGACAGTTGTTCAGCTTCACTGACAAACGAATCTGAAAAGCCCTCAGAACCTGCTGAAAAAGATAATGTTTTCTCATTCTTAAAGAGTTTCTTAAATAATCTTATCGACTTTTTCAGAAAGCTGTTTGGCATAAAATAACATTAAAGGGAACGGTTCAAAACCGTTCCCTTAACTTTTACCTCTATTCCGTTAACCACTTAAATAACTCAGACTCAATATCATAAATACTCTAAATCAGTATTACAGTTTCATCAGTCAAAACAAAAAATCATCCACCTCTACATTATAAGCACACAACCCGCAAGAGCCATTGTAACTATACACACCAACGGCACAGATAATCCAAAAGTTTTTGTTACAGACAGAGCTGCTATCTATGTTATTAACCGCTGCAACGTCGGGGATTTTGTCACAGTTGAGGCTAACCTTCAATCGTCTTTGAAGGCGAAGGTCGGCAAAACGGTTACAGTTTTCGCTGAGAAGGTCAGAAAGCACTGCACTCAGGTTACACCGGAAAACAAGTTCTATCTTGCAGGTGAAATCGTATCTGTCCGCACAAATAGGGAGTGTAATGTCAGCTCCATAATTGTCCGGACAAACGTGAACAACAGAATATCAACGATCCCTATCACTTTTTATAATCCTGATCATAAGCTTTTTGCGATAATTTCGGATAATCCGACACTTGCAATTTCAGGACGTATCCAGACGGTGTCACATGATTACGGCAACGGCAAAAAAATCTACCACCAGAATTATGTAGCAGATTTTCCACGGAACGAATAACAAATAAGGGTTAATAAGGCATATAAAAATTTCTTTCTTTTCTCAAGAACACGGAGCTTCTACCCTCCGTGTTCTGTTTTTCATTTTTTCGATTATCTACCATTCCCATCTATCATAATATAAGTAAGATGACAAAACATACACGATTGGTGCTCATAACTATCCTTTTTAATTTTGTTGTACTAAATTTTACTCCTAACGTCAATGAAAAAAAGAACTCTCTGTGCGAGGGTTCTTTTTTCGTTTATCTGTCTTTGTGAAATTACATATTTATATTAAGAACAAGATAATCAGAGAGGAGACAGCACAATCAAGAAATAATCAGTAACAAAACACACGCATTCGGCGTTTAAAAGGAGAAACCGACGACACGGAATTGTCGAACCGTGAAGTCCGCCAGCTGGGCGATGCAAAAGCATCAGGAAATAGCAGCATACAGACAGTTTAGCGTCATTTTAAATTAAAGGAGGGGATAGTTATGGCCAAAAAGAAACGTAAAAGAGAGAGCGTCACTCACAAGATTATGAACAAGGTAATTCAAATCCAGAACGAGAAAACACCGCACGACTTGTCACGGAAAAACTATATACAAAACACCAAGCGGTTCATAAAATTCTGCCGTGAAAAATATGATTGTAAGGATTTTGAATCATGCCGGGAGCACATACAGGATTACTGCAATTATCTTCAGGAGCAAGGCTACACGGCCAGCACCATTCATACCTACATTGCTTCGGTCTGCAGTACATTTGACGAGCCGATGATTTCTGTCAATAAACCTATCCGTCATATAGGTGAATACACCCGTGGCAGAAAAAATATAGTCAATCATACAAATCAGGATTTAAATGATCCCGAATATGCAAGGATTGTGGATTTTCAGAAAATTGTAGGTATTCGCAGAGCTGAGCTTGCTGAACTTACAGGGGATTGCCTTGTGAAAGACGAGTCTGGATTTCCTTGCATCTTGGTGAAGAATGGGAAGGGCAGAAAAGTTCAGCAGCAAAGGCTTAATAAACCTGAAGATATTGAAATAATCAAATCATATTTCGAGGGTAAGGCTCCGGATGAACCTATATTTACCGAAAAGGAACTGAATAATGACCTGAATTTTCATAAGCTGCGAGCACTGTCTGCTCAGGAGTATTATGACATTCAGTTGCACCGTATTATGACAGAACCGGGCTATAAAGAGCAGCTAATTAAAGAAATTGAAAAGCGTTGGAAACAATGCAACCTGAATAAAGAAACAGGTAAGCCTAAGCCTTTCGATAAGACAAAGCTACAAGGTTGGTATGTAACAAGAGGAACTGTAAGAAAAGCAGCTCTTGCTAACGGAAGACCTATTAAATATAATCGTCTCGCTGTTATGGCGGTTTCACTTTTCAAGACCTCACATTACAGAACTAACACTACTGTACAGCACTACTTGATATTATCAGTATAGTAGTTTCTTAAAATTATAACTTAACATAAATCCTTCGTATTGTCATCGAACTCATAGACAGAAACAGTCGGAGTTCCTGTTCCTCTGCGTAAAACGGTGAGCTTTTCCCATTTTGCAGCCTGTTCATAGTCTGAAGTTAGGTAGAAGCCGCAACCAAAATCTTACACACGACTGTTAGGAATGTTTCTGGGATTTTCTACTGTAACACTACTACCATGGTATAAAATCATTTCGTTCACCTGTCTTTTGTCAGTTTATGTATATCATATATTTTAGCTTTAATCAATAAATTTATAAAACATACATTGAGTATTTAAATTCACACATAATTTAATCAGACTGAAAAAGTTGAACTTTTTTGCTGATTTTTGCAATTTTGCGGTCACAGTCTGCCATTGAGGTAGAAACAAAATAGTTCCTATGGTGAGACTGAAAAAAGTGAACTCTGCGTATACGAAAAATACTGCCGATTAATCTTCGGCAGTATTTTTTGTAATGTAAAACCACGCGTTAGACGCGTGGTTCGGTAAGAATTAAATAGTTGAACAGAAAATCCTCCTTATATTATAATTGAATTGCGGTCTGTCAACTGCAACAAAAATAATAAAAAGGAGGTCATTCAAGTG
>JAZUOX010000041.1:0-20644 GCA_045604905.1 Clostridia bacterium
GTTTCCGTCCACTTCTTCAAGACCGATAGTACTTGTCATTGACGGATTGGTACTGCTTTCGTTTGCTACATACACCTTTGTTCCATTTTGACCAAATGTCACGGGATAATCAAGTGATCCTTCAAAACCATAAGTCTCATTATATGTATCAAACTTTCCGAAATTGCCTTCTCTAGCTGTGGGATCATTTATTGATTCAGTTGTGTTTGGATTGTGAGAATAGTTATCAATACCTACAGAGTATGCTCCGCTGTACTGTGTATCTATTCTTAACTGGGTAAGTTCAAGCTCTTCTTGTCCGTCAAAAAGGCCTTCAACTGTTACCCACTTATGTTTCCATTCATTTGAATCTGCACTCTTAATTCTGAGTTTAACACTATCTGTTGCTTTTTCTGTATAAAGCTCAAAATTATACCATGTTTCAGGCGAATAGCTTATTCCTGTGGAAACACCACCCGGACCAAGTAAGCTACCAAAGTCAAAGGTAGCAAGTACATCACTTGAAGAACCGTAGTATGCATTGATTCTGACTTTTGAAGTAGAACTATACGCATAAAAGTCAAACTTTAATGCAAGGTCACCTTTGCCTGCACCTGAACCGTTGTAAAGAGCAAACCACGGATATTCGTTTGCCGATTTAGTCATTTTAACAAAGTGGTTTCCGTCCACTTCTTCAAGACCAATGGTACTTGTCTTTGACGGATCGGTACTGCTTTCGTTTGCAACATACACCTTTGTTCCCTTCTGGCCGAATGTGACGGGGTCGTCTTCAGTTCCTTCAAAATCATAGATTTCATTATAGGTAGCAAACCATCCGAAATCTGCGGCTGCAGATACTGAAATTCCCGACATTGTGAGAATAAATATCGCTATCAAAACAAGCGAAATTATTTTTTTCATTTTCTTCACAAGGAGTCCCTCCTTCTTCAAGTGTTTTCGGTAAGTGCCCCATTTTTTGAGCACTTACCGAAAACTCAAACCGTTATAGATTACCACTTAGCTGATTCGACTATATCCAAAGGACAAAGGTCTTCTATTGCACCAATTACAAATGCTCTCCAAGTAGTGAAAGTTTCACCTGTAAGGTCTACTGTAACGGGAGTACCTATAGCGTCGCTACATGTAACTTCTGAAAGTTTAACATCTGTAATTTTGCCAAGTTCATCGTAGAGTGCTACAAGCAGAGTTACTGTCTTTTCTTCACCGCTGAGAGTCATAGCATAGCTTTCAACACCTGTAACAGTAGTAACATCTCCCACCTTTGTTGTTAAAGCCTTGGGAAGCATTGCCATAGTTACATCACTTGTTGCTGCAACTGCATCTTCAGCAGTTGTGTGAGAATAGTTATCAATATAGAAGCTTACATCATTTGTAAATACTCTTGAGTAACCGATTCTTATCTGGTTAAGGTTTACGTTATCAGAAGTAATTCTTACAAAATCAGCATAGAAGGGAATTGTAGCCCATCTGTAATCAGCAGCACCCTTTTCCTTAAAACCAATCTGGAGATAGTTTGTCTGCCAGTTCATTTTTATTGTGATTGTATACCACTTGTTTGCATCATAGCTTAACACTTCACCGTTATCGTCGTAAATAAGCATTTCGTCAAGACCTGCGAGGAGTTTACCGTTTTTGAACTGAACTGCAAAAGGCTGACTGCCATTTGCGAGAAGAAGCTTTACAAATTCATATGCATTGTTACCGTTTGCATCATAAAAGTCAAAAGTCATCTGAAGAGTATCGGAAGCACCTGTTGCTTCTGCATAGGGACCAACCCAGGGGGATTTCTTTTCAGCATCATAAATATTAAGAACTTTATTTTCTGCATTTTCGGGGTCAACTGCAAGAGTAGGAGTCTGTGCATTTGCAATAAATACATAGTGATTTACATCCTCAGACTCGCTGAATGTAGCTGTTTTAGCATAGCCACCAAAATACGTGTTCAGGTTCTTAAACCCAGCAGAACTTACAGTGTGCGAGTAATTGTCAATATACCATGCAGCATCCGTACTACCATAAGTCTTTATTGTCTTCATATAAAGACCTATAAAACCTGTATTATTATTCATATTAGAAATAAATGAGCCATCATCATCTATCCACTTTTCAGACCATGTTGCAGAACTATCCTCTTTAAACCTTAACAAAGCCTTTCCTGCACGATTATCAATATATACTTCAACATTGTACCATATATTCTTACTATATGTAAACACAGCTTCATTGCCAAGACAGTCAACACTGCCGTGGTCCAAACCTAACAAAATAGGTTCTGTTTTATCAGCAAATCTCGCTCTTAAACCAAATGTCATATTAGTGCTCTCTGCTTTAAAATCAAACTTAAAGCTTAGATTTCCAACCGTGGCAGCACCTGAATACATATAAAACCACGGATACACTGCGCCTGTACAATCTACCTTTACAGCATTATCTCCGTCCACAGTCTCAACTGTAACTGTGGCAGAGTCACTTGTGTTGACTGCAGACAATTTAGATACATTAAAATCATCAAAAGTACAGGTTTGTGCAAAGTCGTTAATATTACTTGGAGCTGCATATACCTGCGGTATGCCTAATGCAAATAAGAAAACGAGTGCCATTGAAAGAGAAATTAGTTTACATAATTTACTCATAAGAGTAAACCTCCTTTAAATATATTTTAATTAAAATTAATTTTCCTTAAAATATGCTTTACAAAGTTGTCGTTTACTTTCCGTAAATTTTAAATTCCAGAAGAGATGTCCAGTTAGATACAACTCCGTCAAAGCCAAAGCCGTTCATACGAACATAACGTGCCTTCTGTCCGCCCAGAACGTGGGTTTCATAATCATCACTCGGTGTTGAGTCTCCCTCAAACACTTTCGTCCAGGTTATACCATTCTCGCTGATTTCGAGATTAAACTGCGATGTTCTTTCTGTAGATTTCCAAAGTGCCAAAGAAATTGCATCAAGCGTTTTTACTGAACCAAGGTCATACTCAATCCAGCATTCACCTGTACACGACCAACGTGTGCCAAGTTCTCCATCCATAGAAGCCTCGGGCGGATTTTCCGGTTGCGGAACATCACTTGCCTTAACAGAAACAGGTTTAAGATGTACCGTGTCCCCTTCCGGAATATAGTCGCCTACAACCATAGGATCCTTGAACTTAATAGTATATGTTCTCTTTTCAAGTTCACCGTTCGCTAGAGCCACTACATAAGAAGTTCCGCTTCTTCCTATCGGCTGTGTAACGCGGGTTTCTCCATCAGCAACTGCACTTACCACAGGACTTTCAATACTGTTACTTCTTTCAAGCAATACTTCATAGGTAGTAACATTGGGATCAAATCCTGAAAGCGGTTTTCCATCAATACTGATTGACTTTACAGTTGCAAGTGAAGGAACATTTTCACCGTCGGGAATACTCCATTCCGCCATAGGTACAAATGTGCGATTATAATTGCTTATCTCTCCGTCGATATCACAGCAGTTGAAAGAAACCGTAAGATTAAGCTTTGAACACTTTTCAATATGAATAGCAAGTTTGCGGATACCGTCGTTGGAGTTCGCCCCGTCAACTACTGGAGATGTTGGAAGAGGCTTCGCATCCATAACAGTGAATATCGCACCATCACCCGTTGTTATCTCTGCCTTAAGCTTTTTACCGTTAAGTGTAAGATATGCTGTTTTTCCGCCGTCTGCTATTTCGATATCTGCAGTAGTGTGTGCAAACCAGTAATATTCAGAAGGTTCTTTCATTATTATTTCATCCTGAACAGTTACTGTTCTGCGGTAGTTGTCAAGCTTGACACCTCTCCACGCACTTTCTGCATAGTCGCTATATACATCTGTAAGATCAGCGATTGCATAGGAACCGCGTGGCTTCATTTCCCATTTATTGAATGTTGCTTCAGCACCATAGCGCTGGTCCCAATCCTTGTTGGGGTTAATTACAAAAGTATTATGACCTTCCGCACGGATTCTGTATGCACTCTGATACGGATTGATGTTATAATCTTCCGCACCTAAATCCAGAAAGAAATTCTCTCCCATTGCGTCAAGCACAAAGCTTCCGACATCATTATGTCCGTGCGAAGCCTTTGGCAAGGGATTGTCAACATGATAACCTACCCACAAATCTTCACTGCTCCAGCCGCTTCTTGCACTGAAAACACCTGTGTTTTTGATAAGTGTGTCATTCTGCATATTGGTTCTTGTTGCGAGTCCGAATTCAGGCTCGTAATATAAAAGGTCGTGTAAAGTTCCTGCACCACCCATTATAACCTTTAATCTCGGAGCAGCCCAACCGGGTTCGTTAAAATTACGCGCCCAGAAAAGTGTAGCACTATCCGCCCCTGACTTTCCTCTGCCTGTATCGTGATAGTTGAATGTACTTACCGCACCATTCATCGCAAGAAGAAATGGTACTGTATTTTTAAGACCGGGAGCATCAGTATATCCATAATCATCGCCGGTTGCTGTTATAAGTGAACCCACAAGGTATCCATAATACTTGTTGGCATAGCCCCAGTAACCGATGCCTTCGGCATAACCGCCTTCAGGAGCAAACATACTGATTGTAGGTCGGATATGTTCGAGAACACCTGAAAGAACACGACCGGCTTCTTCTCTTTCCGTTCCTTCAAGATCGTCAATGATTGCAAGTGCTCCGACACCTACACCACCACCGCCAACCAAGCGCCAGTTATTTACATTTCCCGGCTCGCTCCACGCATATGAGCGAGTCATAAGTGTGTCCGCAGAACTACGGGTTGTTTTTCCGTCAAAGTCATTTAAGATATGAACAAATGCATTGTCAACGATTGCATCGCGGATGAGCTTTTTATCACCTTCGTCAAGCCAGTTATAAAGCCAGTCATACCCAAAAGCAAGAGCAGCCGTCATATTTCCGGTATCAAGGAAATGCCAGGGATGCCAATCTTTGTAGTTCGCTGCAGCAATCATTTCCTGTCTTGCACGAACTGCATATCGTTCATCACCATAAATATTATACGCCATAGCAAGGTACATAACCCTGGTTTCAATTTCAGCAGTTACATACAAAAGTCGTACACCATCACGAAGTTCATATTTCAGCGGAGTAGTTTTCAGATAACCATCTGCCTGCCCCTTTATTGCGGAACAGATTTTTGATACATAAATATCTCCGTTCTCCCCTTTTGCAAGTTCAGAGCGTATCCATTTAAATCTGTCTTCAGTCATAAGCAGTCTCGGATGATCATTCTCTCCGTAATGCGCAGTAACTGCCTTAATATAATCTTCTCCTGTTATATTGTCATATCCGAAATTCTCGAAGATATCTGTAAGAAGGCCAAGGTCACTGTCCCATGAAAAATCAATTTCATCTTCGCTGTAAATTATAAGTCCTGCTTCATCATAAAAGAGACTAATGTCAAAAGCATCGCATATTTCTGCTACGGGAACAAAAGTACATCCTCCAATATTTGAAACAGGAGCTTTTGTCCCCATTGCATTTTGATTGACGATAAGTCTATTATCGCCAATCTTTGCTTCTACCAATGTATTTCCCTTTTTTAAAACACTTTTATTTTCAGCACCTATCCACTCAATAGATGCCCCTATGCTTTCAGCAAAAAAGCGAAGAGGAATCATCGTTTCTTCTCCCACATAAACGGGGGTTACATCACGATTTTCAGTAATATAGGTTACTCTTCCCCTTACATAAGCATTCGGCTTATTTACATAAAGTCCGACGGAGGATGCCATTATGCTTTTCGCAAGCTCTAATGAAACATCTGCCGACGAAGCTCCCTGAGAAGCTTCATCACCCGCTGACTCCTTCTTAATAGCTATAAAATCTTCTTCTGTAAGAGGTTTTTCTGACTGATAAAGCTTAAGATTATCAAGTCGCCAGGTAGTTTTTCCACCGGGAGTTACCATATGGTATCTAAGCATTGATATATCATTGAACGACGAATTAAGAAAGGGATATTTCGAAACTCGTTTTTTCCCGTTAAAATACACATCGATAGCTTTCTCTTCTGTATCCAACACACAAGAAAGTGTATACCATTTTTCAGCAACATATCCTGCGATAACACTACCGTCATACATTACAAGCGAGCCATCAGGAGTAAATTTACATATAACCATTTCAGACCCCGATGAGTTTCTTGCTTTAATGCATTTTTCTGTTGCGCCATAGTCTTCAAAATAGAAGTCGCCCTCCAGTACCAGTTTGCCTGAGGCCGGTGTGGAAAATGTCTTGTCAAGATGCATATCTACATCTGTTGTAATAGACATTGACCAATATTTATTTCCGGATTCTTCGCATAGGGACCATACATTGCCCTTTGCGCCACCACCATATCCTGAAAGGCTCTCTGCTCCAACATTGAAACTTTCAAAATTTTCTTCGTAATACACTGTCCCGACAGGATCAAGAGTTACTGAAATTTCACCAGTATCATCTGCTGCAATTACAGGGAATGCTGAAATCATAAGTGCTGCTACCAGAACCCAACTAACAACCATATTTTTAGACAGCACTAGCCACCACTCCTTTCTTTATAAAGATTTTAGAAACAATTAACCCTTTACTGCTCCAATCATAACACCCTTTGCAAAATATCTTTGTAAGAAGGGGTACACACATAAAATAGGAACAACCGCAACAACTGTTACTGCGTACTTTACAGTATCACTTACAAAGGAAGCATCTCCTACATCCACACTTCCACCGCCTACCATGTCACTTGTACCACTATTTACAAGTATTTCACGAAGTATAAGCTGCAAAGGAAACTTTTCTCTGTCTTCAAAATAAAGCATAGCATTAAACCATGAATTCCAATGTCCAACAGCGTAATAAAGACATATAACAGCCAATGTTGCCCTGGAAAGAGGAAGTATAATCTGCCACAAAATCCTCAAATTTGAAGCGCCGTCAATTTTAGCCGCTTCCTCAAGGCTCTGTGGAACAGATGCAAATCCGGTTCTGAGAACTATCATATTATAAGTGCTTACTGCACCGGGAAGGATAACTGCCCAAATTGTGTTGCCAAGTCCAAATCCTGTTACATTGAGATAGCCCGGTATCATACCTCCTGAAAAGTACATTGTAAATATAATAAGCAGAGTAATTGGTTTATTAAGCATTACATTCTTTCTTGAAAGAACATATGCAGCAAGAGATGTAAGCACCATATTTACAACAATACCTACGAATAAAATCTTAAATGTATTTGCATAACCCTTTAATATCATCGGATTTTTCATCATAAGTTTATAAGCATTTAACGAGAATCCTTCCGGCACAAACAAAGGTCCCATATGTGCGCTAAGCTGGCGTCCGTCTGAAAATGATGCGCAAATCACGTGCCAAAGCGGGTAAAGCATTACAAAGCACAGGAAAACCATAAACACGGCATTGAAAATATCAAACACGCGTTCACCTATACCTATTTTTATTGCATTTTTACGCATTTGCTTTTCCCTCCTTACCACAATGATGTTTCGGAAAATTTAGCCGAAATTTTATTAAATATAATAAGCAATGTAAAGTTTACGATAGAATTCATCATTCCTACTGCTGCAGAATAGGAATAATTAAGTTTTTGTAAGCCCATTCGGTAAACATAACTGTTGATGACATCCGCAGTTTCATAAATATTAGGATTATAGAGCAAAATTATCTTTTCGTGCCCTACACTCAAAAGGCCACCGACTGCCAGGATAAACATAATTGTAATAGTTGGCATAATCCCGGGTATAGTTATATGAATAACCTGTTTCCATTTATTGGCACCATCAATTTTAGCTGCCTCATAAAGTTCCTGGTCTATTCCTGATAAAGCAGCCAGATAAATAATCGAGTTCCAACCAACTGCCTGCCATATATCTGTTAATATATATATAGGAACAAAGTACTGCGGGAAGTTCAACAAACTCGATTTAGGGCCACCAAGAGCCGTTACAAGCTGAAGTATTACACCCCCTCGACTGACAAAAGCCTTAACCATACCGCAAACAACTACTGCTGATATGAAATGCGGGAGGTAAGAAAGAGACTGAGAAACAAACTTAAGTGACTTAAGCTTTACTTCATTGAATAAAAGTGCAAGTATAATGGCAGACGGAAAAACGAATATAAGTGATGAAATACTTATAACAAGAGTGTTTTTAAGAATAATCGGAAAATCCGGATTCTGGAAAAATGTTTTAAAATGTAAAAGTCCGACCCATTCACTTCCACTTATTCCTTTTATAGGTCTGTAATCCTGAAATGCTATAAGTGCACCATACATTGGTTTATAATGAAAAAGGATGTAATAAGCCAATACAGGCAAAACCATCAGATAAAGCTTATAATTTCGTTTTAAGTCTGACTTAAGCCTGATACCAAAGTCCTGGCTGTTACCAGACTTAGCCTCTTTTTTTCGTGCCATTTATATTACCCCTCTCCTAGGATATGTATTCTGTCGTTTCCGGCAGCAACTAATACTGAAGCATATTCAGTATTAGTTGCATTGAAGTTAGAATTATTTTTTCATAAATCTGTCATAAGCTTCCTGATGATATTTCACATACTTTTCTGCGCCTCTTTCTTTTAGACCCTTACGGAATTCATCAAACTTACTGAGAGGAAGTTCACCAGTTATGAATTTCATCTGCATCTGATCTCTGTAAGAAGAAAGAGATTCTTCAACCGAGCTCATTTCCACTTCCTGAGTCTGTGTAAGTTCAAGAGGAGGCATTACATTATTCTTTGCATCTGTCTGAAGCCACTTATCAAGAGCAGCTTTCTGCTGAGGACGCTGTGAATACTGTTCCATATATCTTCTGTCCTGAACAAACGCACCGCTGTTATGAGATCTGCAGTATCTAGCCATACTTGCAGCCATAGAAAGTCCTTCGGAATTATTAGTTAATGCTTCAGTATATGTAGGATATCCGTCAATCATTTCATAGCTTTCACCTTCAATACCGAAGTTGAAAAGCATATGACCTGCTTCTGAATAACCGAAATCAAGAAGTTTTGCGCAAAGCTCATAATTATCACAATCTCTAGAAATAGCTGCCATAACACCATTTACAGGCTGCTCATACTGTGAAAGCATAGCTGTTTCGCCTTCGTTAAGTACTGGATATTTTGCACCAATGAGGTCAAATTTATCATCGGGAGCAGCTGTGAGCCATTTACCCATACCGCCACCACAGCTTCCGACTGTTGCACCACAAACACTGTTAAGAACATTGCTCTGTACAATGCTTCCGTCTGCTGTTGCAAACTCTGCATCAAGAAGTCCTTCTTTGTACCAGGAATTCAAAAGAGCAAGATAATCTTTGTAGCTGTCATCAAGTGGACCATAAGTAACCTTACCATTTTTAAGGTACAAATCATAATATGTTCCGTATGCACCTGAAAATACACCATAGTTATTTAACTCACCTATAGTTGTGCTCAACGGAGCCGCTGCATTTTTGCTTTCCTTAAATGCACGAAGTGTTTCTGTCCAATCGTCGATTGTTTCGGGAGCTTCGAGGTTAAGATCTGCAAGCCAGTCCTGACGAAGTACAGGACCTACATATGTCTGCAAGTATGCATCTCCACGGATAAATGGAAAGCCTGCATATTTTCCGTCTGATGTTGTTACAAGACGATCAATGTCATGACGACTCTCAAGAAATGCAGCAAGATTAGGAGCATCTTTCTTAATATCAATTTCCTGGATTATTCCATCCTCAAGTGCTTTTTCTTTTCCGCCCGGATAAAGGTGCGTCCAGTCAAATTCAATAATGTCGGGCAAATCATCAGATGCTGTCATAAGAGTGAACTTCTCCATACCTTGACCTGCCGCAGGGTGTTCATACTCAATAACACATCCAACTTCTTCCATAAGTTTCTTTGCAAACTCTGTTTCTGACATAGTAACAGCTGTTTGAGAAGTGTTACCGTCAAGAAGTGACCAGTAGGTTATAACGTTAGATTCACTATTTCCCTTACTTTCTTCCTTCTTTCCGCAACCACAAAATACTGTTGCCACAACAGCAACGGCCGCTCCAATTGCCAAAATTTGCTTTACTCTTTTTTTCATAATAAATCCTCCTTGTAAAAAATAAATCTATAATAATTAATTTACTTCAAAAACTCATTACCAACACGGTGATTTCCAGGTTGGATCAAGATAACGAATAAGTGCTTCCACATAAAAGAAATCTGCATACGGCAAAGAAGAATCAACTACCGAATTATGGGGTTTTGAGCTGACGGAATGAAGCAATATACCATCGCCATCACAACCCTTGTTAGCGCACAGATTTATCATCGCTTTAAGCATAGAGTATGCGGCATTTTTAAAAAGCACTTTATCATCAGACGTGTCAGGAAGTAATCTGCACATTTCCAGAAGACCACTTGTTGCTATTGCAGCCGCTGAACTGTCACGTGGTTCAAGACTTCCTGTCGTAAAGTCAAAGTCCCAATACGGAATAAAATCCTCAGGAAGATGATTAAGGAAGTAATATGTAACGGCTCTATGAATTTCCAGTGTCTTTTCGTCTTTTGTGTATCCGTATGCAAGTGGATACCCATATACAAGCCACGAATGTCCTCTCGCCCAGCACGAAGAATCTCTGTTTCCCTGCCATGTAACTTCTCTCACAGGCTTGAGCGTTTCAGGGTCAAACTGATAATGATGACAAGAAGATGCATCATCACGGATAAGGTAATTAAGAGTTGTGTTATAATGTGCTACCGCCGCATCATAATACTCTTTATTTCCGGTCTGTTCATATGCCCAGAAAAATAATGGAAGGTTCATCATGGAATCAACAAGTGTTCTGTACCATTCATACGGCTCTCCCGGGCGGCGCTTTCCTACTCTTATAAGAAATTTATTGACCGGACAAAAATGTTCAAGTTGAATTTTTGCCGCAAGAAGTGCCGCTTCACGTGAACTCTCATCCCCCGTAAGACGATATGCCGCAACGCAGGAAGGTGTATATTTGAATCCTGTATCATGATCATCAAGTCCGATTTCTTCCCTTGCATTCTTTTTAAATATCTCTATTTGGGACATTGCCGCATTTTTAAATGCATTGTCACCGGTCAACTCATATATCAACCAATAAAGTCCTGTCCACATCCCGCTGATCCATCCGGGTTCATCAACTTCTCTGTATCTGTTTACAGAACGTCCTGAAGGCGCACCTGTATAAAAGCCGGTAGCAGGTTCGGGGAATTTACCAACAAATCTCGGAAGACTCACCCTGAGCATTTCTATAGCGGCATCAAGAGCATTCTTTACTTCTCTTTCGGTAAGGTCTGCCCCATACTTAAAACGCTCTTGGTTTTCTATTTTTACATTTTCAAACAACATCATCACATCCTTACAGTATAAGTAAGTGTTGCTCTTTCATGTTCGGAAGCATTAACAACAAAGCTTACGCATCCATCTGCGTAATTGAAAGGTTGTTCTTTACCATTTACTGTAATTAAAGAAGGCTTTGTTGTAAAAATTCTTACTGCAATATCTCTTATTTTTGGTATACCTGAAACTTTAGGGATAGAATTTTCAATCTTATTATGACCATTATTTTCTCTGCCCTCAAAGGTTCCTTTTCTCTTTTCAAGAGTTAATTCAAAACTATCACTTTTACTGTTTGAAATGAACGCATTTGTTGTAGCAACTTTACCCTTTTCATAATCAAACGACCATCCATCATCTTCAACAAGTGTTCCGTTACAATCTGCACCGGGATATACGCAAAGAATATAATTATGCTCCTTTTCCAGCAAATAGTTCTGAGGCTCCATTGTAAATACCACTGAACCTTTGCGAACAAACAATGCACCGCCTCTGCCTTCAGGAATTTCGTAATCTATAACACCAGAATATTCCTTTCCGGTAAAGTAATCAATCCACACTCCTTCAGGCAAATCAAGATGCATATCAAATACACCTACGAGAAGATTATCGCCAAGCATATACATATTGCGGACATTATCGAAACGTTCAGTATCTTCATAAACAAGCGGAAGCGGTCTGAGTATCGGAAGTCCTGTCTGTGACGCCTTATGTGCCATCGCATACAGATAAGGAAATAATGATGAACGAAGCTTTGAATATGAGCGAATCATCTCCTCCTTATCCTTATCAAGAAACCACGGATACTGCCACTGTGACCAACAAAGGAACTGTGCATACGGAAGCAAAAATCCGTAATGCAGTTTATCAGGAGTAGTTACTTCAAGGTCGCACGAAACATTTGTGTGGCATGCCATACAATAATTAAAAATGCCTATCATTGTAGAAGCATCTCCACCCGTATCTCCGGTCCATGTAGCCGCATACTGTTGCATACCTGTATAAGCACAAGCTGAATATATAAACGGACGTCTGCCTGTATACTCTCTGAATCCTTTGTTCATTTGTTTTGCAAGAATTACCGGATACACATTATGAACTTCATCATCAGTATATCTTCCGCCCCAAAGTCTGTCCGGAAAAAACAACACCTGATCGGCACCATCCATTTTAAAAGCGGCAGCTCCATTATCAACAAATTTCTTTAAATGTTCAAACCAAGGCTCTTCCACCTTAGTTACAGAGTCCATAAGTTTTCTTCCTGCAGCAAAATGTTCGTCAATAATAGGAGCATCAATTGTCTCATCCAGAATATAGTCCCTGTCTGCATTTTTGCAATTTTCTTCTTCCTTGTGGAATAAATCATAGTTACAACAAAGCCAAAGACTTAAATTCATACCCATTTCCCTAAGCGGATAAAAGAAAGTTCTTTCACCACTCTGGTTAGCAGGAAGCCAACTTGGAAGGTCATATTTTTCTTTATTCCAACACTTTTCGGTGCTGTAATCATATCTTTTTGACATCCATGACGGCTCAAGCCCCATCATATCGCAAGGAATGTCACATTCACGGAATGTTTTTGCATCCCATAAAAGACTGCGTGCATCACAATCCTCATTCTCAACAAAGAGAAATCCGTATGCAAATTTCGGCAAGACCATAGGTCTTCCGCTTACTGCGGTGTAATGATACATAAGCTCCTGGATACTTTTTCCGCAGAAAATATAAAAGTCAAGAGTTCCTTTCGGTGCACTGATTACCATATATGAGGGATCTGTTTCGCCAATATCAAAAGTATGGGTGTATGTACAGTTAATCATTATTCCCCAACCGTCGGTACTGAACATAACAGGTAGAGGACCGTATCCTGTAATATTGACAACTCCCATAGTAATGGAGTGTCCCCTGTGCATAATTCTTTCTCTGGTCTGGTCGCCACCACCAAAAATACGTTCTTTTTCCGATAGAGGTATTCTGATTTCAAATCCGCTGCCCTGTTTTGAAAAACTAACTTCAATTTTTCTTTTTCCGGCATCAAATATAGCTGTATTTGCTTCAAATTTTTCTGCTACTGCACCGGCATCATTTAAAATCCCGTAACGGGAAAGCATACTGTTATTCTGTTCAAAGATACGAGTAATGTTCTCATTTATATGTTTAATCTGCATTTTGCTCTCTCCTTCCATCGAATTCGGAGGGTGTACTTTCAGGCGCACAAATCCGATTATCGTACAAAATCAAAATGTGTGAGGCTTATTCTCTTTAAATCAGGTGTTGCGGGTAAACATTGCGAAATTTTATCTTTACCCCTGAAAAGGATAAATTTTTACACTTAAATTTCTTTATATATATATTTTAACAAATCATATGATGCTAGTAATTATTTTTTTATGCAGAAAGTATAACAATATTGATTTTTTGGCAAGATTAAAATAAAGTGTTGATTTTTAAATCTGCAACATATATAATGCTATTATCGACAATGTTTTTCTTAGGAGGACTGTTTATGGAAATAGAAGTATTACAATCAGAATTTGAAAACTCCGAAATTGTTATTCATAATCCTGCAACGGCTCTCTATACACAGGAGTGTGATTGGCATCTTCACAACGCGCTTGAATTTTTGTACTGTATTGAAGGAAATATCATCGTTTATACAGCCGAAAATGAATGTCATTTGAACTCCGGAGACATAATTCTAATTAATTCAAGGTGTCCTCATAAAACAAAAACCCAAAAAAACACTTTTGTTTTTTTATTGCAGTCAGAGTTGATTTTCGGCAAAGAATCTGCACTTAATGCCATTTTGACGCAATCGGCAAACCAAAATGATATGACACATGTTTTTCCTGCCGGCTCTGACTTAAACAGAGAAATAAACGAATGTTTCGAAAAAATCATTAGAGAATATACAGATCGCGAAAATTCCTATGAAACATTCATAAGATCTGCAGTACTTAATATCCATGGTATTTTATACAGAAATGACATAATCAAAAATCCGCAAAGCCTTCTTAATCAAAAGTATATCAAAAAGATTCTTCCCGCTATAAACTATATAAATGAAAACTACGCAGACGATATATCACTCTCTCAAATAAGTCAGTTGTTAAATTTTGACAAATCACACTTCTGCCGGATTTTCAAAAAAGCTTTAAATGTTTCTTTTATCCAATATCTGAACTTGGTGAGAATAAACAAAGCCGCAAAGTTTCTTTTAACAACAAATAAGACTATTACTGAAATTTCTTTAGAAACCGGATTTTCATCTCCGGCATATTTTATAAAAAATTTTAAAATTTATTTTGGTTGTACTCCAAATTTCTATAAGAAAGTTAAATTGGAACGAACCGGCAATCTTCCCATACATTAAAGAAAAGTGTGCCACTTCACCCATTTCGCGTCCCAACTAAAACCAGTCCTGTCAATGTTACTCGCGATTAAATCACACAATTTCTATACAAAACAAAATGGCTACAAACTGCAGTTTGTAGCCATTTTATCTATCTTTGAAAAACAGTGCTTTTGGACAGTTCTTCATTTATGTCATTCAAACATATCTCTTGCAAAAGAAAGATTTCTTTTCATTCAAATCTTATTTAAACTTATTCAAATTCAAGGAGAAGCTTAAGGAGTCTTTTTGCACTCTGCTGAACAACAGCATAAGTATCTTCCACACCGAATCTAAGAGGGTAATAAATCGGCTCGTGATACCCTGACGGCATACGAACATCGTTACCTGCAAAAATCTCACTTACCTGATGTGTAGCCGGATGCCAGTCTGTTACTACAAGTCCATCAAATCCCCATTCATTACGAAGAATTTCTGTAAGAAGCTCATAATTCGCACTGCAATGATGTCCGTTAATTTTGTTAAATGCTGTCATCATTATTTTTGGAGATGACTCTTTTACACAGATTTCAAACCCCTTTAGATAAATTTCCCTCAGAGCTCTTTCTGAGACCACAAAGTCACATCCGCCACGGTTTTCTTCTTTATTGTTACAAGCGAAGTGTTTTGGAGTAGCCGCAACTCCAACTGACTGAATACCACGCACCATAGCCGTAGCAATTTTGCCGGAAACAAGCGGATCTTCTGACATATATTCAAAATTACGACCACAAAGAGGACTGCGGTGAATATTAAGCGCCGGTGTAAGCCAGATGTAAAAGTTATTTTCTTTTGACTCAAGTGCTCCGCACTTTCCTATTTCTTCTGCAATATCCGGATCCCAGGTACACGCAATCATTGTTGAACAAGGGAAAGCGGTAGTATATACTCCACATTTTTTATTTATTCTTACCCCTGCAGGACCATCACAAGCCATAGCACAGGGAACACCATACTCATCAACACCGATATTTGTTATACCCATTGCATCACCTGTTGTAATATCGCCACCCATACCACCGACATTACCTACACCGATGCTGCGTTTTCCGCCAAGAAAACGTGACAAATATTCAGCATCAAGCTGTGCTATAAATTCATCAAGAGTCTTTTCTCCACGGTCAACCATATCAAGTGTAATTCTTTCACCTTTTTGATTTCTTTCTATTGCTTTGGGAAGTGTCTTTTTTATTTCAGTTTCTTCACGGTAATCAAATTCATCAAAGCTGCCATCAGCACGCATACGTCTGTTAAGTCTGAGCGGTGCCAATCTTTCTTCAAGCTGCTGAATAACTCTTACATCTTCCTCTACAACATATATAAACTCTGCTTTTTGTGTATTTCTGACAGAATTACCTATGTAAAACTCGTAGTTTCCACCTTCAAGAACATACGCAGATTTTTGGCACTTACCTTCGTCATCATAGCTTGCCATAGAAGAAATGTCAAAGCTGACTGTAACTGTTTCTGTTTCCCTGGGATTTAACAGTTTTGTCTTTTTAAATCCGGCAAGTTCCCGTGCGCTTTTACCGAGTTTCCCCTGCGGTGCACTATAATAAACCTGCACAACTTCTTTTCCGGCAATATGACCGTTATTTGTTACTTTACATGATGCGATAATCTGTCCGTCTTTTTTCTCCGCTTTTATATCAGTAATTCCAAATTCAGTATATGAAAGTCCAAAGCCAAAGGGATAGTTAACTCTTTCCTTCATTCCGGGAACTGTTTCAAAATAACGGTATCCGATGTAGATATCCTCATAGTTTTTAAGATAAAGGCTCGATTCGTAGAAGGTCTTACTCGCAGGATAATCGTCAAAACATTTTGCAAATGTATCTGTAAGTTTACCCGAAGGATTGGAATCTCCGCAAACGGTCTCAGCAATTGCAAGACCGCCTTCCATTCCTGCGTTCCACGCAACAAGTGCACCACCAATTTTATCATTATCAGCAAACCAACTTGTGTCTATAGTTCCGCCGATATTAAGTATTATTACAACATTTTCAAACTCGGAAGACACAAGATTCACAAGATTTTCTTCCGCATCGCTAAGGCAGTAGTCCCCTTTAGTATTTTTTCTGTCCCCACCTTCTGCTGAAAAACGGCACACTACAATAAAAGCAGTATCAGCAAAAGCGGCTGCCTCTTTTACAAGCTCTGCAGGGATTTCTGGTTCTTTAAAGAATCCTGAATTCAGTTCAAGTAATGGGTTCTCATTCTGCTGACGTTTTATATCGTCAATATAAAACTGAGATACTTTATGGAAAATTTCAACTTTGCATTCTTCTTCCTTAATTTTAAACCCATCATATATGTTACGGATATATTTTGAACATACATCCCCGCTCCCGCCGCCGCCTTTTACATAATCAATCTGCGCTTTACCAAATATTGATATTTTTGCTCCTTTTTTAAGTGGCAGCACTCCGTCATTTTTTAAGAGCACCATTCCCTCGTTTGCAGCTTTTTTCGAAAGCTCAATATGTTCACGACTACCGGTTAAAAGTCTTCCATCTTCACCGAGTGGTATGCATGGCATATATTTAATACGAGCCCACTTTTCCATTTTATTTCCTCCCAAATCACATTGATATTGATATAAATCCCAATTTACTATTTTAATTATAACAACGAGAACTTTTATGTCAATACAGATATTGCTCAAAAATATTTCAATTTTGACATTTTTGAAATTTTTATCATTTAATCCTTTCTTTTCCTCGTTCTACACTTATTTAACTTACAGTCTTAATATAAAAGATGCACTTCTTAAACTTGATTTTGAAATATAATATTGTAATCAAAGTCAAATTATAAGAAAATACAACAACATATAATTAAACTAACTAAAGGGAGATTTTATGTAATGTATTATAATGATTACGATGTACTGACGGCACATGAAGCTATGAATCATCTGGGAATTGGTGAAAACTCTATTTACCGGCTGTTAAAAAGCGGTGAACTCGGTGCTTTCCGCATAGGAAGAACCTGGAAAATACCGATTAAGGAGCTTGATAAGTACATAGACGAAAGCGTGAGTAAGAACCTGAAGAATTAAAGATTATAAAAAAGTATCGGGCATATTGTTGCCCGATACTTTTGTGCAATTAGATCATCCAGATTGGAACGATATAATTTTCAGAATTAATCGCTGACAATTTAGGACGCATACAAAGGATAGCTCCGTTGCCACGAGGAACAGAAGCCTTATCAAGTAATCCAAACGCACTGATTAGTTCACTGCCTGGATTAACAGAACGTTTAATTTCCAAAGGATGCAGCGCTCCATCGCTCTCGATTACCATATCAATTTCATTGGAGTTACTGTCACGGTAGTACCACAGCAAGCATTCCTTTGCATTGTTGTGATAAGACTTTAAAAGTTCTGACACCACAAAATTTTCAAGAATATGGCCATTGATTGCTCCGTTTGCCAGAATTTCGGGAGAAGAATAACGTGTTAAATAAGCAACCAATCCGGTGTCAAAAAAATACATTTTAGGGGTCTTAACAGTACGCTTTAACAGGTTGTTGGAATAAGGACGAAGGAAGAAAATTACATCGGACTTTTCAAGCACCTGCAACCAACGCTTTGCTGTATCATCAGATACACCAACATCCTGCGCAATATCATGTACATTAAGCATTTGCCCTGCACGGCAAGCAGCAGCACGAACGAAATCCCGGAACATTAGCGGATCAGCAAGCTGCACCTGCTCTTTTACATCGCGATCAATATAAGTCTGCAAATAACTGGAATAAAAAACATCACGGTCAGAGAACTTGCCACTTGCAAGACCGGGCATAGATCCCTCCCAGATGCGAGTATAGATTTCTGTAATATCAGCAGGCTTGTTGGTTTTTTCGCGTGCTTTAAGGGATTCTAACTCAAGTGTAAATGGCACGCAATTTCCAGATCCGTATATCTCGTGCTGTGATAGACTTGACATATGCAGAATTGCCACACGACCGGCAAGAGACTCTTGAGCCAACTCCATAAGTTTGAAAGCCTGGGAACCTGTCAACCAATAGGTTCCGGGATCTGCTCCTTTATCAATTTCCATTTTAATATAAGAGAAAAGTTCAGGTGCATATTGCACCTCGTCAATCATAATTGGAGTAGAGTGTAGCTGCAAAAACATAGCAGGATCACGTTTAGCAAGGCTACGCTCCTCCATATCGTCCAAGGTTACATATTCACGGTCTTCATCCATGAGCTGCTGTAAAACAGTAGTTTTACCAACTTGTCGCGGACCCGTGATTAAAATACATGAATACTCTTTAGACAAAGTAATAATTTTATCCTCAATATCTCTCTTGATATAAGCCATAACAAAACCTCCTTAGGCAATTATCCGATGCAATCGTATTTTAGCATAAAGGCTTTGAAATTGTCAAGAATATTATTAAATTCAACCGTATTTTTCTAAAACAGGTCATTTTACAATGGGATTTGACTTTATCTGGCAAGCATACTATAATTTTGTAAGTATAATTCTATTAATTAGAAGAATTTACATTTTTAACCAACATTTAACTTATGATATTTTATAACAAACAGGAATGGAGTTATATAAAGATTGGTGTAAATAATAGATTTTAAATACAAAGACAGACGCTTCAAGAGAAAATAGAGCGTCTGTCTTTGTATTTAGCTATACTAGTTATTTACATTTAAATATTCTTTAAGTGCATTTTGCAATACGTTAGAAAAATTCACATTGTTTTGTTCAGCCAAGTTATTAAGCCATGATGGAATAGTCAATGTTTTCTTAACAGCCTTATCACTTGTGTTTTTTAAATATTCTATAAGATTAAATTCCACAAGAACTAAAAACTCATCTTTTTCCAATTCTATATCATCGGGCGCACTAGCTACCGGAAATATGAAATTTCCATCTTCATTTTGTGCGTACAATCCGATAGCAGAGGTAGACATTTTATAGGCCTCTTCAATAGTATCTCCTTGAGTATAGCATCCCGGAAGGTCAGGAAAGCTAACTGAAAAACCAACTTCTTCTCTTGTAAAAACTGCAGGATAATAATAAGTTTTATTCATTTATTACATCTCCATTTCTTTATAATTCTATTCATGTTTGTTCTAAATTGTAAAGCATTTCAGAAAAATTGTTCTAAAAATTTGCATAACAAATAGACCTATATATCTAATATGTTTTAGGTTGCGCGGTTTGCATATAAACCATCACAAACCGCACCTAAAACCATTTGTTCTCTAATTCATTCTCATTCTAGTATTTTATGATTTACTAGTTTCAGTTTAATATTCTTTTTTATTTTTTTAATCCTGCTTGCTTTAATATTGCTTTCTCAAGACCCTTTTTCAAATCCTTACTATGCATTGGTACAATAATCGGTGGCATATTGGCTCCCGGTTTAACCATCTTTTTGTGTGATCCGTTTTGCGACTCTTCAATAAACCCATTGTCTTTCAATAACTTTACCATTTCTCGTGGTGTCATTGGCATCGGCATCTGTTCCTTTCTTTAATATTGCAATAAGCCTTATATCTTTTTCATACTGCAACTATATATTAACACGTATTAACACGTGTGTCAATATTTTTTAAACAAAGTAATAAAATTGTAACATACGATGATATTACTTCTGCTCACTTACTTTTGTATACTGAATTTTGACTAACATTTTGACTGACCGACTAACATTTGACTGACTTTTTATGGTTTATTGCGGTTTAGTACCGACTACTCACAAAAGGCTTAACAAAGCCAATTACAGGCAATTTAGCAGTTTTTGAAAAAAGCAGTAAAAATGCCCTTTTCCGCCCTCTCACGGAGAAGACCGGGGTTCGATTCCCCGTGGGGTCACCAATAAACGAATCATACCGCAAGGTTTGATTCGTTTTTTTATTGTCTGTCTTCGGGAATTCTAATCCAGC
>JAZUOX010000042.1:0-8989 GCA_045604905.1 Clostridia bacterium
CTGTAGTTTGTAGCCATTTCTGCTTGTTTTCACCGAACACGCCCTCTACCGTATCCACATACGCCGACGAGTTCGTGTTCGATGAATTTACCTTCCTTTTTCGATATCTGCCAGCGTGTCGATAGGTTTATCGACACGCTGAAGTAAGGGATTTGCTATTGCAAATCCCTTACTTATTATTCACATAAATTTATAAAGTTTTCAAAGAATTTGTTTTCGATAGGGTCTCCCTCACAGAAGTTTCTTTCCGGATGCCACTGAGTTGCAAAGATACGCTTTTCCTTACATTCAACAGCTTCAATAACTCCATCTTCTGATATTGCCGCTATTTCAAGTTCCGGAGCAAGTCTGTCAATCGCCCAGCAATGATAGGTGTTGACATTTGCTCTTGGAGCTTTGAACACGTCATATACAAAAGAATTTTCTTTTATATTTATCATATGACTTTTGTTTTCAGCACCGCTGTGCATTTTTTCATCAACTGTTTTAAGACTTCCACCCAAATATACGTTTATCGACTGAAGTCCTCCGCATACTCCGAAAACAGGTTTATTGTGCTTTACAAACCAGTCAATCACTATTGAATCAAATGTAAATTCATCGTATGGCACATTTTCAGAAAACGGTTCGCCACCCCAGTAAGAAGGGTTTATATTATTACTGCTGCCCGGAACAATAAGTCCGTCACATTTTTCGCAGATTTCGGGAAAGTCGTATTCTGTCAGGATGTAATTTATCCCCACCTTATATTTATCCGCCATATGTTTCCAGAAATACGGAATCGAAAATCTGTCGTCCCAACCATCGCCTCGACCCATATTAACATATCTTAATACAGATGCAAAATTCATATGAAACCTCCGTCTTTTTACAGTACCTTGTATCCTTGGGCTTCTACTGCGTTCTTTAAAGCATCGACAGTTACGCTGTCGTCATGCTTTACAACTGCAGTTCCCTTTTCGTGGCTGGGAATCGCCTCTGTAACACCTGCTATTGCCTCAAGAGTCTGCTTAACTCTTGCCTCACAGTGAGGGCACATCATACCCTCAATTTTAAGTGTTGTTTCCATAGTTTTACTCTCCTTTTTATATGTTTTAAATAAATTTAATCTCAACGCATTTGATATAACGCAGACACTCGAAAGACTCATTGCCGCAGCACCAAACATAGGGTTAAGTGTCCAGCCTGTAATATTTATCCACACGCCTGCTGCAAGCGGTATACCTATAACATTATAGAAAAACGCCCAGAAAAGGTTCTCGTGAATGTTTTTAAGGGTTTTGCGACTTAATCGTATAGTTTCGTATACTCCGACAAGGCTTTTTCCCGTAAGAACAATATCTGCAGATTCTACGGCAATATCCGTTCCTTTTCCTATTGCAACGCCGACATCTGCGCGGGTAAGTGCCGGAGCATCGTTGATGCCGTCGCCAACCATCATAACTTTGCCGGATTTCTGGAGCTTGCGGATTTGTGACTCTTTTCCGTCGGGAAGAACATCTGAAACTACATGAGTGATGTCAAGCTCTTTTGCAATTGCCTGTGCTGTGTTTTTATTGTCGCCCGTAAGCATAACTGTTTCAACGCCAAGCTTTTTTAGTAGTCTGATGGTTTCTTTACTGTCTTCCTTGACTGTATCGGCTACTGCAATGATACCTATAGCGGATGTTTCTTTTACAAATATCAGCGGCGTTTTGCCCTGTTGCGACAATTTTTCAATAACAGCTCGATTTTCCTCGCTAACTGCTACCTTTTCAGAAATAAATTTAAGATTTCCACCGAAAATATTTTCGCCGTCAAGAATACCTCTTACGCCATTTCCCGGCAGTGCAGCAAAGCTTTCTAAGTCTAGAAGCCTGATATTTTTTTCATTGCAATAAGTTGTAATCGCTTTTGCAAGAGGATGCTCACTTCTCGATTCAAGAGAAAAAGCTATTCTGAGAAGTTCGTCATCAGCATAACCACTAAAAGGTATAACATCTGTCACTTTCGGCTCACCTTCGGTGAGCGTTCCCGTTTTATCAAGAGCAACATATTTTACTTTACCTGCATTTTCGAGCACTTCGGATGTTTTATAAAGAATACCGTTCTTTGCACCCACACCGTTTCCGACCATTATGGCAACCGGAGTAGCAAGACCGAGTGCACATGGACAGCTTATTACAAGCACCGATATTCCACGGGCTAAGGCAAAACCAAAGCTTTCACCAACAAGAATCCATATCACTGTTGTTATCACTGCAATTACAATTACTACCGGAACAAATATCCCAGAAACCTTGTCTGCAATTTTTGCCACCGGTGCTTTTGTCGCAGCTGCATCACTTACCATACGGATAATTTTTGAAAGAGTAGTATCTTCCCCTACATTTGTTGCTCTGCACTTAAGGTATCCTGACTGATTTATCGTTGCTGCAGATACCTTGTCGCCAACAGTTTTATCCGCCGGTATACTTTCCCCTGTAAGCATAGATTCATTAACGGCACTATGCCCCTCTGTAACTATGCCGTCAGCAGGAACAGAGGAACCGGGTTTTACTATAAATATATCATCTTTTACTACTTCTGACACCGGAATTATAAGCTCTTTTCCATTGCGCTCAACAACTGCAGTTTTCGGTGCGAGGTTCATCAAGCTCTTTATTGCATTGGTTGTCTTTCCTTTCGAATATGCTTCCAGCATTTTTCCTACGGTTATAAGAGTAAGAATCATTGCCGCAGACTCAAAATATAACTCATGTCCAAGCTCGTGAACTTTTTCCATATCTCCTATACGCGTAGCCTCACTCATTACAATAAGAACACAGACACTGTATAAAAAAGACACCAATGATCCCATAGAAACAAGTACATCCATATTCGGTGCGCCGTGTCGCAGGCTTTTGTATGCACTCACAAAAAATTTCTGATTTATAACCATTATCACTCCGCTGAGTACCAGCTGCAGTATACCCACAGCAAGATGGTTTTCTTCAAACAAACCCGGAAACGGGAGACCGAAAAGCATCTTCCCCATAGAAAAATACATAAGGATAATTAAAAAAACAACTGAACTCAGAAGCCTTGTCTTCATTTTACGGATTTCGCTATCTCCGCTTATTTCTTTATTTTGTTTTGTATCGTTTCTTCCATCTTTGAAAGCACCGTAGCCGGCATTCTCAACTGCAGAAATTATACTTTCTTCTGATGCTGTGCCCTCGACAATCATTGTGTTTGTAAGAAGATTAACACTGCACCCCGTAACGCCATTAACACCTGTAACTGCTTTTTCTACCCTTGCACTGCAAGCGGCACAGGACATACCTGTAACTGTATACTTATTCATATTCCGTCTCACCTCATCATCTTTTTAAGTATATCAAGAAGTTCATCAACTGTTGATTCTTTGCCCTCTTTTATATCATTTTCAACACAGGTTTTTATATGATTGGAAAGAATTTCACGATTTAAGGCATCGAGTGCTGCATTTGCCGCTGTTATCTGTGTTATAACATCAGTGCAATATGAGTCCTCTTCAATCATTCTTCCGATTCCTCTTATCTGCCCCTCAATACGCTTTATTCTGTTTAACAGAAGCTTTTTCTCGCTGCCTGTTCTTTCTTTCCTTCTGCAACAATCCATAGTCTCACCTCTGATATATTATATACCCCCATGGGGTATAATGTCAACAAAAAAATTCTCCGCCTTCTATAGTTTCTGTTGCTCTGTCAATCACATTTTTCGCAATGGAAGATATTCTTTTTAACACTACTGCACCGTCGACATTCTTTCCGGACATATAGGTGTATAACTTCGCAAGTTCTCGTCTCAAGGTCGGTATACTTATTTTTGAGCCGTACTTTTCTTTCAGGCTTTTCGCTACATCATTTACCGCCCTGGTATTAAGCTTTCCCTCTGCCTGATTCATCTGAACATACAAATCTTCTATATTGTCCCGAAGCCTTGCATTTTCTTCAAGTAATCTTGACATAAGACTACTCGAAGCCGAGGTGTCAGCATCGTTGACGGAAGGATTGTCCACCACACGCGTACCTGCTACGGATTTTCTTATATCAGGGTTGCTTGTGGGATTTTCATTCGTAGTAAGCTTTGCTTGTTCTGAATTAAACGTAACAGTTTCCGTATCAAGAATAATGCCGTCATAGTCTGTACCGTTAATTTTGTTAAAAAACTCTACCGCTTCTACCAAATCACCGATTGCAGTTTGACTTACATCGTTGAGCATTAGGAAATCGCTTTTGCCGTAAGTAGATTCAAGAACACTGTCAACCGTTGAACCGTAACCGTAATTTTCCAGACCGTAATCCTCATTTTCTGCTACAGCTTCCAAAAACTTGCGAAATTGTTCTCGTGTTATTGTAGTTTCAGTAGTAGATACAGGATGTTCAATGTTAAGATAATAAGCTCTTGCGTTTCCATATTGGTTTGCATGACTTATACTGTCTGTAAAATAAAATCCCCTTCCGTATAAATTTCCGTAGCTTGATTTTTTACGGTCAAATACTGTGAAATTTTCTTTTGAGCCTTGATACATAACAAGCAAATTGCCGTTTTTATCCCTAACTTTTGAATTTTTGAAATATTCCTGTTGTCCTTTTGTTAAGGCGTTACCTTTATTATCTGTTACTCGTGTACCGCTTACTGATTTTCGAGTTCCTCTATCAGTTGTTTTGCTATTTGTTCCTTTTCTTTGATTGTTGTCGCTTTCCCCATAGGTTCTACTAGTGTAAGAGTTTGTTGATGTGATAGTCCCTTTTCCGAGCATAACCTGAGCAATTTCACAGCATTCTTCGCAAATTTTACCGTTTTCTGCTTCATTCCAAATAATTTCCTTTCCATATTCGATTTCTTCTGCATTTAAACTTTCAAATTCGACAATATAATTAACTTTAGGGTTCTTATAATTTCCATCTGTAAAAATTAATTTATCGTCAGTTTCAAAAATGTAATCTCCATCGATCGTTTGTGGAAACCACATTCCTCTTTTTAATTCACCCAGAGAATTATAAAACATTTTCCATTCCAAACGAGTTAATTTTTCACTAATTTCATTATACTTGCTATTTGAACTATCGTCAACCCTTGTCCCACTCTTTGACTGATGCGCACCATCCTCATACTTAACATCACTATTCTTCATAGCCTCTCTGTAAGCACTGGCCCACATACGCTGTGCTTTTTTCTTTTCGTCAGAAAGACCGAGCTTGTCAAGTACCTTGTACCACATATTACGAACACTGAACGCCGTCTGCCTGCTTTCACGGATGAACTCTGCAAGCTCCTTCACATCGGAGAATAATTCTCCAATATAATCCGCTGCGATTTCCTCATCAATTTCATTTTCTGCATAAGCACCTTTTTTCGCATTATACATTGCATCATACTTGCCCGTTTCCTTAAGGTGCTTTATAACATAGTCCTGATACTTCTGCCATGCCTTACCGCCTGTCTGCTTCATCCTGTGGCTGAATTCATGCGTTGCCGCCCAACGTGTGGGATTTTTCGCTTCAGTGTTAATAAATATTCCCTCACTTGTTATAACACCGTCAAGCACGTTGCCGTCACCGTCAACAAGTCCCTTTACAAACTTAACCTTCATACCCAGGTCCTTCGCCATTGTCTGTATTACCTTGTACCCCTCATGGTTCTTTTTTGCAAACTTACGGCTTTCTTCATTATAGACAACGTTTCCGCCTACTCTTTCTCCTTTTTCAAAGCTTACTCTCTTCCCCTGTGAATAAATTTCACCGTCACGCATATCCTTACTATTGACAGTAGCTTTATCTTTTGATATACTGTCATTGGGAGTTACCACAGAACCGTCTTCAGACGTAAACACTGGGGCATTATCTGCATCAGTGAGCTGTGAAGCTCCTTTTTTGTTTATATATGCCGAAACAACATACAAAGTTTTTGCTTTTGCATTAGGTACAGCCTGTACTACATAATAAGTACCATTGATTTTCTTGGAATATACAACTGTATCTGCAAGTTTAGTTCTTCCATTTTCCTTTACAGTAGTGTATGATTTTGTAGTTCCTCCATAAACTATGTCATCATAGTTATTCAAAACATATTCTATTCTCGCCAAGTCATCAATATTTGACATACTTTTATCTGTCTTTCCATTAACACCATGGTCTTTCTCTATATGCCAAATCATTCTTGATTCAATAGCAGTTTTGAATCCTTCAACATTAATTCCCGTTATTTTTTCTATTATCTTTGAGGTGCGTTCTGCAACGTTTCCGAAAAGATATTTTTTATTTTGTGGAGTATTTTTATCTGCATTGACACTCTTTATAAAGCTCTTAAAGTCTTCATTCGTACTGTCAATGTAATCAGATATAACCTTTTTCATATCATACGGATATTCACTGACAGATTTTTTCATACCAATTCCGCTTTTTGATGCTTTCATATCAATACGAGCATCAGCATCCTTCTGTGCCACTGCCTTAAGACTATCCCACGCCTTTGTACCTTCAGCACTTAATACAACTCTTCTCGCACCTTCGCTTCTTTCAATCAGCGCATAATCTGCCTTTGTTGCAGTACCGTTTGCCATCTTAAGAACTGCATTCGCAGTATCAATAGCTTCCTGGGAAGTATAATAATCACTACTTCTTCTCTCTATCTTTGCAATGGTATTTACAACATTCGGAAGACTTGCATCTTTGGTTATTGTATCGCTTATCCGTTTATCACTAAAATGCTTAACGGTTGCAGGAATACCCGCCATAACTCCTGTGGAGAATATAGTTCCTGCGGCAACATCTGCATATCGGGACAAAACACCTTTGGTCACTTTGTTCAAAGCTTCTTTACCACTTAATCCGCTTGCTAAAAATTTTAATCAACCTGCTCCTAGTTTGGTTTGGGTATTTGATTTTACTTATATCCGTGTTGCAAACAGGTTTTATTATCTGTGTGCAATTTTAGATTTGTTTGCTAGGAAAATTGTTTCCTTCAAGCTATCTAACAGAATTAACACCCAACTTGCTATAGATACTCTAAACATCGCTTTAAGCACAAGAGGAGATGTCTCCGGACTCATGTTTCATACCGACAGTTGTGCAATCGTTTTCTGCAAAAGGTCATCCGTATGACAATGCTGTTATGGAGTGTTTTTTAAGTATATGAAGAAAGAAGAAACTGACAGACGTAATTATCATTCTTTGGAAGAACTCAACCGAAGTCTTTTTACTTACATAAATGGTTTTTACAATTCTGTCAGACCTCACTCACACAATAATGGTCTTTCTCCTAACCAAAAGGAGGCATTGCTTATGTCTGTATAATTTTTCCTCTTTTTACTGTCTACTTTATTGACATTGATCCAGTTTATTCTGTTTTCTTGTAACGCAAAAATGCAAGCAGATACTTTTTTATCTGCTTGCATTTTTATCTTTCAATATTTTTTACTGTTGACTTAAAATATCTTCTGCTTCATCCTTTGTAAGTTTTTTATTTTCCACCATAGCTTCAACAACTGTTTTTTGTCTTTCTTTTGCAAGGTCCGGATTGTTATCTAGCGAATATACCGACGGAGCATTTGGAATACCTGCAAGAAGAGTTGCCTCGTAATCACTTAATTCCGACGGTTTTTTTCCAAAATATCCTGTTGAAGCATCACAAATTCTGTAATAACCGCTTCCGTAATAAATATTGTTAAAGTAAAGTTCAAGTATTTCATTTTTTGTAAACTTTGATTCAAGTTCAAGCGCAACAAAAGATTCAGCTACTTTTCTTGTAATAGTATCATCATTCATAAAATAAATGTTTTTTGCAAGTTGCTGAGTAATGGTACTGCCGCCCTGTGACAGGGTTTTCTTTTCGATATTTGTTTTAAAAGCTCTTGCGATACCTACAAAATCTATACCTCTATGGTCATAAAACCGCTTATCCTCAACACAGACCATAGCATCCTTGAAAGTAGGATTTATATCCGTAAGCTCTGTATAAGAACTGTATGTTCTTATTTTTTTTGCAGCATCTTCAACTGAAAGCTGACTTACCGCCTGCTTATACTTTCCATACCCTCCTGCAATCAAACCGACAAGCACAAGCAGAATAAGAATAAATATGAAAAGCAATAATTTTTTTATTTTTTTCATTCTTTAACACCCTGCTTTCTTCTTACTTTTCCGGGAGATATTCCCCGGACTTTTCTAAACACTGAAGCAAAATAGCTGCTGCTGTTAAAACCGCAGTTTTGTGCAATCTGAGTAATAGGCATCGTTGTTGTCGCAATAAGTCTTTCGGCATTTTTTACCCGAACAGCTGAAATATACTCGCTGACACCAAAGCCGGTATACACTTTGAACTGTCTTGAAAAATGACTTTCACTCAGTGCAAATTTCTTTGCAAGCATTGAAAGAGTCAGTTCCGAAGAATAATTGTCGTTTATATATAAAACAGCTTTTTGTATTATTGTATCATTGGTAACATCTTCCGTACTTTCCACTCCCGTGCTGCGACTCAGAAAAACAAGTATTTCCCGTATGTATCCCGCTATAAGGTCATAGGAGTAACTATCTTTATTATAATACTCTGATGCAGCTTTTTCAATAGTTTCTTTTAACCCGGGGTTTTTAAAATACCTTACTTTAAAGCAGGAAAAAATTCTGTCATTTGGCGAACACATTATAAATTCGTTTGTAAAGGCTATCAAAAGTCTTTCTGCTCCCTCATTTACAAGAGCTGCAGTTCTATGAATTGCATGAGGCGGAATAAGAATAACATCCCCGTCTGAAAGGTCATATATCCTTTCATTAATAAAATACCTTACCCTACCCTTTTTGAGATAATATATCTCATAATGGTCGTGATAATGAGAGCTAGGCATATTGTACGCTCCCGGACGATGTATCTGCGTTATTTCAATATTTTCTATAATTTCGTCAACTGCGATACCCATAATGCACCCCCTTTCTTTTATATTGCAGTATATTTCTCCGCTTTCAAGGATAAATTTGATTTTTTTAGC
>JAZUOX010000043.1:0-9217 GCA_045604905.1 Clostridia bacterium
AACTGCTTTTTCCTCCCGGAAAGCCCCGCTTACGGGTAGTGCTTTGACGCTCGGGGTTCAAGGCGCCTGCCCGGCCCTTCAGCCGCCGACTGAAGAACAGTCGGCGGCTGAAAATCACGTCAAAAACTGCACGCACATTTCTTGACCTTTTACAGCCATGCTGATATAATGGATACGTCAGATCGGGGAAGCAGGTGAAAATCCTGCACGAGCCCGTCGCCGTGAGGTACAAAAAAGTTCTTGCCTTGCCCGTGGTCGCAAACGGGGACACGCCATTGGTTTTTCTGAGAAGGTGGCAGGAATGTACCGAGTCGAAATATCCGTCTGACAAAAGCCCTTTCAGGGATTTCCCCGTTGCGAGCGCCAACGAAAAAGGGTAATAAAAATAAAGGAGTTTTTACAATGCAAAAAACAATGAAATTCAAAAAGCTTTGTTCTTTGTGCCTTTGTATGCTGCTTATTGCGACTATAGCACTTCTTACAACTGCCTGCACAAATAACGGCAACACAACATCGGGCAACATTTTCCCCGGTAACACCGCAACCGCAGAAATAACATCTGTCGGTCAGGGTGTAAATTCCTTCACCTTCGTCGTAAGCGATAAGGAAGGCAAGGAAACCTGCTACGCTGTTTCAACGGACAAGACCACCGTAGGTGAGGCTCTTATGGAGCTTGAGCTTATTGACGGTGAAGAGGGACCTTACGGCATCTACGTCAAATCGGTCAACGGTATCACCCTCGACTACGACACCGACGGTATGTATTGGGCATTTTATATCGGTGAGGAATTATCACCTACCGGTGCCGATATGACAGACATCGTTAACGGAGAAACCTATCGGTTTGTCGCAGCGAAGGGATGAAGATAAGCATAAGAGAGGGCGCCGTCTTCAGTATGCTCGGAGCAATAATGTACTGCTCAAAGCTGATAATGGAGGCTTTTCCGAATATACATCTTGTAGGAGTTCTTACAGTAGCATTCACTTTGGTATACCGTAAAAAAGCTCTCTATCCTATTTACATTTTTGTACTTTTATCGGGACTGCTTTCGGGCTTCTCAACCTGGTGGATTCCCTATCTGTATATATGGACGGTACTGTGGGGCATTACTATGCTTCTCCCGCAGAATATGCCGAAAAAGGTCGCCCCCATAGTTTATGCTGTAGTGTGCGCCTTACACGGACTTTTCTACGGAGTACTGTACGCTCCCGTTCAGGCTCTTTTCTTCGGCCTTGACTTCAAAGGAATGCTCGCGTGGATTGCGGCAGGCTTCTCCTTTGACATTCTTCACTGTGTGGGAAACCTCTGCGGCGGCGCATTGATTGTACCGATTGCAGGTCTTCTGAAAACAGCCGAAAAATACGCATCAAAATAAACCGCACCCGTAAGTTTGCTTAAAGCCGGCAAATTTACGGGTTTTTTAATAAATTTGCAGTATGTGTTATTTTCCGTCAAAATAACTGCAATTTTTGCCATTTTTAATTATTGACTTTTAAATTTCCATATTGTATAATTCAAACATAGTACACAGTGCTTAAAATTCAAAGGAGGAAAAACCAATGAAAAAATTAATCGCGATCACTCTCACAGTCATAATGCTTATGACAGCCTTACCCTTCAACAGCTTCGCGCTGTTCAGCAAACTCCCCAAAGTTAAAAACATCACATTCGAAACAGACGATCCCATCTACTACAGTATGCTCAAAGCTCAACTCGAAGATCTTTACGAGCAAATTGAAGAAGACGGCGAACTTTTTTATGAAGACTTCTTCCTTACAGACCTCTGCTACCACCTCGACGATTATGAAATCACTCTCGAGTACACCAACGGAACATCAGAGACTATCGACACCGATATATATTACGGAGATGACTATGACATAACCGTTTTTGCTGAAGTAGATCTTGAAGATGCTGTTGCTGCTGTAGAAGCCGGAGCAACTTCCCTTCCCGTTTCAGTTTATGCCTACATTGATAACGAATACAACAGTTATGAATCTGACAAATATATAATCGATTTTGATGTTGCAGATTCTTACTTCAAGGAAATCGAATACGTTTCAGGTCTTCCCGAGGAAATCAGCGAATTCGAATATAACCTCGATCTCACCGGCTACAAGTTCAAGGTAACCTATGCTGACGGAACTGAAAAAACAGTTGTTTTAGAGTCCAACGAAGACGGCGATTTTCTCATTGACGGAAAATACATATACTGCGATATAGATGTAGAAAACCAAGAGGTTGATTTCGAATGTTTCGACGCGAAGTGCTCAGCTGACGCAAACATCATCGATTATCCCTTCTATAATATCTATATTCTCGACTATTCATTAGACGAAGACGGATACCTTAATAGTATTGTATATGAGATCTTTTTCGATGACGAAACATCAGAAACATTTACAGTCGAAGATGTTACACTTGTTTTCCCCGAAGAGGAATATGAATCTCCCTATGCAGTTGTAGGACAGATTTCAGGCCTTGACATTATAGTCAGAAGCGACGTAGAAATTATCGAAACCGATCCCCAAATTATATACAACTTTATTAGTATTGAAATCGACGGCACAGATATTATGGACAGTATGATGGAATATACCGAAGGTGAAAGCACCAACCCCATCAGAGCCTTCTTGATTAGACTTGTAAACGCTTTCTACAGAATCGTTGACTTCTTCAGAAATCTCTTTGCTAGATAATCTTACTGCTGACAACACAAACTGCAATCCCCTTGCCCGGACACTTAACCGGGCAAGGGGATATTTTATAGCTTTAATTTTCATTTTTCACTAACAGCGCTACCGATTCGACTGTTGTTTCACTGTCCCAACAGATATGTGACACATTCTCATCCCCGTCATAAAAGACGGGGAATTTGAAATTGATACATTTTAACAGTCTGCCGTTGGGTTGCTCTTCTTTGAATATCTCAACACTCTCAATGAAGGTATTGAGAAACTTCTTTTTCTCAGCATCAGTAAACTCTTTGTACATTGTACCATAATAATGAAGAAAAAGATAGACATTTTCACCTGATATTTTTTCTTCTTTTATATTTGCTATACGGGACTGTAATTCCGTTATTTGTTCCTCTACAACCTCTATCTCATCATAGAAATCATAAAGTCTGTTTTGCATATCCTGATACTTTTTATCATAATGCCTGTCAGTTACATCAAGGGTATCCATTTGAGATGCAAGCTTTCTTTTTGACATTACAAGCTGATTGAGTTGCTTTTTGAATACTGCAAGTTCCTCTTCAAGACCTTCTGTACTTACTCTTGTGTTTATCTTTTCGCACAAAGCCTTTTCAAATTCGGGGTTAGATACAAGCCTTTCAATTACCTCTTCAACAGCACCGTTTACAACAGTCTGATTCCATTGTCTGTGATAATCACACTTGTGTCCATCAACCTTCATTCGGTGCTTACAGGCATAATAAAAGTGGTCTTTGTAGATTGTACCGTCAGGCTTTTTCTTACGGTTAATGTTACCGTACATTGCCGCACCGCAAACAGGACAGCGGAGCAATCCTGATAATAAATGTTCGTGATCGAGATTATATATCTTCTCCCGTTTAACACCTAACTTTTTACGCTTCTGTTGAGCTAACTCCCAATCTTCAACAGATACAATTGCTTCATGAATACCGTCATATATAGGATACTGTTCTTGCTTAACTATATGATATTCATTTCGTGTGCCGTTAATCTTTTCTGTCTTACGCCTACCAAAAGCTATCTTTCCGCAATAAACGGGATTCTGTATGACTAACTTTATAAAATGTGCAGAAAAGGTATCTAATGTTCCGTTCTGTCTCGGCTTTTTGGCAATACCGTGTTGATTGAGATATTTAGCAATACCGTTTGCTCCTAAATTTGTATTTATATATTTATCAAATATGATGCGTATGGTTTCTGCCTCATCCTCGGCAATTTTCAGTTCGCCCTTTTCAAGATAATATCCATAAGGGGCAAAGCCACCGTTCCATTTACCTTCTCTTGCCTTTTGCTTTCTGCCTTCCATTGTCTGAACGAGAATATTCTCACGCTCGATTTCAGCAACAGCAGATAAAACAGAAATCATCAGCTTACCGCTATCCTTTGAACTGTCTATACCGTCTTCGACACAAATAAGATTTGCACCGTAGTCCTGCATAATCTGTAATGATGAAAGTACATCAGCAGCATTTCTACCGAAACGGGACAGTTTGAAAACAAGCACATAATCTATACTGTCTTTGCCACTTGCGATGTCTGATAACATCCTCTGAAACTCAAGTCTTCCGCCAATGTTTTTACCTGATTTACCTTCATCACTGTACTCACCTGCAATATGCATTTCCTGATACTCGGCATATTTACGGAGCTTTTCTCTCTGTGCATCAAGGCTGAAGCCTTCAACCTGCATTGATGTTGAAACACGGGTGTAGATATAGCAATTTAATCGTTTCATATTTTTTCAACTCCTTATAATTTTTCATTTTGATTATATTTTTCTTTCGCATATTCGACAAATGTGTGAGGCAGGATAACCCTGCCTCACACTGCTTTTAAGCTGTTTTCTTGCTTCTGATTTCGGTATCACTTTTCGGTATCTTATCACCGTATTTCTCAATCATATCGGCAAGGAAATCAATCATTTGGCCAAATGCTATTTTCTGCTCTTTGGTAAAGCTTGAAATATCAGGGGTATTAAAAGCACATTCGCCCTTTATATTGCATATTGTGCTTTTAAAACTCGCCTTTAAGCCTTTACATAAATCAATAATTCTGCTAATCAATACGCATCACCTCGCATCTCTGTTTCGCTGTCGCTGAAGGTATCTGTAATAATGCTCACAAGCCTTCAGCACAAAATCTTCAAAGTCTTTATCCTTAACCTTAGGTGCAACTTTCTGCAATCTTTCCATAGAAACCTTGAACATAGGCTTTTGATTTGCCTTTTCTTCAGCCAAGATTTCACCTATATGCTCGGGAGTAAGACCGTCCTCTTTGCTGATTGCACGAAGTCTTTGTGCCTGAGATAAGTTTGGAGTAGCATCACAGACTCGGATTTCTTCAACCAAATCCGTCTGTTCCACCTCATTCAGATATGAAAGCTCTACTGCAGGTGTGAATGCAATTCGTTCTTCATCAACAAGGTCAAGCAGTTCAGGAATTAAGTTGTTTAATCTGATATATCTTTGAATTTGTCTCGCACTATCAGTTGCTTTTTCTGCAATTTCTTCATCTGTACGAGAATTTGTGCCAACTTGGCACGAATTTTTAGGAGGTCTACCTGCAGTCTTTTTCATAGCTTCCATTTTCATCTTATAAGCTCTTGCCTTCTCACTTGGTAATATATGCTCTCTTTGCAGATTAGCATCTACCATTGCAATAACGGCCTCTTCATAAGTGAGTTCATAAATGAAAGCAGGTATCAATTCAAAACCTAACTTCTTTGCCGCATAAAACCTTCTGTGTCCTGAAATTATTTCATATTCTGTACCTGATATTTTGCGAACAGTAAGGGGCGTAAGAATACCTCGCTCGTTAATACTGTCAACAAGGTTTTTCATTTCCTCATTGTCAATTACCTTGTAAGGGTGATTTTCAAAGGGTCGCAAATACTCAATGGGTATTTTATTAGCCCACACATATTCTGTGCGGGCCTTCTGTACTTTGTCGTATAAGGTTTCTTTTGTGGGATTGTTTTCTTCAATATCACGGGGATATACTTTTGTTTTTTGTTTAATAGCCATAATTATCGGCTCCTTTCTATTTTACGAATTTTGTTAGTTTCTAATTGATGCTCTTTTTGTAAGAGCTCATACAGGTGCGGAGATTTATCAAGGATATCTTCTGCCCGTTTGAGTTTCTTTCTCAATGGCGTAATTTCTTCTGTAATCTCCTTACGCAGTAATTTGCACCTCTCTTTATCTTCAGGAGTACTTGCTCTGCGTTTTTTGTTGTCTGCTTTGCTTCTTTTTTCTTCAAGCTCGGCTATTTTTGCTTTGGTTTCATCAATAGTAACTGTTAAATCGTCAGTAGTCTGAATCTGATTGTCTGTTAAGAAATGATAGTCAGCCACATACTGCTTAATGTCCTTTGCAGCATGCCTCATTTCAGGAGACATGAGCATTGCATCTGCAACTTCTTTCAACAATTGGAAAACTAATATAATGAGCAGAAACATAGTGTTTACATAAATAACCTCAGGTCGTTTGCCGTGCTCAATTCCGAACTCTAATTTCTTTCTGACAGATTCTAGAGGAAAGTATCTGCGCCTTGCATAGAAGAAGTTATTCCAATCAGCAAGATGGTGTCCGCTGTAATAGGTTTCATTGAACCTTTTCACTATGCCTTCTACTGTATAACCAAGGCCTTCAACCCTGACACCTCTTTCCCAATCCTTTGCCTTGATAGTGAAACGCCTGTAATCGACCTCATATCCCATAGTGAAAAGAACTCTTCTGAATTCGTCCCAGTTTGTAGCAACGGTAAGACAGATTTCAATATCTTCTCTGAGCATATCTCTGTGTGTTTGCTTACCTTGCTTATGAAGCCAATATGCTGCTTTTTCGCCACCGTAAAACGGTGCATTTTCGAGAACTGATTTACCTCGTTCCTTGCAGATAGCATCCGAAATCTCACGGAGCTTGTAATGGTCAGAGATATGATTTTCGAACTTTCTGCCTGTTCTGAATGAAACAGAATTAACGACAAAATGATTGTGTAGGTGGTGCTGTTTATCTAAATGAGTAGTAACAACAATTTCATATTCATTTCCCCACATTTGCTTTGCAGTTTCAACACCTATGCTGTGACACTCTTCGGGTGTGACTTCACCTTGGGCGAAGCTCTGATAACCGTGATAAGCTACATTACCGCCAAGCTTTCCGTAATGAAGCTTGGTTGTCATCATATGCTCATAGGCTCGTTGTACGGGACAGTTGATTGCTGATACATAAAGCTTCTCATCAGTTTTCTTATCGTTTTCGGCATATTGCAGGGTTTGGTACAAATCCTCATCAAGATACTTTTTATCAATGGTTTTATCGGGATTTTCAGCGTACTGAATAACCTCTTTAAGTCGGCTCTTTACGGGCCAGAATCCTGTGGTAGCAATAAGTCATTCACCTCCTTTTTCGGCGAAAGTATTTCGCTGTGAATTTCATCAATGAGTGTGAGTAGTTTTGCTTCGGTTTCAGGTGTCATTTCATAATTGCAGATTTCACAGAGTTTCCCGTAGAAAGTAAAAAAAGCGTCGGGCAACACCGTTCTTGGTGTAAATCCCAATGCTCTTTTCGTTACATATTCACTTGTAGATAATCCGCATTTTGAAGCATAACGCTCAATCTTCTTTTTGTTCTCAGGTGTCAGCCTAATTTCAAGCCTTTGTGTTTTTGGTGTAGTATTCATATCACCATTCCTTTCATTAGATTTTAGGGATTAAGGGACCCTAAAGAATTTGGAACTTGCCGTACAAGTTCCCTGCTCGCTACGGTGTAGGACAGACATCCGCAGGATAGTCAAATATCCATTCTGTCTGCCTTCACCGCAGATAAAGGCGCCCTTAATCGAATTTTTTACGGCACCGCAAGTGATGCCATATTTTTCTTTGTTTAAAAAAGTGATGCCAAAGTGGCACCGTTTTTGATCCAATGTGGCTCAGTGTGTGGTTTGTGCTAAGTCATTGAAAATACTCCTTTCTGATAAAAATTTTATATTCAACTGCGAAAAATGTGACGCAGTATTCATGTACCAGAATTCAGGTTTTGGATATAAAAAAACTCCTGTTACTTTTGGAGTAGTAGGCGTATGTAAAACATTTAAAAATACATCCTAAACCATAATAGAATTCTTCTACTTATCGTGGAAGCAAATCACTTATACAGTTATTGAACAACAGCCGTAATTGCCGTATAATATAGTCAGAAGCTTCAAAATAATATTTCGGAGGTTATTATGAATCTTTTAATCGGTAAAAATATTAAACGGATACGCCGTGAACGCAATTTAACACAAGAAGAAGTTGCAACACATCTCGGCATATCATTCCAGTCCATAAGTAAATGGGAACGAGGTGATGGTTATCCCGACATAACAATGCTTCCTGTATTATCCAATTATTTTGGAATAAGCGTTGATGACTTGCTTGGTGTAAGCGAAATCGAAAAGAATGATGTATATAATAAAATCAATAACGATTGGGGTAACAATAATAAAAATGGTTTACATAGCGATAATGTAACGCTTATGAAACAAGCATTAAAGACTTTCCCCAATGATGCTCTGTTACTCGTGCAATTATCCACATCACTTGAAAAACTTGATGGAACTGAAGACGAAAAAGCCAAATATTTAAGAGAATCTATAGCTGTTCAGGAACAAATTCTTCGATATGGAGAAGACTCAGAGGTGCGTGGTGCAACATTATATAACATCTGTTTTGCCTATTGGAAAATCGGTGAACATGAAAAAGCATTGGAAACAGCGATGAAGCTGCCTAATCTTTATAAGGCTCGAGAAAACGCTCTTATATGTTTTTTAGAAGGTGAAGAAAAAAACAAAGTAGCAAAAGAAGCTCTTATTTCACTTGCTTGGGTAATTGCTCATCATTTAACTGCACTCTGTGAAACAGAGGATAGTCCTGAGTATTTGAGAAAAGCATCACAAATATTAGACATTCTTTTTGAAGGCGAAAATGAAGATGATTTTGTTAAAGCTATTCGCCAAAGATTACAGTAGCACAAACACATTAACTGCTCTCCCGGTGAGGGCAGTTTTTCTTTGCCGCTTTACCCGAAACGGTTCCTACAGGCATTACTACATATCTCTATGGCGCTGTGTAGTCAACTCATATTTCAATAAATTGCGCTCGCTTTCTTCAAAAAAGGTCGTGGCGGTTTGTTCCGTTCGGACGGTCATTCACTTGTCTGCGAGAAGAAAGTTTTTTCTCCTCATATATACCCCGACATAAGAAAGCAAAAATGTTCCTGATTTTTGAAAAAAGTTGAAAAAATTTTTGGGACATAGAAAAACACCCGTCAAAAATTGACGAGTGTGATGTAAACAATATTAAAAAAATCTAACGCAGTATTCATATTGAAAGAGTAAACTAAAAGTAGACACAAAAACGTGTCTACTTTTTCTTTTTGTGATATAGTAAAAATAAAGGAGTGATAGCATAATGAAAATAAAAAAATACACAGCTGAATTAAAAATAGAAGTT
>JAZUOX010000044.1:0-4660 GCA_045604905.1 Clostridia bacterium
ATAGGACCTGAAACTGTGCTTCCTGTTCTCTTGGCAGTATCCACAATTTTTTCTGCGGACTGATCAAGAAGAACGTGGTCGTATGCCTTTACCCTGATTCTGATTTTCTGCTTTGCTGCCATTGCTAAGCCTCCTAAAAAATAGTATTCGCTGACTCATGCGACGGACTGTCCACGGCGCCGGGCGTTTCGCCTTTTGCCATATTAAAACCCAGAGCTAGACTCCGGGTACTACATGAAGATGGGCGCAGATGCGCAAAGCTTTATCATGTTGTACAGTGACTGGCGCCCAATTTCTGGAATTGGACATTCTCCACGGAAAAACCTACCGATACGGTAGCAACCTCCCGCTTCATCGTCTGTCATGTCACAGCGCGTCTATTATATGATATATAAACAAGAATTTCAAGTATTATTTTCAAAATTTTTCATATTTTTTTGCAAATTTGTATGTTTCCACAATTCAAAAGGCTTATTTTATGCATATTGCACAAAATAAGCCTTTATTTTAATGATTATCTCTTTTCTGTATGAGCAAATGCCTTTCTTGTTCCCAGTTCGTACGCTCTTTTATAGTCAATAGTAAGAGTCAGACCGTCTTTTCCAAACTTAAAATACAAATGGAACTTAGTATGGGTAGGAAGCATACGTGCCTCCACATGGAATTCATTCAGAGAATACCAGTATCCCGTTGCCGCACATACTGCATCATCCTTAGGCTGCATTGAAACAACACGGGTATTCTTACATTCCGTATAGGCATAATCTTTAAGACCTGCCTGAATTCTGAATTCCTCTCCGTTACTTAATCCGAGAATTATATCACATACATCCTCCGTAAATTCCGCAGTTGCAGAAACAACCTCTCCGCAGTCAGTGAGTTCAAAAGTTTTACCGCTTACAATTTTAGCATAGGGCGAAGCAGAAGATGTAATCATCGGATATGTAAGGCTTTCGCATCTTGCCTTAAGAGAATCGTATGCTACCTTGTCGTCCGGAAGCGAATCTGAAAGCTTTGTAAGAATATTCTCATAGAAGGAATCAAATACATTCTGAATTACGCCGTCATGTCCTGAATGTACAACCAGTATCATATCGTAATCGGGATATACTGCACAAACCTGACCCATCGCACCGCAATATCTGAAAGAGTTGTGTTTACCTCTCCACAGCTGGAAAGCATATCCCTGGGACCAGTCGGTGTCTTTGTCGGGAGTGCCTGTCTGTATATGCTTCTTTACAATAAGCTCTGCCCAATCTTTACTTATGAGCCTCTCCCCTTCCCATACGCCTCCGTCAAGATAGAACTGTCCAAAGCGGGCAATCTCCTCCATTGTAAGACGCATATTGCCGTAGCCCACAAACATTCCGTTACTGTCGGTAGCATAATATGGGAAAATATTAAGCTTTTCAAAAAGTCTGGGGGTGAGATATTCTATTACATCCATTCCCACCGCCTTTTTGACAATTGCTGAAAGGACATAAGTATTTGTATTTTCATATCTGAATACTTCACCCGGTTCATAAGAAAACTCCGCATTAAAGAATCTTTCAAGAAGACCTTCGGGAGTGATTTCTTCATAAGGACGGGCGAACACAATTCCCGTGTGACCGTTTGACATAAAGAGAAGGTGTCTTACAGTCATTCTGAGAAGACGGGGGTCGGGATCTTCGGGAACATATTCGGGGAAGAAATTCACAACCGGTGTATCTATATCAAGATATCCTTCATCCACGGCAAATCCTACCGCAGTTGAAGTAAACGCCTTTGTACAGGAATGGATAACGTGCTGTTCTTCCTTGTAAGGCTTGAAGTAACCTTCCGCAATTATCTTCTTGTGACGGATAATCATAAAACTGTGAGTTTCCTGATCTTTTTCATTAAGACACATGGTGTCAATTAATCTTTCTATTGATTCACTCGAAACACCAACCGATTCAGAGGGAGCATACTGAAACCATTTTCCTGTCATATCAAATCATCCTCCAAAAAATCAAAGAGCCTTTGTTGCCTCACTTACACCAATAAAAGTTTCGCAGAATGAAAACTTCTTTGAATGTATCGTACTCGATTCCGGAGATACAAGCATAGCCTTTACCTTATCATTGTTAATTACATTATTCATATATTTAACGAACTGACTTACTGCAACTCTTGTATTCTTCTGAATGAATGTAGGAATTACTTCATAGCCAAGATTCTGAAGCTTTGAAAAGCTTTCAAGTGTTTTTCCGCTTACTGTCTGAGGATTCGGAATAATGGGTGTTGTTCCTGAAAAGAAGTTTCCATCATAGGACGGACTTATAACAACATCCTTATCTGTATATTCAAGGAACTTTTCTTCATTTACTAAATAAGGATCAACCGCTACCCAGGGACGTACCCCCTGCTCACGGATGCATTCAAGGAAGAATTTATAGTCGTGCCAGTAAAGGTCGTGCTGACGGAAGCAGACATAGTCATATCTTATCTGTGCGTGATGCCCCTCATCCTCAAGACCGAAGTGAAGCATTTCGGGTTTATCGAAAATGTCAGCTACTTCCGCAATAAGGTCGCGGACAAGTGCATAGTATTCGTCTGTAGAGACCATTCTTGAATACAATCCGAGCCACGCATCGTGCGCGGTTGAGAAGTTAAGTTTCGGATACACAGTAAGTCCCATATCACGAAGTTTCTGAAGTTCTTCTTTTAATTCTTCCACTTCCCACGCTCCCTCAATGGCAATTTCGGGGTGGGACTTATATTTAACGCCATCAGCAAGCTCAATTAATACAGATTTGTAACCGTACTCAATTGCCGCCTTTGCAATTTCTGCCCAGGCAGTCTTATCGGTATTAAGCTTTGTATAAAACTTCGTGCCATAGACAGTTTCACGGGTAACTGAGTCATCCGCAATGTTGTCCCCGAGAAACATTTTAAACATATAATCACTAACCATTAAAGCTTACCTCCCTCTGTGTATTTTTCAATAGCTTCTTTTGTTGCGATAAATTGATTGAAGAAACCATACTTATTCTTTTCTATTGTCGGACCGCACCAGGGAGCAACTGCAATACCCATAAGCTTATCGTAGGGAATATTTTCAACACAATATCTTACAGTATGGTCAATGTTATATTCACGGAAGCAATTTGAACAGGTGGGGATAACATCATATCCTTTTTCGGGAAGCGAAGTATAGCTGTCAATCTTTGCAAGAAGGAATTCATTGTAATTATCAGGGTCAGCGGGGTCGTTAAGTCTGGGAAGTGTTGTTTCTGTATCTTCATACAGATTCAGATAATACCATGGGCTTACAACAACATCTTTACCTACACGCTCTACAAACTTTTCCGGCTCGTGAGCGTATCTATCAACATACATCCATGGGCGGACACCTTTCTCTCTCACACAATCGTGCAAGTACAGAGTATCGTGCCACAAAAGGTCGTGCTGACGGTAGCACACAAAATCAAGAAGTCTTTGATTAAGATGATTTTCCTCATCCATATCAAGCATAAAAAGTTCAGGTTTATCAAATATATCAATAAGCTCGTGAATAAGGTCACGTGCTACCTGATAGTAAATGGGGGTAGAAACCATTCGTGAATATTTACCAAGCCACGCATCATGGCCTGTGGAAAAGTTAAGTTCGGGAATTGGTGTAAGACCAAGCTTGCGAAGATACGCAAGTTCTTCTTTGAGTTCGTCTACTTCCCATGCACCCTCAACTGCGATTTCGGGATGTGACTTATACTTAACTCCGTCAATCGTAGGAATAAAGACTGTATTGAATCCGCACTCTACTGCTTTCTCTGCAATTTCACGCCACACCTTTTTATCACAATTAAGCTTTGTCTGAAAAATCTGTCCATTTGCATTTGGACGTGTAGGTGAATCGTTCCACTGATTTTCACCAAGATACATCATAAATGCAAGCATTTTTTCTTTCATAGTGTTTCACCGCTTCCTATTAAACTGATGAATTAATTATACATTAAACAAATTCAGTTGTAAAGCATTATAAAAATTTTTGACAAATAATGCACATTTCTGTTGTTATTAGTGCAAAAACTAAACAATTAACCATAGAGGTCGCTTACTTCCAGTCCGTACTTCAGCAGAACTTCTTCAATATATGGTGCTTTTACTTCTTCAGGGATATCATCATCCAAAATTACATCCTGAATTTCTTTTAATGCCCGTATAGCAGCTTTATTTACAAGTTCATCAAAATTAATTTTTCCCATTAACTCTACTGTAGCCTTTCCAAGCTCTCTGTACAAAAGTTCTCTGTATGTTTCTTCCATAAACAATCACCTCAAAGTTATTTTAACATTTACAATATATTTTTTCAATAGGTTTTCTATTGTATTTTTTAAATATATTATATTTTTATACTATATGATAAATTATAGTAGAGGTGATTGTTATGAAGTTTGAAATAAAAAATACAAAAAAGAAAGAACCTGCTATAAATAAAACACTTTATATAAAGCAAGCACTTGCCGATAAAATTGAAAAGATTGCTATTGAAAACGATACAAGTTGGAACAATGTAGTTATTTCTATGATTGAAAGCTGTTTAGAGGAAAATGATTAATTAAGAGGTATAATATGAAATATAAAATTAAAGATACAAAGCAAAAGGAACCTGCTATTTACAAAACACTTTATATAA
>JAZUOX010000045.1:0-4243 GCA_045604905.1 Clostridia bacterium
GGACTTATAGAGCCTTTCGGCAAAAAAATGAAAACAATTTTAACACTTAATTTTCTTGGAAATCTGCTTGTGGGTTTAAGCTACCTTATGGTTTCGCAGAAAAGCGGTGCACTGATTTGCTTTACTGCCTGTGTGCAGGTACTTATAAACTACACCTTTGACGCACGTGGCAAAAAGCTTCCCTTATGGCTTATAATTGTGCACGCAGTGGTATTTTTGACAGTAAATATACTGACCTTTGCTGCATGGTTTGATATTTTTGCTCTTGTTGCGGCAATGCTTTTTGTATTGAGTGTTGCGCAAAACAGCGCAAAGTATTACAGAGTGCTTTATGTGTCAAATTCCCTTGTATGGATAGCATATGACTTTCTTGCGAAAGCCTACGGAAACCTTGTTACACACATTGTACTTTTTATAGCAACGGGAATAGCAATCATTATCAGAGACAAAAGAAAAAAGGCGGAATAAATTATGAAACAGGAAGAAATTTTTATTAAATCAACACTTGACGGCACAATGCAGCCATCACTCTTATACCGCTGTGAAAATGCGGGGAGACCGCTTCTTGTAGGTCTTCATACGTGGAGCTATGACAGATTTAATCAGGTGTACAGTATGGTGGAATCGGCTGAAAAATATGACTTTAATCTGATTCTGCCGGAATTCCGTGGACCTAACCTTGCGGAAAATCCTATCCGTACAGAGGCTTGCGGTTCACTTCTTGCAAAGCAGGATATTAAAGATGCAGTAGATTACTGCGTAAAAGAGCTGGATATAGACAGAGACAATATCTTTCTTCTCGGTGCAAGTGGTGGCGGACATATGGCACTTCTTATGGCAGGCTTCTGCCCGGAGTATTTCAAAGCTATAGGTGCGTTTGTAGGCATAACAGACCTTGAGAAATGGGCAGATGAAAACGACGAATATACAGAGCACATCCTTGCCTGCTGCAGTAATGACAAGGAGGAAATGAAAAAACGATCTCCCATGAGCTATGTGGAAACAATCTCAAAGGCAAACCTTAAGATTTTCCACGGAAAATACGATAACTCTGTGCCGTTTACTCACAGTATGAAACTTTATAATGAAATAATTTCAAACTATCCCGAGGCAAGAGTGTATCTTGAAATATTTGACGGTGGTCATACTATGGATATGGAAGATGCAATGAGGTGGATTTTGTCCCAGTATAAAAAAGTTGAAAAGAAGAATGTAACGGGTTAAAGTTATGGTTATAAAAGACGGATTAAGATTATCAGAAAGTGAAAATATCATACATTCTTTCCTGATGATAGGGCAGTCAAATATGGCAGGCAGAGGAGAAATCGCCGATGTTTCCTCAATAGATAACGATAACTGCCTTATGCTAAGAATGGGCTTGTGGGAGAAAATGAGTGAGCCGGTGAATCCTGATGCACCGATTTTTAACGAGGATTTTCATTCGGGAGTAAGTCTTGCGGCAAGCTTTGCAGATAAGTTGCAAAAGCATACCGCAGGAAAAATCGGCCTTACTCCTTGCGCTGTCGGAGGAACGAAAATAAGTCAGTGGATGCCGGGAGAAATACTTTTTGACCACGCAGTTATGATGGCAAAACTTTCTATGCGTACTTCCAGCCTAAGTGGAATACTGTGGCATCAGGGGGAAAGCGATTGCGGAAAAGACGAAGATGTTTTTAGTTATAAAGAAAAATTTATAACGATGCTTTCAGCACTTAAAAAAGAGCTAGGAATAGAGAATATTCCTGTTATAATAGGCGAGCTGAGTGAAAATATAACGGATATGTGGAACGTGGGAGACCGACCCCGGAAACTTAATAAAATATTTTCTGAAATAGCAAAGGAAATACCCTTCTGCCGTGTTGCAACGTCGAAAAATCTTTCCCTGAAGCCGGACGGTATACATTTTGACGCGAAATCCTGCCGCATTTTCGGAGAGAGATATTTTGAGGAATATTTAAAAATTAATAAAGAAGGAGTAGATTAAATATGAAAATGGTAAAGGATAAAAAACTTGTAGTAGGTGCAGATTTTGCAGGTTATCCCCTTAAAGAGGCTGTTTGTGAGCACCTTCGCAAGAAAGGATGGGAAATCACCGATATGGGTGTTAGAGCTGATTCAGATCCCAACGATACAGACCTTATGTTTCACAGGGTAGGGCTTCGTGTGGGAGCTATGATTTCAGAGGGTGAATTTGAAAGAGCGCTTCTTTTCTGCGGTACAGGTATGGGCATTCACATTGCGGCAAGCAAGTGTCCTCATGTTCACGCAGGTGTTGTTGAAAGTGTTCCCGCAGCTCTTCGTGCAATTACGGGAAACGGTGTAAACGTTCTTGCAATGGGTGCTTTTTATGTAGCACCTGCTATGGGTTGTGACATTGCAGATGCATACCTTAATGCGGAGCTTGGAAACGGATATGAATGGTGGCATAATTTCTATGAATTCCATAAGCTTTCTATTGACGAGCTTGAAGCATTCGATTATGAAGAATATAAGAAAAATGGATTTAAGGTTAATAAGCTGGGGGATTATCCTCTTAAACTTGAAACAAAGCCGGAGGAGTAATCATGTCAAAAGAAAAACCGATTTATTTGAAGAAAACTTTTTGTAATCCGATGTCTATGCCACAGTGTCCTAAAGGTGAGGACAGCGGATGGACAGAAATGGAATATACAGGTGAGGAAAAGCAGGATTATCGCTCAATTTCCGATCCCAGTGTTTTATATTATGATAACAAGTGGTATTTGTATCCAAGCTACGGAATGAGCTTTGTATCTGAGGATTTTGTAACGTGGAAGCATGTGCGCTCAACACCGTATAATATGAAATATTCTCCGTCTGTGATACCTCATAGAGGAAAATTTCTGATGACTTCACACTCAAACGGGCTTTATATAGGAGATTCCCCAACGGGCCCTTTTGAATTTCTGGGTGATTTTATAATGAATGACGGCACTGAAGTTAAACCGCTTGACTCAGCGCTGTTTGCTGATGATGACGGAAGAATTTACATATATTATTTTGATATGACAGAGCCTGATGAACGAGGTCTCTTTACCCCTATGTCAATGGGTGTTGAGCTTAACGGGGACAATCCCAGGGAGTTTCTTGGTGAGCCTTGTGTAATAAATAAATTTGACGAAAACAACTGGTGGGAGCATAACGGTGCTGACAATCAGGACAGCAAATTCGGTTGGATTGAGGGGCAGTGGATGCTCAAGCATAACGGCAGATATTATATGATTTATTCGGCGCCCGGCACACAGTTCAGGTCATACTGTATGGGGGCATATTATTCTGATGAGGGACCACTTTCGGGCTTTGTGTGTCAGAAAAATAACCCTGTTACAGAGCATCGTCACGGACTTGTAAGTGGTGCGGGACACGGGTCAATAGCACACGGTCCTGACAATTCTCTTTGGGCATTTTATACTGTTACAAATGGTGCTGTTCATCCCTTTGAGAGAAGAATAGGTATGGACAGAGTGTATGTTAACGAAGAGGGAGAGCTTTACTGCAAAGTTACAGATATGCCGCAATACGGATACGGCGATGAAGAGACTCCCGAAAATACTGATACCAAGCTTAAGCCAATTACATTTATGCATCGCCATCGCATAAAGTCATCTAGTGCAGAAAATGGCAGAGGAACTATTTATGCCTTTGACGAAAGCACTCTTACATGGTGGCAACCCCGCTCCGAAGATAAGGAGCCTGCTATTTATGTAAATACGGGCGCAGATTATGTGTGCGAGGCATCGAGAATAATGTGGCGCGATGTTAACCTTGATTACGAAAATGGGATTATTCCGGGTGCATATAAATATGTAATTGAAGGAAGACTTGAGGCAGGCTGTGATGAGTGGACAACACTTATTGATATGAGTGATAATGAAGAAGATTATAATATTGATTACAGAAGCTTTCCACCTGTTGTATGCAGGGAGCTTCGCCTCAGAATAGTCGGATGGCCCAAAGGTATAATCCCCGGAGTTGTCAGCTTCACTGTGTTTGGAACAAGGGCATAAGGAGATAAAAAATGAAAATAACACAACTTATAATGAAAAAAGCACAAGACAATGACAGCGGTACAGGCATAACAATAGCCTGCCTTGGGGATAGTGTCACCCAAGGGTGTTTTGAGCTTTATATGAAAACCGAAAAAGATTCGGAAACTATTTTTGAGCAGGAGTTTGCTTACCATGCATATCTGAAAAAAATACTTGCTATGCTTTATCCGAGTGTA
>JAZUOX010000046.1:0-6450 GCA_045604905.1 Clostridia bacterium
ACCCCAAAGACACAATTGACGAAAAAGGACTTATTGCACTCTCAAACAGTAAGGTTGTAAAAACCGCAGGCAATACAAATCTTGCCTTTAATCCTAACGACAAGACCGCTATGAGAAAGAAAAGATAAAAGAAAAGGAGAATACCTATGCTTTACAAAAAAAACAATACACAAAGTCTTGATAAAGAGCTTTTTAAAAATCCTACTTCAGAATACAGAGGAGCACCTTTCTGGGCGTGGAACTGCGAGCTTGAAGAAGACGAACTTCTCCGTCAGATAGAATGTCTTAAAGAAATGGGTATGGGCGGTTTCCATATGCATACAAGAAGCGGTATGGCAACAACATATCTCAGCGATGAATTTATGAAGCTTGTAAAAAGCTGTGTAGCTAAAGCAAAAAAAGAAGATATGCTTGCATGGCTCTATGATGAAGACCGTTGGCCGTCAGGTGCTGCAGGCGGTTATGTAACCAAATCTCCTGAATTTCGTGAAAGAAAGCTTCTTTTTACAGTAAACCCCATAGATAAACTTGATACAAAAGAAGATGCTATTAAAAACGGTACAAGTTACCTTCTTGGAATTTATGATGTTATTTTAAATGAAAAAGGGGAGCTTCAGAAATATACCAAGATTACTGACAAAAATAGTGCAGAGGGAGCAACATGGTATGCATACATAGTTATAAATATCCCGGAAAATCCGGGATGGTATAACGGTGGAACTTATGTAGATACATTAAATCCTAAGGCAATGCAGCGTTTTATTGAAATTACTCACGAAACCTATAAAAAGGAAGTAGGGGAGGAATTCGGAAAGACAATTCCTGCAATTTTTACGGATGAACCTCAGTTTTCACATAAACAGACGCTTCCATTTGCAGAAAGCAAGGATGACGTAACTCTGCCCTGGACTCCTGATTTTGATGAAACATATCTTAAGGAATACGGTTTAGATATAAAAGATAAACTTCCTGAACTTTTCTGGGAACTTCCAAACGGGGAAATATCAGTTGCAAGATATTATTATCATGACCATATCTGTGAACGTTTCACCCGTGCTTTCAGCGACCTTTGCGGCAACTGGTGCCGTGATAACGGAATTTATCTTACCGGTCATATGATGGAAGAAACAACCCTTAAACGACAGACAGCCGCAATCGGGGAAGCAATGCGTGCTTACCGTTCGTTTGAACTCCCCGGTGTTGATATTCTCTGCAATCTTAAGGAATTTGACACTGTAAAACAAGCTCAGTCAGCTTCCCGTCAGTACGGAAGAGAAGGTCTTTTGAGTGAACTGTATGGCGTTACTAACTGGGACTTTGATTTCAGAGGACATAAAACTCAGGGCGACTGGCAGGCAGCAATGGGTGTAACTACCCGTGTGCATCATCTTTCTTGGGTTTCGATGAAAGGCTCGGCAAAGCGTGACTACCCTGCTTCAATCAACTACCAATCCCCATGGTACAAGGAATATTCTGCTATTGAAGACCACTTTGCGCGACTTAACACCGTTCTTACCCGTGGCAAATCTATAGTTAATGTAGGGGTAATTCATCCTATTGAAAGCTACTGGCTTCACTGGGGTCCCTCAGACAATACATTCGACATCCGCAATCAGATGGACAAAAATTTCGAAAACATTTTAAACTGGCTCCTTTTCGGAACAATAGACTTTGATTTTATTAGTGAGTCCTGCTTGCCTTATTTGTGCACAAATATTGATAAAAAACTTCAGGTGGGAGCTATGCAGTACAGTGCGATAGTTGTCCCTGCCTGTGAGACATTAAGAAGCACTACCGTTGAAATTCTTGATAAATTTATTAATAATGGCGGTAAAGTAATATTTGCAGGTGATGCACCAAAATATGTGGATGCAGCTCCGAGTGATAAGGCAAAGAAGGTCTTTGACCGTGCAATATGTGTGCCTTTTGACAAACAGGCAATTTTAAAGGCACTTGATGATGAAAGAGATGTTGAGATAAAGGATGCATTAGGAAATACACCGGAACAGTTTATTTATCAGCTTAAAAAAGATGGAGAGATTCTCAATCTTTTCATAGCAAATCCCTGTCCTGAATTTGATGATTATTGCAAGGGGACACAGCCACCTACAAGTGCCATTATAAAAATCAGGGGTGAGTATACACCTTCGCTTATGAATACTCAGGATGGAACTGTTGAAGAAATTGATTTCGAGGTTAATAGCGGTTATACCACGTTATATTACGATTTTTACGAGCATGACAGCTTGCTTGTGAGTTTTGCTCCTTTAACTGAGGAAAAAAGAAAAAATGCAAAAACCGAAGAAACAGAATTAGAAAAAATAGATTTCAGACATAAAGTTTCATACAGCAGGGAAGAAGATAATGTTTGTATTCTTGACCTTGCTGAGTTTTCTATTGACGGAGGCCCCATAAAGGAAACTGAGGAAGTTCTCCGTATTGATAAATCTCTGCGTCAGAACTTCGGTTGGTCTCTTGCAGATGGCTCTGATGTGCAACCTTGGGTAATCGAAAAAGAAAAAATTTCTCACTTTGTGACTCTTTGGTTCAGGTTTAATAGTGAAGCAGAACTGGAAAACACTTTCTTCTGTGCGGAAGAAGTGGAAGAGCTCACCTTAAACGGTGAAAGAGTAAATCTTGAAGATGCAGGCTATTTTGTAGATAAATCAATCCGTAAATATCCGCTTCCTATGCTTTCTCAGGGTGAAAATGTTATCTCCGTAAAAATGCCTTTCGGCAAGCGCACAAGCCTTGAAACTTGCTACCTTACAGGTAATTTCAATGTAAAGGTTGAGGGCTGTGAAAAAACTTTGACAACACCTACACAAAAAATAGGTTTTGGTGATATAACGGCGCAGGGACTACCCTTCTATGGCGGAAATATTACATACTCAACCGAAATTTATGTAAAAGAGGACTGCGATATTATTGTTAATATAGGAAAATATGTAGGTGCACTTACTAAAATTTATATTGATGGTGAGGATAAGGGTGCACTTATATATGCTCCTTACGATAAAAAAATTAAGGGAATTAAGGCGGGAAAACACATTGTTGATTTCAAACTATTCGGTAACCGCTACAATACCTTTGGCGGACTTCACGGGTGTGGAACAAATAAATGGTACGGCCCCAGCTATTGGTATTCTTTTGATAACTCCTGGTGCTATGAGTATAATACTAAGGCGACAGGTATTTTGAAAAGTCCTGTTATTACAATGGTAAAAAAAAGAGCCTGAGCAGAAAAGACGATAAAGCGGCAATAATATTTGAAGGTGACGATAAATATGCCTATCGTGATCCTGCCTGCTATTATCACAACGGCACTTATTACTTATTCTTCACATTCTCAGAAAAGGATTCAGGATATATGTATATGCGTGTGGGAATGAGTGAGTCAAAGGATTTAAAAACATGGAGTGAGCCTGTAATTCTTACTCCAAAGGATTTGAAACTTAATTATTGCAGCCCCGGTAATGTGATTGAGCATAACGGAGAATTTATTTTATGCTTTACGTCCTATCCGATGCCATTTACATTTAAAGAATGTTGGTGGGCGGACGATACTGCGCGTGTGTTTATTATGCGTACAAAGGATTTTAAAACCTTTACCGAGCCGGAGATTCTAATGCCGAAAGGGAACACTTCTGTAGAAGAATTAGGTAGAATGATAGATCCGTTTTTAATTAAGAAGGGTGATTATTATTACTTGTTCTTTAAGCAGAACGGTGTCAGCTTTTCCCGTTCAAAGGATCTTAAAAATTGGGAATATCTCGGGAATACAAATGCCGGAGAGAATGTGTGCATTCTGAAGACTGATGATGATTATCTGATGCTTCATTCTCCCGATACCGGTATCAGCTTCTCAAAATCAAAAGATTTAATAAATTGGGAAGAAATTAGTCATACCATGCTTAAGCAAAGAGCGTGGGAATGGACAGAGAGAAGACTTACGGCAGGCTTTGCTATGGAAAGTGCTGACGGCTTTAAATATAAGTACATTATCTTTTTCCATGGCTCAGTTGATGTATACCCCGAAACCCACGGAAAATCCACCCTTGCAATGGCATTCACAGATGATTTTAAAAAATTCTACTATGAGATATAATGACGGAGGAAAAAATGTACAACTTAAACTATAAGAAAATCCCCACAGAGTGGATTAACGGACTGCCGATAGGAAACGGCAGACTTGCCGCAATGTACTGGGGAAGCGAGAATAAGGATATCCTTTCTCTTAACCACGAGTATCTGTGGAGAGGTGTAACAAGAAACAGAACTGCAGACGATGTTTCTGATAAACTTCCTGTTCTTCGAGAACTTCTGAAAAATCGTGACTATTTCCGTGCATCTCTTTATGCAAATACTTTTTTTGCAGGCTACGGCGGAGATACGGCATTAAAAGAAGGCAGAATTGATAAGTACCAGCCTGCAGGAGATATTATACTTGAATTTTCCGATGCTTCAGAAAATAGCACAAGCTCGCTTGATATTGAAAGAGGTTTTCTTACATCAAAAAGAAATGAAAAAGTAACGGGAAATTTCTTCTGCGACAGTAATGACGGACTTGTTATGGCAAAGTGGCAGAGCGAAACGCCATTCTCAGGAAAGCTTTCTTTCAGCCGTGTAGCAGATGCAGAAGCAGAAACCTGTGTGAAGTACGGCATAGATAATATCAGCTTTGATTGTTCTTTTGCTGGTGGAATTAGTTATAAGGTAGAGGTTAAAATCAAGACAGACGGTTCTCTGTCTATTACAGAGAACGGGATTTCTATAAAAGATGCTAAGGAAATAATTTTATCTGCAAATATAATTCTCTCTGACTGCGACAACAGAGAACATAACTTTGATTTTGATTCCTTGTATGAAAAGCACGCAAAAAAGTTCAAATCCTATATGGACAGGATGAGCTTTAGTGTTGAAGCGGAAGACAGAGTTCTTCCCATTGATGAAAGAATAAAAAAGATAAAACAGGGAGAACGTGATGTAAAGCTTCAGGAACTTTATTTCCACTATGGCAGATATCTTATGATTTCCTCCTGTATTGCAGGAAAACTTCCTCCAAATCTTCAGGGTAAGTGGAATGGAGAAATTGATCCTCCGTGGAAATCAGATTACCACTTTGATATAAATCTGCAGATGAACGAATGGATGATAGAAGGGGCAAACTTTTCAGAATTTGCAGAAGGACTTACGGATTTCTTGCTTTCATTTGTTGAAAATGGTAAGGAATCTGCGAAAAAACTATTTGGGTGCCGTGGCATTTGGCTTCCTCTTGCCGGTGACGTATGGGGAAGATGTACACCTGAATCCTTTGGCTATGCAGTATGGGTTGGTGCGGCAGCGTGGCTTGCTCAGTCAATGTGGCAACATTACGTTTATACAGGCGATAAGTGTTATCTCCAAAACAAGGCGTATAAGTTCTTCAAAGAAATCGCCATATTTTATGAAGATTTTCTGGAAGCAGATGAAAATGGTGTAATGCAGATTATGCCTAGTCAGTCTCCCGAAAACAGATTTGTGGGAGCTTGTGACCTTATTACAGTCGGAATTTGTTCTTCAAGTGCCATAGATGTTCAGCTTGCATATGATGCGTTGGGATATGCTGTTAAAACGGCAGAAATTCTTGGAATTGATAGTGCAGAAGCAGAAAAGTGGGAAAGTCTCAGAAATAAGCTTCCTGAATTTAAAATAGGAAGTGATGGCAGACTTTTAGAATGGAATGAAGAATTTCAGGAAGAACAGCCCGGGCACAAACATCTTTCACATCTTTACGGATTGTACCCGTCGGATATATTTACTCCTGAAGGACGTAATAAAGAATACGATGCAGCTGTAAAGTCATTTGAATACAGAATGAGCCACGAAAGCGGTTACACAGGTTGGAGCAGAGCTTGGATTTCCTGTATTTGTGCAAGAATTGGGGACAAAGAGGGATTTTATAAGCAGATAGAAGGACTTTTGAAAGATTTTGCAACAAAGAGCCTTCTTGATATACATCCTGATCCGCTCAATCCCGGTGTCGCTCCGGATATTTTTCAGATTGACGGAAACTTCGGAATGGTATCTGCAGTGATGGAAGCTCTTTGCGGATACTTTGACGGAAAGGCTCATTTCCTTAGAGGATTGCCTGATGCTTGGAAGACCGGTCATATTTCAGGATTGAAACTTCCCGGAGGACATACAGTCTCATTTGAGTGGAAAGATAGTAAAGTTACAAGACTTGATGTTGTACTCGGATATGCAGAAAGTCTTAATGCTGTTGTTAACGGTGAAGAAATTGTGTTTAACGGGAAAGAAGGAGAAACTAAATGCTTACAGAAAACGGTACAATATTAAAAATAAAAGCAGGAAAAGTATCTGACGGTTTTTCTGCAGAAATCATTTCTGAAAAAGAAATAAGCGAAATAATTTGGAATATTACTGATAATAAGTCGGAGGCCAAGCGGT
>JAZUOX010000047.1:0-37001 GCA_045604905.1 Clostridia bacterium
ACAAAAAGAGAATTCAGCAAAAATGCCAGAGGAAATAAAACTAGGAAGATAATTCTTTAATTATGTGGGATATGATAAAATTTAGATAAAAACAAATGGTATCTAAACCGCCCGTCTTGTTGACATTTATGAAAAAGATAATCGTAATGTTTACATAAATGTCAACAGTCTACTATTAATAAGTTATCATAGGAGAAAAATATGTATGAATTTATAAAGAAACTAATTGAAATGATGATTCAAGACCTAGTTGGCTTTTCGACTCTGTTTTTTGGTGTTATCGGTGGAGGTTTTGCTCTCTATCAATGGCGAAAATCTAATGTCTATAAACGTGGAGAAATTGTTAAAAATTTAATTGAAAAAGTTAGAGATGATGAAGATATAGCTACAATTATGGATATTATAGATTGGAACAAAGGTTTGGTTTACGATGGTACGTTTCACATAGAAGATGAAGACAGGGCAAAAGCAACGTTTACGGGAGAGGACGAGCTATTTAAAAAAATCGATAAAACATTGTCACATTTTTCGTACATCTGTTATTTGAAGCATCATCATACATTGACTGACAAGGATATGAAAATATTTGATTATGAGATTCGCAGATTGGTAGATAATGAACATGTAGTAAATTATTTATATTCCTTATTTCATTGGTCGTCATCTCTAAATGTGTCAATGTCTTTTGAATACTTAATTAAATATAGCATTAAAAAAGGGTATATAAAAAATGATTTCCGAGAAGTACCCTCCAAACATTACACACAATACTTAAAACTACCTACTACGTATTATAAGTCAAACGAATGCTTAACTATAAAGTGAGGTAAAAACATGTGGCATCTAAACCATTCGGCTCTTCCAAAACAGAAAAGACACCCTTATGGTGTCTTTTTTGTTTTGTCTTTGTGAGCCGTCGGAGATTCAATTCGTGCCATTTAATAAGCTTAGTGTATTGTCGACTGAGCGAGCGAAGTCGGTAGTCTGCGAAGTGCCCGCTTCCAGCGGAAGATGAAGGGCACTTCGCAGAAACGCAGTAGCCGAAGGTTTGAGCGGGTATTTATTGCCCGCGAAAAAGCTTCGTATGCTACAAGGTGTCGTTTTCACCAAAGCGACCTACTAGGCTAATGTAGCAGAGTTTAAACAATTTAAATTACTGTATGAGCTTCCAGCGGAAGATGAAGGGCACTTCGCAGAAACGCAGTAGCCGAAGGTTTGAGCGGGTATTTACTGCCCGCGAAAAAGCTTCGATGCTACAAGGTGTCGCCTTCACCCAAGTGACCTATTAAGCTGAAGTGGCAGAGTTTGATAGTTCGAATCTCCGATGGCTCATTTAAAAGATCAAATTGTTGAAAAGTTTTGTCAAAAGTTTGTCAAATATTGTTGCAGAAACGCAGTAGCCAAAGGCTTGAGCGGGTATTTACTGCCCGCGAAAAAGCTTCGTATGCTACAAGGTGTCGTTTTCACCAAAGCGACCTATTAAGCTGAAGTGGCAGAGTTTGATAGTTCGAATCTCCGATGACTCACCCAAAAAAGGACGGTGCCCCAATTTTGTGAAATCACTTATTGAGCACCGCCCTTTTATTACAACTTATTAATTTCTATATCTGTATTTTCTATTTCAATATCTCCGTCGGTAAGTGCTTCTATTCTTGGATTATTGAAGTTAACCAGTTTTACATTTTTAAGAGAGAGCTTGTCAAAGTGCTTGATTGAAATAAGTGCCATATCCTCAAAGCCTTCTTCTGCTGATACTTCACAGTTTTCAAACTCAAGCGTGATTTTCTCTTCAGGGTCTGCCTGAACAAGCATTGTTGTGTTAATACCGTTAACTTTACAGTTTTCAAATTTTATTGAACGAAGACAACGGTTACAGCACCATGCTCCTTCGCCGTATGGAAGGAAGAAGAACTGTTTTGATCCTTCAAATTCACAATTTCTCACTACAATATTGCCGGGTGTTCTTCTTATTTCAGCACGGAAATCGCAATAATAGATAAATACTGCCCACATTCTGCGCTGAGAGTTTTCATCTGTCTGCAGACCTAAAAATTTTCTGTGAGGAGGCATAGAACCTCTGAAACCAAATCTTGCGGCACCGTCGCCTTTGCAGTTTTCAATTAAAATGTCTGTTCCGCCAAGACGGAATGCGTTGCATGCTAAATTGAAATAACAGTTACGTACAACCATATTGATATTATCAAAACCTGCAACACCGTCATCACCTGTTATAAATGTACAATCTTCAATTAAAATATTATCACAGCATCTTACATCTATACCGTCATGACCGGCATAAACTGTTACATTTTGAACTGTGATATTTTGTGTTTTGAATATAGCGTGAGCCCAGTTTGCACTGTTTTTGATTATGTACCCTTTTAAAGTTATATTTTTAGAATTCTGAATATTAATTGCATGAGGCCCGCGGTAATTCTCTTCCCCAAGGGGGTCGTAGCAATTCATACCGTCTATGTATGAACCTGGTTCACCGATAATAGAAACATTTTCAGCATTTACAATTTTAATCAAACCGTTATTCCAACGGCTGAACGGATAAACCGAGCGGGATTGTGTGAAATCAGGGTCATAATCAATCGGTTCAATGGTATCGTTTAAATATGCCATATAGTCTTCACAGTTTTCACTACCTTCCAAAATAGCACCTGTTAACAAATGAAGAGTTACATTTGAACGAAGTCTTAAACCGCCTGTCCTGAATGTTCCGCAGGGAATAATTACTTCTCCGCCACCGTTCAGAAAGCAATCGTCAATTGCTTTCTGAATTTTTTCTGTCTGCAGAGAATCTGAAACGACTGCGCCATAATTTGTTACATCAATTTTCATGGTTATATCCTCCTATGAAATTAAAATAAATATTTTTCTACATTTGTTTCCATAACTGCTTTTATAAGCTTAACGGTATTTTCAAGATCCACTTTATCAACAACTTCTGTTGTGGAGTGAATATATCTTGTAGGAATTGATATTGTACCTGCAGCACATCCGCTTCCTGTAAGCTGCATTGCTCCTGCGTCAGTGCCGCCTTTGCCGGTAGCTTCAAGCTGATAGGGAATAGAGGCGTTTTTTGCACTGTCAATAAGAATGTTTTTCACACTTTCATTAATAATAAAAGATGCATCCTTTATTTTAACGGCAGGACCTTTTCTCATTACAGGATTGATTTCTGCACCGTTTGGTGTATCTCCGGAAAATGATACGTCAATAGCAATTGCCATATCAGGTTTTATAAGTGATGCTGCAGTTCTTGCACCTCGGGTGCCGACTTCCTCCTGGACAGTGAATACCGCATAAACATCGTTAGGGGTGTTTTTTGCTTCTTTCATAGCATTGATAAGCACCCAGCAACCCGCTCTGTCGTCAAGGGATTTTGAAAGAACACGGTTGTTCATTTCATAAAATGAAGGTGTGTAACCTGCAAAATCACCGATTTTTACAAGCTTTTCAGCTTCTTCACGGCTCTCGCATCCGATATCAATAAACATTTTGTCAAAGCCTGCTTCTGTTACCTTTTCCTTTGTTTCGTAGGAAATTTTGCCTATAACACCGTTAGTGAACTGAACGGTTGAATCAAGGGCATTGGCACGGTTAATTCCGCCTACGTTTGAAAAACGGAGAAATCCGTTATCTTCAATAAATGTTACCATAAAACCGATTTCATCCATATGTGAAGCAAGCATCAGCTTTTTGCCGCTACCTTTTTTGTGGCAGATAAGATTTCCGAGGGCATCTGTAAAGATTTCGTCGCAGAATCCTTCGAGTTCGTTTTTTATAATATCCCTGATTTCATCCTCTCTGCCCGAGGGGGAAATGCAGGATGTAAGCTTTTTCAATAATTCCATCAGAAATCAAGACCTCCTTGAAGTACTGCTTTTGCAAGCTTGTATACGCTTTCAATGTCGTTTTTATTCATTACACTTACGGGGGAGTGGAGATACCGGCAAGGAACTGCAAGCACTGCAGTTTTTACCCCGACACCGCTTTGCTGAATTGCTCGAGCATCAGTTCCACCTCTAGTTGTGCGTTTCAGTTGCAGAGGAATGTTGTTTTTCTTTGCAATATCAGTAATATAGTCAAAATAGTTTTTGTCGGATATTGCAGCTCCGTCCATTGCAGTCATAACTGCACCGCGGCCAAGATTTGTAACCTGATTGTGTGGCTTGCTTCCGTATACATCGGAGCAGGTTGTGCCTTCAAGCACAAGGGCAAGGTCAGGTTTTATTCTGTTAGATGCAATCGTTGCACCACGGACTCCGACCTCTTCCTGAACAGTGAATACAAAGTACATATCGTGGTCGTATTCCTCTTTCATAAGCTCTATTAAAATGGCACATCCGACTCTGTCGTCAAGCGCCTTGCTTTTGACTAGATTATCACCAAATTCCGTATATTCACCGTCAAATACCGCATAGTCTCCTAAAGAAACAAGCTCTTTTGCCCTATCTTTGTCCTTTGCACCGATGTCAATACACATATCACTATGTTTAAGGGGGATTAGTTCCTCGGAGCGTTTCTGCAGGTGTATTGCCTTGGCACTGATAATACCGGGTACTTTCTTTTCTCCGATAAGGACTTTTTTACTGCAAATAACTGCAGTTTCAATTCCGCCCAATGTGGAGAATTTAAGAAAACCCTTGTCGGTGATTTCTGTGATTATAAAGCCGACTTCGTCCATATGAGCACAAACCATAACTTTTTTGCCGTTACCTTTTTTGTGGCAGATAAGGTTGCCCATTGAATCAGTATAAATCTCATCTGCAGATACTTTTTCACGGATAAAATTACGGACAGCATCTTCAAAGGATGACGGACCGGGAAGATTGCATAATTCTTTTACCAGCACAGACAGTCACCGCCTTTCAGAGAAACAGCAAAGCTTGCTATAAGCCGTGCAGCGCTGTCTAAATCTGTTGTATCGCAAACTTCGTAATTTGCGTGCATATAACGAAGAGGAACGGACACAAGTGCAGTGGGGATACCGCAGCCTGCAACCTGAATTTCCCAGGCATCGGTACCGGTGTGATCGCTACATACCTCTATCTGAATATCAATGTTGTTTTTGTTTGCAATATCAAGAATGCTTTTTGTCATTTTTGAGTGAAGATTGGGACCGATTGAAATAACAGGTCCTTTTCCTGCAGGATATGCTTCGTCCGAAACACCGGGGCTTTCTGCGTGGCATACATCAATTGCAATTGCACAACCGGGAAGTATTCCTGCAGCTGCGGTTTTTGCACCCCTGAGGCCGACTTCCTCCTGAACTGTTGCAACGGCAATAATGTCGTTTTCAAGCTCAAAGGAAGAAAGCATTTCAAGCACCTTTAAAATAATAGCAAGACCGCCACGGTCGTCAATACAACGTGCTGCAACGATGTTTTCGTCAAGCTGTGTAAAAAATGTATTTATTGTTATAATGTCGCCTATGCTAACAAGCTTTTCAGCCTGTTCTTTTGAAAAACCTATATCGACGCACAGCTCATTAAGAGGGGTTGCCTTACTTCTGTCTGTCAGCAGGTGGGGAGGAGTTGCACCGATAACACCGAAAAGCTTTTCCTTCCCGTGAACAGTAACCTCTGTTCCGGGAAGAACCTTGGGGTCAAATCCGCCAATGGGTACAAATTTAAGACTGCCCTCGTCAGTAATACTGCTTACCATCATACCAAGTTCATCCATATGTGCCTCAATCATTAATGACGGGGCAGAAGGGTTGGTTCCCTTTTTTGTACCTATGACATTTCCAAGGGCATCGATGCGGACGTCCGTGCAGAACTTTGAAAAAAGCTCTTTCACACATTGGCGGATATCGTTTTCATTTCCGCTGACACCGTATTTTTCATCAATTATTTTTAAGTATTCGAAAGTTTCCATTATAAATTGTTGACTATCTCCTTAAAGAGATTTCCTCTTTCTTCGAAATTTTTGAACATATCGAAACTTGTGCTTGCATTTGAAAGAAGCACTACATCACCGGGATTTGCCGCATTTTTAGCTGCATTTACAGCTTCTTCATAGGTTGTGCAGAATTCGTATGTTATATCCTTACCTTCGCCTGTTTTTTCAATATGCTTTTTAAGTGATTCAAGAATTATGGGACCTGTTTTGCCGATAAGAACAATGTGCTTTGTCTTCTGCGCAAGGTAAGGACCGAGTTCATCATAAGGGATTCCTTTATCCTTACCCCCTGTAATAAGAATAACCTTATCAAACACCTTAAGTGTATTTATTGTTCTGTTAGGGCTTGAATCAATAGAACTGTTATAATATTTCACACCGTCTATTTCACGGACAAATTCAATACGGTGAGGAACACCACCAAAATTTTTTGCAACATTTACCACTGCTTCTTCCTTATAAAGAGGATAGGTAGCAGCGATAGCGGTCATATAATTATGTATGTTATGTTCTCCGGGAATTCGGATATCTTTAATATCAAGAAGCTTTTTGCCGAATGCATAAATTGAACTGCCGTCGCTGTATACATTACAATCACTTCCGTAGCCGAATACACGGACACTTCCTTTTGCGTCGTTTCTGCACTCGTAAGACTTTTCGTTTTCCTTATTTACAACAAGCACACCGTCACTGCCTTGGTGAAGGTAAATGTTTTTCTTTGCTTCAATATATTCTTCATAAGATTTGTGAACGTCAAGGTGATTGGGAGTCATATTTGTTATAACAGCTACATTACTGCTCTTTGTCATTGTATGAAGCTGAAAGCTTGAAAGCTCAACCACGCAAATATCGTTGGTGGTTATTTCATCTGCAGTGCAAAGAAGCGGTGTACCGATATTTCCGCCAAGGTGGCACTTGTAACCGCTTTCGGTAAGAATTTTATAAATAAGCGTAGTTGTGGTGGTTTTTCCGTCGCTGCCCGTTACGCCAATGATTTTTGAAGGACAAACCTCAAAGAAAACCTCCATTTCACTTGTGATGATGCTTCCGTTTTCTTTTGCTTTTACAAGTTGGGGAAGGTCAAAGCGCATTCCGGGAGTTTTGAATATAATTTCTCCGGAAAGGTTATCAAGATAGTTTTCACCGAGGGAAAGTTTAACACCAATTTCCTTTAATTCCGACGCGGTTTTCCCAAGCTCTGCCTCTGTTCTTTTGTCGCACGCAGTAATAACAGCCCCACACTCTGAAAGAAGCTTTATAAGTGGGAGATTGCTTATACCTATACCCACAACGGTTATATTTTTATCTTTGACATATTTTTTAAAAGCTTGAAATTTATTCATCGTTATGCCTCTTATCTTATAAAACTTGTCTTGATTTTTTCTTCTTGTACAGGTTTTTCTATCCCTGCGTTTTTCCCGGCATCAATACACTTGAGAAGCCAAGCCATATTTTTCCCGATTGTACGCATAATCTGCATACCTTCGAGGTCCTGCTTTACTTCTTCGGGATTTGTGCCATGTACCATAGGCCAGTAGTTTCCGCTTACTATGGGCATCTGATTGAACTGGGGATGCTTTAAAAGTTGGTCAATCGTAGCAGTAGTTCCCCCTCTTCGGCAGGATGCTGCAACCGCACAGGGCTTAAGCTTAAGAGAAGCGGATGCACTGTAGAAAAGTCTATCCATGAAAGATGTCATCATCCCCGATGCAGATGCATAATGAACGGGAGATGCAAACACAAAACCGTCAGCTTCTTTAACAAGCTCTGCCGCCTCGTTTACACAGTCATCGGTTATGCATTTTCCGTTTTTTGCGCAGTATCCGCAACCCATACAGCCTTTTGTTGCTAAGCCTGCATGAAATATAAGCGTCTCGATACCTTCTTTGTTAAGTTCTTTTTCGATTTCTGTAAGCGCTGTATATGTGCAGCCGTTTTTCTTTGGACTTCCGTTAAAAAGAATTACTTTCATAATAAACTTCCTTTCTAGTTGCAGTTTCCGCATGGAGTATATCCGCTTTCCTGAGCATTTTCAATGCTATCAAACATAATCCTGTTCTTCTCCGAGGGGAGATTCGGACAAGTGTCAGTATGATAGATGCCCGATTTTTTGTTCCCGATATATATCGGAGCTGCCAGATCTTCTTCAGAAAATTTTTTGAATTTGTTACCTTTTCCGTCAGTTACGGTTTTGCCGTCGCTGTGAAGAATTACAGTTCCCAAAAGATCGGTGCGGAACACTGTTGTACCCGCTTTTTCAAGGCGACTGAGTACTTCCTCATGCGGATGCCCGTAGGAATTATCCTTGCCGCACTGTATAACACAAACAGACGGACTTACTTTCCTTAAAAATTTATCTGTTGAAGCGTTGCGACTTCCGTGATGCCCGATTTTAAGAATATCTGCATCAAGCTCCTTTGTTTTTATAAGATCTTCTTCAACATCTTTTTCGGCATCACCCATAAACAGTGCCCTGGTTTCGCCATATTCTACCGACACAACAAGTGAATTGTCGTTTGTGCTATCATAAAGAAATTCCGGTGAAAGAAATTTAATCCTCATTTGTCCGAGCTTATAACTAACATTAAGTGCAGGAACTTCAGGAGTTATATTTTTTGCTGAAACGGCATTTAAAAACTTTTCAAAAGAATAGGAGTTTGAACTGTCTCCGTTTATGAAAAGCTGCCCGATTTCAAAATAATCAATCACCTTGCCGCTACCTCCGATATGGTCATCGTGAGGATGGGTTAGAATGAGCATATCTATATATTTTATGCTTCTTTCTTTAAGATAATTATAAACATCAGGACCTGCTGCCTCTGTACCCGTATCTATCAGGACAATTGTATCTTCGGATTCTACAAGAATACAGTCCCCCTGACCGACATCTATGAAATGAAACAGCACTTCATCTTTGGGAATTAATGCTGCTTTTTCGTTATAGCAGGCGCACAGAAGAAGGGAGATGATAAGTAAAACAGAGAGTAATCTCTTTTTCATTGAATCATCCTTTCAAAAAATCGAAAAAGCCTGACATACCGTCAGGCTTTAATTATTCTGCAAAGTTTGCTTCAACAAGATTTGCAAGCTCATTAACCGCAGCTTCTTCATCAACGCCGTCGGCGGTCAGTGTGATTGTCATTCCACGGGTAACTCCCAATGAAAGCACACCAAGAAGACTTTTAGCATTTACCTTGCGCTCTTCTTTCGAAATCCAGATAGAAGAGGAAAATTCATTAGCTTTTTGTATGAAAAATGTTGCAGGGCGTGCATGTAATCCAACTTGATTCTGCACAACAATTTCTTTTGAAACCATATATTAAAGCTCCTTTTGAATACTATATTCTCTAGTATACAGCTTTTTTTCCAATTAGTCAACAAATTTTTGCGGAAATTTTTTATCGTTTAAAATAAGCTTCGGGAACAGTTCCTACGATAAGAGTCTGAGAGATTGGCATATCGGAGGTAACATCTATTCTGCTGTAGGCAAAAGGCATAAGAATTTCTATTTCAACTGTTACTCCCAGGTGTATCGTGTGGATAGTCTGATTTATACCGGCTTCCTCAAAAGTATGGTAAACATCTGCATGAGTAACTGACACAGGCTGAAACCTTATCGGAACTTTCGGACCCATACCCGAAAGAAAGTCCACTCCAAAAAGAGAGGACAGATAAATTCTGTTTTTTATAAGGTCGCGGTTTTCGATTCTGTCTCCAATGGCTATGTCAAGGTCGTTTGCAAAATTATTGATGAGAACTGAATTTGCACTTACAGAAGTTACTCTGCCGGATGAATCACGGGTAATGGTGGCGATTTTGTCATAACTCAGAAATTCCTCAAGCATGAGCTTTTTTGTTTCGTCATCTATAATATTTGAAACTTCATTTTCTGCAAATCTCTGCGAAATGCGGATTATTCGCGGACGAAGGGTTTTTATAAAAAAAACACTGCCTGCCACAGACAGAATACCGGATATTATCAGAATAAAAGCGATAAGTTTTTTTATTTTGCGAACACGATACATAGTAATACTCTCCCTTTAAAATAATATGCAAAAAAAATGAAAAATGTGTTTTTGATGTTGAAACGCAAAAATAGTTATGTTATAATGAGTATGCTAAAAGGGGGAGTGTGTGTATGAACGAAAAAATAGTTGTGTATTCACCGCCATATCCAAGACATAAGTCCTATTTTGATGTGATAGATTTTGCCTGCGAAATAGGAACAAAGGCGGTCGAACCCTTTTGTATGTTTGAATTTGAAAATCCGGATTTGGAAAAAGCCCGCAAAGTTAAGGCTTATGCAGACGAAAAAGGAGTTGTTTTTCCTTGCTTTTCTGTTTATACAACAATTGTCGATAAAGATTTAAAGACTGAAGCGGACAGGCTTAAAGGATTTGCCGATATAGCAGCGATATTGGGCTCTCCGTTTCTCCACCATACAATAGTCGGGGAAGTTAAAAATCCTCAGAAAGTACTTCCTTACAGAGAAGAACTGATGGAAAAAGGCATTGAACTTGTTCGTGAAGTTTATGATTATGCCATAAACTCCGGAATAAGAACCGTTTATGAGAATCAGGGATTTATATTTAACGGTGTCAGAGGTTTTGGAGAATTTCTTGAAAAGGTTGACCGTAATGTAGGTGTTGTAGCAGATTTCGGTAACATCTGTCAGGCGGGAGAGCGTATAGAAGGATTTATAGACGCATTCCACGAAAAAATAGTACACGCCCACATAAAGGATATGACAGTTTCTGACGAAAATTCGGGAACACCAACTCTTGACGGCAAATTTATGAAGTCGGTGGAGGTTGGAGCAGGAGAGATTGACTGCAAGAGAATAATTGAACTTCTGAGATCTTACGGATATGACGGATATTATGGAGTTGAGTACGCTGTAACAGATGACAGTAACCCCATTATTTACGAGATATTCAATAAAATTGACGATTGGATGAAATAAAATGAAAAAATCCCCTAAAAGACAAAAATTTGAAAGCTTGATTATGATGACAATGGGCAGTATTCTGCTGGCTGTCGGAGTATACTTTTTTAAAATTCCAAACGGATTTGCAACGGGCGGTGTAACGGGTATCGGTACAATACTTGCTAAGCTTACACCCATATCACCGGCTGTGTGGATCTGGGGGTTGAACATTTTTCTTCTTCTGGTAGGATTTCTTCTGCTGGGAAAGGAAAACGGAATTAAAACGGTTTACTGCAGTATGCTGTATTCAGCAATAACGTTTTTCCTTGAAAAGATTGTTCCGATTACAGCCCCACTGTCAACAGAGCCTTTTCTGGAGTTAGTGTATGCAATGCTTCTCACATCTATCGGTTCTGCCATGATTTTCAATTCAGGCTCATCTTCAGGCGGAACAGATATAATAGCACTGATTCTGAAAAAATACACATCAATTGATGTGGGAAAGGCGCTTCTTGTAGTAGACTTTTTGGTTGCGGTAAGCTCATTTGTTGTGTTTGATGTAAGAGCAGGTCTTTATTCTGTACTGGGCTTGTTTGCGAAAGCGTTTATTGTCGATGCAGTTATAGAAAATCTTAACACCTGCAAATATTTTATTGTTATAACCACAGAGAGAGAAAAGGTGTCGGAGTATATTATAAATACATTGCACCACGGAGCTACTGTCAATACAGTTACGGGTGAATATACGCACGATGAAAAATCTATGATACACACAGTTTGTAAGCGTATGGAAGCCATAAAGCTCCGCAGTAAAATAAAAGAAATTGATCCGCACGCATTTATAATAGTTACAACCAGCAGTGAAATTATAGGACGAGGATTCAGAAGTGTGTAACGGAGGTAGAGATATGGATAAAAAAGAAAACAAAAAGGAACATATAACAAGTATTGGCGGAAGTGCTGTTATGGAGGGTGTTATGATGAAAGGCCCTAAGGAAATAGCAACCGCTGTAAGAAAGAGCGACGGTGAAATCGTTGTTGATAAAAAAGAAGTAAGCTCACTTGTAACAAAGTATCATGTTAACAAAATTCCTGTCATAAGAGGTGTATTTGCGTTTTTTGATTCTATGATTTCAAGTATCAAGGCTCTTATGTGGAGTGCGGAGTTCTTTGATGTAGACGGGGAAGAAAGTTCCGAGTCTAAGTTTGATAAGTGGCTTGAAAGAACTTTTGGAGACAAAATCAAGGATATAGTTATCTATTTTTCGCTTTTTGTATCACTGATTTTCTCAATCGGCCTGTTTTTCGTAGTGCCGTATCTCGTTACTTTGGCAGTGGACAAAGTTATAGATAATAACATAATCAAGACTCTTATTGAGGGTATTGTAAGAATCGGCATTTTCCTCGGATATGTTCTTTTGGTATCAAGAATGGAGGATATAAAAAGAGTTTTCCAGTATCATGGAGCTGAGCATAAAACTATTTTCTGTTACGAGGCAGGACTTGAGCTAACTCCTGAAAACGCCCGCACAATGTCAAGACTTCATCCCAGATGCGGAACGAGCTTCCTTGTATTTGTAATGATTATAAGCATAATCCTTTTTTCATTTATTTCCCTGGAAAATGCATGGATACGGCTTGGTCTCAGGCTTCTTCTTCTTCCCGTAGTATCCGGTCTCAGCTATGAGGTCATCAGATGGGCAGGAAAGAGCAAAAGTAAGATTGTATGTGTTCTCAGCAAACCCGGTATGTGGCTTCAGAATATCACCACCCGTGAGCCTGACGACAGTCAGCTTGAAGTTGCTATTACAGCGATGAAAGCGGTGCTTACTGATAATAAAGAGGATGACAAATGGTAAGTGAAATTCTCAGAAAAGCGGCTCAGATCCTTGAAAATTCTGACTCACCAATGCTTGATGCCAGGGTGCTTCTTGCGTATTCTGCAGGAAAAAACGATGCAGCGCTTATTTTTGATATGCCCACTGAAAAGCAACTTGAAAAATTCAGGGAGTGTATTGAAAAAAGAAAAAAAGGAATTCCCGTTGCATATATAATCGGGGAAAAAGAGTTTATGGGGCTTACTTTCAGACTCAATTCTGATACACTTATCCCAAGACCTGATACAGAGTGCCTTGTGGAAAAAGTAATTGAGGAAAACACTTTTTCTTCACCGCGAATACTTGATTTATGTACCGGTAGCGGATGCATAGGAATAAGTCTTGCACATTTTATAAAAGAAAGCACAGTTTCTCTTGCAGATATTGCAGAAGGTGCAATTTCTGCCACGAAGGAAAATGCAAAGCTTAACGGGGTAGAGGGGAGAACAGAGGTTTTAAGGCTCGATGTGCTGAATGATGAAATTGAAGGAGAATATGACATCATTGTGTCAAATCCTCCTTACATAAAAAGTGAAGTTATGAAAACTCTCATGGTAAGTGAGTTTGAGCCGAATCTTGCCCTGGACGGCGGAGAAGACGGGCTTATCTTTTACAGAGTAATTTCAAAAAAAGCATACGATGTGCTGAAAAAAGGCGGGATCCTTGCCTTTGAGATAGGTTATGACCAGGGAAAAGAAGTGACAGAGTTACTCTCGTGCTTTTCCTCGGTTAAATTATATAAAGATTATGGCAACAACGACAGAGTAATTATTGCCGTAAAATAAGGAGTGTTAATTATGCCATTACCTGAGATTAAAAAAGAGGCGTTAAAGTACAAATATTTCCCCACGGATATGCAGGTTTTCATTTTCCGTAACTGGGAAACAGTTGATAAGGAAATTATCGCAAAAGTTCTTGGTACAACAGTAGAAAACGTAGAGTGTGAAGCTGTGCGTATGGGACTTAGTAAAGAACAGAAGAATATTAAGGAATGGACGGAAAAGGGTTATATTACCACCATTCGTAACAACTGGCATCTTCTTCCTTACGAGCAGCTTACAGAGCTTCTTGGCTGGGACGAGGAAAAGCTTGCTATGGTACTTAAAGAAGAGGACTTCCTTGATATCAAGATGGGAAGCTTTAAACCTCAGGTTGCGCCTGTTAAGTACATAGAGCTTACCGATGCACAAGTTAAGGAAACAGAGAAAATCAAAAATGCAATGACTGCACTTCGTGGAAGCATTAAGGAAGAAAAGGATGCTTTTGATTTCTGGAGTAAAGAAGCGGAAGAAATCGTTAAGAAGTCACCTGCAACTGGTCAGGTCGTTGTTGATAGCACCTGGGTGCTTTCCGATAAGACAGAAAACGGTGCTGTAACTGCAATGGCAGACAGATTTATTGATGCTATGGCTGAAAACTGGGGAGTGAAGCTTAATAAAGCCGATGGAGATAAGAAAATTGAGCTTTCGCTTCTTGACGGCAAGAAAGAAGAATATCATGAAATACTTATAAAGGAAAACCTTATTGAAATCAAAGCAGGCACAAGTGCAGGCATCCTTCGCGGTCTTTACAGACTTGAGGACCTTGCTAAAGTAAACGGTGGTTTCTTCTTTGATAAGGCGGAGTATATCCGTGAGCCTCGCTTCGGTGCAAGATATATTTATTCTTTCTGCGGGCTTTATGATGGTGCACTTGATGTTGACAGCCGTGAGTACTGCCCCGATTCACTTCTTGAACAGTATGCTCGTACCGGTGTAAACGGAATCTGGCTTCAGGGCGTTCTTTACAGAGTGGTTGAGTTTAAGTATGCTCCCGAAATGTCAGACGGATGGGAAAAGCGTCTTGAAAATCTTAAAAATTTTGCTGACCGTGCGGAAAAATACGGTATCAGAATATTTATGTACATAAACGAGCCCAGATCAATGCCTCTTGCGTTTTTTGAAAAGTATCCCGAAATGAAGGGTGCAATCCATGGTCAGTACGCTTGTATGTGTGTGTCTGCCCCCGAAACACAGAAATATCTCTATGATGCGATAGAAGCTCTTTGTAAGGAAGTTCCCAATCTCGGCGGACTTTTCACAATCACAATGTCAGAAAATCTCACACATTGTAAATCAAGGGCTGTTAATGTGCCTTGCGAAAGATGTAAGAATGTAAGAGCGTATGAGCTTGTAAAAACAGTCAACGGTATCGTTGCAAAGGCGGCACACAGTGTAAATCCCACAATCAAAGTAATAGCATGGGACTGGTCGTGGGGGCCGAACAGTGAAATATCTGACGAAGAAATTGAAAAGATGATAAAGGAAATGCCTGAGGATGTAATCATTATGGCAAAGCGCGAGACCGCAGTTCCATATACAATTGGTGGTGTAAGTGGTACAGTAAGCGATTACTCTATTGCGGTAGAGGGTATCAGTGCACAAAGTCAGAAAGAATGGAAATGGGCGAAAGAATCAAATCACGAAATTGCTGCAAAGGTGCAGATTAACTGTAGCTGGGAATGTTCGACTACTCCGTATATTCCCGTTTACAGAACTCTTTACAAGCATCTTGGTGCACTTCTTGGGGAAAAGGTTGACCACCTTATGCTCAGCTGGACTCTTGGCGGATATCCGTCACCCTCAATCCGTATGATGGCGGAAGCATTCTTTATCGAAAACGGAAATGAAGAAATTGATTTTGATAAAGCAATGGAAATCGTATACGGGGATAAAGCTGAGAAAATCAAGAGCGCAACAGATAAATTCTGTGAAGCTTTCAGTGAATTTCCGTTCCATATAGGTGTTCTTTACGACGGACCTCAGAACGGTGGAGCTAGTAATATACTTTATCACGAGCCAACAGGATATACTGCAACTATGACTTGCTATGCTTATGATGATCTGGAAAGCTGGAGAACAATTTATCCTGCAGATGTTTTCGAGAATCAGTTAAGCCTTGTAAGTAAAAAGTGGGAAGAGGGAATGAAGCTTCTCAGTGACGAGGGTGAGCTTTCCGATATTTCTTACATCAGTTATTCACTTTTCCGTGCTTCATACAATCAGGTCAGATTTATACAGCTTCGTGATGCTTATATAGCAGACAAAAATACAGAAACTGCAAAAGCACTTGTTGAAGTAATCAAGGAAGAAAAAGCTGTTGCAGAAAAAGTGTATGAAATTATGTGCCGTCGTCCCGAAGTCGGATTTGAAGCGGCTAACCATTACTATTACAGTAAAGGTATGATTGCAGAGAAAATAATTAACTGTAACTGGCTTATTGAATATTATTCATGAAAGAGAAAAATGCCTCGATCGAGGCAGTTTTCTGCATATAATATACCATTGCCTGTATTTGAGCTTTGTCTGCAAGGACACAAACACAAAAAAGAACGACAATTCTATCGGAAAAGTCGTTCTTTTTGCCACTAACGGTTAATTTTTTATACGAGTAAATCTGCAGAGCAAAGTGCAATAGATTATTTTACAATGAACATTTCTTATCTTATTGACATTTTTATAAAAATTTAGTATGATTATTCATACTAATCATACATAGGAGAGATAACTATGAATATACACGAAGGTAAATATGCATGGATGGTAAAAATAGGCGAAAAGGGACAGTTTGTTATCCCTAAAGAAGCAAGAGAAATATTTGACTTTCAGCCGGGAGATGAGATTTTGGTTCTCGGTGATACCAGTCGAGGAATTGCAATTCTTCCCAAAGAAAAACAACTAGATACTATCAAACAAGTTTTTTCTGTAATAGAGGAGTAAAAATATGAACAAAATAGTTTTCTTTTGTATTCCTGCACACGGACATACTAACCCCACTTTAGGTGTTGTCAAGGAACTTGTTTCTCGTGGACATCAGGTATGGTATTATTCATATAACACAATGCGTGAAAAAATCGAGTCAGCAGGTGCAACATTTATATCCTGCGATGATTATGATACACAGCAAAACTTGAGTGCCAAAGACTCTACTCGCGTAGGAAAAGACTTAGCATTTTCTACAAAGATATTGGTAGATACCACATTGGCTCTTGATGACAAGGTTTGCAGGGATATGGCAGAGCTTAAGCCTGATTGTGTCGTGGCAGATTCTATGGCATTATGGGGAAAAGCCGTTGCACTAAAGCTTGGTATTCCTTTTGTTTCATCAACAACAACATTTGCATTTAATCAGTATTCAGCAAAGATTATGAAACAAGGTCTTGGAGATTTGTTAAAGATGCTTTTTGCCATGCCAAAAACATCGAAACAAGTCAAAAGACTAAAGGATAAGGGGTATCCCATAAAAAATATTTTTGATATTATCGGCAATGACGATAGCACACATACTATTGTATATACATCTCCTGAGTTTCAACCTTGTTCAGAAACTTTTTCGGAAAAGTACGCGTTTGTTGGCCCTTCAATTCGTCCTGCAACAGAAAAAATAGAAAAAAAGATGGATAAACTTATTTATATATCCATGGGAACTGTAAATAATGATATGATGTCTTTTTACAAAAGCTGTATATCAGCTTTAACAAATACAGATTATCAGGTAATTATGTCTGTTGGTAATTTAATGTCTATCGAGGCTTTTGGAGAGCTAGCGGAAAACATATCAATTTATTCATATGTTGACCAAATTGCTGTTTTAGAAAAAGCAGATGCCTTTGTATCACACTGCGGAATGAACAGTGTTAGTGAAAGTTTATATTTTGAAGTTCCACTCGTTATGCTACCTCAAACATCAGAGCAAAAAGGCGTTGCCGAGCGAGTTAATCAGCTTGGTGCCGGTATAAAAATTGATAAATCAGACGGAGCATCCGTTCTGAGTGCAATAAATAAAATATTTAGTGATTGTATTTATAAGCAAAATGCCAAAAAGATTTCAGTTTGGTTTAAAAACTCTTCCGGTGCAAGAGGTGCTGCAGATAAAATTATACAGGTGTGTAAAAGTAATTAGTCCATCATATTCCAATTTATCTTAATAGCGAACAAAATGCACCGCTCGTTTCACTACGAAACTTTTCTCGGTGCATTTTTGTTTAGAAAAGTTTCGTAGTGATTTATAAGAGATAACAGACATTAAAAATTATTTTTTACTTATTATATAAGACCCTTTATTAACAAGGTTTTAGGCAAAGAAAAAGAACCATAATTTCGTATCAAAATTATGGTTCTTATTTGGAGGCGCCACCCAGATTTGAACTGGGGAATAAAGGCTTTGCAGGCCTCTGCCTTACCACTTGGCTATGGCGCCATATTACAAAAGACGCTAAGTCGCGTCTTTTGTGTTTGGAGCGGAAGACGAGATTCGAACTCGCGACGTTCACCTTGGCAAGGTGACGCTCTACCACTGAGCCACTCCCGCGTAAATGGTGCCTTCGACTGGAATCGAACCAGTGACACATGGATTTTCAGTCCATTGCTCTACCAACTGAGCTACAAAGGCAAATTGGCGACCCGGAAGGGGCTCGAACCCTCGACCTCCAGCGTGACAGGCTGGCGTTCTAACCAACTGAACTACCGGGCCAAAATGGTGGGAACAATAGGGCTCGAACCTATGACCCTCTGCTTGTAAGGCAGATGCTCTCCCAGCTGAGCTATGCTCCCATTTGGCTGTTGTCAGTGCCGACAACGTTGATTATTATAACAAAAGGTTTTTTATTTGTCAATACTTTTTTGAAAATATTTTGGCAAAAATTAAAAAAATAATTCTATCCTTATATATATGCCAGAAAGCAACAAAATGTGAAGAAATTTTTAATTTTTCGACTTGTAAGTTTTATTCGTTGACTTATGGAATAAAATGTGGTAAAATCTACAAGGATAATATGTGAATTTATGTGACAGTGTATATATAGTGAGGTTTTTTATATGCATAGAAGAAAGAAAAAAACAAATAAAGCTCTTGTTGTTCTGAATTCAATTCTGATTAGTCTGCTAATGATTTTATCTGTGGTAAGTGGCATTTACTGTGCCAAAGTATATACCACGCCATATAGTAACAGAGTTATTGAATCTTTTGATGATGATACACTCGAGGATGTTTCAATAAAAAAAGAAAAGTATAATGTGCTTATTCTCGGTACTGACAAAAGTGGTCTTCTGACAGACGTTATTATGCTTGCTCAGATAAACCCTGTTGAAGACAAAGCAATAGTGATGAGCATTCCCAGAGACACCTGGTTCAAGTATCGTGGCAGAAGTAGTAAAATCAATGAAGTACATTCTGCTTTCTATAACAAAAAAGAAGAAACAGGTGCAGAGGATACAATACTTGCAATCAAAGAGCTTACCGGCATACCGATACATCATTTTGTGAAAGTTGATACAAAAGCTTTCAGGGAATGTATAGATGCACTGGGGGGTGTGGATTTTAATGTTCCGCAGAATATGCGTTACAGGGATCCGTTTCAGGATCTTAACATAAATCTGAAAAAAGGTGAGCAACATCTTGACGGAGATAAGGCCGAACAGCTTGTGCGTTTCAGACATTATCCCAACGGAGATATTGACAGAATAGCAGTGCAGCAGAAGTTCCTTCATGCTTTGGCAGAACAGAAGCTTAAACCTAAATATGTAGGAAAGATTGACGACATCTATTCAATAGTTATAAAAAATATCGAAACATCTATGAGTCCTGATGATTTTGTTGAGTGTGGATCGCAGCTTCTCTCAATAGGTACTGAAAATATCCAGACAGTCACATTGCCACATACTTTTGTTGACGGTGCTTCCTACGTTAAACCTGTCAATAGCGAAATCAAGGTGATGAAGGAAGAAGTTTTCGGTTACAAAGAAACAGAAGAAACATCTCAAAACTGATATAATTGGATAAAAAAACTAAAAAAATACTTGCATTAAAGAAACTAAAACGATATAATAATACTGATTTGTAGTTTTTATACAGGAAGGCGAATACTATGGCAGAAAACGTAAATGTTAAAATTACTATGCAAGGCGGGGGAGAGATTGAGCTTGAGCTTTATCCTGAAATTGCTCCCGTAACCGTAGCTAACTTTAAGAAACTGGTAGAAAGTGGATTCTACAATGGTCTTACTTTCCACAGAATTATAAAAGGATTTATGATTCAGGGCGGTGACCCTCTGGGCAATGGCATGGGCGGAAGTGATGAGAAAATCGTCGGGGAATTTGCGATGAACGGCTTTAATAACACTCTTCGTCATACCCGTGGCGTTATTTCGATGGCAAGAAGTCAGAATCCTAACAGTGCATCAAGTCAGTTCTTTATTATGCATGAAGACGCACCCCATCTTGACGGTAGCTACGCAGCATTCGGCAAGGTAACAAAGGGTATTGAAATTGTGGATGAAATTGCAGAAACTCCCGTTGGATTTGACGGACAGTCACCTGTTGTTACACCCGTGATCGAAACAATAGTAGTCTTATAATAAAAATTTTATTATATATTTTTTAAACACGAAAGGATGTTTTAAAATGGCAGTAAAAGTTGCAATTAACGGTTTCGGCCGTATCGGACGTCTTGCATTCCGTCAGATGTTCGGTGCAGAAGGTTATGAGGTAGTGGCAATCAACGATCTTACAGATCCTAAGATGCTTGCACATCTTCTTAAGTATGACACATCACAGGGCAGATACGACGGACATACAGTAGTAGCTGGTGAAGACAGCATCACAGTTGATGGTAAGGAAATCAAAATCTACGCTATCAAGGATGCTAAAGAATGTCCCTGGGGCGCTCTTAATGTAGATGTTGTACTCGAATGTACAGGTTTCTACTGCTCAAAGGAAAAGTCACAGGCTCATATCGATGCAGGTGCTAAGAAAGTTGTTATTTCTGCTCCCGCAGGTAATGACCTTAAGACTATCGTATTCAGCGTAAATGAAAACACACTTACAAAGGATGATGCAATCATTTCTGCAGCATCTTGTACAACAAACTGTCTTGCTCCTATGGCAAAGGCTCTTAACGATTACGCTCCCATCCAGTCAGGTATCATGGCTACAATCCATGCTTACACAGGTGACCAGATGATTCTTGATGGTCCTCACAGAAAGGGCGACCTTCGCCGTGCTCGTGCAGGCGCTGTTAATATCGTTCCCAACTCAACAGGTGCTGCAAAGGCTATCGGTCTTGTAATTCCTGAACTTAACGGCAAGCTTATCGGTGCTGCTCAGCGTGTTCCTGTTCCCACAGGTTCAACAACTATTCTTACAGCTGTTGTAAAGGGTAAGGATGTAACTAAGGAAGCTATCAACGCTGCTATGAAGGCTCAGGCAAGTGATTCATTCGGTTACAACGAAGATCAGATCGTATCTTCTGATATCATCGGTATCACATACGGCTCACTCTTCGATGCTACACAGACAATGGTAGCTCCTATCGGTGAAGACCTTTACCAGGTACAGGTTGTTTCATGGTATGACAACGAAAACTCATACACAAGCCAGATGGTTCGTACAATTAAGTACTTCGCTGAACTTGCATAAGTTGTTTAAATCCGGAACGCGGTTGCATTACGCAACCGCGTTTTATATTTTAGTAAAAAAATCTTGACAAACCGCAAATAGTATAGTATACTTTTAATGTTCGCTACAGAGTAGACTCTATGCGAAACGTGGCCCGTTGGTCAAGCGGTTAAGACACCGCCCTTTCACGGCGGTAACACGAGTTCAAATCTCGTACGGGTCACCACAAGGGCTTTTAGCTCAGTTGGTTAGAGCAACCGGCTCATAACCGGTCGGTCCGGGGTTCGAGTCCCTGAAGGCCCACCAAACAGATGCCACCCGATTGGGTGGCATTTTTGTTTGGTGAGGCTTTTTCTGCTCCGCAGAAACGGATTCAAGCGTCGTCAAGGACTCGCTTTCATCTCGCAGGGACTTTGAGCTGCAAAACAATTCACCGGATTGTTTTGCTACGCTCAAACTGAAGGCCCGGTGCAAAGGACGCCAATAGGCGTCCTTTTTTCGTTGGTGAGGCTTTTTCTGCTCTGCAGAAACGGATTCAAGCTTCGTCAAAGACTCGCTTTCATCTCGCAGGGACTTTGAGCTGCAAAACAATTCACCGGATTGTTTTGCAACGCTCAAACTAAAGGCCCAAGAGAAAAAATTATGTTGGTGGGGAATTCAGGGACTCGAACCATGAGAGGCAGCAGGCTAAAAGGAGTTTATTAAACATATCAACAGTTGAAAACAGAAGGTTTTTGTGATAAAATAATAAAAAAGTTTAAAACAACAGAAAGTGCAAATTGTGTTGTTCACTTTACCTCTGAGTTTGATTTATACTTTAAATGTAAATTAAAGGAGGTTGTATTATGAACACAGACAAAATTTTAGCAGAGGCAATAGCAAAGGATTATGCTCCAAAGGATAATTCAAAAATAGTTGCATTGAAGAAACTTGATAACAGAGCAAAACTTCCTGCAACAATATTCACTTACACTTTTGGTATCGTTTCATCTCTTATTGCAGGAACGGGAATGTGCCTTGCAATGCAGGTGATCGGAAGCGGAGCAGGTGCAATGGTTTCAGGAATCGTTATAGGTAGTATAGGTTTTATTCTTTGCGGAATAAACTATCCTATCTACAGAAGAATGCTTGAAAAAGGCAAAGCCAAATATGCATATGAAATTGTAGAGCTTGCCCGTAAAATAAGCGAAGAAGATTAAATTAACAGGAGGGAACCAGATGAATAAATCAGAAAGCAAATATTTTAATACTGCGAAAAAGATGGATAAGGCACTGATATCCCTCCTCGAAGAAAAATCTTTTGAGTACATAACAGTCAGCGAAATTTGCAAAAAGGCAGGAGTTAACCGCACAACATTCTATCTTCATTATGAAAATACCGTTGACTTACTTGATGAAACTGTAGAATTGCTGCTTGATGAATTTACAGCGTATTTTAATGTAGACAGAAAAACTTTGTCAAACAAATTTGAAGAAAGTTCTCCTGAAAGTCTGATTTTTATATCAGATGAGTACTTATATCCGTATCTGTCATATGTCAAAGAGAACAAGCGCGTGCTTGCAACAGTTCTTGCTCATTCAGATTCTTTTGGCTTTAATGATATTTTTCAAAGATTGTATGAAAATATATTTAACCCGATTTTAGAAAAATACAATTATCCAATTGCTGACAGAAAGTATACGATGATGTTTTATCTTAACGGAATAACTGCTGTAATAACCGAATGGTTGAAAGATGGATGCGAAAAAACTATAGAAGAGGTATCTAATATCGTTTACGGATGTATATTCGGAAGAAACAATGAAATTACAGAAATGTTGAAAATCAAGAGCAAAAAGACAGAAAACGACAGAGATGAAAATTATACTTGAAATTTTGACAAATTTATGTTAGAATACCTTGTAATGCTATGAGGGGTTCGATAAAATGTTCAAATTAAAGTATTTGCCTAACTTCATAACGATGCTTCGCATTCTCGGGACGATATGCCTGCTTTTTACAAAGCCTTTCGGGACACCTTTTTTTGTGATATACACCCTGGCGGGAATTACTGATGTTCTTGACGGATTTGTCGCAAGAAAAACAAATTCAATCAGTGAATTCGGCACTAAGCTTGACAGTGTAGCAGACCTTTTGTTCTATGCTGTAATGGTGTTTAAAATTTTCGCAAAGCTTCTTGAAAACGTTTCCTTTCAGATATGGATAGCGATAGGTGTTGTTGTTCTTGTAAGAATTGCAGCGTATATAACAGCATTTGTTAAGTATCGTTGCTTTGCATCTTTGCATACTTATCTTAATAAGCTTACCGGCTTTGCGGTGTTTTGCGCTCCGTATGCTTTTCTTACTCCGTATATGACAGTTTATTGCATAGTTGTATGTGTGATTGCTTTTGCATCTTCTGCAGAAGAGCTTTATGCGCATATAACCAGAGATGAATACCATTCAAATCTTAAGACTGTTTTTGAAAAAGAATAAGTTCAATGCTCTGCCACTTGGCAGAGCGTTTTTTGTCTGAAAAAAATTTGTTTTTGTCCTGAATATTGGAATTTGTCTCTTGATTTTATTCAGGTGTATAGGTATAATTATACTTAGGAAGGATGTGCTTTTTATGACAAAAATTGTAGCAATAACAAACGCCCAGATTGTTCTTGAAAGAGGTATTCTCTGGGATGGCACAATTATTATTGAAAATGATAAAATTAAAGAATTTGGCAGCTGCAGAGAAGTGAAAATTCCTGAAGGTGCAGAAATAATAGATGCAAATGGTGCTTATGTCGGTCCCGGGTTTGTTGATATACATGTACACGCAGGTGGTGGCTATTCCACATATACAAACCCCGTTGAAGCGGCAAATTTCTTCCTCAGTCATGGTGAAACTACAATTTTCGCAACACCGGGCTATAGCGAAAATACAAAAGAACTTGTTGAAGCGATGCACACGGTCAGAGAAGGAATGAAAAAAACTAAGGTTATCAAGGGCATCTACTGCGAAGGTCCTTATATGAACCCTGACTACGGTGCAAGTGCTTTTAATAACCCCTGGCGTCATGGTGTCCACGAGGAAGATTATAAACAGTTTGTAGATGCTGCAGGTGATGCGGTAAAAGTATGGGCTATAGCTCCCGAACTTCCGAATCTTATGCCTTTCCTCGAATATGCAAGAAAGGTTAACCCTGATGTTATTTTCGCCCTTGGTCATACTGAAGCAACTCCCGATGAAATAAGGGCACTCGGTGCAAATTACATACCCACAATTATGACACACTGTATGAATGCAACAGGCAGAAAACCAAGATATGGCGGAACTCGTGACTTCGGCCCTGATGAGTATTGCTTTAAGGAAACAGATATGTACGCAGAAATGATAAGCGATTCCTGTGGCATACACGTTCATCCGGAGATGCAGCAGCTTCTTATTCATACAAAAGGTATAGATAAAGTTATTTTGATCACCGACAGCACGGTGCACGACAACCCCACGCCACCGGAGTATGCTCATATTACAGATCTTAACTTTGATTCGCGTGGCGGTATTTCAGGTAGCAAGATGACTATGGATCAGGCTTGTAAAAACGTGATGAAGAGTACTAATTGCGGTATTGCACAGGCATTTTTGATGGCTTCTACCAATCCGGCAAAGGCTATCAGAATGTATGATAAAATCGGCTCAATAGATATTGGAAAGAATGCTGACCTTGTATTTGTTGATGACAAGTTCAATATCAAAAAGGTAATGCTGGAGGGTGAAATCGTATGCTGAAAGTAGTAAAAAACGCCCAGGTAGTTACTGAACGGGGTATTATCTGGAACGGTGTAATCGTAATAGAAAATGGAAGAATTAAAGATTTCGGGGAAGAAAAAGATGTAAAAATTCCCGAAAATGCAGAAATAATCGATGCTAGCGGTGCTTATATAGGTCCCGGATTTGTGGATATACACGTTCACGGTGGTGACGGTAAATCAACTTGTTTTCACCCCGTGGAAGCTGCAGAGTATTTTCTTAAAAGGGGTACAACATCCCTTCTGGGAACGCCTGATTATCATATGAATACAGAAAAGCTTGTAGAAGCTATCCGCAGTATTCGTGAGGGTATGAAAAAGAGCAGAGTTATTAAGGGTATTTATATGGAGGGACCTTATACAAATCCCAACCACGGATCCCACTCTGCTACAAATCCCTGGCACGGTGGGGTAGAGGAGAAGGATTATAAGGTGTTTGTTGATGAAGGTGGTACAGACGTTAAAGTATGGACAGTTGACCCTGAACGTGACGACCTTAAACCGTTCTTTGAATATGCGAGAAAGGTTAATCCCGATGTAAAAATTGCAATCGGTCACACGGAAGCGTGGCCTATGCACATCCGCAGATACGGAACTAAGTATAAGCCGACAATCCTTACTCACGCAATGAATGCAACACATCAGAAACAGATTTACAAAGCAGGTGTCCGCAATTACGGTGTTGATGAGTATTGTATGAAAGAGACGGAAATGTACGCTGAATTAATCAGCGATTCCTGCGGAATTCACGTTGATCCGGAGATGCAGCAGCTTCTTATTCATACAAAAGGCATTGAAAAAATAGTGCTTGTTACAGACAGCACAATACATAACAACGTTCCGCCGGCACATCTTAGTCACGTTACAGACCTTAACTTTGACCCTCAGGGCGGAATTGCAGGCAGTAAAATGACTATGGACCAGGCTTGCCGGAATATTATGCAGAGTACAAATTGCGGTATTGCGCAGGCGTTTCTGATGGCATCTACCAACCCTGCAAAGGCAATTGGTATGGATGACGAATTCGGTTCAATCGATTATGATAAAAACGCAGACCTTGTGTTTGTTGATGACAGATTCAACGTGCAGAAGGTAATGCTTGAAGGTGAAATAGTAGTAGAAAAAGGAGAATTGGTATGAGTAATTTCAAAGTAGGCTATGCAGAGGTAAACATAAACCCACCTCTTGGTGCAGGCGTATCAGGATATTATATCCCCAGATTCGGAAAGGGTTTTCTTGATGATTTGATGAGTGAGGTTATGATTCTTTCCTGTAATGGTAAGAACATTGCGCTTATAAGTGTAGACACCTGCGGAGTTGATAAGTGCATTATCGAAAAGGTGAAAGAGGGAATTACAGAAAAAACAGGAATTCCCGGGGAAAATATCTTTCTTGCTGCAACTCATACACATACAGGTGCACTGCTTGTGCCTACAAGTGCATTTGAAGCTGATGAGGAAGTAATCAGAAAATATGCGGAATTTGTAATAAACAGAATAGTTGACTGTACTGTAATGGCACTTGCTGATATTAAAAATGCGAAAATGGGCTTTATTACAGGCTATGCTCCTGAAAGAGTAGCGTATATCCGTCGTTATAAAATGAAAGACGGTTCTACAATGACCTGTCCGCCTGTAGGTGACCCTAACATAGACCATCCCATCGGAGAACTTGACCAGAGAGTGCACATTCTTCGCTTTGACCGTGAGGGTGGGGAGAGCATTGTTCTCGTTAACTACGGTGTTCACGCTGATACAATAAACGGTGAATTGTTCTCGTCAGACTGGCCCGGATGGATGCGTAGAACTGTTGAAAAAGCACTTGATGGCACGAAATGTATGTTCTATGCAGGTGCAGAGGGTGACGTTGGAAGTACACATGTATTTCCCGAAGGCGGCGATATGAACGATACAGAAATCAGCTTTGATAACGAAATGAAGAGCCCCGGAATGGCGCGCTTTGTTGGTCGTGCTCTTGCAGGTACAGTACTTCAGGTGTATGACAAGGTTGAATATATTGATGTTGATGATATTGACATTGTTGAAAAAATCGTTACCATTCCTGCAAATGTTCCACCTAAGGAAGCGCTTCCCTTAGCACATAAGTATAAAGAGCTTCACGATGCAGGCAGAGATGACGAAATTCCTTACACTGCGATGGAGCTTACAACAGTTGTTGCAGAAGCACTTCGTATGTGCAATATGGAAAATGGTCCGGAAAACTTTATGCTTAACCTTACCGGCATTAAAATTGGTGATGTAGTAATGATAGGTATCCCCGGTGAACCCTTCACCGAAATTGGTGTCAAAATAAAAGAGGCAGAGGGTTGGAGAATGATAATGCCCTGTGCCCTTACAAACGGAAATATGGGATATTTTCCTGTGCAGTCTGCATATGATGAGGGTGGCTATGAAGCGCGCACTTCGCCTTTTAAAGCAGGCGTTGCTGAAAGAATAGTAGATGGTGCAAAAGAGCTTCTCAACGAAATGAGAAAGTAAAATGCAAGTGTAAAGAACCTTTCCGTGCTTGGAAAGGTTCTTTTTGGTTGCGTGTAAAGTAAAAGCGCTTTAAAACAACTTAAAAAACACATAAATTCGCTTTTAAAAAATATATAAATGCCCTTGTAAAGCCAAATGTTAAAAATGTGTGAAAAAATGTTTGGAAAACAGTAGGTGTAAAGTGAAAAAACTTGCAAAAAACAAAGAGGAATTCTATTGAAAAATAAGGAAAAGTTGGAATAAAAAAACATAAAAAAACTCGTAAAAAATTTGTAATAATACTTGCAAAAAAAAATAGCGTATGCTATAATAAAAACGAAAATCGGTAGAAGTCTGCCTCATCAAAGAAAATTGACATCTATGATGGCGACGGCTATACACTTAAAGTGAGGTGAAATGAAAATGAAAAAAGTTTGGCAGATTGTTTCTGTTGTGCTTGTTATCGCACTTGCACTGGGTATGACTGTTTTTGCAGAAAATGCAGAAAAAGCAAAGTTTGTTATAGGTGAAGCTACCGTTGAATATGCTGAAGACAATGCGACGGTTGAAGTGCCGATTACATTTGAGGGAACTGCAAAGTTAACAGCTCTTCAGTTGGAAGTTAGCTTTGATAAAAGTGTAATATTTTCTGAGTGTAAGATAGGGGATGCTCTTCCTGGTGTTATTGAGCCAGCGAAGAATACAAACCCCGTTGTCCTTGCCTTTTTGGATACATCTCTTCAAGGTGTTGAAGCAAAAAATGGAACCTTTGCAACCTTGACTTTTATTGTCCCTGCAAGTGAAGCAAAAGAGTTTGATTTAAAACTGAAAGTAGTAACTGCTTTCGATGAGAAAGAAGATGCTCAAAGCCTAGTTGAACAGTTCGAAACTGTAGACGGAAAAATTACTGTCTTAGAAAATCCTGAAGTAGCTTTAAAGGATGAGGCTATAAAAAATCGCAAGCAGGATGTAATCGCTCTCAAGCTTAATGTTGGCAGCGCATATGCATTTGGTAAATCAACAGCAATTGATTCTGACAACTCAAAAGTTGTTCCCTATTTAAAAAATGACAGAACACTCGTACCTCTCCGTTTTGTTAGTGAAACTCTTGGTGCAGAAGTTCAGTGGGAAGATGGCTGGGATTACTGCTATGTAGTTAAAGGTGAAAACAAAATAAAAATCACATTTAATTCAGCAGATATCGAAGCAAACGGCAAAGTAGTTACATACGAAGCTCCCGTTGAAGTTGTCGAGAACAGAACAATGGTTCCCATCAGATTTATATCGGAAGAACTCGGTTATGATGTTAAATGGAATCAGGCAAATCAGCTTGTTATAATTACTCCGGCAGACAATCCTTGGATTGAGGGCGGACAGGCAGAAGCCGCTGTACTGGAAGGTATCCTCGTGACATTCCTTTTCAACGGAATATTCTGATAACCGGTAAGAAAAACGAAAAGCTTCCTATTATATATAGTGGAGTCGGGTGAGGATAGAGGACTCATCCGGAATAATGAAGAATTTAATTTAATTAAATAAATTTTTTATTAAAAAGGAGATGGCAAAATATGAAAAAATTATTTTCATCAATCATCATTGTTATGATGATCGCACTTGCTTTCACACTTGTAGCAAGCGCAGAAGCAAAGGTTTACACACCTGACGCAGACGGTTTGTATGAAATCGAATATGCAGTAACTGCAGACGATGATACACAGTTTGGTATGGTTGTAATCGAAGCAACAGGCGATGAAGCTTTCGTACTTGACGAAGCTACAATTCGCTACATTGATCAGGTAGGCGCAGCAGATAACAAAATTTCTTTTGACGCATTTGCTCCTATGGATCTCAAGAACGAAGGTACATACAAAGTGTATATCGGTGGTGGAGAACTTGATGAAGCTACATTCATCGGTACTCTTTCAACAGAAGCAGCTCCTACTCCTACTGTTAAGACAGTAGAAATTAACGAAGCAGCTCCCACTGTTGAAGAAGGTAAGACAGTAGCTCTTACAGCAACTGTTACTGATGCTGACGCTACATACACCCTTGCATGGGCATCTGATGCTACAGATGTAGCTACAGTTGATGCAGCAACAGGTGTTGTTACAGGTGTTAAGGCTGGTACAGCTAACATCACAGTTACAGCAGCTGCAGGTGTAACAGATACAGTGGTTGTAACAGTTACTGAGGCACAGCAGGGTGGCGGAGATGAACCTGATACAGGTGCTAGACTTGGTGATGTTGACGGAGACGAAGAACTTACAACAACAGACGCTTATATGGTTGTTAGATATGCAATCGGTTATGAAGTAGCTGATTTCAATGCAGATGTTTGCGATATTGATGCAGATGAAGAGCCTACAACAACAGATGCTTATATGATTGTTAGAAAGGCAATTGGTTACAGCGTTGCTGAGTTGGATGCTGTTTGGCCCGAACTCTGATAGAGAGGAGAATGCAATATGAAAATTAAGAGAATGCTTTCAGTAATTTGTGCATTTGCGATGCTTGTTGCTATGATTGTACCTGTTGGTGTTAGTGCAGCAGACCCTGATGTAACAATTACTGTTGAAAACACTGTTGTGGAGTATGGCACAGAAAATGCAACAGTTAATGTGCCGATAAAACTTGACGGTGTAGTTAACTTAGGTTCATTCCAGCTTGAAGTAGCTTTCGATGAAACTATAACATGTACTAATTTTGTAATCGGAGATTCGCTTGCTGTATCTAAGCCTCCTATGGGTAAGAACCCTACAAAGATTGGTTTCACAGATATGTCAGGTGCAGGCGTAGATACAAAGACAGGTACATTGGCAACACTTGTATTAAGCGTTCCCACAAACGAAGTGAAAAAGTTCCCTGTAACATTGACTCTTAAGCAGGCTAAAGATGGTGAGCTTAATGATGTTTCAGGCAAGATCGAAGTTGTTTCAGGTGAAATTTCAGTTGAAGTTGAGCCCAAAGCAATTATTACAGCTAAAAATGTGAGTGCTGTTTTAGGTGAAGGAACTGCTGAAGTTAATGTGCCGATTGAATTAGAAGGCGTAGTTAATGTAGGTTCATTCCAGCTTGAAGTAGCTTTCGATGAAACTATAACATGTACTAATTTTATAATTGGAGATTCACTTGCTGTATCTAAGCCCCCCATGGGTAAGAATCCCACAAAGATTGGCTTTACAGATATGTCAGGTGCAGGTGTAGATACAAAGACTGGTACTTTGGCAACACTTGTATTGACTGTTCCTGTATCAGAAGTTAAGGAGTTCCCTGTAACATTGACTCTTAAGCAGGCAAAAGACGGAGAACTTAATGATGTTTCACTCTTTGTAAAGACAATCGATGGTAAAATTTCAGTTATTGAAAAAGAACCTGAAGAAATCACAGCTGTAACAGAAATTGATGGTCAGACAGCTACATACAATGGTGCAGTACAGGCATTCGATACAGAAGCTCTTGAAGCAGACCTTGAAGACCTTGGTATCGAAGTTACTGAAATTGCTTATGAGCCTGCAGAAGTTAAGAATGTAGGTACATATGCAGTTGCAGTTACACTTGGTGGTGCTGGTTGGATTGAAAAGACAATCAACACAACTCTTACAATTGAACCTGCAGTAGCTACAAGCGTTGTAGGTGAATTTGATGCTACATTTGCAGCAGGTGCAGCAGATGCAGCAGCTGTTAAGGCAGCAATGGAACTTCCCGCAACAGTAGATGTTAACTACGGTGAAGGTCTTGTTGAAGAAGGTGTTGAAATTGCTTGGGCAGATGCAACAGAAGCATTCAACATTAAGGGTGGTACATATACTTATGTAGGTACTCTTACAAGCACAAACCTCAATGTTGAGGATGTTAAAGTTACAGCAACAGCTACAGTTAATCCTGTAAATGCTGAATTTGCAGAAGCTCTTGCAAGCGTTGCAGTAACAAAGGCAGCAGCAGAAGCAGCTGAAACACTTGCTGACCTCGGTCTTCCCGCAGAAGTAGTTCTTAACTATGGTGACGGCGAGTCAACAGAAGCTCTTGAAATTGTTTGGGATAAGACAATTGATGATGTTAAGGCAGCAGCAGCAGATGTTGCTGAAGGTTCAGACGCATCAGTTACTCTTACAATTGAGGACGAAACATTCGCATCTGTAGAATATCTTACAGTAACATCTGAAAAGACTGTTACAGTAGGCATCACATATAAGGATCCTGCAACAGTTACATTTGCAATTGATGAAACAACAGTTGTATACGGCACAGATTTCGTATTTGACGCACCCACATGGGCTCCCGTTGAAGGTGAAGTTGATGAAGCTGCAGAAGTTGTTGTAACATACAAGGGCAGAGGGGAAACTGTTTACGAAGAAAGCGAAACAGCTCCTACAGAAGCAGGTACTTACACAATCGTAGCTACTCTCGTAAGTGATATTTACTCAGCAGCTCCTGTAGTAATTGAAGTTACAATTGCTCCCAAGGATCTTGAAGGTACACTTACACTTGCACTTGAAGAAGGTGTAATCACAGCTACAGTAGATGGTCTTGACGAAGGTTCTTACACAATCGTTTGGACAGGTGCTAATGCAGAAGCAGAAGGCGAAACATATGAAGTTGTTTATGCTGACTTCGGTCAGACAGTTTCTGCTAAGGCAGTAGCAGCTAATGCTAACTATACAGGAGAAGTTATTGCAGACGCAATTGAAGTTCCTGCAATGGCTCCCAGTGAAGTAGTAATTGATGATGTTAAGAGAACAAAGAACTCTATTACAGTAGAAGTTACTGCAAAGGCTAATGGTAGCGACATCACAAAGGTAGAAGTTAAGAAAGATGAAGACGAATTCGTAGAAATCGTTGCTGACGAAGATGGCAAGTACATCTATCCTTTCGAAGGACTTGAAAAGAACACAGAATATTCATTTGTTGCTAAGGTAACAAATGGTGTAGGCACAACAGAAACAGACCCCGTTGTTATTAAGACTAAGAAGCCATCAAGCGGTGGCGGCGGTGGCGGCGGTGGCTCCACAAAGCTTCCCGTTGTAGAGTCTGGAACAACCGGCAAGCCCGTAGATCCTGATGTTTCTGTAGATCCTGAAGCTCCCGTTGATCCTGAAGCTCCCGTTGATCCTGCTAAGAAGTTCGAAGATGTAGCTGGCAGATGGTCAGATGCAGAGGTTCACAAGGCAGCAGAACTTGGTCTTGTAAACGGTAGAGGAGAAAACACATTTGCTCCTACAGCTTACCTTACACGTTCAGAAGCATTCAGACTTCAGATGAACTTTGCTAAACTCGTTGGTGTTGAACTTCCCATACAGCCCAGCGTTAAGGTTGATACAGCTGAAGATAACTGGGCATACGAGTCTGACCTTTGGGCAGCTCAGACCGGTATCACATCAGGTATCGGCACAGGCGCTAATGGTGAAATCATCGTTAACGGTGCAGCAAACATCACAAGACAGGATGTTATGACAACTACAGCTAGACTTATCAAGGCAGTTCTTGGTGAAGAATTTGCAGTAGAAGGCGAAGAAGTAGCATTTGCAGATGCTGATGAAATTGCATCTTATGCTAAGGATGGCGTACAGCTTCTTGCTAAGCTCGGTATTGTTAAGGGTACAGAAGCTAATGAATGTAACCCCACAAGCAACATTACAAGAGAAGAAGCAGCAGCTATTTTCAACAGAACATATGCAGTTGTAACAGCTCTCTTAGCTAAATAATTGACCTTTAAGGTTTAAAAAAGGCGGAACGCTTATGCGTTCCGCCTTTTTTCTGTATGGGATTGTATAAAGTAAATATGCAGAAATCTATGGTACAAACTGTGATTGCGACGAGGTTATAGCGGTGCAAAAATAGTTTGTAAAAACTTGCAATTGTTTTTCTTTTATGTTAAAATGCACTTAGAATTAACACAATGGATTTGCATAAATAATTTATAAAACAGAGAGGATTTTTGCTATGACAAAAATGTGCACTCCGTGGACCGAACATATGGAACCTTTCAGAATAAAGGGCAATCTTTATTTTATTGGATGTTATGCGGCATCGTCGCATCTTATAGATACAGGAGATGGACTTATCCTTATAGATACAGGATATCCGCAGAATTTATATCTTTTGGTAAATTCTATTTACAAACTTGGGTTTTCACCCTATGATGTAAAATACATAATACATTCTCATGGTCATTATGACCATCTTGGAGGTACAAAGGCATTCTGCGAGCTAACCGGAGCAAAAACTTTTCTCGGGTATGGTGATGAAACCTATGCTGACGGAACTGTTGATCTTACCTGGGCAACAGAACTGGGTTATGTGTATTACGAAAAATTCACACCGGATGTAATAGTGTACGACGGAGATGTGATTGAGCTCGGGAATACTAAAATAGAAGTAGTTTCAACTCCCGGACACACTCCGGGAACTATATCTCTCTTTTTTGATATTGAAGAAGACAAAAAGAAATATCATGTAGCAATGCACGGAGGTGTCGGTATCAACTCTCTGACATTGAGTTTTCTCGATAAATATAGTTTGCCACACAGCTTAAGAGATGATTTTATCAGAGGTATCGACAAAGTTATTGATCGTGATGTAGATATATTCATAGGTAATCATGTGTGGAACAATAAAACTGACGAACGCTACAAAAAGCTTATCGCAGGAGATAAAGATGCTTTTGTTGATAAAAACGCATGGAAAGAATTTCTTAATAGGGTAAAAAGAGAATTTGCTGATTTAGTTGAACAAGGAGTATAAAGATAAATTCGAAGTGTGAAATGAAAGAAGGGATTCATCGTGATGATGAATCCCTTTTGACTTAATATGTTTAATTACTTAAAGTTTTTAATCCACGGGAATAACTCTTTTATATTATCCTTTGTAAGCTTTTTGCCGTATTCTGAAAGCTGAAATGCCTCTGCAAAAAGTGTTCCTCTTGCTTCTTCTCCATACTGCTTAACAATCAGATCGCGATACTTCACTGCGCAGGTAGCTTCGCGGTATTCGGATGCAGCACTGATACGAGGAAAATCGAGGTCTTCCACTGTAAGAAGTGTTCCGTCGCGGGGGACGCGAGGACAGTGGAGCCATTCAAGCCTTTCTTTGGGATCATCAGGAACCAGTTCCTCAACACAGTCAACATATGGAAGCCACTCATACATTTGAGACACATAGCAATCGTACATAGCGTACTTCTTTTCAATTACGCTGTCTGTAGGAACTACTACATCCGGTCTGAAAATGGGGTCAGTGAATCTGTCGTGGAAATACATAATGACGGGCATAGAACGCATAGCGGGTGTTTCCGGACAGAAATTCGGAACAACGAGAAGATAAGAAGCATCCTGTACAAGAAGTGCGGCATTACGGTGGTCTGCGTGATAGTCATTAAGACGGTGTGAGAAAATAATGTCGGGGCTATATTCTCTTATGTATCGGATGAGACGTTTTCTGAGATCCAGACTTGCTATGATTTCACAATCGTTTACATCACTCCACACATCGTATGTAATGCCGGTAAGTTTCATAACGGCTTCAGATTCTTTCTTTCTGCGTGCAACAATTTCCTCCATATTCATTTTATGATGTCCGCCGCTTCCATTGCATAAAGAAAGGAAACGAACTTCATATCCGGCTTCTATATAACGAAGTGCGGTACCACCGCCTTCAAAATCACAATCATCAAGATGGGCGCCAATCATCAACACTTTTTTTACCATAATAGCACTTCCTTTTTATATTTTGTAAAAGTATATCATAAGCTATCAGAAAAAGCAAGCCCACCAGGATGTATTTCAGAAGAAACACTGTTTGATGAGCCTGCTTTGTATTATTTAGGTATAATGAGTGTCATATGAGCTTTGATATCGTCTTCGCAGTTTAATGCATTTGCTGAAAGAATACTCTGAGGAGTAATTGCATAATCTTTTGCAATATCCCATAGACTTCTGCCGGGTGATACGCATGATACGATGATTCCGGGGCGTTTTTGGGGGATGTACTCACATTCTTCCGCACTGAATACTATGTTTTCTTCAGTGGTGCAAAGACATTCAACTTTTATTTGCAGAGTACACCTTATTTCAATTGAATTTTCAGAATTTATTGTGTAGCTTAAATTCTTTAGTAAGCAGTCCGCGGTGGGGGTAAGGTCACATCCGGGAGATTCGCAGGCAGTAGAAAAATCAACCTGGGTTTTATAACTGCAAACAGGGGAAGAGCTGTCATTAGAAATATAAAGAATACATGCTTCGGCATATCCGTTAATTCTCAGAAATGCACCGTCCGGATATACTTCTTTAATGACGGGCCGTAAAGATACATGACATATTTCCAAGATGGGTGGACAGTCCTCGGAAAGAGAGATTATTTCCTTAATATCTGTGTTATGGCAGATGGTTTTTTCTGTATGGCTTACCGAAATGGGAGAGTGCTTGCATGAAAGATTTCCATGGGGAAGAAAAGCATCTGTTATGCAGGCAACAGTTTTTGTGCATCTTGCAATAACACGGAAACAAAGGTCAATGGAAAAGTTTATTACACACTGCTCTCCGTTTGTATTTTCTGCACTTTCAGAGGTGGCACTAAGGATTTTTACAAGATAATCTGTATCCATTCCTTCCCGTATACCATCCGCAGGGAGAATGTGTGCAAAAGGTATTTCGCTTTGAACATGCTCAATTCCGGAAACAGACCGATAAAGCACAGTTATGCGGAGGTTTCCTTTGATAATTGCTTTATCATCAATTACCTTTATGTCACTGTCTGTGATGCAGGTTTCAGTTCTGTAAATTTCACAGACAGGGGCTTTGCCAGGTGACAAAGAAAAACTGTCGGAAAGAGTAGTTGTGCTTTGACTGTGTGCACAGATAATTCCGGAAGAAAGTTCCCTTCTCTTTGTGCAGGCCCCTTCAATATCAGAGATGATTTCAAGGTCGCGACAGGAATATACCTGGGCAGACATAACAAGTGATGCGCGCAGAGTAAGCTTACGGCAGTTTGCGATGTTATGACTAAGGCTATCTACATCAACATCTGCGAATGTAAGCATAAATTCAGTAATGGCATCGTCACGGATGATGTTAGAAAATTCGCAGGAGGAGGTAATTGTGTTTATGCTTTTTTCCTCGTCATCTGCAAGATATAAAATTGTGAAGCAAAGAGTTCCTGACGCTGTCACACGGCCGGACTTGGTTTCGAATGAAACGGACTTTATATCCGCACCGAGCTGAAGAACTTTGAGAATATCGGGTTTAGTGTCAGGGACTATAACATCACACTCCGCTGTAAAATTGTTGCTTGTGCAGCATACAGCACTGCATAGTTGCAGGCTTTCGTTCTTAATATTTAATTCCATAAAAAATCCTCCTTTACAACAATGTACTTGGGAAAGGAGGAAAATATGCAAAAAAAATATGACAGACAAGATAAATCGTCTGCCACTAAAAGGAGGGAAAATGAAAAAAGTTTAGTACCTTATCGGTACATCTATATAATAAAACAAAATTCTACAAATTTCAATAAGCAAACTGTAAAAAATAAATATTATTTCAAAGACTCTTTTGTGCAAAACATACAAAAATATGCAGATTATAGAATGTTACCGTTAAT